>DATATE010000001.1:0-103922 GCA_036268955.1 Pseudonocardiaceae bacterium
CGGACTATTGACAAGCTGTCAACAAGAGGCAAAATGAGTTACCAGCGGGTAGTCAACGTTCGGACCCCGACGTGCCTGGCGCGGCATCGGGTTGCCGACGCGACCGATCCCCTGCGCAAGCCAGAACCAACTGGAAACCACGCGGCGTCGCGCAGTTGTCCGACGAGCGCGCTCGGCGAGGAGGCACGTGAGTGTGACTGCGAACACTGAAGCATTCATCTACGAGGCGATCCGCACTCCGCGCGGTCGCGGCAAGAAGACCGGGTCGCTGCACGCGACCAAGCCGGTGTCGCTGATCGTCGGTCTGATCGACGAGATGCGGCAACGCTTCCCCGATCTCGACCCGGCCCGCATCGACGACATCGTGCTCGGCGTGGTCACCCCCGTCGGCGACCAGGGCTCGGACATCGCCCGCACCGCGGCGATCATGGCCGGACTGCCCGACACCGTCGGCGGCGTTCAGCTCAACCGGTTCTGCGCTTCCGGCCTCGAAGCCGTGAACACCGCGGCACAGAAGGTCCGCTCCGGTTGGGACACCCTGGTGCTCGCCGGTGGCGTCGAGTCGATGTCGCGGGTGTCGATGGGTTCCGACGGTGGCGCCTGGGCGATGGACCCGGAGACCAACTACGAGACCTACTTCGTGCCGCAGGGCATCGGCGCCGACCTGATCGCCACCATCGAGGGCTTCTCCCGCGAGGATGTCGACACCTACGCGGTCGGCTCCCAGGAGCGCGCGGCAAAGGCCTGGGCCGGTGGCTACTTCGCCAAGTCGGTCGTGCCGGTACTGGACCGCAACGGTGTCGCCGTGCTCGACCACGACGAGCACATGCGTCCCGACTCCACCGTCGAGGGCATGGGCAAGCTGGGTGCCTCGTTCGAGGGCATCGGCGAGATGGGCGGCTTCGACGCGGTGGCGCTGCAGAAGTACCACTGGGTCGAGAAGATCAACCACGTGCACACCGCCGGCAACTCCTCGGGCATAGTCGACGGCGCCGCACTGGTGCTGGTCGGCAGCGAGCAGGCCGGCAGCGAACTCGGCCTCACCCCGAGGGCGCGGGTGGTGGCCACCGCGACCACCGGCGCCGACCCGACCATCATGCTGACCGGCCCCACCCCGGCCGCCCGCAAGGTGCTCGCCACCGCCGGTCTGTCCATTGAGGACATCGACCTCTTCGAGATCAACGAAGCGTTCGCCTCGGTGGTGCTGAAGTTCATCAAGGACCTGAACCTGCCGGCGGACAAGGTGAACGTCAACGGCGGGGCGATCGCGATGGGCCACCCGCTCGGCGCGACCGGTGCGATGCTGGTCGGCACGGTCGTCGACGAACTTGAACGCCGGGACGCCCGGCGGGCCCTTGTCACGCTGTGCATCGGCGGCGGCATGGGCGTTGCCACCATCATCGAGCGAGTCTGACAACCAGCGGAAAGGACAGGCAGGAAAAGAACATGACCGAACAGAACATGTTCCGCTGGGAAGCAGACGACGCCGGCATCGTGGTACTGACCATGGATGACCCGGACCAGTCGGCCAACACCATGAACGACACGTTCCGGCGCTCCTTCGACGAGACGGTGCGGCGGCTGGAGGCGGAGAAGGACACCATCACCGGCGTGGTGATCACCTCGGCGAAGAAGACCTTCTTCGCGGGCGGCGACCTGAAGCTGATGAGCAAGGCCACCAAGGCCGACGCGGGCGCCATCGGGGCGAGTTCCAGCGGGATGAAGGCCTCGATGCGCACGCTGGAGACCTTCGGTCGTCCGGTGGTCGCGGCGATCAACGGTGCCGCGCTCGGCGGCGGCTACGAGATCGCGCTGGCCTGCCACCACCGGATCGCGCTGGACGCGAAGGGCAGCCAGATCGGCCTGCCCGAGGTCACTCTCGGCCTGCTGCCCGGTGGCGGTGGCGTGGTCAGGACGGTGCGGCACTTCGGCATCCAGAACGCGCTGCTGAACATCCTGTTGCAGGGCCAGCGCCGTAAGCCGAAGGAAGCGCTCGGCCTCGGCATGGTCGACGAGGTCGTCGACACGCCGGAGGAGATGCTCGCCAAGGCGAAGGAATGGATCAAGGCCAACCCCGACGCCAAGCAGCCGTGGGATCTGCCCGGTTACAAGATCCCCGGTGGCGCACCGTCGAACCCGTCGTTCGCGGCGAACCTGCGCAAGCAACTCAAGGGCGCGCCGATGCCGGCCCCGCGCAACATCCTCGCCGCGGCCATCGAGGGCGCCCAGGTCGACTTCGACACCGCGATCAAGATCGAGGCGACCTACTTCGTCGAACTGGTCACCGGCCAGGTCTCCAAGAACATGACGAAGGCGTTCTTCTTCGACCTCCAGGCCATCAACTCCGGTGGCAGCAGGCCGGCCGGTGACTTCCCCACCTTCACCGCGCACAAGGCGATCGTGCTCGGCGCCGGCATGATGGGTGCGGCGATCGCCTACGTCTGCGCGCAGGCCGGTATCGAGGTCGTGCTCAAGGACGTCTCGCTGGAAGCGGCCGAGAAGGGCAAGGCGTACTCCGCGAAGCTGGTCGCCAAGGGCGTGTCCCGCGGCAAGCTCACCCAGGAGAAGGGTGACGCGCTGCTGGCCAGGATCACCCCGAGCGACAACCCGGCCGACGCGGCAGGCGCCGACCTAGTCATCGAGGCCGTCTTCGAGAGCCCGGAACTGAAGAAGAAGGTCTACGCGGAGATCCAGGACCTGCTCGCGCCGGACGCGCTGTTCGGTTCGAACACCTCGACGCTGCCGATCACCGGCCTCGCCGAGGGCGTCAAGAAGCCCGAGGACTTCATCGGCCTGCACTTCTTCTCCCCGGTGGACAAGATGCCGCTGCTGGAGATCGTGGTCGGCGACAAGACCGGCGACGCGACCGTGGCCAAGGCCCTTGATGTGGCCAAGCAGATCCGCAAGACGCCGATCGTGGTCAACGACAGCCGCGGCTTCTTCACCAGCCGGGTCATCGGCACCTTCCTCAACGAGGCCGTCGCCATGGTCGGCGAGGGGGTGCCGGCACCGTCCATCGAGCAGGCCGGCAGCCAGGCCGGTTACCCGGCCCCGCCGCTACAGCTGATGGACGAGCTGACGCTGACCCTGCCGCGCAAGATCCGCCAGGAGACCAAGGCCGGTGTCGAGGCTGCGGGCGGCACCTGGGTCGGGCATCCTTCCGAGGAGGTCATCGACCGGCTGGTCGAGGAGTTCGACCGCAAGGGCCGCTCGACCGGTGCCGGGTTCTACGAGTACACCGACGGCAAGCGGACCGGGTTGTGGCCGGGCCTTGCCGAGCACTTCGGCAAGCCGGGGGTCGAGGAGCCGTTCATCGACCTGCAGGAGCGGATGCTGTTCGCCGAGGCGCTGGAAACCGTGAAGTGCTTCGACGAGAACGTGTTGCGCACGATTCCGGACGCGAACATCGGCTCGATCTTCGGCATCGGCTTCCCGGCCTGGACCGGTGGCGTCATCCAGTACATCAACGGGTACGAGGGCGGGCTGGCCGGTTTCGTGGCCCGCGCCCGTGAACTGGCCGCCCGCTACGGTGACCGGTTCAACCCGCCCGCCTCGCTGGTGGCGAAGGCCGAACGCGGCGAGCACTACGAATAGCGGCTTGACCTGGTAACGGGCCCACGGCCGAGCACCCTTCGGTCGTGGGCCCGCCGCTTTTCTGATCAATCCTTTTCAGACAGTTCTTTTTGGATAATTTCTGGTACGAACAGAACGGATGAACGGACATGGCGCAACAGGGTTCCCTTGCCGGGCGGACGATCCTGATGTCCGGCGGCAGCCGGGGCATCGGCCTCGCGATCGCCGTCAGGGCAGCGGCCGACGGCGCGAACGTCGCGTTGATCGCCAAGACCGACCAGCCCGACCCCCGGCTGCCCGGCACGATCCACACCGCGGCCGAGGAGATCGAGAAAGCAGGTGGTCAGGCGCTGGCGATCGTCGGTGACATCCGCAACGACGAGCAGGTGCAGGCCGCGGTGAACAGCACCGTCGAGCGGTTCGGCGGCATCGACATCGTGCTGAACAACGCCTCGGCGATCAACCTGAGCAACATCGGCGACCTGCCGATCAAGCGCTACGACCTGATGCTGGACATCAACACCCGAGGCACCTTCCTGCTCACCTCGCTGGCCCTGCCGCATCTGCTGAAGTCCGGCAACGCGCACGTGCTCACGCTGTCGCCGCCACTGGACCCGGACCGCCGCTGGCTGGCCGCGCACGCGCCGTACACGCTGAGCAAGTACGGCATGACCATGCTGACCCTCGGTGTCGCCGAGCAGTACCGGGACAAGGGTGTCGCCGCGAACTGCCTGTGGCCGCGTACCACCATCGCGACCGCGGCGATCCAGAACATCGTCGGCGGCGAAGCGGCGATGGCCGTCTCCCGCCGCCCGGAGATCATGGCCGACGCCGCGTACCAGGTGCTCGTCCAGCCGGCCGGGGAGTACACCGGCCAGACCCTCATCGACGACGAGGTGCTGCGCGCCGCCGGGGTCACCGACTTCGACTCCTACCGCTATCCGGGTGCCAGCGAGGAAGATCTGCGGGCGGACATCTTCCTCGGCGACTGACCGCCTCCCGCCGCGCGCACGGCCGCGAAACCGTAGTCGAGCATCTGCCGCTCGTAGGCGCCGATCAGCGTGCCGCGATCCTCGTGGGTCGCGCTCAGTTGGCGGGCCAGCAGGGCGGCGTCGCGCAACGCGGTGTTCGCGCCGGAGCCGCCGGCCGGGCTCATCGTGTGCACGGCGTCGCCGAGCAGAGTGACCGGGCCGGTCGGCCAGGCGGCACCGGAGTGCTGACCCGGATCGGCAGATAGAAGCTCTCCCCGACGACACACCGGGCCAGCAGGGCACGCAGGTTCGGATGCCAGCCACGGGTCATCCCGACCGCCACCTCCCGAAGCCGCTCACCATCCATTGTGGACATAATGGCGTCGGGGTGGGGGAAGAATCCCCTCGGTGCGGTGAGGGCGAACATCAGGTAGTCCTCGGCCGGCATGAGCCGGACGCCGGACCGCGTGGCCGCCTCGGCAGGCGGTTCGGCGAACTCGACGAGGCCCAGCGCCATCCCGATCGGACGGACGAACGCGCGCACGGCGAGGAAGCCGCGCTGGACGTCAGCGGGCAGCAGTTCCCGCGTCGCGGCGTCGAGCAGCGTCTTGCCGTAGATGACGGTGACCTGCCCCGCCCGAGTGGCTGGCGGTCGCCAGCAGCAACTGGTAGGAGGCCGGCGGCAAGCAGTCGGCGAGAGCGGTCGCGCCGACGCCGCCGAGATGGATCCGATAGCCCTGCCGGCGAGCGGCCGGGCCCGCGTCGCGTTCGTGGACGGTGACCGGGATGCCGGCCCGGTGCAGGCCTTCGGCAAGACACAGGCCGCCGAGCCCACCTCCGATGACGACCACCCGAGGTGCCTCATTCACCGGCCAGCACCTGCGCTCTCGGCGCCTCGGCATCGACGCCGATCGACTCAAGATAGGGCCGCACGCCGAGCCCAGTGCGTTTGCCGTACCAGCCGGCGAAACCGAGCATGGCCGCGATCAGCACCACCGGCAGCAGCTTGGAAACGCTCACCAGCACATCGAACGGCAACGCGATCACCAGCACGATCCGCAGCGCGGCCTCGGCGAGCAGCAGACAACCCGAGCCGAGCGTGAGCATCCGCAGTGCGTGCCGGAAGGTCGGCCCGTCCGCCCAGGCCCGCTGCCAGAACTGTTCGGCCTCCCGCTGCCCGCCGGTCAACAGGCCGAGCAGCAACCGGTAGGCCAGCGCGTGGCGCGCGAACAGGGACCCGATGAAGACCACGCCGAGCACGGCGGTGGGGATCGAGTCGGCGGCGAGCACGAATCGCGCGTTGCCAGAGACCGAGAACGCGATCAGCTCCAGCGCGAACAGGCCGAGCACGACCCCGGCGACAGCGTCGAACCGCCTACGCAGCAAGGCTTCGATCAACACCCGAAGGCCGGAAAGAGCGCCGCCGACACCCAGCGCGAGCACCTCGCCGACGACGAAGGCGCGCAGCAGGTAGTAGCAGGCGATCGGAACCACGATGTCGGCCAACAGCATCAGGCCGATCGCCCGAGCGGTAGCGGATCGATTCATCGGGACTCCTCCCCGGCCGATTGCCCGTCATCGGGGCCCGTGCCGCTGTTGTCGGGCGCAACATGCAGGTGGTCGCGGGCCTGCTGGAGGTAGTCGACGAGGTCGGCCCAGGGAATCCCCCAGTTCGGCTGGACCTCCTCACCGTGCTCGGCCCACAACCGCCGCATCCGGCCGCTGGCCGCCGGATCGCCGCCGGAGAGCCGCGCGCTGACCCGGTCGATCGCCTCGACGATGCCCAGCACCACCGGGTCGGTCGGTTGGGTGCCGGCGTCGTACTCGGCCAGTGCCTGCCGGTAGAGACCCGGCAGTTCGACAGCGACCAGTCGGTCCGCGACCGGCCCAAGCTCGGCATGCCGCGCGGCGAGCCGTTCGAGTTGCTCGGCGTCGAGGTGGTCGGTGAGCAGCCGATCGGTCGCGGTGGTCTGCGCGACAACGGCGAGCAGATCCTCGGCGGTCGGCTCGGGCTCCTCGGCCAACGTGTCCAGCAGCGCGGCCAACCGGATGCGCAGCCGCTCCCCGGCCTTCAACCGGACGGTCAATGCACGCAGTTGCTCGGTAAGCACCGTAACCGGATCGACCCCGTTGACCAGGCAGTCCTTGATCTGGTCGAGGCGAAGACCGAGCCCCCGCAAGGCCACCACCTGGTAGAGCCGAGTGGCGTCGGCGGCGGTGTAGAGCCGGTGCCCGCCCTCGGTGCGCAGCGTCGAGGACAGTAGGCCGATCTGGTCGTAGTGGTGCAGGGTGCGCACGGTCAGCCCGGTTGCCGAGGCCAGCTCACCGATCTTCCACTCCCGCTGTCGTTCCTGCCCTTGTTCGCTCACCCACCCACCATCGCACCTGACGTGACGTCAGGTTCAAGCCCCGACTGGGTTATTTGGCGGGCCAGTTGTTGGCCGCCGTGTCGTTGGTGGTCGCGTCGTTGGTGGCGGTGTCAGGCGTGCTGTTCGGCGCCGCGCCGGGTCCGTACCTCCTGCCCGACCTTGAGCGCGGCAAGCGCGCCGATCAGTGCGAAGGTGATCCCGTTGGCCATGACGATCGGCAGATCCCTGGTCAGCGAGCCGAAGACCACCCAACTCGCGACCCCGGCGCCGAAGAGCAGCAACCAGGCCCAGGACAGGTCGCCGGCACTGCGGGTGCGGACGGTGTGCAGCACCTGGGGCAGAAAACTCAGTGTGGTCAGCGCGCCAGCGAACAGGCCGAGAACGGTGATCATCTTGCCCCCTTTGTCGCAAGCTCTAGTTTGTGCAGCTACTGCACAAAGGTACGATACGGACATGAGCCGTGCCGCACAAGAGCCCGCCAAGGACACACTTGGCGAACTCGTGCTGAACCTGCACCAGTTCGGCGGCACCGCGAGCCGTGCGGCACTGACCGAACAGCTCGGCTGCGGCCGCAGCGTGATGGGCTACCTGCTTGGCGAACTGACCAGCCGCGACCTGGTCACCGTCGACAGGACCACCGGTCGGGCCTCCGGCGCGGAAGGTGGCCGCCCCTCTCACCAGGTCCGGATCGCCGATGACGCGCCGGTGGTGATCGCCGCGCAGCTGAACCCGGACACCATCAGCGCCGCGAGGATCGGCCTCGGCGGCCGGATCTTCCAACGGGTCGAACAGGCGCTGCCCAGCGGAACCGCCGCCGATGCGCTGGTTGAACTGTGTCAGCTGATCGGCGACGTGCTCCCGGCCGACCTCCCGGTACTCGGTATCGGCCTCGCCGTGCCGTCCCCGGTCCGGCTTGCCGACGGCCACGCCCGCGCCGCGCTGCACCTCGGTTGGCCCGCGGTCGCCCTGCGCGACCTGTTCCGCGCCGAACTGGACCGGCACGACGCACTGCGCGGAGTGCCGGCCGATCTCGCGAACGACGCGAACCTCGCCGCCCTCGCCGAATACCGGCACGGGGCCGGCCGGGGCGCGGTGCAACTGCTGTATCTCGCGACCGGCCATGTCGGCCTCGGCGGCGCGCTGATCAGCGAGGGCCGACTGTTTCGCGGTGCCCACGGCTACGCCATCGAACCGGGACACATCACCGTCGACCCGGCGGGCGCGGCCTGCGTGTGCGGTTCGACCGGCTGCCTTGAGATCGAAGCCGACCACCGCGGCCTGCTGCGCGCGCTCGGCGAGGACGATGTGCCGCTGCCAGATGTCACCGCCGCCGTGGCGAAAGCACTCGCCGACGCGGTGGCGGGCGATGCCGTCGTGCTCGCCGCTGTTCGACGGATCAACGCGCACCTCGGCAACGGACTGGCCAGCCTGATCAACATCACCGACACCGACCGCATCGTTCTCGGCGGCTCCCTCGGCCGGTTCTACGCACTGGCACCGGAGGTGGTACACGAGCAGTTGGCCGCGCGATCGTTCCTCAGCAACGACTTCCCCGGCTCCGACGGCCTCGACGAGGACATCGCCATCGTCGGCGAACAACTGCCCGACAGCGCCCTGCTCGGCGCCGCCGAACTGGCCTGGCAACCGCTGTTCATCGATCCGAAAAGGACACTGGACGCCCTGCACGCCCCGGCCTGATCACTTCCGCACTCGACGCCTCGTCGCGGTGAGCGTCATCGGCCCGCACAACAAGATCAGCAAACTGACCAACGCCTGGATCTGCTCGGCTGACGGCCTACGGTAGGCCAAGCGGCTCAGCACGCCAGCCGGTCAGGGCCGCCTATCGGTTCGAGACGTCGATCGGTCGAAGACGTCGATCGGTGAGGGACGTCGATCGGTTGGGGACGTCACTGTCGGGACAGATCAAGCGTTGACCCCGGTCAAGGCAAAGAACTCCTGGCGGGACCGGGCGTCCTCGCGCAGCGTACCCAGCAGCGTCGAGGTCACCGTGTTCGAACCGGTCGCCTGCACGCCGCGCAACGTCATGCAGGTGTGCTCGGCCTCGATCACGACGCCGACCCCCTTGGGATGCAGTTGCTCGGACAGCCAATCCGCGATCTGCTTGGTCAGCCGCTCTTGCACCTGCGGCCGGCAGGCGAAATGCTCGACGATCCGCGCCAGCTTGGACAGTCCGAGGATGCGATCCCCCGGCAGGTATCCGACATGCGCGACGCCGACGAACGGCAGCAGATGGTGCTCGCAGACCGATCGCACCGGAATGTCCCGCGCGAGCACCAACTCGTCGTAGCCCTCGTCGTTCGGGAACGTCGTCAGGTCGAACGGGCGCGGACTGAACAGTTCGGTGTACGCCTTGGCCATTCGCCGAGGAGTGCCACGCATGCTCTCCGAGTCGGTCGAGACACCGAGCGCGTGCAGGAACTGCGCGGCGGCCTGCTCGGCGGCGTCGAGGTCGACGCCGGAGTCGGGTTCGTTCACTACGCGCAGGGCAGACTGGAGGGGCATGGCTACGTCCTCGCGGGTGGGAGCCTGGTCATCGAGCCGGACAACTCTGCCGCCAACCCTATGTCCAACCTCCGCGCTAATTCTCAATTTCACTAAGAGACTTTGGTTTTATCTTACATTCTGGTCAAGATAAGCAGGCAGAGTCGAGCATCACAACGATTGCTACCATGACCATTGGCGTTAAGGTGGATGGTGTGAAATCGGATGAAACGGCCATAACCGCCCAGGATACGGATTCGTCGATCCGGGCGGTCGCCGCACTGGAGGACCAGCTGCGGCGAGGTATGTACGTCTTCATCAGACAAGCCCGTCGTCCCATCAGCCGGGACGAAGCCGCCGGCGCTGTGGGGATCTCCCGCAAGCTGGCCGCATTCCACCTGGACAAACTGGTCGAAGCCGGTGTGCTCAATGCCCGGTACGAGTCATTGAGCGGAATCCGCAAGGTCGGTCGGGCGCCGAAGGTCTACGAGCCGTCAAAATCGGATATTCGGGTCAATATCCCGCAGCGGCGGCACGACATACTCGCCGGCATCCTGCTCGACGCGGTGGCCAGCACCGATCCCACCGAGCCGGCGCGAAGCGCAGCTGTCCGGATCGCCGAGGAAGACGGCCGCACCCTGGGCGCACGCGAACGCGAACGAACTCGACCGGGCCGACTCAGCACGGAACGCGCCCTGGGCCTCACCGCGCAGATACTGGCCGACCGAGGCTTCGAGCCGATCCGGGACACCCCGACCCGACTTCGCCTGCACGATTGTCCGTTTCATCCGTTGACGACCAAAGGGTCCGGACTAGTCTGCGAGATCAACCGCGCGTTCTGCGGCGGCGTACTGGCTGGCCTGGCCGCCTCCACGGTCGAAGCCGCGCTGGAACCACGGGCCGGCAGCACCTGCTGCGTAGAACTCCGCCACGCCGAACCCACTCGCCCCGCGTCAAGGATGTCCCGCTAACCGCTCGCCGAGCGAACTACTCATACTCGCCGAGCGAACTTCTCATAGAAGTAGCCCGATAGCACCCGCCCGGCCGCAACACGATTCACCCGTTAGCACACGGGTTCGCTCGGGTGGAGGTGTGCTTGGCCCCACGCCGGATGCCACCGTCTTAGCCGAACCACGTCCGTCGGCCGGGAAAGAGTAGGCACCCGAATGCAGGCTTTCACGCTGCCCGATTTCTACCTTCCGTATCCGGCAAGGCTCAATCCGAATCTCGAACGCTCCCGTGTACACAGCGCGGCGTGGGCCAAGGACATGGGCATGCTCGACGCACCGAAGCCGAGCGGCGGAGTGGTGTGGGACGAAGCGGCGTTGGCAAAGATGGACTACGCCCTGATGTGCGCGTATACCCACCCGGACTGCGACGGACCAACGCTTGATCTGATCACCGACTGGTACGTCTGGGTGTTCTTCTTCGACGACCACTTCCTCGAACAGTTCAAGTACTCGCGGGACCTGGCTGGGGCAAGGGCCTACCTCGACCATCTCGAACTGTTCATGACTGAGGACGGCCGACAACCACCCGAACCGAGCAACCCGGCGGAAGCAGGGCTCAAGGACCTCTGGGAACGCACCGTCCCCGCGATGTCCCCTGCGTGGCGACGACGCTTCATCACCAGCACCCACAACCTGATGGTCGAATCGATGTGGGAGCTGAACAACATCGACATCGGCCGGATCGCCAATCCGATCGAGTACATGCAGATGCGTCGCAGGGTCGGTGGCGCACCATGGTCGGCGAACCTGGTCGAATTCGCCGCGCAGGCCGAAATCCCCGCCCAGATCGCCGCGCTGCGACCGATGGAAGTCCTGTCGGACACCTTCTCCGATGCCGTGCACCTGCGCAACGACTTGTTCTCCTACCAGCGCGAGGTTCGCGAGGAAGGCGAGAACTCCAACGCGGTACTGGTTTTCGAGAAGTTCTTCGACTGTCCGACCCAAGTCGCCGCCGAACTGGTCAACGACCAACTGACCTCCCGGTTGCAGCAGTTCGAGCACACCGCGCTGGTCGACGTGCCCGGTGTCCTGGTGGAATACGCGATCGCACCTGATGATCAGTTGCGGGTCGCCGCCTACGTCAAGGGACTGCAGGACTGGCAGGCGGGTGGCCACGAATGGCACGCCCGGTCCTCCCGGTACATGAACGAGGGCACCGTCGCCAGCGCGGCAAGCCCGTTCGCCGGTCCGACGGAGTTCGCGAGCGCCGCCAATCTTTTCACCTTGTCGCCGGGCAGGCTTGGCCTGCGGCGCCGGGCTGCACAGTACTCGTACCGGCCGTTCGAGCAGGTCGGACACCTGCCGCTACCAGAGATCTACATGCCTTACCCGATCCGGATCAACACCAACCTGGACGCGGCCCGACGCCACAGCGTCGAATGGTCCCGGCAAATGGGCTTCTTCGAGTCGGTGCCCGGTGTCGAGGTCGGCGCAATCTGGACCGAGCGGCAGTTCCTCGGATTCGACTTCGCCTACTGCGCCTCGATGATCCATGCCGACGCCACACCCGAGGGTCTCGATCTGTCCACGGACTGGTTGGGGTGGGGCACATACGCCGACGACTACTTCCCAGTGGTCTTCGGCACCACCCACAACCTGGCAGCGGCCAAACTGTGCAACGAGCGACTGTCCCTTTTCATGCCGCTGGATGCCGAAGCAACCCCAGCACCTGTCAACCCTCTCGAGACCGCACTCGCCGATCTGTGGCAACGCACCATCGAACCGATGGCGATGCCGGCACGGCGGGAGTTTCGCGATGCGGTGGCGAAGATGACTGAGAGCTGGTTGTGGGAACTAGCGAACCACGCGGAAAACCGGATCCCCGACCCGATCGACTATGTCGAGATGCGACGCAGAACCTTCGGCTCCGAGCTGACCATGGATCTGGCCAGACTCGCGAACTTCGATGTCGTACCCGAAGAGCTTTACCAGAACCGGGTCATGCACGAACTGGACACCGCGGCGCACGACTACGCATGTTTCATCAATGACCTCTTTTCGTATCAGAAGGAAATCGAGTTCGAAGGTGAACTCCACAACATGGTTTTGGTCATCCAGAAATTCCTGGACGTGGATCGATTGCGGGCCAGGGACGTCGTGAACGATCTGATGACCGCCCGAATGCAACAGTTCGAGCACATCGTGGCCAACGACTTGCCCGCCATGTTCGTCGAGCTGAACCTCAGCGAGGAGGTCCAGCAGCTCCTCACCCGGCACGCCGAAGAGCTGAAGGAATGGATGTCAGGCATCCTGGAATGGCACCGGAAGACCAAGCGTTACCCCGAGGCCAACCTGCTCGCGGATCGGACCCCTAACGGCGCAATCAGCTTCACCTTCCAGCCAACCGGGCTGGGTACCGCGGCTCTGCGTCTGGCCAGCTCAATAGGCCTGGCCGGCAAATCCTGACCTACTGCTCGCTTCAACCCATCCATCCCCAATCTGGTTTGATATTTGGCTTGGTCCGTCGATCGACGTGGCTGGCCGCTCGGCATCGGGCAGGGCGGTCAGCCGCTGAGACGCATTTCAAGGTCCACGGTCTGACAACCAGTGGCACAGACTGACGGCGCGTCAGCCTGAATTCCGGCAAGACCGAAGGTCGCGAGACCGGCCAAACCGAGGCGACCCAGCGAAACGTATCGTCGCGATCAGGTGGGGCATGCTGCCTTGGCATCGGAGTTCTCCTTTCGCACAGCGATGAGGTGATGGTGCTCGTGGTGACGTGGTTCACGGCCATGTAGCGGTAGTGAGGTGCCTGTGGTGATGGGACGAGGCCGGCTGACGCGATGGTAGCGGCTGCTAAGCGTCGCGACGGGTCACCGCGAACACGCCAGCTGCTAAAGCGACAACCACATAGGCCACCATGAGCAAACCTGCGCCCAGCGGTGACAGCGGAGAACTGATGGTGGGAACGCTGTTGGCCAGTGCGGTAGCCAAGTTCAACGGGAGCACCGCATCCAGCCGAACACCCCAGGAGGACGGAAAGAACGCTGCGATCGTCGGCAGGATGAACAACAGCGTGATCATCGACACCAGCATGCCAGCGGTCGACCGGATCACCGCGCCGACCCCCAAAGCAACCAGACCGACCACCGTCACCAGCAATCCGGAAGCAAAGGCCGGCATGGCCGCGGAGGCAATTCCGTGTGGCCAGGGATTGATCGGCGCGGGCCGGTTGCCGATGATCGCCAACTCGATGACAGTCATGCCGAACGAAATCGCCTGACCGACAACGAAGGCTATCGCCCCGACAACAGCGACCTTCCCCGACAACAGCAACCCGCGCTGCGGCGCTGCGACCAGGCTGCCGCGCATCATGCCGCTGCCGTATTCGCCAGTGATGGCCAAACCGCCAAAAGCAGCAAGCAGACACAACACAAAGGGCATTACCACGACGCTCGCATCAGCGCCAGGGAAATGCGCCCTGTCCGCGACCGAGGAATGATCCCAGGATGCCGTCATGATCAGTGATAACGCGGCACCGACCAGAATCGCGAGCAGGGCGAAGCCGAGTAAGTAGTAGGTAGACCGAAGGGATCGGACCTTCAGCCATTCCGAGGCGATGATGTCGGTCATCGGGTGACCTCCTGCTCTCGCGGTGCTGCCTGCTCGACTTGGCCGTCCTGGTCGGCTGCGACGCCGCTGGTGTTGGGAGCGCCGGCGCGATACTGCACACTGCGGTCGGTGATTTCCAGGTATGCGTCTTCAAGCGATGCACTGCGCGGAGTCAACTCGTGCACGGCGATTCCGTTGCGTAACGCCAGGTCACTGATTCGGGCTTGGTCAAGGCCGGTGACGACCAGCGCACCGTCCGGCTCGACCAGCACCTCCGCGCCAGAGGTCTTTAGCACGGCGAGCAGCTCGTCCGGGTGCGGAGAACGGACCAACACGTCGCGGTGGAACCGAGCTGCCAGCTCGGCCATGGACGATTCGGCCACCAACCGGCCGCGACCCACAATCAAAATATGGTCGGCGGTCAACGCCATCTCGCTCATCAGATGACTGGAGACCAACACGGTGCGCCCCTCGGCAGCCAATGCGCGTAGCAGCCCACGAATCCAATGGATGCCTTCCGGGTCAAGGCCATTGACGGGTTCATCGAACAGCAGCACCTCCGGATCTCCGAGTAAGGCACCGGCCACTCCCAGACGTTGTTTCATGCCAAGGGAGAAGCCACCAATGCGCTTGTCCGCTACGCTGGCGAGGCCAACCAAGTCCAGCACTGTACTGACCCGATCGCGCCCGATCCTGTTGCAGCGGGCGAGACAATGCAGGTGTTGGAAAGCCGTCCGGCCGCCGTGTACCGCGTTGGCGTCGAGCAGGGCGCCCACCTGGTACAGCGGGCGCCTGATGCCCGCGTAACGACGACCATCGACGAGTGCCTCGCCGGAAGTGGGCGCGTCGAGGCCGAGAATGGCGCGCATGGTGGTGGATTTGCCAGCCCCGTTGGGGCCGAGAAAGCCGGTCACCACGCCCGGACGTACGGTAAAGGAAAGGTGGTCGACGGCTAGCGTCCGTCGATAGCGTTTGGACAGTTCGTTGACTTCGATCATGGCGACAACGATTCCGTTTGGCAGCGTCGAGCGCATCGGACCGGAATCCGAAAATTTCATCCATACCGTGGTCTGACGAAACAGCGACAAGGCGATCAGGTCAGACCTGGGTATGACGGTCTCTGGTCCGATGCGGTGGGGTGGAGGAATCGATATTGTTGTGGCGTGGACGATTCAGACGTTGGCGACCTGCCTGTCGGTCGGCTGCGTCGGGTCCATCTGATCGTGCTCGACACGGCCGCAGCACTCGTATTGGTGGCCGTGGCGTGGGCGAACCTGGCGGTCGGGGCATGGCGGCTGCCGGGAGGTGTACCAACCTGGTTGGGTGTGGTTGTCGTCGTCTTGGTCGGTGTGCCGGTGTTGGGTCGGCGCTTCCGTCCGACGGCGGCATTCAGGGCCAGTCTGGTGATCTCGGTGGCGGCCATCCTGCTCGGCGCGGTATGGGTGGTCACCATCGACATCGCACTCGCGCTGTATCTCGTGGTGCTCGACGAGACACGGCGCGAGGCAGTACGCGACCTGGTGATGTCGCTGGGCATCACCTTGTTGGCAAGTATGGTTCGTCCTGGACCAGACGTGCTCGGTGCTCTCGCGTTCTGCTGGGCGGTGGTCATAGCGGCTTGGGTAACCGGTCTGGCCACCAAGGAACGGCGGGACTATCTGGCGGCTTCGACGCGACGGCGAGAGCAGCAGGCCGTTGCCGAGGAGCGGTTGCGGATCGCGCGGGAACTGCACGACATCGTGGCGCACAGCATGAGCCTGATCACGGTAAAGGCGGCGGTAGCCAACCACGTTGCCCGAGAGCACCCGGACGAAGCCCAGGATGCGTTGCGGGTCATCGAGGCGGCTGGCCGCGATGGGTTGGCCGAGTTGCGCAGGATGCTCGGTGTACTGCGCTCGGACGGTGCTCCAGATCCGGAGTTGGCGCCAACTCCGGATCTGGAGAGTCTCGGCGAGTTGGTCGAGCGTGCGGCCAGTGCCAACGTCCGGGTCAGTTTGACGGTCGACGGGGTGGATTCGCTGCCGGACGGAGTCGGGCTTTCGGTATATCGGATTGTCCAGGAGGCCGTGACGAATGTGATCAAGCACGCGGCGCCGACCAGCTGCACGGTCGGGGTACGCGTTGACGAACGGGAGGTCAATATCGAGATCAGTGATCAAGGGCCAACTCGGTCGGCATCGGCATCCGAGTTGCCATGGGCCGGGATCGGGACTGGAGCCAGGGTCGGGGCGCCGACCTCAACCGGGCATGGCCTGATCGGGATGCGGGAGCGGGTGACGGCCTATGGCGGCGCCTTCACCGCCGGGCCGAGGCCGACCGGTGGCTTCACGGTGTCAGCGGTGCTGCCCTACGCGCCTGGGCGGGCTCGTCGTCTGGATGGGGAGCGGTCATGACACACGCCATCGCCATCCAGCCGCGTGCATGGACGCGGGTGCAGAAGTGACCGAGATGCCGCCGCTCGCCGCCGATACGCCGCCGTCGGTTCGGGTGTTGATCGTCGATGACCAGGCGTTGTTGCGGGGCAGCTTCCGGGTCCTGATCGACGCCACACCCGGCCTGGTGGTGGTCGGCGAAGCCGGGGACGGGGCGGAAGCGGTCGAACTGGCTCGCCGGGAACGGCCGGATGTGGTGCTGATGGACGTGCGGATGCCGGGGATGGATGGGCTGGAGGCGACCCGGCTGATCTGTTCAGACCCTGATCTCGCTCAAACAGTTCGCGTACTCATGGTGACCACCTACAACTTGGATCACTACGTGTATTCGGCACTGCGGGCGGGGGCGAGCGGGTTCGTGGTCAAGGACACTCCGCCCAGTGATCTTTTGGCCGCGATCCGGGTGATCGCCGCTGGTGAAGCGCTGCTCGCGCCAGCGGTGACCCGCCGGTTGATCTCCGAGTTCGCGCGAAGGCCCGAACCTGCCAACACGCCGGCGCGGGAGCTGAACGGGCTGACCGACCGGGAGCGGGAGGTACTGACCCTGATCGCGAAAGGGATGTCCAACAGCGAGGTGGCGACCCACCTACGGCTGAGTATGGCCACGGTGAAGACCCACATCGGCCGCCTGCTGGCCAAGTTGCACGCGCGCGACCGCGCCCAGCTGGTGGTCGTCGCCTACGAAACCGGCCTGGTGACGGCCAGCCGGGCCGGTGGGTCTTTACCTTGACACCCCCTGGGGCCTGACTTAACGTTCGGCGGACGACCGAACCACAACCGAATACGGCAACCAACGAGCACCTGAGCTTGGCCAGCAACGCAACTTGGCCAGCAACGCAACGTCGAACGCGGAGTCCCAACCAGCGGCGTGCCGCATCGATGAAGTCGGCGGACATGACGGGAAGCCGCCGCAGTGATCACAGCTGCGGTGTCCGGATCCACAGTGTCCACATCCGCGACGATCATCGTTGGGCAGCCCAGTTGGACGTGGCAGGCCCGCACCGTGAGACCCCGTACCATGAACTGAATACGGCAAGTCACAACTGAATACTGCTATTGATCTTGCGCGGGAGAGTCCACGGCGGTTATCGACCGTGGCGCCGAAGGAGCAAAACCTCCCAGGAAACTCTCAGGCCCACCTACCGCGCGAGGGAAGCAACTCTGAAAAGAGGCGCCGATGCGTCTCGCCCACGGTGCAAACCGGTGATCTGCCGGTGAAGCTCTCAGGCCAATGACAGAGCGGGAGGCTTTTTGTGTCGGCTCGGCGCCCGCCGAACCCACTACCAAGGAGCCTGTCATGGTCGAAGCGCCGCCGGATCATCTTCGCTATACCGCTGCGCACGAGTGGATCGACTGGATCGACGGGTCAGGCGATCCAGTAACCATCGGTGTGACCGCATTCGCCGCCGATCAGCTCGGGGACATCGTGTATGTCGGGCTGCCTGCGGTTGGCGATGCGCTGAGCGCCGGCGCGGTGTGCGGCGAACTGGAGTCCACGAAGTCGGTGAGCGACCTGTACGCGCCGGTCAGCGGGACCGTCGTGGGTGTGAACGACGCGGTCGTCGCCGAGCCGGGCCTGGTCAATTCCGCGCCGTTCGACGACGGCTGGCTGCTGCGCGTCGAACTGACCGAGCCGCCTACGGACCTGCTCTCCGCAGCCGAGTACTTGGCTCTCACCGACGGCGCGCTCACCGACGGCGGTGCCGAATGACCGACCTGCTGAACTCCGACCAGCTGAACTCCGGGCCGTTGAACTCCGACTTCTTGAACGCCGATCTCGCCGAGGTCGACCCGGAGGTGGCCGCCGCGATCGACGCGGAGCTGGGCCGCCAGCGGGACACCCTGGAAATGATCGCCTCGGAGAACTTCGCCCCGTGGGCGGTGATGCAAGCGCAGGGCACCGTCCTGACCAACAAATACGCCGAGGGTTATCCAGGCAGGCGCTACTACGGCGGCTGCGAGCACGTCGATGTGATCGAGCGGATCGCGATCGAGCGGGTGAAAGGCCTGTTCGACGCCGAGTACGCCAACGTCCAACCGCACTCCGGCGCGCAGGCTAACGCGTCGGCGATGGCCGCCCTGCTCGATCCAGGCGACACCATCCTCGGCCTCGACCTCGCGCACGGCGGGCACCTGACGCACGGCATGCGACTGAACTTCTCCGGCAAGCTCTACCGGGTAGCGGCGTATCATGTGTCCGAAAAGGACTACCTGGTGGACATGGCGGAAGTGGCCGAACTGGCTAGGCAGCACCGACCGAAGCTGATCGTGGCCGGTTGGTCGGCGTACCCGCGCCAACTGGATTTTGCCGCGTTCAGGGCGATCGCCGACGAGGTCGGTGCGTTGCTGTTGGTCGACATGGCGCACTTCGCCGGGTTGGTGGCGGCAGGGCTGCATCCCAACCCGGCCGAGTACGCGGACGTGGTGACCACGACGACGCACAAGACCCTTGGTGGTCCGCGTGGCGGGGTGATCCTGGCGCGGCAGGCTTACGCAAAGAAGCTGAACTCGGCGGTTTTCCCAGGTCAACAAGGCGGACCTCTGCAGCATGTGATCGCAGCCAAGGCGGTGGCGTTCGGCATCGCGGCTTCCCAGCAGTTCCGTGAGCGGCAGGCCCGCACCTTGGCCGGTGCGCGAATCCTAGCCGACCGGCTGCTCGCCGAGGACTCGGCCGGGGTTCGGGTGCTGACCGGCGGCACTGACGTGCACCTGGTACTTGTGGACCTTCGTGACTCGGCTTTGGATGGCCAGCAGGCCGAAGATCGGCTGCATGGCATCGGGATCACTGTGAACCGCAATGCGGTTCCGTTCGATCCCCGACCGCCGATGGTCTCCTCCGGGCTACGTATCGGCACGCCCGCGCTGGCCACCCGTGGCTTCACCGAGGCCGACTTCCATGAGGTCGCGGACATCATCGCCGGTGCGCTGCAGCCGGAGTTCGACGAGCCGGCCGCGACCAAGTTGCGTGCCAGGGTCGCCGCGCTGGCCGCGGCCCATCCGTTGTATCCGGGCCTGTCATGACCGTATCCGGGGCCGCCATGACCGACGGGGCTGTCATTGCCGACGGAGCTGTCATTGCCGACGGGGCCCTCATGATCGGCAGGGCTGTCATTATCGAGCGTTCAGGTCTTACCGAACATCTGGTGCTGTCATGACCATCAGCGTCTTCGACCTTTTCAAGATCGGCATCGGACCGTCCAGTTCGCATACGGTCGGCCCGATGAAGGCCGCGAGGCTGTTCGCGATCGGGCTGCGGGACAACAGGTTGCTGACCCGCACCAGGTCGGTGCGGGCCGAACTGTTCGGCTCGCTCGGCGCTACCGGGCACGGGCACGGCAGCGACCGGGCGGTGCTGCTCGGACTGTCCGGGGAGGACCCGCGCACGGTGGACACCGACACCGTGCCGCAGCGGGTCGCCAGTATTCGCCAGGACCGGGCCCTTGATCTTCTCGGCGAGCATCGAATCGGCTTCGATCCGGACTGCGACCTGGTCCTGCACCGGCGGCGCTCACTGCCAGCGCATCCCAACGGGATGACCTTCACCGCGTTGGACGAGGCCGGCGAGGTTCTGCGGGCGAGTACGTACTACTCGGTCGGCGGCGGGTTCGTGGTGGACGAGTCCGCTACCGGTGCGGACCGAATCAAGGCGGATGACACTCCGGTCGCTTACCCCTTCGCCACCGGTGAGCAGCTGCTCCTCCGCTGCGAGCAGGCTGGTGCGTCGATCAGCGGCGTGATGTTGGCCAATGAGCTGTCCTGGCGTTCCGAGGAACAGGTTCGGTCGGAGCTTGCCGAGATCTGGCAGGCCATGCAGGACTGTGTTCGGCGTGGCTGTGTCAACGACGGCGTCCTGCCGGGCGGTTTGAAGGTTCGGCGGAGGGCGGCTGAACTGCATCGCACCCTGACCACCGAGCACTACGCCACCGACCCGCTGCGGATCCTCGACTGGGTCAGCCTGTTCGCGCTCGCGGTCAACGAGGAAAACGCCTCCGGCGGTCGGGTGGTGACCGCGCCGACGAACGGCGCGGCGGGCATCGTGCCAGCGGTGTTGCACTACTACACCCGCTTCGTGCCAGGAGCCAGTGCCGACGGCGTGGTCCGGTTTCTGCTCACGGCCGGTGCGATCGGCGTGCTGTTCAAGGAGAACGCGTCCATCTCCGGCGCGGAGGTTGGCTGCCAGGGCGAGGTCGGCTCGGCCTGTTCGATGGCTGCCGCCGGGCTGTGTGAGGTCCTTGGCGGCAGCCCGAAACAGGTGGAGAACGCCGCGGAGATCGCGATGGAACACAACCTGGGGCTGACCTGCGACCCGGTCGGCGGCCTCGTGCAGATTCCGTGCATCGAACGCAACGCGCTCGCTTCGATCAAGGCGATCAGCGCGGCCCGGATGGCCCTGCGCGGTGACGGGACCCATTTCGTGTCGCTGGACAAGGTGATCAAGACGATGCGTGAGACCGGCGCGGATATGAAGGTCAAATACAAGGAGACCGCGCGCGGTGGGCTCGCGGTGAACGTCATCGAATGCTGAATCGGGTGGCATCCAGCGGCATCCTGTGGCATCCGATGGCGAGCTGATCCGTCACCGGGCCGGTGATGGTCGCCGTGGCCCCGTTGACCGGTACCGTCCGGCCGCGACCTGCCCCACCCTGCTCGGCCGCGACCTGCGCCCGCCCTGCCACGCTTGCCCCGCCTGCCTCATCCCGCCCCATCTCAGCCTCGCCATGATCGGGCGGGCTTCGCCGGGCCGTTCTGATGGCCGGGCCGTTCGATGGCCGTGCCGTCCTGAGGGCAGGACCGTTCTGACAGCCCGGCCTGGTCGCTGACGGGGCCGACTGTCGCCGTGAGCTGAACCGATTCGTCCCACGCGGGAGCGGGTCTCGTCGGCCCGCTGAGAGACGAATCGGAGCAAAACGGATGGCGCGGGCGTCTCTAAATGAGACTCGCTGACGGTTGTCGAGCAGGTACACCCAATGAAGTGCCGTCGCCACAACCGTGGTGCGGTTCGGATGCCCGAAAGGGAGCCCGCCATGACGACCCTCGACGCCAGTACCGAAAGCACCCAACGAGCCGCTGCCCAACACGCCGCGGAAGCCGCCCCGCCGGCGCCGACCGCCGACCCGATGATGATCGGTCTGCCCAGTTTCATTGTCGGCTCGGTCGCGCTCGGACTTGTCCTGATCGGCTATGTACCCGCTACCGCAGTTGGCGCCTCGCTCGCTGTGATCATTGCCGCCACCGGCCTCGGCCTTGTCATCGCCGCGGTATGGGCGGCCAATCTCGGCCAGAGTGCGGTTGCCGGAGTGTTCGGCATTTTCGCCGGATTCTGGCTCAGTTACGCGCTACTCGTTCTCGGCCTCACCCACAACTGGTTCGGTGTCACCGCCGCGGCCGCTGTCAGTACCCAGGGATTGTTCCTGATCTCATGGCTGGTCATCGTCGGCATGCTCACCCTGGGCACGCTGCGCCTACCGTCCGCCTATGCGTTGCTGTTCGCGCTGATCGAGGTCGCCCTCGTGCTGGTGCTCATCGGTACCTTGCAGGGTTCGGCCAGTGTGCTGCGCATCGGCGGGATCGTGGTGCTCGTGTTCACCGCGGTCGGTGTGTACCTGTTCTTCGGTTCGGCTTCGCAGGCGACGGGAGGCAAGGCGCTGCCGCTCGGGCCGCCGCTGCTGTCCAACTGAGTCGAGCCACGAGAGCCAACTGAGTTCGGCCGGTCGATGCCGGCCCCATCAAGCGGCCGATCGACAGAGCGCCGACAATCGACAGAGCGCCGACAGAAGGGTGCCCGGCCTGGCAGGCCGGGCACCCTTCTGTCGTGAGGCTGGGTTCAGCCGGTGTGCCGTGAGGCTGGTTCAGCTGGTTTCCTTACCGCGCTTGACGGCGGAGAGGAGGAGCTGGGCCACGTCGACCACTTCGAGGTTGGCGCTGGCCGCGCCGCTGTTCTGTCGGTCGGTCACGCCGTCGGTCATCATGACGCGGCAGAACGGGCAGCCGGTTGCGATCTTGTTCGGCGCGGTGCCCAGCGCCTCGTCGACCCGTTCCAGGTTGATCTGCTTGCCGATCCGTTCTTCCATCCACATCCGCGCGCCACCGGCTCCGCAGCAGAACGAGCGGTCCGCGTGCCGGGGCATTTCGCGCAGGTTGGCGCCTGCGGCGCCGACCAGTTCACGCGGTGCGTCGTAGACCTTGTTGTGCCGGCCCAGATAGCAGGGGTCGTGGTAGGTGACGTCCTCGGCCATCGGGGACACCGGGATCAGCCGCCGCTCGCGGACCAGCTTGTTGAGCAGCTGGGTGTGGTGCACGACCTCGTAGTCGCCACCGACCTGCGGGTACTCGTTGCCGATGGTGTTGAAGCAGTGCGGGCAGGTGACCACGATCTTGCGCTTGAGCGGTTCGCGGCCCTCGAACAGCGCGTTGAGGATCTCGACGTTCTGTTGAGCGAGCATCTGGAACAGGAACTCGTTGCCGGCCCTTCGCGCCGGGTCGCCGGTGCAGGTCTCGTCGGAGCCGAGCACGACGTACTTGACGTCGGCGGTGTGCAGGAGTTCGGCGACGGCCTGGGTGGCCTTCTTGGCGCGGTCCTCGAAGGCGCCCGCGCAACCGACCCAGAACAGGTACTCGACGTCGTCGGCCAGCTCACCGTCGAAGACCGGGACCTCGAAGTCCAGCGCTTCGGTCCATTGGAGACGGTCCTTGTTGTTCTGGCCCCAGGGGTTGCCCTTGTTCTCCAGGTTCTTGAACATGCCGCCCAGCTCGGTCGGGAAGTTCGACTCGATCAGGACCTGGTAGCGGCGCATGTCGACGATGTGGTCGACGTGCTCGATGTCGACGGGGCACTGCTCGACGCAGGCACCGCAGCTGGTGCAGGACCAGAGCACGTCCGGGTCGATGACACCGCCCTCTTCGAGGGTGCCGACCAGTGGCCGGGCGGCCTGTTCGGGGCCGGAGCCGGGGATCCTGGCGAAGCCGGATTCCGCGACGCCGTGGCCATTGTGGTCGCCGGTCTTGATCTCGACGGAACCTTCCTCCGGCTTTTCCTTGCCGTCGATGAGGTACGGGGCCTTGGCGAAGAGGTGGTCGCGCAGGTCCATGATGACCAGCTTCGGCGAGAGCGGCTTGCCGGTGTTCCAGGCCGGGCACTGGCTCTGGCATCGCCCGCACTCGGTGCAGGTGGCGAAGTCGAGCATGCCCTTCCAGGTGAAGTCCTCGATCTTGCCGCGACCGAAGACGTCGTCCTCGCCGGGATCTTCGAAGTCGATCGGCTTGCCACCGGACTCCATCGGCAGCAGCGGGCCGAGGCCGTCGGGCAGGCGCTTGGCGCCGACGTTGAGCGGGGCGAGACCGATGTGCAGGTGCTTGGAGTGCACGACGATGACCAGGAAGCCCATGATCACCACGATGTTCAGCAGCACGAAGACGGTCTCGATGACGCCGTTGACCGTGGTGCCGAGGCCTGCGAGGGCATGGCCGACCAGCCAGGACGCGAACGGCCAGCCACTGCGGCCGTACGGGAAGTGGCCGGTGTCGAACTGCGCGCCCCGGTAGATCAGCAGGGTCACCATGACGGCGGCGATCATGTACAGCACCAGCCAGGCCGCGCCGGTGTGCGAACCGTAGAACCGCGACTTGCGCTCCTTGCGAGCCGGGGCCTGGCGCACGCGCATGATGCCGAACGCGACCAGCGCGACGAGCACCGCGACGGTGAAGAAGTCCTCGACGAAGCCGAGCCAGCGGGCGTGGCCGAACCACCAGAAAGCGAAGTCCCGGTCGAAAAGATCGCCCCAGGTCTCGATGATGGTGAAGGTCAGGATCAGAAAGCCCCACATGGTGAAGAAGTGGGCGAGGCCCGGCGCCGACCACTTCAACAGCTTGCGCTGGCCGGCCACCTCGGCGATCTCGGTCTCCAGCCGGCGACCGAGTTCCTTAATCCGGCCGCTGACCGGTTGGCCGGATCGGATCAGCCGATAGAGCCACCAGACGCGTCGGCCGGCAATGGCGAGACCTACCACGGTGACCAGCAGGCCGATCACAAGTCGCACAATCACGAGATCTCCCGGTTTGGGGGACTACGTCGTCGAATTCCCGAAAGCGTACGCCACGTTACCGATCAGTAACCACCCCGACGGGGCCGGAACGTGGCCAGAATCGCACGACCGTGGGTAGCGCACCGGGCAAGTGGTCAGCGCCAGCTCAGCCGCAGCGCGGTGATCAAGGCATGGATCGCGGGGCCGAAGGCGTGTTCCGCCGGGGCGGCGTAGCCGACGACCAGGCCGCCGACCTGCGGATCATCATCGATCCAGGCCTCATGCAGGCCCTCGACCGCCACCGAGTGCCGGGCCAGGGTGGCCAGCACCTCGGCTTCGGCGGAGGCGGCTGCGGCGGCGTTGGCTGGCGCGGCGGCTTCGGAGGTCCTGGCGCGGCCGTGGTCGGGCCAGCCATGGTCAGGCCGAACGTGGTCAGGCCGAACGTGGTCAGGCCGGCCGTGGTCGGGCCGGCCGTGGTCGGGCAGCGGGAGGACGTTGGGCAGTGGGAGGACGAGGTGCAGCCCGGCCGCGGCACTGTCCGGCCAGACCGTGATGCCTTCCTGGCCGAGCGCGGTCAGCAGCCGGTCGCGACGGGCCCGGTAGCGGGAGCGGCTGCGTCGGACCTGCTGGTCGTAGTGGCCGGCGGTGATGAATTCGGCGAGGGTGAGCGACTCGACGACGCCGGCGTGCCGGTCGGCGAGTCGTTTGACCGCGCGCATCGGCTCGATCAGCCAGGACGGCAGGACCAGCCAGGAAATCCGCAGGCCAGGGGCGAGGGTCTTGCTCGACGTGCCCGCGTAGACGACCCGTTCCGGGGCGAGGGCCTGTAGCGCGCCGATCGGCTGCCGGTCGAAGCGGAACTCGCCGTCGTAGTCGTCCTCGATGATCAGGGTGTCGGTGGCGTGCGCGAACTCGATCAGTTCGGCGCGGCGGGCCGGGTGCAGGGTGGCCCCGAGCGGGTACTGGTGTGCCGGGGTGACCACGACCGCGCCGAGACCACGCGGCGGGGCGGTCGCGGCGAGTTGGTCGACGCGGATGCCGTGACCGTCGACGCCGATCCCGATGCAGGTCAGGTCGGCCGCGGCGACCACCTGACGGAATTCGGCCAGCGACGGGTTCTCGAAGGCCACCGTCCGTGCGCCGCGTTCGCGCAGCACCCTCGCCAGCAGGCCGAGCGCCTGGCTGTAGCCGCTACAGACCATGATCGCGTCCGGGTCGGCGACCACTCCCCTTGCTCGGCCAAGGTAGTCGGCGAGGGCCTTGCGCAGCTTGGGGTGGCCCTGCGGCGCGCCGTAGCCGAAGTCCTCGGCGACCGCGTCGGTCAGCGCGCGTCGGGTCGCCGCCAGCCAACTGCTGCGCGGAAACAGGGTGACGTCGGGGCGGCCGGGCAGCAGATTCCAGCGGGCGTTGCCGCGCTGCGTCGGGGACGGCGGCGGGATCACCCTCGGTGGATGCCGCTGGCCGGGCATGCCGACGACCACCGCCCCGGCCCCCTGGTGGGTACGCAGGTAGCCCTCGACAGCCAGCTCCGCAAACGCTTGCGTAACCGTGCCGCGCGCGATACCGAGATCGGCGGCCAGGGCACGGGTGGAGGGCAGGCGGGTACCGGGGGTGAGTCGGCCGTCCCGGATCGCGCGGCGGATGGCGTCGGCGAGGCCATGCCGGCGGCCCGCGTCGCGATCCAGGTCGAGGTGGAAGTCGAGGCCGGCACTGGACCAGTCGATTGGCACAGGATTGGACCATACGTGTGTGCCAGTCCGCGCATACAGTCGAGCTATGACCAGCAATGACCTCAACCAGCGGATCAACCTGGGCAAACAGCTGCCCGCCGCGTACAAGGAACTGCTCGCCATGCACCAGTCGGTCACCAGGGCCGCCGTCGATGCCGGTATCGACCCCCAGCTGATCGAGCTGGTGAAGATCAGGGCCTCGCAGCTCAACGGTTGCGCCTTCTGCCTGGACATGCACTCCCGCGACGCCCGCCAGCTGGGCGAGACCGAACGCCGCCTGTTCGTACTGGCCGCCTGGCGGGAGACCGATCTCTACACCGAGCAGGAGCGCGCCGCGCTCGCGCTGACCGAGGCCATGACGAACCTGCCGATCGACCGGGACGTGCCCGACGAGGTCTACCAGCAGGCCGCGAAGGCCTTCTCCAACGAACAGCTGGCGGTCGTGGCCTGGGCGGTGACGGTGATCAACACGTTCAACCGGCTCGGCGTGTTCAGCAGGCTCGCCCTCCCGGCCGATCCGGCATGACCGGCGACCTGCGGACCCACACCGCCGACACACGCGAGGCCAAGGCGAGCAAGCTGCGCGAGCTGCACAAGGCAGGGCAGCCGCTGGTGCTGGCGAACATCTGGGACGCGGCATCGGCCTGGCTGGCCGAGACCGCCGGGTTCGGCGCGGTGGCCACCAGCAGCGGCGCGGTCGCCGAATCGCTGGGCCACGCCGACCACGAGGGCGCCCCTGCCGAGGAGATGTTCGCCGCGACCAGCCGAATCACCGCCTCGGTATCGGTTCCGGTGACCATGGACGCCGAATCCGGCTACCAGCTGCCGGCGGACCTGTTCGTCGAGCGGCTGCTGGCGACCGGCGCGGTCGGCTGCAACCTTGAGGACACCGACCACCGCAGCGGTCGGCTCGTCGACATTCCCGAGCAGGCCGCCTGGCTGGCCGAGGTCCGCGCCGCCGCGAGCGCCGCCGGGGTCGGGCTGGTCATCAACGCCAGGATCGACGTGTTCCTGCGGGCATACGCGAACAGCGGCAAACCCGACGAGCGCGCCCTGCTGCCCGGTGCGCTGCGCCGCGCGGAGGCCTATCTCGACGCCGGGGCGGACTGTGTCTATCCGATCCTGGTTCGCCAGGCGGACACCATCGAGCGGTTCGTCGCCGGGGTGGGGCATCGGCCGGTGAACATCGCCTACCTGCGTGAGGGCCTCAACCCGGCCGAGCTGGGTGCGCTCGGCGTCGCTCGCGTCTCGCTGGGCACCGGACTGTGGCGGGCCAACCAGGCCTGGCTCACCGACCGGCTCGCCGCGCTGGCCGCAGGCGAGGGCCTGTAGCGCCGATCGACGCTGCTTACGGACCGTGTCGGTTGGGGGTGGACACGGTCCGTAAGCACGTGAGCGCCGAGAGCGGCCCGCGCACGGTGAACAAGCGGCTCCGGCGGGAAACCGACGAAAGTAGCCGGACCGATCGCGGAACCGGCCGTCGAATGCCGGCGTCTCACCCCACAGTGAGAGTTCAGCGCGCTACCCTATCTGCGGCGCACCAGCCACGATGGGGCGTGGCCAGGC
This sequence comes from Pseudonocardiaceae bacterium, assembly GCA_036268955.1. Classification (GTDB taxonomy): domain Bacteria; phylum Actinomycetota; class Actinomycetes; order Mycobacteriales; family Pseudonocardiaceae; genus CAJCJE01. Next base: position 27,727 of record DATATE010000001.1, read on the forward strand.
AGAATCAGAACGCGCAGACCGGCAAAGACGGAGGGAACCGGCGATGGCGATCAACGACGGTGGGATCTTCAACATAGGTGGCTTGTTCGCGGAACTCGAGACCCTGGTTACCGAATCCAACAATGGTCTCCAGGTCTCGCAACCCGCCTCGGGCGGCGCCGGTGGTTACACCTTCACCCCGTCGGAGCTGGAGACCGTGCTCAGCCAGTGGCAGAAGCTGCAGGACTCGCTCACCAAGGCGGTACCGCAGGCGCACCCGATGACCGGGGTTCAGCCGCCTGCCTCCGACACGGCCAGCGCGACCGCGACCAGCGCGGCCAACCAGTCCGGCCAGGCCTACCTCGATCACCTCGACGCGATGATCGACTACTGCAACAAGTACATCCAGGCGCTGAAGACCGCGCTGGCGAACTACCAGACCGCCGAAGAGGGCGGCTCGCACTCGATGCGCAGCGTCAACACCGGACTCTGACCGCACCGGTCGTCAGCCCGGCTTCGCAGCCCTCGCCACGTCCGGAACCCGACACTCACCGCCGGCCCGCGCACCACCCAGAAGGGGGATATCAATGGGCGGCTACTCGGCCACGCAGATCTACCAGATGTTCCAGCACGGCCCCGGCCCCAGCCGGATGTACGACGCGCAGGACGGCGCCGGCTACCAGGTGGGCGCGCAGGACGATGTGAACGACCAGATCCTGCAGCTGAACCAGAAGATGGCCTCGGCTTGGGGTGGTACCGCCTCGGAGCAGGCGCAGAGCGGCGCGGTGCCGCTCGCGAACGCCGCGCAGGACGCGAGCAACGCGCTGGCCCAGCACCAAGCCGTGCTCAGCAACCAGGCGGACGCCTTCAACACCGCCCGCAACAGCGTGACGAACGTGCCGTCGCAGATGCCGACCAACCTCGGCAACGACCTGCTCGCGGTGGTCGGCGACACCGGCCCGCTGGACAACCAGGTCAGCCAGTACAACGCCAGCTCACAGCACAACGTGCAGGTGTACCAGACCTACGCGCAGACCAGCAGCGCGACCGCGTCGGACATGCCGCAGGTCTACGGCCAGATCCCGGTGAACAACGCGACCATCACGGTGGTGTCGCCGAGTTCGGTCGGGGCCAGCGGCGCGCGCTACTCCGCGATGGGGGTTGTCGGAGGAGGCGGCGGCATATCGTCCGAGGGCGAGTACGCGGCGAGCAGGCTGACCGCACCGCCCGGCGCGGGCGATGAGAGCGGCACGGAACTCAGTGGCGCATCGGAGGGTTCCGGGGCCGGCACGATCGACGTGCCGCCCGGCGGCGGGGGTGGCTGGAACCTGCCGGGCCTGCCCAACGAGCCGAACATCAACACGAACGTGTCCGGCTGGATTCCACCCGGCGAGACCGAGGATCCGCAGACCGACCTGTTCCCCGGCGCCATCGGTGGCGGCAACTCCGACGACGAGGACAACTCCAACGGCAAGGGTTCGCCGAATCCGCCGTTCACCGGCAGCCTCAATCCCGGCGGCGGTTTCGGCGGTGCCGGTGGTGGCGGTGGCGCCAACGCCGCCAACAGCCTGCACGCCGGCACCGCGGGTTCCGGTGCCAACTCCTCGGACATCACCAACAGCTCGCGCAGCGGCAGCGGCATCGGGATGAACGCGGCCAGCGAGGAAACCATGATGGGCAGCGGTATCGCCGGTCCCGGTGGTGCCGCGGGCGAGGGCGGCATGCCGATGGGCGGCATGGGCGGCGGGCATCGTGGTGAGGAAGACCAGGAGCACAAGGCCGCGCAGTACCTACAGGAGGCCGACCCGGACGCCTTGTTCGGGACGGACGAGATGACCGCGCCGCCGGTCATCGGGGAATGACAACGGGTACTGACGACAACTTGGCAATATGATGCTGGCCGCGTGATCACACGCGGCCAGCATCATGAGCAGGGGTGGGTATTTCGTGCTGTACGAGCCGGTGACGTTGGCGCTGGACACGATCTCCACGGTGTGGCGACGGGAGAATCTCGGCGAACCGCACAACGTTCTCGTCAACACCGTGTACTGGTTGGACGAAGAGGGCGAACGCCAGGCCCTGCAACGCGCCGGCGACGACATGGCCATTAACGGGCTGCTGATGGGTCGTGACCTCGTCCCGGACTTCCGCGAGACCCTCACCGTGTTGGCCCGGCCGAGCGTGGAGTACTTCGGCTGGATCGGCGTGGTCGCGAACGAGCAGACGACCGGCAGCAACATCGCGGTACTGGCCGCCTCGGTCGGCCAGGACGCCGTGCTGGTCACCCGCGACGGCGACCAGGTCACCATCGAGCCGTGCAGCCCGGACGGGCTGGCCGAGATCGTGGTCGGCAAGTTGCCACAGGTGCCGGCCGGGCACGGTCGCTCGGTGAACCTGCCGGAGCGGGAGATGCGCCAACTGCGCGCGCAGCGCGGCCCCGGCGCTCCCGGTGAGACCAAGCCGCTGTCGGCCGAGGCGTTCAACGTCTTCCCTCGGGCATCGATGGCCGAGGACGCGCGGGACCTGTTCACGGTGCTGGAGCTGCCGCGCAGCGGCGGCGGCGAACTGTACGCGGCGGCGCGGGCGCGCAGCGGCGAGCGGCGGCGCTGTCCGCATCCACTGGTCTATATGGACACCGAGCAGGGCCGCTGGATGAGTCAGCTCAGCGGTGACCAACCCAATGACCGGTGGATGGTGGCCGCGCCGGCCAGCAGGGCGATGTTGATCAGCAGGCTGCACGAGATGCGCGAGAAGCTCGACTCCTCCTTCTAGCGCACGGGTCCGCGCGTGATCGCAGCTCGGTGAGCAGCCCCCGAGCGCTCGCGGCCGGAACGACCGAATTCCAGCGGCCTTGGATCGGGACAGCCCGGTCCCGCCGGCTACTGAATGGTGGAAGATCGGTAACCCGCCGGCAACTGTGCCTCGCGCATCGCGCTGACAACGGCTTAACTAGTCGGTAACTCCGGTGGCCCTCGGCAAGGGGCGACGCAATCCAACGAAGGAGTCGGCGATCACGATGTTGAGCACGATGCAGGACGGGCCGCTGTCCCTCGCCGCGCTGCTGCGCTACGGCACCGGCGTGCACGGCGCCGGCGAGGTGTCGACCTGGACGGGCGAGAGTGCCCGCCGAATGACCTACGCCGAACTCGGCGAACAGGCCGCCCAGCTGGCGCACGCCCTGCGCGGCCTCGGCATCGACGGCGACCAGCGGGTCGGCACGTTCATGTGGAACAACAACGAGCACCTCGTGGCCTATCTCGCGGTGCCGGCGATGGGCGCCGTGCTGCACACCCTCAACATCCGACTGTTCCCCGAACAGCTGACCTACATCACCAACCATGCCGCCGACCAGGTCGTACTGGTCGACGCGAGCCTCGCGCCGCTGTTCAACCCGTTGCTGCCGACCTTCGAGACCGTCCGGCACGTCATCGTCGTCGGTGGCGATCCGAGCGTGATCACCGCGCCGGACGGGGTCACCGTGCACGGCTACGAGGCGCTGGTCGCCGGCCGGCCGACCGAGTTCGACTGGCCGGAAGTTGACGAGCGGTCGGCCGCGGCCATGTGCTACACCTCGGGCACCACCGGCAACCCGAAGGGCGTCGCCTACTCACACCGGTCGATCTGGCTGCACTCGATGCAGGTGTGCATGACCGACTCGATGGCGCTGACGCAGGCCGACCGGGCCCTTGTCATCGTGCCGATGTTCCACGCCATGTCCTGGGGGCTGCCGTACGCGGCGATGATGATCGGCGCCTCGCTGATCATGCCGGACCGGTTCCTCCAGCCCGAGCCCCTCGCGAAGATCATCGCCGCCGAGCGGCCGACCTTCGCCGGTGCGGTGCCGACGATCTGGCAGGGCCTGCTCAGCCATCTCGACGCGCATCCGCAGAGCCTCGCGCCGCTGCACGATGTGGTGGTGGGCGGGTCGGCCTGCCCGCCGTCGCTGATGCGGACCTTCCAGGAGCGCTTCGACGTACACATCCTGCATGCCTGGGGAATGACGGAAACCTCCCCGCTCGGCAGCGTCGCCCGGCCGCCGGGCACCGCGACCGGTGAACAGGCCTGGAACTACCGGTTCAGCCAGGGCCGGTTCCCGGCCGGCGTGCGGGCCAGGCTGACCGACGACGACGGCGCGGAACTGCCCTGGGACAACGAGAGCGTCGGCGAGATCGAGGTGCGGGGGCCGTGGGTGGCCGGCTCCTACTACGGCATCGACGACAAGGAGAAGTTCCGCGACGGCTGGCTGCGCACCGGTGATGTCGGCGCGATCAGTGCCGACGGCTACCTGCGGCTGACCGACCGGGCCAAGGACGTGATCAAGTCCGGTGGCGAGTGGATTTCCTCGGTGGACCTGGAGAACCAGGTCATGGCGCATCCCGCGGTGGCCGAGGCCGCGGTGATCGGCGTGCCGGACGAGAAGTGGGACGAGCGGCCGCTGGTCGCGGTGGTGCTCAAGGAGGGCCAGCAGGTCAGCCCCGAGGAGCTGCGCGAATTCCTCACCGACCGGGTCGCGCACTGGCAGCTGCCGGAGAACTGGGCGTTCATCACCGAGGTGCCCAAGACCAGCGTCGGCAAGTACGACAAGAAACGGCTACGCGGCCAGCACGCCGACGGCCAGCTGACCGTCCGCAGGGTCGAGAAGGGCTGATCACCGAGCCGGTCCCGATCGGACCGAGCACCAGTGTGAACGCGAGCGTTCCCGAATTGCGGGAATGCTCGCGTTCACGCTGTCGAAGGGCACAAAAGGTATGCGTCGGCCGCGCGCATGTACGACGATGTGGATCAGGGCACCGATGACCCGCACGGTCGAAACCGGAGGTTGATCAGCGTGGCGCAGCCAGTGGACCCGTTCGCCCGAGCGCACACCCGACGCGGTTTCCTCGGCCTCGCCGGCAGCGTCGCCCTCGCCGGGCTCGCCACCGCGGCCTGCGGTTCCGACACCGGCCGAGGCAGCTCCGGCACCAGCTCCTCCTCCGGCGCCCTCCAGCAGTGGTACCACCAATACGGCGAGGCAGGCGTCGAGCAGGCCGTGCAGAGCTACGCGGCCGCCTACAAGACAGCGCAGGTACAGGTCGGCTGGAAGATCGGCGACTACGACTCGCTGATCGCCACCGCGCTGGAGAACAGCGCGGAGCCGGACATCTTCGAGGACCAGGTCAAGATCGACTGGGTGCGGGCCGACCAGGTGGTCACGCTGGACGACATCATCGCGCCGGTGAAGGACGACTTCACGCCCTCGGTCCTTGCCGGGCACACCGTCGCCGGGCACGTGTACGGCATTCCGCAGGCCGTGGACACCCAGGTGCTGTTCTACCGCAAGAGCCTGCTGCAACAGGCCGGCGTCCAGCCGCCGAGCACGGTCGCCGAACTGGTCAGCGCGGCCCAGGCACTGACCCGCAACGGCATGAAGGGCCTTTTCGTCGGCAACGACGGCGGCGTCGGCGTGCTCGCCGGCCCGCTGCTGTGGTCGGTCGGCCTCGACTACCTGCACGAGGACGCGAGCGGCAACTACACCGTCGGCTTCGACGATCCGCGCGCGGCGACCGCGATGAACACCCTGCACCAGCTCAACTCCAACGGCAGCCTGCTGCTCGGCGCACCCGCCGACTGGTCGGACCCGAGCGCCTTCACCCAGGGCCTCACCGCGATGCAGTGGACCGGGCTGTGGAACATCCCGTCGATCAAGGCGAAGTTCGGCGACGACTTCGGGGTGCTGCCCTTCCCGAAGTTCGACAACTCCGGCGCGGAGTCCGTGCCGGTCGGCGCGTACGGGTCGATGATCAACGCCAAGAGCAGGCACATCGACGAGGCCAAGGCCTTCATCAAGTGGCTGTGGATCGACCAGACGGCCGACCAGTTGCGGTTCGACACCGCCTTCGGCTTCCACATTCCCTCCCGCAAGAGCCTGATCCCCAAGGCGACCAACCTGACCACCGGGCCGGCCGCCGACGCGGTCCGCTACGTCCAGCAGTCCGGCCACCTGGTCGGCGGTCCGGTGTGGACGGACGCGATGAACACCGCGCTGTCGGACTCGCTGACCGACATCGCGAAGAACGGCGGTGACCCCTCCGGTCCGATGCACACCGCGGTGAGCGGTGTGCAGGCCCAGCTCAAGCAGCTGTTCGGGTAGCCGATGGCGGTGTCAACGGGCAAGCCGGCGCGCAGGCGCGGGCGGAGCACCGGCGCGTTCTGGCTGTTCGTCGGGCCGTTCCTGATCGGCCTTGCGATCTTCGTCTACCTGCCGATCGGCTGGAGCGTCGTGCTGAGCTTCTTCGAGGCTCGCAACACGGTGACCCCGACCAAGTTCGTCGGCCTGTCCAACTACCTGGACATGCTGCGCGATCCGGCGTTCCTGTCCAGCCTCGGCACGTTCAGCGTGTTCGCGATCTTCATCGTGCCGCTGACCTTCGCGCTCTCACTGGGGCTCGCGTTGCTGGTCAACCAGTTGCGGTTCGCGCGGACGTTCTTCCGTTCGGTGTTCTTCCTGCCGACCGCGTGTTCCTATGTGGTCGCGGCGCTGATCTGGCGGACCTCGATCTTCAGCGGGGTCCGCTACGGTCTCGCCAACAGCGTGCTGCTGTGGTTGCAGGCCCATTTCGGTTGGCTCTACAGCCATCTCGGCCTTCCGCCGAGCGGGGTGATCGCCTGGACCGCGACGGTGCATCCGCCGCTGTACTGGGTGGTGCTGGTGACGCTGCGGCTGTGGTTGCAGATCGGCTTCTACATGATCCTGTTCCTCGCCGGTCTGCAACGGATTCCGCGCCATCTCTACGAAGCGGCCTGGATCGACGGGGCGAAACCGGGTTGGCAGACCTTCTGGCACGTGACCTTCCCGCAGCTGCGGGCCTCCTCGGTCGCGGTCGTCCTGCTGTTGCTGATCAACGCCTATCAGGCGTTCGACGAGTTCGTGAACATCCTGACCACCTCGACGCCGGACGGCAACGTCTACCCGCCCTATGCCCGGCCGCCGCTGGTGTACCTGTACTACACGTCGCTGGGCAGCGGCGGCCAGGACCTCGGGCACGGCAGCGCGGGCGCGATCATCCTGGCCCTGCTGATCGCGATCGTCACCGTGCTACAGAGCAAGTTCCTGCGGCTCGGCCGGACGGAGGTGTGATCATGCGCGGCAGGTACGACGCCGAACTGCTGCGGCCGCCGAGTCGCGGCACCAGGCCCGGCCGGATCGCCGGGGGTACGGTCCGCACGATCGTGCTGGTGATCGCGGCGATCCTGTTCCTTGTCCCGTTCTACCTGCTGGTGCGCAACGGTCTGTCCAGTGAGGACGACATCACCGCGCAGACCTGGACGTTCTTCCCGCATTCCTTGCAGTGGGGCAACTTCAAGGAGCTGTTCGACGATCCCGAGGTGCCGCTGGCCACCAGCCTCCTCAACTCGGTGGTCGTGTCGGTGCTGCAGACCGCAGGGCAGCTGCTGCTGTGTTCGCTGGCCGGCTACGGCCTGGCCAGGATTCCCTACCGGCACGCGAACAAGGTCTTCTACGCGATCGTGGCGACGCTGATGATCCCCGCCGCGGTCACCTTCCTGCCGACCTTCGTCGTGGTCTCCTCCCTCGGCTGGATCGACTCGCTGCGCGGCCTGATCATTCCCGGCCTGTTCAGTGGTTTCACCGCTTTCCTTTTCCGCCAGTACTTCCTGGACTTCCCGAAGGACCTCGAAGAGGCTGGCCGGATGGACGGTCTCGGCTACTTCGGCACCTTCGTGCGGATCGTGGTGCCGAACGCGACCGGTTTCTTCGCGGCCATCGGCGTGATCGACTTCATCGCGTCCTGGAACTCGTTCCTGTGGCCGATGATCATCGCGCAGGACTCCTCGTCCTACACCGTGCAGGTGGCGATCTCCGCGTTCAACCTCTCCCAGCATCCGGCCATCCACGAGCTGTTTCTCGCCGGCGCCGTCTCGATCGTGCCGCTGCTGCTGGTCTTCGTGCTGCTGCAGCGATTCCTGGTGCGCGGCATCGCCGAAACCGGTATCAAGGGCTGACCTCGACCAGGTAAGGACCGTCATGACCGACAGCGCGACCGAACTGATGCACTCGGCGATGCCCTTCACCAAAGAACTCGGCATCGAGGTACTGGAGGGCGACCCGGAGCGGGTGCGCGCCAGGCTGGCCTGGTCGGCGACGAAGTGCACGGCGGGCACCGCGATGCACGGTGGTGCGCTGATGGCGCTGGCCGACGCGACCGGCGGGCTGTGCGCGTTCCTGAACCTGCCGGACGGCGCGGCCGGCACGTCCACCATCGAGTCGAAGACGAACTTCTTCCGCCCACTGACCAGCGGCTACGCCACCGCGACCGCGCAGCCGCTGCACCTCGGCAGGCGCACGATCGTGATCGAGACCGAGATCCGGGCGGACAGCGGCAAGCTGGTCGCCAAGGTCACCCAGACCCAGGCCGTCCTGTAGTTCCCGCTGCCGTTCCGGCGGTCCGATACCGGCCGCGCTGATCCCGCCATCCGGCTTTCCGCTTCCAGACCTTCGTTCTTTCCAGCCTGCGGCTCTCAGACCGACTGTTTTCAGATCGGCTGTTTTCAGATCGGCTGTTTTCGGGCCGGCTGCTCTCAGGCCGACTGGCCGAGGTAACGACCCATGCTCTTGCGCAGCGCGTGGCGGATGCCCATCACCAACGCGGCCGAGGCGACGAGCTGGAAGATGTTGAGCATCGGCATGGCGAAGCCGACCGGCAGGGTGAACGCGCAGGTCACCTGCACGGTGACGACGACGAGCAGCACCAGGCCGGCCAGGGCGGTGTAGGTGCGCATCTCGCGGCGATAGCCGGCATGCGCCCAGGCGCGGTTGAGCCGATCGAGCAAGGTCGGGTTGTCGGCGGCGAACACGGTCCTGATCACGTAGAAGATCAACGGCTTGCCGACCAGCAACGAACCGAGCATGGCCAGCCCGAGCACCAGCGGGAACAGGCCGTCCTTGGCGAGCATGAAGCGGGCATTGCCGGACAACATCGAGGTGACGATCGCAACCGCGATGGTGGCCAACGAGATCATCCCGAGCGCCTCCAGCTTCCGCTTGCGCAGCGCGGTGAACGCGGTCATCACCAGTGGTGGCAGCGCACTCGCCGTCAGCGCGGTCATCACCGAGAAGCCGTTGTTGCCCAGGATCGCGTAGATCAGGTAGGGCAGTACGACATTGCCGATCAACATCGGCAACATTCCCTTGAGCCGGCTCAACCCGCCACCCGCCAACTGGCCCGCACCCCGGCTGTCCGGTTGGCTCATGGCTTGGCTGACCGCCTTGCTCGTTCCCGCGACCTCGCCGACCCCGCCGACCTCGTTGACCCCGGCGGCCTGGCCGGTTTCCGTCTGGATTCCAGTACGCACTTGTCGTCACTCCCCGAATCGCTGCTGTCCTGCCCGGCTTTTCCGGCTGGAACTCAGGGTGCTGCGAATGCCGCGCAGCGTGATCGGCCCACGGGTTGAGGACGGGTGGAAACACCGGCCGCCAGGTGGAGAGCATCGAGCCGCGACCGTCCACCAGACAGCGGTTTACAAACAGATGGATCGGCATGAAAATCTCCGACAATCGCGCCGACCGATGAGGGAGTGCCCATGAAGCTGCGGCTGACCAGTACGTCTCGACTAGTTCTCGCACTACTCGCCGGTACGGCACTGGCCCTCTCGCTGGCACCGGCCGATGCCGCTCCGGCCGCCGGCAGCGCCAACCCGAACAGCGCGCCGATCAACTTCCACCAGTGGCGCGGCCCGTTGGCGTTCCTGAGCGGCAGCTTCGACGGCACCCGCCCCGCCGTCGGCGGCCTGGTCATCAACCGGCCGGTCGGCACCATCGACTACACCGACCCCGACCTCGGCACCACCAAGCCCTACGACTACGCGACCTGGCTGTCCCCCACCTACCACGAGGGATTCGGCGCCACCCAGCTGATCTCCTCCTGGAACGCGACCACCCCGGCCGGGACCTGGCTCCAGGTCGAGATGCACGGGACGACCAATACCGGCGCGCGGACCGGCTGGTACGTGATGGGCCGGTGGGCCTCCGGCGACGCGGACATCCACCGCACCAGCGTGCCCGACCAGTCCGACGCCAACGGCGAGGTCGACGTGGACACCTTCCAGTCACACGCACCGGTCACGCTGACCTCCTACCAGTTGCGGGTCACCCTCTACCGCGCCGCCGGCGGTTCGGCGACACCGACGCTGTCCATGGTCGGTGCGATGACCTCGGCGATTCCGGACCGGTTCACCGTTGCGGCCAGCCCGCTGGGCGGCGCGGAGGGCATCACGCTGCCGGTTCCGCAGTACTCCCAGAACATCCACAGCGGCCAGTACCCGCAGTACGACGGCGGCGGCGAGGCCTGGTGCAGCCCGACCTCGACCGCGATGGTGGTGTCCTACTGGGGCAAGCAGCCGACCCCCGCGCAACTGTCCTGGATCGACCCCAGCTACGCCGACCCGCAGGTCGACGAGGCCGCGCGCGGCACCTACGACTACAACTACCAGGGCACCGGCAACTGGCCGTTCAACAACGCCTACGCGGCCACCTACGGCCTCGACGCGCACGTGACCCGGCTGCACTCGCTCGACGAGCTGGAGTCCTACATCAAGCGCGGCATCCCGGTGGTCACCTCGGTGTCGTTCGAGGCCAACGAGCTGACCGGTTCGAACTACAGCACCGACGGGCACCTGATGGTCGTGGTCGGCTTCACCAAGAACGGTGACGTGATCACCAACGACCCGGCCTCCTCGAGTGACGCCGCGGTGCGCAACATCTACAACCGGCACCAGTTCGAGACCGTATGGCTGCGCACCGAGCGGACCCTGCCCGACGGCAGCATCGGCAGCGGCCCCGGCGGCGTCGCCTACATCATCACCCCGCACGGCATGCCTCTCCCGCCGGCCCAGGGCGTCACGTCCTGACCTCGTAGGCCTGGTGCTGCTACCAGTGGTTCAGGTCCCGATCGGCCGGCCGGAAATCGCCCGCTTGGCGGCTGGCGATCTCCCGCGATCGTTGGCGAGTGCAACAGAAAGTATGCAACCACCCACCCGGCGGATGGCGTGCTGGTCGCCACGGGCTACGCTCCCGCACCTATGGGTGATCGGCGATCGGGGTTTGGGTCGCATACCGGAGCTAGGATCACCGGTTGCTCAGAGTCGGACGGGTCCGCGCCGACGCGCATCGCGCACGGGCCCGTCCGCACCCCCTTCCGCGGAACCGTCCTCCGCGCCCTCCCCGGAATCCGGGAAAACACGCTCCCAGCTGGGGAGAGTGCCCGCTTCCCGCTGGCCGCCCGATGACGGTCGCCTTCACCGATGCCGATTTTCCGGCTTACCCGTATCCCGGTTCCCGCCCGGACCGCTCGTTCCTGCACGAGCGGGAACTCGGCCGCGCGTTGCGGCCCGGTGGCGCGGCACCCTGGTCGTGGCGGCTGGCCGACGACGACACCGATCTCGACGACTGGCTGGCCGACCGGGGCGAACCCGCCCTCGCCGAACGCATCCCCGTGCTGGCCTACGGTTCGAACGCCTGCCCCGCCAAGATCACCTGGCTGCGCGGGCAACTCGGGTTGAGCGGGCCGGTCGTGGTGCTGCGGGCGACCTACACCGGGCTGGCCGCCGTCTGGGCGGCCGCGCTGCGGGCCAGGGACGGCCAGCGCCCTGCCACCCTCGCCGCCGCCCCCGGCCTCGTGGAGACCCACGCGGTGTGGCTGGCAACGCCCGAGCAGGTGCGGGTGCTGGACGTCTGCGAGGGGCGAGGCGAACGCTATCGCCTCGCCCGCCTGGCAACCGGCGAGATCCGCACCGAGGACGGCAACCGGCTCGACGGGGTGCTCGCCTACCTCGGTCGGCCCAACCCGAGCGCGGACCGCACCCCGCTGCACGTCAACGGCGAACCGGTGCGCTGCGCCGAGGTCACGCAGTCCGAGGCGATCGCCCTGATCGGGGTGCCCGGCGCGGACGGCCTCGACGCCGACACCATCGACGGCGCCCCGCTCGCCGAGGACTGGCCGGACCGGGTTTTCGTCTACGGCACCCTGCAACCGGGCGGCACCGCCTGGTCGGTCGCCGAGCCATGGTGCGCGGGGGAACCGCAACCGGCCCGCCTCACCGGCACCCTCTACGACACCGGCCTCGGCTGGCCGGCACTGCGCCTGGCGGGCCGCACCGAGGTGCCCGGCCGGCTGCTGCGGCTGCGCACGCCCGCCGCCGCGCTGGCGATGCTCGACGAGTACGAGGGCAAGGAGTACCGCAGGGTGCGGGTCGCGCTGCCGGACGGCTCGCTGTGCTGGACCTACGAGTGGACCGATCCGGTCGCCGGGATGACCGAACTGACCCGAGGTTGGTGACCGGCCGGCGGCTGTGCTGAGCTGAGCACATGGTCGAACCCTCGAACTGGACGCTGACCGGTCACGCCGGCCAGCTCGCCGGTCGCACCTGGCCCAACCCGGACGCCAGCTGGCTGGCGGTGCTCGCGCACGGCTACGGCGAACACATCGGCCGCTACCAACACGTCGCGGACGCCTTGGTCGAAGCGGGCGCGGTGGTGTTCGGCCACGATCATGCCGGACACGGCAACTCCGCCGGTGAACGCGCCCTGATCAGGGATTTCGAGCCGGTCGTCGACGATGAGCACCTCGTACTGTCCACCGCCCGCGAGGCCAACCCCAGCCTTCCGACTGTCCTCATCGGACATTCAATGGGCGGGATGATCGCCGCCCGGCACGCCCAGCGCTACCCGGCCGACCTAACCGCGCTGGTGCTCTCCGGCCCGGTACTGGGCACCTGGCAGGGCCTTGACCTGATGGAACTCGACGAGATCCCCGACGAGCCGATCGACCCGGCGATCCTGTCACGGGACCCGGCCGTCGGCGCCGCGTACGGAGCCGATCCGCTCGTCTGGCACGGCCCGTTCGCCAGGGAAACCCTCCAGGCGCTCGACGAATGCCTGCACACCATCGACTACGACCATCCACTCGGCGACGACCTGCCGGCGCTGTGGCTGCACGGCGCTGACGACGAACTGGTGCCGATGGTGGACACCAGAACCGGCATGGACCGCATCCGTGGGCTGCGCTTCGAGGAGATCATCTACCCCGGTGCCCGACACGAGGTGTTCAACGAGACCAATTCGGCGCAGGTGCTCGCCGACCTGACCGACTTCGTGCACCGCGCCGTCCTGGTCGGCCACTGACCTTCCGGCCGGCTAACGATGTCAGGCGCCGCCGACCCCGATGTCGCCGTGCTCCAGCGCCTCGTCGCCATCGTGTCCGTCGTCGGTACCGGTGACATCGGTGACATCCGCATCGTCGACCGGCCCACTCGCCGGATTCGGCTGCCCCTCAAGGAATCGGGTGAGCAGCCCTCGGATCACCGTCGCCATCGAGAAACCGTGCTCGGCGCACCAGTCGCGCAGTTGGGTGTGCAGTTGCGCGGGCAACCGCACCGGTACCACCTGGTGCTCGCCCTTCAGCGGCGTGCCGACCAGCAGTGCGGCCGCGAGCGCCTCCCGTGCCGTGGGGTCACCGAACGAGCGCTCCGCGATCACCCGTCGCACCGGCGGCGCGAGCGGCGGACGACCGGCGCGCTCGGACGGGGTGGGTGCTCCAGGCGCTCCCTCGCGACTGAGCCAGTTGTACTGCCGAGTGGTACGGGCCAACACCCATGCCGTGACACGCTTGCGGTCGGCCGCCGGCAGGTGTTCCAACGCATCCACCAACAGATCGGCGATCGGCCGTGGCCGCTCAGCCTGAAATGCCCGTCCGGCCTGTTCCGGCTGCTCAGTTGGTTGCTCAGGCTGCTCTGTCACGACCGCTCCCGATACTATTGACGATATCGCCACGATACCGCACATTCGCCGATGTCCGATTCGCCGCGTGGGCCTTGGTCCGCCGACCGGTCTTGCGGCCCCGTCCGATTCGTTCAAGACAGCCCGCGCCTCGTAGGCCTACCGTCCAGATCCATGTCCATCGCACCTGCCCGGCTAGATCACGCGGCCCGCTTTCTCGCCGCGACCGCGCGCGTCCTGGAATACCGCCGGTTCCAGCACCTCTTCCTTTCGCCCGACCCCGACGGCGTACTCGCCGCGCTGTCGGCCTACGCGACGCAGGACGGCGGCTACGGCTACGCGCTGGAACCCGACGGCCGAGGCCCGGCCAGTCAACCGCTGCACGTCGACCTCGCCCTGCGCGTCCTGGTGGAGGTCGACCGGCTCACCGAGCAGACCGGTGCGCGGATCGCGGACTACCTCGCGTCGATCAGCCATGCCGACGGCGGCGTGCCAGCGGTACATCCGAGTATCGCCGACCATCCTCGGGCGCCGTGGTGGGTGGTTGACGATGCGGCGCGGGGTTCGCTGATCCCGACCGCGAGCCTCGTCGGCCTGCTGCGCGCGGGCGGTGTCGAGCACCCGTGGCTGAACGCGGCGACCGAGTTCTGCTGGACGCGGATCGAGAAACTGACCGACACGCACCCGTACGAGATCATCAATTGCCTGATATTCCTGGACAATGCCGACGACAGGGCGCGCGCGGCGGCGCAGGCGAAGCGACTCGGCGAACTGGTCCGCGCCCGCCGATTCGTGTTGCTCGACCCGAGCCGGCCGCAGGACGCGCAGCTCGCGCCGGGATACGCGCCCGGCGAGTTCATGTTCCCGCACGACTATGCGCCGAGGCCGGATTCGCTGGCGAGCAAATGGTTCTCGGCCGAGGAACGGCGGTTGGGTCTGGCTCACCTCGCGCAATCGCAGGCCGAAGACGGCGGCTGGTCGGCCCGTTCGCTGATGTGGACGCCGGCCGTGGTATCCGAATGGCGCGGCCTGGCCACCCTGCAAGCCCTGACCACACTCGAAGCCTTCGCCGACCACTAGTCCTCACGCAGATCAACCGGATCTCTGTGATAGTGCCGGATAGCCCAAGCCCGCGATCATCGAACCCAACCACGAGCCACGAAAACCCGGACCTGAAAGACATCGCGCCGATCCGCCTGTAATCCAAGGCAGGCCCCGCCACTCCCAGGGGGACGGCCCTTGGCCCAATGCCACGTAGCTTAAGTGGATCTTGTTGTTGTGTGGGGTTGGGTTGGGTTGGGGTTTTTGGGTGGTGGTTCGGCGTGGTGGGGTGGTCGTTGGGTGGGTTGGTGGCACGGTCGGTTGTTGTGGATTCGATGGTGATGTCACCGGATCAGGTGTCGTTGGGTGTGTTGGTGGCGGCAGTGCCTCGGGATGCGGTGGAGGACGCGGTCGCGGTGTGTGGGGTCGGGGCTCGGCGGGCGGATGGGAAGTTGCCGCCGCATGTGGTGGCGTATCTGACGATGGCGTTGTGTTTGTTCACCGAGGATGACTACCGTGAGGTCGCGACCAAGGTCACGGGGTCGTTGGATCGGTGGGGATGCTGGAACGCGGCATGGAGCGTGCCGACCGCGAGCGCGATCACCCAAGCCAGAAAACGGTTGGGCCGTACCGTGTTTCCCGAGATTTTCGAACGGACCTGCGGCCCGGTAGGTGGTGAGTCCGCGCCGATGGCCGGGTTGGTTGCCACGGGTCGGACGCGGGGAGCGTGGCTGCGGGACTGGCGACTGGTGGCGATCGACGGGTTCGATGTGGACCTGCCCGACACCGAGGCGAATGTCGCCGAGTTCGGGTATGCCGGGTCTGGTGTGAGCCGGTCGGCCTATCCGAAGGCGCGGGTGGTGGCGTTGGCTGAGTGCGGCACGCACGCCTTCCTCGCCGCTGAAGTGGATGCCTATCGAGTCGGGGAACGGACCCTGGCCAGCCGACTGTATCCCCGGCTGCGTGCGGGCGAATTACTGACCGCGGATCGCAACTTCTACTCCTATCAGGCGTGGGAGTCCGCGGCCGGCACGGGTGCGGCGTTGTTGTGGCGGGCCCCGACCCAGTTGGCGCTGCCGGTGGTGCGAGTGCTGGCTGACGGGACCTACCTCACCGTCCTGATCAACCCCAGCATTCACCAGAAAGCCAGGCGGGAGGCCCTGCTGGCCGCCGCACGAGCCGGTAGCGACCTCGATCCCGGCGATGTCCAGTGGGTCAGAGTGATCGAGTACGACGTGCCCGACCGGCCCGGCAGCGGTGAGCTGATCACGCTGCTGACCACCATCACCGACCCCACCCACGCCCACGCCGATGAACTGGCCGATGCCTACCACCAGCGATGGGAACAGGAAACCAGCAACGATCAACTGAAAACCCATCTCCGTGGGCCCGGCCGGGTCCTCCGATCCCGGCTACCGGATCTGGTGCATCAGGAAATCTGGGCTTGGTTGATCGTGCACCACGCGATCACCGCACTGATCACCCACGCCGCCACCGCCGCCGATCTCGACCCCGACCGGATCTCCTTCACCCAGACCCTGCGTCTGATCCGCCGCACCGCCACCGGAACGGCGGCCATTCCCCCCTCACGACTGGACTGACGCACTACCCCACATCACCGCCCGCATCACGACCCTGCGCATCCCACCCCGCCGGCACCGAACCAGCCCACGCGCCGTTAAACGCGCCCGCCACAACAGTTACCGAGTCAAGAAACCCGACGAACCCGCCAGCACCCACCACACCGGCCCAGCCACCATCCGCTTCCACCCCATCCAACCCCACACAACAAGATCAACTTAAGCTACGTGGCATTGCCCTGACGGGGGCCCGCCCCCACCGCGGTTTCCGCGGCGACCGGGGTGAGGCCGATGGCCAACAGCGGGAACACCGCCGCGACGCCGAACGCGACCGCATAGCTGGAACCGCCGATGACGAGGCCCAGCAGTGGCGGGGTGAGCGCGGCGGCGATGTTCTGCGCGGTGTTCTGCGCGCCGAGCGCCCGACCGGACCAGGCGGGGCCGGCGAACTCGGCGGTCGCGGTGAAGCCGAGTCCGTTGTCCGCCACGGTGATCACCGCGCCGATCGCGATGGCGACCACGACCAACCAGGCCCAGGTGCGGTCACCGGCCGCGGCGAGCAGCATCACCGCGGCGCTGGCGACCGCCAGTTGGCGCATCGGCCGCAGCCGACTGGCGACCCGGTCCGACCAGTAGCCCGCGCCGAGCCTGCCGAAGGCGCCGAACACCTGGATGACCGCGAGGAAGGCGCCTGCCGTGCTCGCCGCCCAGTGCAGCACGGTGACCAGGTACTCCAACGCGAACGCGGCAATGGTGAACTGCGGGACGACCAGCATCGTGCTGGCCGCGTGCAGCCGCCACAGGGTCGGCACGCGGTAGGGCGAGCGGGTGCGCTCCCCCGCCTTCGTCTTCGGCCGGGGCGGGTCGACGACCAGCAGCCCGACCGCGACCGCGCAGATGACGCACAGGCCGGCCGGCAACAGCAGCGCGGTGCGGAAACTGGTGGCAGCGGCCAGAATCGGCAGGCACAGCGCGGCGATGCCGACCCCGAGCGGCTGCGCGGTCTGCCGCACGCCCATCGCGACCCCCCGCTCGTGCGCGGCGAACCAGCCCATCACCACCCGTCCGCTCGCCGCGTTCACCGATGCCCCGGCGGCCCCGGCGAGGCCGAGCAGAACGACGAAGCCGACCATGCCGTGCACAACGGTGACGGCGAGTGCCACCAGCACACCGCAGGCGCCGAGACCGATGGCCATCACGGCCCGTTCGCCGTACCGGTCGGCAGCGGCACCCCAGGCGATCAGGGTCAGCAACAGGCCGACGGTCGGCGCGGAAACCACGACTCCGGCCTGGGCAAGGGAAAGGTGCTCGGCACCGCGCATGGCCGGCACCAGGAACGGCAGTCCGTAGAGGAAGGAGCAGGAGGCCGTCTGCGCGGCGAGGCCGAGCGCGAGCATCAGCCAGCGTCGTCGGTTCCCGTCCCGCGGCTCCTGGCTCATTCCGACCTCATTCCATGGTATGGGAATGTGTTCCTGTATTTTGGACGCTAGTCCGCGAGTCGTGGTCAGGCAAGTGAGTGATCCACCTTGTGGACACCCGCAACAGCGCGACGGCGGCATACCCGGTTGGGTATGCCGCCGTCGGGTGTTGTCGCGGCGGGGCGTCGAACCGCGGGCCGATCAGGCCATCAGCGCGGCATAGCCCGGCTTGATCACGTTGTTGATGATCTCCAGCCGCTCGTCGAAACCGATGAACGCGGACTTCATCGCGTTGACCGTGAACCACCGCATGTCCGACCAGTCGTAGCCGAACGCGTCGACAAGGGCGCTGAACTCACTGGTGGCTGAGCAATGACTCATCAGCCGGTTGTCGGTGTTGACGGTGACCCGGAAGCGCAGCTTGGTGAGCAGGCCGATCGGGTGCGTCGCGATCGAGGAGGCCGCGCCGGTCTGCAGGTTGGAGGACGGACACATCTCCAGCGGAATCCGTCGGTCCCGGACATAGTTGGCCAGCCGACCCAGTTGGACGGTCCCGTCCTCGCCGATCTTGATGTCGTCGACGATCCGCACCCCGTGCCCGAGCCGCTCGGCACCACAGTGCTGAATGGCCTCCCAGATGGAGGGCAGGCCGAACGCCTCGCCGGCATGAATGGTGAAATGTGCGTTCTGCTGGCGCAAATATTCGAAGGCGTCCAGGTTACGGGTGGGCGGGTATCCGGCCTCGGGACCCGCGATGTCGAAGCCGACGACGCCGATGTCGCGGTAGCGCACAGCCTGCTCGGCGATCTCCATCGACCGCGCGTTCTGCCGCAGCGCGCACAGCAGGGTGCCGATCCTGATCTGTTTGCCGGCCGCGGCCGCGCGGCGTTCGCCCTCGCGGAAGCCCTCCTGCACGATCTGCACGATCGCGTCGAGGCCGAGGCCGCCCTCCACGAACAGCTCCGGCGCGTACCGGACCTCCGCATAGACGACACCGTCCTCGGCGAGGTCCTCGACGCATTCGGCGGCGACGCGGATCAGCGCGGCCTCGTCCTGCATGACCGCGCAGGTGTGCGCGAAGGTCTCCAGATAGCGGACCAGCGAGCCGGAATCGGCGGCATCCCGGAACCAGTCGCCGAGCGCTTCGGGCTCATCGGCGGGGAGATCCCGGTAACCCACCGCGTCGGCCAGTTCGAGGACCGTCCGAGGGCGGAGGCCACCATCCAAATGGTCATGTAGCAGCACCTTGGGTGCGGTGCGCACAGTTGCTGGATTGATGGGGGTCAACATGGCGACACGATACTCCGGCCAGGTCAGAAATCCGGCAACGGACGATCATGAGCCGGTAAGCTGCTGAACACTGGCTACGGGCATGGCGCTAAGTTCACTCCGACGAGTGAGGCGCCACAAGGATGGGTGATCGATCACGGACAGGGAGCCATCCTCAGACCTCACACGCCTCGCTCGATCAGTGATCGAGTTCGGGTAACACTCTCCGGCAAGCCTCGATTACTCTCGATGAGCCGGCCTTGATCCCCCAAATGGTCGATCCGGGGATACGAACTTGTGAAATACAAGTGGGGCCCCCTGCTGAGCACCATCCGTGAGTGGTTACGCTCGGGTCTCCCCTCCCCACGGATGAAGGCTCCCTTGCCGTGAACGAGAACAACAGCTCGACAATGTCCTTCGACCGGATGCGCAACATGCTCAACCGCGCGGCCGAAGTTCGTGAGAGCGAGCAACAGCAGATCTTCGACGCGCTCGACGAGATCCATGCCCGGCTCTCGCCGGTGGAATCGCTGGGCTCCGTCCGTAAGCGACTGTCTGAACTGCCGGACCGCACCGAGGTCAGCGTGCTGGCCGAGCGGTTGGACGAGACGCTGGCGAAGCTGGAAGCCCAGGACTCCGCGATCGCCGGCCTCGGCCGCGCGGTGGAGGCTGTCGTGGACAAGCTGGCCAAGCCCTTCGCCCAGCTCGACGGGCGGCTGGACGGCGTTGCCGGCCGGTTCGAGGGCGTCGGCGGCCGGATGGATGGGCTGGAGGACAAGCTCGCCCAGATCCACCGTCGCCTCGACGAGTTCCACCAGCACCTCGACAAGCAGGACACCAAGCTGGACGCGCTGCCCCGCGAGGTGCACGTCCCGCTGCGCGAGCGGCTCGATGTCATGGAGACCGCGCTGCGCGGGCAGCTCAACGAGGTCGGCGAGGGCGTGCACGAGCACCTCGACGGCACTCGGGAGGCGCTGCACCGCTCGGTGACCGAGTCGACCGACGCGGTCGGTATCGCGGTCAGCCAGGCACGCGAGGGACTGACCTCCCGGCTGGCCGAGACGCACGACACGCTGTTCGGCAAGCTCACCGAGGCCAACGACCAGTTGCGCGGTGGCATCGACGAGACGCGCGAGAGCCTGCGGTCGTCCATCGACCAGACCCGGGACAGCCTGCACAACAACCTCAACGACAGCCGCGACAACCTGCGCGGCGGGATCGACGAGAGCCGGGCCGACCTGCGGCACGGGATCGACGAGGCGCGCGAGGCACTGCGCGTCGGCATCGAGAGCGCCCGCGACGACATGCGCGGCAAGGTCGACGAGGCCCGCACCGTGCTCGATCCGGCCGAGCGGCTCGACGCGCTCGCCGAGCGGCTTGAGCAGGTCACCAGCAAGCTGGACTCGATGGCCAGCCGGTTGGACGCGGTGGAGAACGGCATCGGCGGGCGGATCGGCGAGCTGGCCAACGGCGTCGAGTCCGGTCTTCGCGATGTGCGCGGCACCGTCGCGCAGCGGCCGGACAGCGATTCGGTCGTCTCGCTGGTGCGCACGGCCAACGAGGAGTCCGAGCGGCGCAACGCCGGCCAGCTGGACGAGGCCATGGCGACCTTCGCCGAGCTGATCCTCGGTGGCGGCGCGCCGACCCCGGCCCCGCCGCCCATGGCGCTGCCCCGTCAGCAGCGTCGCGCCCGTGGCCCGAAGTCGACCAAGCCCGGCGGCAAGGACATCGACCTCGACGCGGACCTGGCCGAAGGCGCCTGATCGACGTAACTGCCTGACGCACTGCCCCCTGACCAGCACCATTCGGTCAGGGGGCAGTGTCGTACGAACCTGCCATACTGGAATTGGGCTGGCGGAAGAGGTGATGATCGTGACCAGTGCGCACAAGCGGCGGTTAGCTGACTTCACACTCGATGATTGGGACAACCTCGAACCCATTGAAGGACAGCGTGTTGAACTGGTCGACGGGCTGTTCCGAGTGAACGCTGCCCCCACGCCATGGCATCAGCAGGTCGGCGACGAACTGCGGACTCTGCTCGGCCTGGTTGTCAAACCGCTCGGTTTGCGTGCCATAACCGCGATCGCTGTACGAGTGCGTGCCGGTCTTGGCTATATCCCGGACGTCGTGGTCTGCAAGCGAATTGCCAAGGGTGCGACTTCCGTGACCGTGGACACGGTGTTCCTCGCAGTCGAGATTGTATCGCCGTCCAGTCGCAAGATCGACCGCTTCGAGAAGCCGGCAGCTTATGCGGCAGCCGGCATTCCTGCCTACTGGCGGGTCGAACTCGTCAAAAATCATCCACCTACTGTGCACTGCTACGAACTCGACAACGGCATCTATGTGGAGACGGCCACTGTCGAGACCGGCAAGCCGCGGCAGGTGGTCCTACCGTTCGGTGCAAAGGTCACCATCGACGTCGACGCATTGGACGAATAAAGCAGGTAGCGGATCCTCAGCCGAGTCCGCCGCGAATGACGTCGAGGACTCGGGGGCCGGTCGGGATCGGGTCGCCGCCGATCTGCCAGTTGCCCTCCAGGACGGCAAGGGCGGCGGGGACGGCTTCCGGGGTGTCGGTGCGCAGTTCCAGCAATGGCGCGCCTGACTCGACGTGCTCTCCCGGCTTCGCCCGGCAGATGATGCCGGCGGTGCGCTGGACCGGGTCCTCCTTGCGGGCTCGGCCCGCGCCGAGACGCCAGGCGGCGACACCGACCGCGTAGGCGTCGAGGTGGGTGAGGGTGCCGGTTTCCGGGGCTTCGAGGATGTGCACGTGCGCGGCCTGCGGCAGCGGGGCTTCCGGATCGCCGCCCTGGGCGCGGATCATCGTGCACCAGGTCTCGTAGGCGGTGCCGGAGGCGAGGACCTGTGCCGGGTCGACGCCGGTAATTCCGGCCAGGGCAAGCATTTCCGCGGCCAGGGCGACGGTCAGCTCCACGACGTCGGCGGGGCCGCCGCCCTTGAGGACCTCGACCGATTCGGCGACCTCGACGGCGTTGCCGACCGCACGGCCGAGCGGGGTCGACATGTCGGTGAGCAGGGCGCTGACCCGAACTCCGTGCTGGGTACCGATATCGACCAACGCGTTGGCCAGTTCCGTTGCGGCGGCACGGTCCTTCATGAACGCGCCGGAGCCGACCTTGACGTCCAGCACGAGCGCGCCCGCGCCCTCGGCGATCTTCTTGCTCATGATCGAACTGGCGATCAGCGGCACCGATTCGACGGTCGAGGTGACATCGCGCAGGGCGTAGAGCTTGCGGTCGGCCGGGGCGAGGGTCGGCGTTGTCGCGCAGACCACCGCGCCGATGTCGATGAGCTGCTGGATGATCTCCGACTCGGAGAGGCCGGCACGCCAACCGGGAATGGATTCGAGCTTGTCGAGGGTGCCCCCGGTGTGGCCGAGGCCGCGGCCGGACAGCTGCGGGACGGCGGCGCCGCAGGCGGCGACCAGCGGGGCGAGCGGGAGGGTGATCTTGTCGCCGACGCCGCCGGTCGAATGCTTGTCAACGGTGGGCCTTGTGACCTTGCTCAGCGAGAGGCGCTCGCCCGAGTCGATCATGGCGAGGGTCCAGCGGGCGGTCTCCGCCGAGTCCATGCCGTTGAGGAAGATCGCCATGGCCAGCGCGGCCATCTGCTCCTCGGCGACGACACCCCTGGTGTAGGCGTCGATCACCCAGTCGATCTGCTCGGGGGCGAGCCGGCCGCCGTCGCGCTTGGTGCGGATCACGTCGACCGCGGAAAACGGCTCCGTCATCAGGTACTCCGTTCTGGCAGGAATTCCGGGCCGAAGGCGTCCGGCAGGACCTCGCTCATCGGCAGAATTCCGCGTGGGGTGTCCAGCAGGCAGTTCGGGCCGCCGAGTTCGTAGAGGATCTGACGGCAGCGTCCGCAGGGCATCAGCAGTTCACCGGCTCCGCCGCGACAGGCGAGCGCGACGAGGAGGCCGCCGCCGGTGAGCCGGAGTTGCCCGGCCAGCGCGCATTCCGCGCACAGGGTGAGGCCGTAGGAGGCGTTCTCCACATTGCAGCCGAGCACGGTGCGGCCGTCGTCGCACAGCGCGGCAGCGCCGACCGCGAGTCCGGAGTACGGGCAGTAGGCGTGCCGCGCGGCTTCCTGTGCGGCGCTGCGCAGCACGGCCCAGTCGATGTCTGGCATCCGGCTCAACCCGTGGTGTAGGGCTGGCCGTCGGCGGCGGGCGGGCGGACCCGGCCGACCAGTCCGGCGACCGCGATGATGGTGGCGATGTAGGGCGCGGTGAGCAGCAGGTTCGAGTCGATCGGCGCACCGGCCTGGGCGAGCAGGCTGCCCAGTTGGTTGGCGAACCCGAACAGCAGCGCCGCGGCGACCGCGCCGCTGGGCCGCCAGCGGCCGAAGATGACGGCGGCCAGCGCGATGTAGCCCTTGCCGGAGGACATGTTGATGCCGAAGGTGTTGCCGGAACCGGCGCCGATCACCAGGAACGCACCGGCAAGGCCGGCGATGAGGCCGGCGATCAACAGCGCGCGGTAGCGGGTGCGGCGGACGTTGATGCCGACCGTGTCGGCGGCCTTCGGATGTTCGCCGACCGAACGCAGCCGAAGGCCCCACTTGGTGTGGAAGAGGGCGAAGTGCACGGCGAACACCAGTACGTAGGTCACGTACAGGAAGATCGTGCCGTCGAAGAAGACCGGGCCGATGATCGGGATGTCCCCGAGGACCGGGATCTGGATCTTCGGGAAGAAGCCCGGTGAGTTGAACTGCTGCGGGTAGGCGTCGAGGAGTTTCTGGTACAGGAACGCGGTGATGCCGCCGACGAACAGGTTCAGCACGACGCCGATGATCACCTGGTCGACCAGGTAGCGGATGGCCAGCACGGCAAGCAGCGCGCCGACGAGCAGACCGGCCAGCATGCCGCCGAGGGCGCCGATCCAGACGCTGCCGGCGATGGTCGCGGCGACGGCGGCGACGAACGCGCCGAGCAGCAGCTGGCCTTCCAACGCCACGTTCACCACGCCGGCCCGTTCCCCGATGACACCGGCCAGTGCGCCGAGGATCAGCGGGATGGCGGCCGGGAACAGCGAACCCTGCAACAGCGAGACGATGTTCAGGCCGTTGGCCGAACCGGCGACCGACCAGACCATGAACGCGGTGACCAGGCAGAAGATCGCGATCGACGCGGACAGTCGGCCGCCGAGCACCTTGGTGGCACGCAGCACGCCGACGATCACGGCCACCACGCACAACACCAGCGCGACCGGTCGGGCGGTGAACGTCCAGACACCGAGGTTGATCGCGGCGCCGGGCAGTGAGAACTGGAGGATCGACTGGTGGGCCGCGCGGGCGGTGAGGCCGAAGGCCCACACCCCGAACAGGCCGAGCACGATCTGGATGCCGCCGATGAGCAGGTGCTTGGGCACCCTGGCCTTGCGGGCGATGCTGACCGCGACGCTGAGGTTGGTGCTGGCCGCGGCAAGTGCGCTGCCGGCGCCTTCCTTGAGCCGGAACAGCGCGCGGATCAGCCGGGGCGCTGCGATGAAGATGACGATCAGCGCCTCGATCACCGTGACGATGTTGATCGAGATCCCGGTGCCACCCTGCGACGCGGTGGTGACCTGCATGATCCGGCCGCCCGCCTGCAACGCACCGACGAGCAGGCCGGCGAACACGGTGCCCCACGGCGTCGAGCGGCCGAGCAGGGCGACGGTGATCGCGTCGAAGCCGACGTTGGAGTCGATGCCCGGCACGACCTGGTAGGAGGTGGCGCCGCCGAGCAGGATGATCGCGCCGGCCAGGCCGGCCAGCGCGCCGGCCAACAGCATGGCCTGCACGGTCGAACCGGCGACGGACATGCCGGCGGTGCGGGCGGCGGCCGGGTTCGCACCGACCGCGCGCAACCGGAAACCGATGGTGCTCCTGCTGAGCAGCCACCAGACACCGAGCGCGGCGAGCAGCGCGAGCACGATGCCGAGGTCGAACTTCAGGCCCGGACCGAAGAACACCGGCAGCTGGGCGTTGGCGTCGATCAGCTTGCTGCCCTGCGGGTTGTTCGGCTGCTCAAGGCCCTTGATGCTGAGCAGGTAGGCGAGGCCGGAGATGGCGACGTAGTTGAGCATGATCGTGGTGATCACCTCGTGCGCGCCGGTGCGCGCCTTGAGGTAACCGGCGATGAAGCCCCAGAAGGCGCCGAAGATGATGCCGGCGACGATCGCCATCAGCACGTGGATGCCGGCCGGCAGGTGCCAGCCGAAGCCGACGAGACCGGCACCGATCGCGCCGAGCAGGACCTGGCCCTGGCCGCCGATGTTGAAAAGGCCGGACCGGAAGGCCAGCGAGATGCCGAGCCCAGCGCAGATCAGCGGGGCTGCGGTGTAGACGGTGGTGGAGATCGGGCCGAGGATGCCCGACAGCGTGCCGTTGTTGCCGAACTGGTAGATCGCGCCGGAGAACATCGCCGAGTAGGCGCCGGAGACGACATGCCAGGAGTTGGTGAAGAAGTCGCCGGGCGAGGTGAACACATAGCCCAGCGAGCTGCGCACACTGTCGTCGGAGAAGATCATCAGCAGGCCGCCGATGACCAGTGCGACGACGATGGCCAGCAGGTTCACCAGCCAGGTGCGGCTGGGCCGGGAGCGCTGCTCGGGCGGCGGCAGGAACTCCCCCTGCGGCAGCGGCTTTTCCAGTGTGGTGCTCATGCGGAGGGCTCCTGCTCAGCGGCGTGCTCGCCGGTTCGGTCGGCCTCGTGTGTCGCGGAACCAGTGCCGTGGGCAGCTCCGTCGCCAGCTTGGTCGACAACCTGGTCGACCGCTTGGTCGACTGCCTGGTCGACGCTGCCGAGTTCGCTGGGATGCAGCTCGGCCTCGGTGTGGGCCCGCTCGGGCGCCACCCCGGCCATCATCAGGCCGACCTCGTCGCGGGAGGCACCGGCCGGCAGGATGCCGATGATCTTGCCCCGGTACATCACCGCGATCCGGTCGGCGAGCGCGAGCACCTCGTCGAGTTCGGTGGACACGATGACCACCGGGGTGCCCCGGTCGCGTTCGGCGACGATCCTTCGGTGGATGAACTCCTGGGCGCCGACGTCGACGCCCCGAGTGGGCTGGGAGGCGACCAGCAGCTTCAACGGCCGCGACATCTCCCGCGCCAGCACCACTTTCTGCTGGTTACCGCCGGAGAGCGTGCCGACCGGTGCGCTGATCGAGGAGGTACGGACGTCGAACTCCTCGACGCGTTCGTCGGCGTTGCGGCGGATCTCGCTGAGGTGCAGCGCGGCGCCGGAGCCGAAGGGCGCGGTGTTGTACAGGTCGAGGACCAGGTTCTCGGCGACGCTGAAGGTGCCGACGAGGCCGTCGTGCTGGCGGTCCTCCGGCACGTAGCCGACGCCCTCGCGGAGGATCTCGCGCGGGTTCACCCCGACGAGACTCTTGCCGTTCAACGAGATCGCGCCGGCATCCGGGATCCGCACGCCGAGCAGCGCCTCGGCCAGTTCCTCCTGGCCGTTGCCCTGCACACCGGCCAGCGCGATGATCTCGCCCGCGCGGACGTCGAGACTCAGACCATCCACTGTGGTCTGTCCTCGGTCGTCGCTGACGGTGAGGTCGCTGATCTTCAGGCTGATCTCGCCCGGTTGCGCGGGAGCCTTGTCCACAACGAGCTGGACCGCGCGGCCGACCATCATGCTGGCCAGCTCGGTCTCCTCGGCGGCCGGATCGGCCTCGCCGACGACCTTGCCCCTGCGGATCACGGTGATCCGGTCGGCGACCGCCTTGACCTCGCGGAGTTTGTGGGTGATGAACACGATCGACTTACCGGCGGCGCGCAGTTCGCGCATGATCCGGATGAGTTCGTCGATCTCCTGCGGGGTGAGCACCGCGGTCGGCTCGTCGAGGATGAGCACGTCGACATCGCGGGCCAGCGCCTTGATGATCTCCACCCGCTGCTGCACACCGACCGGGAGGTCGTTGACGAGCGCGTCCGGGTCGACGTCGAGACCGTAGCGTTCGGACAGTTCGCGCACCTGCGTGGCCGCCTTGCGCCGGTTGAGCACCGACAGCCACGGCTTGCCGTTCCACCACCTGCGTGGCACCCAGGTCGCGGCGGGCTCGTGGCCGAGCATCACGTTCTCCGCGACGGTGAACACCCCGACCAGCATGAAATGCTGGTGCACCATGCCGATCCTGGCCGCGATCGCGTCGCCGGGACCACGCAGGGTGATCGGTTGGTCGTCGATCAGGATTTCCCCGGCATCCGGCGTGTACAGGCCGTAGAGGACGTTCATCAAGGTCGACTTGCCGGCGCCGTTCTCGCCGAGCAGCGCATGGATCTCGCCGGGTTGCACGACGAGATCGATGGCGTCGTTGGCGATCAGCGAGCCGAAGCGTTTGGTGATGCCTCGCAGCTCAAGCCGCATCGCGCCGCACCCCTTTCGGATTCCGGCAGCAGGGTAGGACGCCGCCGAAGTTCATCATGTTCGCACTCAGGACATCCGGGTGCGCCAAACAGGCTCGGCGCTCGTGTCGATGCGAGTTCGATCGACACGAGCGCCGGGAACAACCTGACAGGCTCAGCCCTTCGGCTGGGACGGCGAGGTGATGTTGATCTTGCCGCTGATGATGTCCTGCTTGATCTGGGTGATCTGGCTCTGTAGCGCGGCCGGCACCTTGGACTGGAAGTCGTGGTACGGCGCGAGGCCGACGCCACCGTTGGCCAGCGTGCCGATGTAGTCCTTGGTGGCGAAGGTGCCGCCGGAGGCCTGCTCGACCGAGGCCTGCACCGCGTTGTCCACGTTCTTGAACGCGGTGGACAGGAACACGCCGCAGTACTGCGGGGCGGAGGTGCAGCCGTCGGTGTCGACCCAGATCGCGGTCGCCTTGCCACCGGAGGCGGCGACGGCGGCGACGCCACCGAGACCGGAGCTGCCGGCGACCGGGAAGATCACGTCAGCGCCCTGGCTGAGGAAGTTGTTCGCCAGCTGGGTGCCCTGGGTCTGGTCGGTGAAGGAGTTGGTGAAGCTGCCGCTCTGGGTGGTCTCGCTCCAGCCGAGCACCTGAACGTTCTTGGACTCCTGCTTGTTGTAGTACTGGACGCCCTCCCAGAAGCCGTCCATGTAGATGGTCACCGGGGCGATCTTCTCGCCGCCGAAGGTGGCCACCTTGCCGGACTTGGAGTAGCCGGCGGCCAGGTAACCGGCGAGGAAACCGGCCTGGGCGGTGTTGAACTGCAGGCCCTGCACGTTGGTGCCGTTGCCGTTGGAGTCGACGATGGCGTAATGCTGCTTGGGCGAGGACTTGGCCGCGTCCGTCGTCGCGGGGCCCATCAGGCCACCGACGGTGACGACGAGGTTGCAGTTGCCCTTGGAGTAGGCACTGATGTTCGGTACGTAGTCGTTCTCGGTGCTCGACTGGGTGTAGACGACGGAGGCCTTGCCGTCCTTCTGGGCGGCCTGCATGCCGGCCCAGGCCGACGCGTTGAACGAGCGGTCGTCGATGCCACCGGTGTCGGTGACCATGCACGCCTTGAAGCTGCTGGTGCTCGCGCTGCCCGTGCTGCTGGAGCCACTACCCGAGGAAGCCGGCTTCGTGCCGCATCCGACGAGTACCAACCCGAGCGCCACCACCCCGGCGACCACGGTTATTCCTCGAACTCGGCGCAAGGCTTTCTCCTTCCCACCGCACTGCGGCACCGCGCTCGCGGAGGTACCGCACTGCCTCGTTCAATCACCACTGACGGCACCGGTCAACGCCCGGTGCTATTCGCGAGACCGTACCGCCCGTCGAGAGGTTCGCCACGACGTCGGTGGTTCACGTGACCGAATCGTGCCCGAGACTTAGGACAGCGGCTCGCCCAACCGTCGTCACCTGCCCAAATGCCGAAACATGACGGCCACAAGGCGGGAACATTCCGGCCTGACGAGCCGCTGAACACGACCCGGTCCGACCGGAACTCGGCGGTGCCTCTCCGGTGATCACCCGACCGGATGACGACGGCCGCGCGGGCGCCCGGTTGCTGTGTCCCGCGCCTCACCCGACCACAGTGGAATGAGAGGTTTCCGCTGGTCAGCGCCTAGATCACCGGGGTTCGGCGGGCTAGTTCGCCCGGTGTTCCATCGATCACAGCGGGCCGCGCCGCTTGGGCCGATGCGCCGCACCGGGTTTAGCATCCAAAAGTCCCCTTGCAGCCCCACAACCGCGGCCAGTCGCGGCGGGGCGCGATGATCCCACCAGCGACGTTGGAGGCCGTTCGCCGATGTCCAGCACGGCAAGTACCGCGCCATCGGCAGCGGCCGATTCGGGCGGATCGGGCGGGTCGAGTACGCGGGGCGGCAAGCTCTACCGCGGCGACCTCGGGATGTGGTCCTGGGTCGCGCACCGGATCACCGGCGTACTGACCTTCTTCTTCCTGTTCGCGCACGTCCTGGACACCGCGCTGGTCCGGGTCTCGCCGAACGCCTACGACCGGGTGATCAGCCTCTACAAGAACCCGCTGGTCAACCTGATGGAACTCGGCCTGGTCGGCGCGGTGCTCTACCACGCGCTCAACGGGCTGCGGCTGATGCTGGTGGACTTCTGGTCCAAGGGACCGAAGGTGCAGCGGGTGATGCTGTGGGTGATCATCGTGGTCTGGGTCGTCGTGATGATCCCGAGCGCCTACTTCATGCTCCAGTACAACGTCGAGAAGCTGTTCGGGAGCGGTAACTGATGACCACCGTCAACGACGCCAACGCCCGCAACGCTCCCGCGCTCGACGCGCCCCGCTCCCCCCGTCGGCCGGCCGCGCGACGCAGCAACTTCGAGCTGTACAGCTGGTTGTTCATGCGGGTTTCCGGCCTGCTGCTGATCGTGCTGGTGCTCGGCCACCTCCTGATCATGAACGTGTTGGACGGCGGGGTGCAGCGAATCAACTTCGCGTTCGTCGCCGGCCGGTGGTCCTCGCCGTTCTGGCAGTTCTGGGACCTGTCGATGCTCTGGCTCGCCGAGATCCACGGCACCAACGGCCTGCGCACGGTCATCAACGACTACGCGACCAAGGACACCACCCGGTTCTGGCTGAAGATCCTGCTATACACCTCGGCGGTGCTGATCATCGCGCTCGGCACGTTCGTGATCTTCACCTTCGACCCGAACATCGCCACCGACTGACAGCCGGTTCCACCACCACCGAAAGAAGCGGTAATGCAGTTCCACAAGTACGACGTGGTGATCGTAGGGGCGGGCGGCGCCGGGATGCGGGCGGCGATCGAAGCCGGCCCGAGGGCCCGCACCGCCGTGCTGACCAAGCTCTACCCGACGCGTTCGCACACCGGTGCCGCGCAGGGCGGGATGTGCGCGGCACTGGCCAACGTCGAGGAAGACAACTGGGAGTGGCACAACTTCGACACGATCAAGGGCGGTGACTACCTTGTCGACCAGGACGCCGCCGAGATCATGTGCAAGGAAGCCATCGACGCCGTCCTCGACCTTGAGAAGATGGGGCTGCCGTTCAACCGGACCCCGGAGGGCCGGATCGACCAGCGGCGCTTCGGTGGCCACACCCGCGACCACGGCAAGGCCGCGGTGCGCAGGGCCTGCTACGCGGCCGACCGCACCGGGCACATGATCCTCCAGACCCTCTACCAGAACTGCGTCAAGCAGGGCATCGAGTTCTTCGACGAGTACTACGTGCTCGACCTGTGTCTCAACGAGACCGATAGTGGCCCGGTCGCCAGCGGCGTCGTCGCCTACGAGCTGGCCACCGGCGAGATCCACGTGTTCCAGGCGAAAGCGGTCATCTTCGCCACCGGCGGCGCCGGCAAGATCTTCAAGACCACCTCCAACGCGCACACGCTGACCGGTGACGGCCTCGGCATCATCTTCCGCAAGGGCCTTCCCCTTGAGGACATGGAGTTCTTCCAGTTCCACCCGACCGGTCTCGCCGGCCTCGGCATCCTGATCTCCGAGGCGGTGCGTGGCGAGGGCGGCATCCTGCGCAACAGCGAGGGCGAGCGCTTCATGGAGCGCTACGCCCCGACCATCAAGGACCTCGCGCCGCGCGACATCGTGGCCCGCTCGATGGTGCTTGAGGTGCGTGAGGGCCGGGGTGCCGGGCCGCACAAGGACTACGTGCTGCTGGACGTCACCCACCTCGGCGCCGAGGTGCTGGAGAGCAAGCTGCCCGACATCACCGAGTTCTCCCGCACCTACCTCGGCGTCGACCCGGTGGTCGAGCCGGTGCCGGTGTTCCCGACCTGCCACTACGTGATGGGCGGAATTCCGACCAACGTGCACGGCGAGGTGCTGCGGGACAACGAGAACGTCATCCCCGGCCTGTACGCGGCCGGCGAGTGCGCCTGCGTCTCGGTACACGGTTCCAACCGGCTGGGCACGAACTCGCTGCTGGACATCAACGTGTTCGGGCGAAGGGCCGGTATCGCCGCCGCCGAGTACGCGTCCACCCACGACCACATCGACCTGCCGGAAGACCCGACGACCCTGGTCGACGAGCAGCTCACGCAGCTGCTGTCCGAGCACGGCCACGAGCGGGTCGCGGACATCCGCACCGCGCTGCAGAACACCATGGACAACAACGCCTCGGTCTACCGCACCGAGGAGACGCTCAAGCAGGCCCTGCACGACGTGCAGGCGCTGAAGGAGCGGTATGCGCACATCTCCGTGCACGACAAGGGAAAGCGGTTCAACACCGACCTGCTGGAAGCCGTCGAGCTGGGCTTCCTGTTGGAGTTGGCGGAAATCCTGGTCACCGGCGCGATCGCCCGCAAGGAGTCCCGTGGCGGGCACGCCCGCGAGGACTACCCGACCCGAGACGACCTCAACTTCATGCGCCACACCATGGCCTACAAGCAGGGCGATGGCCTGACCGCGGACATCCGGTTGGACTACAAGCCCGTTGTCCAGACCCGTTACGAGCCGATGGAGCGGAAGTACTGATGACCGCGACCGCCGAGCCCCGGACCGGCATCCGAGGCGACCTGCCGCCGGTACCCGAGGGCGCCATCACCGTCACGGTGAAGATCCACCGGTACAACCCGGAGAACGACGAGGACGCGACCTGGGAGTCCTTCGACGTCCCCGCGCTGCCCACCGACCGGATACTCAACCTGCTGCACTACGTCAAGTGGTACATCGACGGCACGCTGAGCTTCCGCCGCTCCTGCGCGCACGGCGTGTGCGGTTCGGACGCGATGCGGATCAACGGCGTGAACCGGTTGTCCTGCAAGGTGTTGGTGCGTGACCTGCTGGCCAGGGGCACCAAGCACACCACGATCACCATCGAGCCCATCAAAGGGTTGAAGGTGCTCAAGGACCTGATCGTGGACATGGAGCCGTTCTTCGAGGCCTACCGCGCGGTCAAGCCCTACCTTGTCACCTA
The DNA here is from genome assembly GCA_036268955.1 of Pseudonocardiaceae bacterium. Taxonomy (GTDB): domain Bacteria; phylum Actinomycetota; class Actinomycetes; order Mycobacteriales; family Pseudonocardiaceae; genus CAJCJE01. The sequence continues at coordinate 60,123 of DATATE010000001.1, forward strand.
CGGCAACGAGCCGACCAGGGAACGCGTGCAGTCCCAGGCCGACAGGGCCCGGTTCGACGACACCACCAAGTGCATCCTGTGCGCCTGCTGCACCACCTCGTGCCCGGTGTACTGGTCGGAGGGTTCCTACTTCGGGCCCGCCGCGATCGTGAACGCGCACCGGTTCATCTTCGACTCCCGCGACGAGGGCGCCGAAGAGCGGCTGGACATCCTCAACGACGTGGAAGGCGTCTGGCGCTGCCGGACGACCTTCAACTGCACCGACGCCTGCCCGCGCGGTATCCAGGTGACCAAGGCGATTCAGGAAGTCAAACGGGCCCTGCTGTTCAAGCGCTTCTGATCCTCCTGTTGGCCTTGTGACCTCTGTTTCTCGTGACCTCTGTTCTTGGCTTCGTTTCTCGTGGCTTCGGTTCTTGGCTCCGGTTCTGGTGGCTTCCGTTCTTCTGGCTCCGGTTCCGGTGGCTTCGCTGACGTCAGTCGTCGAGCGCGGCGGGATTGAACTCGCGCTCGACGGCGCGGCCGGGAGTCAGCTCGTGCCCGGCCGCGCACCGCAGCTGAAGCTGTAGCTCGGCGCCGCAGTCGGCATGTCGCAACCGCACGGGCGGGCCGCTCGGACCGGCGAGGTGCGCATCGCCCCAGTGCATGAGGGCGATCAGCACCGGCAGGAAGTCCCTCCCCTTCACCGTCAGCCGATACTCGTCGCGCGGACGGCGCCCGGCCTCCTGGTACGGCCGCCGCTCGACCATGCCCTCCGCGACCAGCGTGACCAGCCTGCGGGTCAGCACGTCCCGCGCGATCCCCAGATGCGCGATCAGCTCGTCGAAGCGGCGCAGCCCGTTGCTCAGGTCGCGCAGGATCAGCATCATCCAGCGATCGCCGGTGATCGAGACCGTTCTGGCGATCGAGCAGCAGTCGGTCGGCTGGTCCGCGTAATCCATGTGTTCAAGATAACCTAAGTTTGGTAGACAGACTCAGATGGCGTTATCTTCACCGTATGGACCGCAACCGCGAGTACAGCTGGTCAGACCCGATGGCGCTGGCCGAAGCCGCGCGGGGCCGGTCCGGGCTGGACTTCATGCTGGCGATGATGCGCGGTGAGCTGCCACCGCCGCCGATCGCGCGGACCCTCGGGTTCGAGGTCGTCGAGGTGAGCGAGGGGCGGGCAGTGTTCTCGATAACGCCCGGCGAGTACCTCTACAACCCGATCGGCATGGTGCACGGCGGGGTCGCCGCGACGATGCTGGACACGGTGACCGGCTGCGCGGTGCACACCACGCTCCCGGCCGGCACCGGCTACACCAGCGTCGACCTCTCGGTGAAGTACCTCCGCCCGCTGACCGCCGACACCGGCCCGGTCCATGGCATCGGCACCGTCCTCAACAAGGGCCGCCGCACCGCGCTGGCCCAGGGCGAACTCCGCGACGCCGCCGACCGACTGCTCGCGCATGCCACCAGCACCTGCATGATCTTCCCCAGCTGAGCTCGGTCGACGCAGCCGACCCAGTCCTGGGGCCGACCCGCGCTCCGAAACTCGGACACGGATAGCGACCATCAAACACCCCCCGTGACGGGCTTCGCGCACGGCAAGGTGCGATACTGGTCAAGACCGACATTGGAGGTGCCCGTGACGACCAGCGACGATCATCGCCATCATCTGGCTCCCATTGCCGACCGGCAGGCCAGCCTCGACGAGATCTTCCGCGCCAAGAATGTCCACCCTATTCAGTCGGCCGACGACTTGGCCTGCGACGGAATCTTCGAAACCAACGAGGAACTGGACGAGTTCATCAGGTATACCTACGAGGCACGTCGCGCCGAGTTCGCCTAGCCGATGAGCAGAATCGTCCTTGATACAGATGTAGCCTCGCTGAGTTTCAAGCGGCGTCTACCGCCTTCTTTGCTGGCACGGCTGATTACCGCTGAGCCTGCCATCACTTTTGTCACTCAAGGTGAACTCACAAAGTGGGCCGTGCGTCGAAGCTGGGGTACCGCCCAGCAAGAACGAATGGACCGCTGGCTCGCCGGAATACCGGTGTTGCACAGCACCGATGACATCGTCACCGTCTGGGGTGAGATCTCCGCATACGCGGAAAAGCGTGGCAGGCCACGACCACAGAACGACAGCTGGATAGCAGCCTGTTGTCTTGCTTACGACCTGCCGTTGGCAACGCTCAACGTCAAGGACTTCCAGGACTTCGCTGAACACGAGGGACTCCGGCTCGAAACAAGCTGATCTCCACGGACTTCCCGGCGGTGGCCAGCAGTCAATCGCCGACCGTACTGTTGATCGATTGTGGGAACTGGGTTGACCGGACTTCGTGAGCCTCGGCTGTCCGGCATCGTCTCGCGCCGACTCGGTGTCCCCCTTCGGAATCGCATGACCGGATTCCCGGTAGTGGTACTCACCGGTCCTCACTCAGCTGGCAAGTCAGTGCTTCTGCGGCAGTTTGCCGACGAACACCACCTCACCGTCATCGATCTTGACGACCTCGACACCCGTGGACTCGCTACCGACGATCCGACTTCGTTCGTCACCGGCGACGCACCTGCTTGCATCGACGAGTTCCAGCACGTTCCGGACATCCTCGATGCGATCAAGGCGCAGCTGAACCGGCGAAGTGCTCCCGGCCGTTACGTACTCACCGGTTCTACTCGGTACGAGGCGTTGCCGCGCGCGGCCCAATCGCTCACCGGCCGCGCCACGGTGGTGCCCGTGTGGCCGCTGTCCCAGGGTGAGATCGACGGTGTCGAGGAGAACTGGGTCAGCAGACTGCTGAGCGGCGACACCTCGATCAATGGATCCGGGCGACACCTGACTCGAGAGGAATACGCAGAGCGGGTACTGGCCGGAGGCTTTCCGTCGGCGTTGGCACTGCCGGACCCGTTTCGTTTCCAATGGTTCGCCGACTACGTGTCCCTGGTGTGCGAGCGCGACGTCATCGCGTTGTCCAAGGTACGGCAGCGCGGACAGCTGCCTCGGCTGCTGAGCCGACTTGCCGGGCAAACCGCACAGTTGCTCAACGTTTCGGAGGCGGCCCGCTCGGTGGGTCTGGAGACCTCAACCGCCGAGAACTACACCCATTTGCTGGAATCGGTGTTTCTGCTGCACCGGTTGCCGGCTTGGGGTACGACGCTGAGTGCGAAGTCAGGTGCGCTGCCGAAGCTGCACGTGGTCGACACCGGGGTCGGCGGCGCGCTGTTGCGCATCACGGAGGAGAAGCTGTCCCGCCGGCTACCATCGGCGCTCACTGAGTACGGCCATCTGCTCGAAACCTTTGTTGTCAACGAGGTGCTCAAGCAGATCGCGTGGTCGGAGCGACCGGTAACGGCTGGGCACTGGCGCGACCGAAGCGGCGAAGAGGTCGATCTCGTGCTGGAGCGCACCGACGGCTCGGTGGTCGGTATCGAGGTGAAGGCGGCGAGCCGCGTTCGGCCGACGGACGCGTTGGGGTTGTCAACTCTTGCCAAGCGGATGGGCGAGAGTTGGCTGGGCGGCGTCGTGCTCTACACCGGCGTACACCACGCCGTGCTCGATCAGCGGGCGAACATCGCGGCGATGCCGATCGACGTCCTCTGGCAAGACTCCTGAAAATCCGAGATAACCCGGAATCCGCTTCGAAATCCGCACCTCTTCCATCCCGAGCCCCCACCCTCCCGAGGGGAAAAAGCGTTCTGGGCCAGTCTATCGATCTTGGTTGGGGCGGTGCCGAGAAAATTGGCTGGCTGTGGACAACTGGTCGTGATGTGTACAAGTCGTGATGTGTAAGTCGTGATGTGTAAGTCGTGATGTGTGCACCGGCCGCGGGCACGTCGAGCGACGTCGGGCTATCGGTCACTCTGGGTAGTGCTCGCGCGGGCGGCTCGGCGGAGGGCGAGGAGGGCTCGGACGCCGAGGGTGCCGATGATCGTGCCGAGGACGAAGGAGACCACGGCTATCACCAGGTGCACGAGGAAGAAGGCGGTCGGGCCGCCGGTCGGGTCCCATGACCTCGGGTCGGCCGAAATGTTGGCCATAAATGTGGGCCAGATCACCCATGACCACACGCCGAAAATAACCAGGAACCAGGCGATGGGCGGCGAGAATCGCATTGCGCCGGCTGGCGTAGTCGGGCCAGGTCCGCTGGTTGACGCGGGTTGGTCGGTCTGCGGAGACGGAGTTACCGGGCGTGTCACTGTCGCAGTATCCGCCGTGGCGGGTGTCAGGTCACAATCCGGGTTGAACTAGCCTGCCCTGGTGCGCCTTTACGCCCGGACACCGATCTCGGCACTGACCCTGACGCTGTGTGCCCTGGTCGTCACCGCGATGGTGGGTTCATCGGCCGGTATCGCCGATGCCGCCAAAGCCCCGGCCACCCCGACGATGACCAACAACGCGACCGCACCGGCATCGGCGACCTGCCCGGACCATGTCACGCCGCCACCGCCGGTCGACACCTCCGAACAGCCCGCTCCCGGTCAGCCGACACCCGCGCCACTCCCGGAACCCTCGGTCCCGATCGGTGGAACTCAGCTGGGACAGTGCGGCAACGTGCTGCCTCCCGGCGCTCCACCGTTGCCGACCGACATCACCGCCGACTCGTGGCTGCTGGAGGACCTGGACACCGGCGCGGTCCTCGCCGCGAAGGACCCACACGCCCGCGAACGGCCCGCCTCGCTGATCAAGCTGCTGCTCTCGCTGGTCGTCACCAGGGAACTCGACCCGAACTCGATGGTGACCGCGACCCAGGATGACGCCAACCAGCCGCCGACCAGGGTCGGCATCGTGCCGGGCGCGCAGTACAGCGTGAGCGATCTGGTCGAAGCGCTGCTGATGAAGTCCGGCAACGACGTCGCCTACGCGTTGGCCATGCAGCTGGGTGGCCTCCCGGCGGCCGAGCAGAAGATGGACGCGCTGGCCAAGCAGCTCGGCGCCCTGGACACCAGGGCCGGCACGCCTTCCGGGCTGGACGGGCCGGGGATGTCGGCCTCCGCGTACGACATCGCGGTGATCTTCCGGGCCGCGTTGACCAATCAGCTCATCTCCACCGCGGTGCAGACCAAGTCGCTCGTGCTGCCGGCGTCCAACGGCAAGCCCGCGGTCAGTGTCGAGAACGAGAACGAACTGTTGGTCGGCGGCGTCGCGACCGCGAGGTTCCCCGGTGAGATCGGCGGCAAGACCGGTTTCACCACCGACGCGCAGCACACCTACGCCGACGCCGCCGAACAGAACGGCCACCGGATCGCGCTGGTCATGATGCGCAACCCCGACGATCTGGACGGCGTCTACAAGAACGCCAAGGAACTGCTGGACTACGGCTTCCAGTTGGACGCGGCGAAGCTGCCGCCGGTCGGCCAGGTGGTGGACTCCAATCCGCTGGTGAACAAGGCGACCACCGCGGCGACCACCAAGGGTGCGAAGCCGAAGTCCGGGCAGAGCGACCTGGCGGCCGCGAAGACTCCGGACGACCCGATCTCGACGTTCGGCACGGTCGGCAAGCCGCTGACGATTCTGGCCGGTATCGCGGTGCTGTTGATCGGCATCCTGTTGGTGCGCCGCCGCTTCGGCCGCAAGCGGCGGGCCGCGAAAGCCGCTGCGGCAAAGGCAGCGAAGGCGGCGAAGGCCAGGGCGAGTGCCGAGCGGACGGCGGACGCCGCAAGGGCCGCGACCAACGGCTCGACGGTCAGCGGGAGCGTCGTCGGGACGAGCACGGTCGACGGCGGTTCGGTTGACGACGGCGCTGCCAACGGCAGCCCGGTCGACGCAGCCAACGGGACCTCGGTGAACGGCTCGCTGAACGGCGCGGTGAACGGTGCCCTGGCCGGCACGTCGACGAGCAACGGCGGGGACGTCAACTGGGACGCGGTCGACGAGGCCTTCGCCGAACCGGCCCCGGTGCGACCGGTCCGCAGACCGCTGCGGGCCCCGGTCCGCAGGCCCCGGCAGCTGTCGGACGCGGACGCCGCGAACGCGACCGAGACGACCGAGGTGTTCCACCGGATCCAGTAGTCCGGGACTTACGACGCGCCGGTCTGGCCGGTCACCTTCGAGGTGGCCGGCCAGAGTGCTTTCCGAGATCAGATCGGGCAGGTCAGGTCGGGTAGATCAGATCGGGTAGATCAGATCGGGCAGGGCAGATCGGGCAGGGCAGATCGGGCAGGGCAGGTCAGGCGCGGTCGCGGCGGCGGAAGGCGACGCCGGCGAGGGTGCCGGCGGCGAACAGGGCCGCCGCGAAGACCGGGGGAATGCCGCTGCGAACGGACACCGAGGGTCGGATGATCACTGCCGATGGCACGGGTTTCGGCTTGGCCAGTTGGTTTTCCGTCGCGGTCGCCGTCCACGCGGTGATGTAGAGCAGGAACCGCGACACCAGGTTGGCGAACACCAGCAGGCCGATCACCGGGCCGAACACGGTCGCGGTCGGGGAACTCGTCGCGGACTTCAGCAGGATCGTGGCGAGCTGCTTGAGGACTTCGAAGCCGATCGAGGCGGCGAGCGCGCCACGCATCGCGCTGCGGGCACTGACCCGCTCCCTCGGCAGCCGGGAGATGACCCAGAGGAACACCAGCCAGTCCGCGGCGACCGCGAGGACGACGGTCAGCACGACCAGCAGGGCGCGTGCCCAGCCGGTGTCGGCAAGACCGACCAGTTTCAGCAGCGTGGTACCGAGGCCGGTGCCGGCCGCGGTGATGGCGAAGGAGATCACCAGGGCGAGGCCGAGGCCGATCAGCGACAGCAGGTCCTTGATCAGCGTCGGAATCATCGGCAGCTTGGGCTTTTCCTGCCCCCACTGCGCGGTCAGGGCGTCGCGCAGGTTGCTCATCCAGCCGATCCCGGAGTACAGCGCGCCGACGAGGCCGACGATGCCCACCGCGTTACGGGCGGCGATCGCCCCCTTGATGGTGGTCGAGATGGTGCTGCCGAGCGCGCCGGGCACGGATTTGGTGATGTTGGCCTGGAGTTGGGCGAGCACGGTCGGCTCGTGCGCGAGCACGAAACTGGCCGCGGCGAAGGCGACCATCAGGATCGGCACCAGCGACAGCACGCTGAAGTAGGTGATGGCGGCCGCGTAGTGGTTGCCGTGGTTGTCGGTGAACGACTCGTTCGCCCGCACCAGGTGGTCGAGCCACGGGTACCGGGCTCGCAGCCGGTCGAGCCTGGAGGGTTCGGCTTTGCCCGTCCCGGTCGACGACGCCGTGCCACCGGCCCTGCCAACAGGCTTGGCAGTGGGCTTGCCAACGGGTTTGCCAACGTCCGACTGCGCGTTACCGGCCACTACTGGACGTTAAACGCTCCCCGACCACCCCGCAACGCGAGCAGCCTTCGGTTATCCGGCCAGCGGCGACAGGAAGCCGATGTGCTCGTAGGTGTCGGCAAGGGTGCGGGAGGCGACCTCACGGGCGCGCGCGGCACCGCGGGCGAGGATCTTGTCCAGCTCGGCCGGATCGTCGAGGTAGGTCTGCACGCGCTGCTGGATCGGTTCGACGAAATCGGCGAAGACGGCGGCCAGATCCTTCTTCAGGTCGCCGTAGCCGTGGCCCTCGTACTGGACTTCGAGGTCAGCGATGGCGCGGCCGGTCAGCGTGGAGTAGATGACCAGCAGGTTGGCGATGCCGGGCTTGGCAGCCGGGTCGTAGCGGATCTCCCGCTCGGTGTCGGTGACCGCGGACCGGAACTTCTTCGCCGAGGCCGAGATCGGGGCGAGCAGTTCGACCACACCGCCCGGCACGGACTTGCTCATCTTCGCCGACGGGTCCTGCAGGTCGAAGATCTTGGCGGTGTCCTTGACGATGTAGGGCGCGGGCACGGTGAACACCGTGCCGTAGCGGGAGTTGAACCGCGCTGCGAGGTCACGGGTCAGTTCGAGATGCTGACGCTGGTCCTCGCCGACCGGAACCTGGTTGGCCTGGTAGACCAGGATGTCCGCGGCCTGCAGGATCGGATAGGTGAACAGGCCGACGCTGATGTGGTCGGCGGTCTGGCGGGCGGACTTGTCCTTGAACTGGGTCATCCTGCTCGCCTCACCGAAACCGGCTGTGCACTCCAGTACCCAGCTCAACTGGGCGTGCTCGGGCACATGGCTCTGCACGAACAGGGTGCTCAGGTCGGGATCGATGCCCAGCGCGAGCAGTTGCGCCGCCGAGGACCGGGTCCGCGCGCGCAACAGTTTCGGGTCCTGCTCGACGGTGATCGCGTGCAGGTCGACGACGCAGTAGAACGCCTCGTGGGTGTCCTGCAGGGCGACCCACTGCCGCAGCGCGCCGAGATAGTTGCCGAGGTGGAAGGAGTCCGCGGTCGGCTGGATACCGGACAGCACCCTGGGGCGCCGGTCAGCGGCCACCCCGGCCGATACCGACTCAGACGATCCGGGCAGTGACTCCGGCGACGGATTGCTCGACACGAACCGAATTGTCTCAAGCCCCGATCACGGCCACCGACGAGGGGGCGAAAGATCCGACCGGAGGGAGACGGGCAGCGCGCCTTGCGTGTGCTGAGGCGATCGTGTCGTGCGCGTCCTCAGGCGACGGACTTGGCTCCGTCGTGCACACCAGGCCGGACGGCCGAGGCCGGCTGGCCGGTCCGAGGGCCTGTGCCGGCGGCGCGCTTCGCGGCCCGCGATCGACGACCCCTGCGCATCAGGCCGAAACCCAACCCGACCAGGCCGAGCAGCACTGCGACGGAACCGACCGAGCCGGTGAGGCTCAGCGGTAAGGCGGCCGCGGCGTCGGAGTGGTCCCCGATACTCGCGGCGGAAGCCGTCGTGGCGCTCAACCCGAACACCAGGGCAGAGCCGATCAGCACAAGCACTACCGCAGCTATCTTGCTGCGCATCCGCGCGCCTCCAGCGAGGAGTGGACTCCCAAGCAGGACAAGCAATGGGAGAAGGGAGACGTGAGCACACCTCACCCTGGAGAAAAGCTACCGAGGGTGTCAAGCTCGCCGGACGGCAGGCGGCGAAAGCGCAGGTCCCGCCGGAGATGGTGGGCAAATGGCCTAATCCGATCGACTTGTCGGTGGATCAAGCTACCCTTCAGCCTCCGGTTGGAGATCCACTCCTTCGCCGCCGGGCCGTCGTCGGCGGGTCGCGCGGTTCTCAGTGTTGCGCCACCGGCAATCCGGCGACCGGCAGTTCACCGTAGGTGGTGCTGCGCTGCCGGGCCGGCCGGCCGGCGAGGTGCGCCAGCGCGGCCAGTTCGTCGACCGAACGCGAGGATCCGTGTTCGGAACCGGCCATCCTGCTGATCGTCTCCTCCATCAGCGTGCCGCCAATATCATTGGCGCCGCCGCGAAGCAACTCGGCGGTCTGCTCGTCGCCGAGTTTCACCCAGGAACACTGGATGTTGTCGATCCGACCGTGCAAACCCAACCTGGCCATGGCATGCACGGCCCGATTGTCCCTTCGGGACGGTCCGGGCCGGGCGACGCCGGCGAGGTAGATCGGCGCGTTGCGGTGCACGAACGGCAGTCCGACGAACTCGGTCAGCCCGCCGGTGTCGTCCTGCAACCTGGCCAGGGTGCGCAAATGCGCCAGCCAGTGACCGGGATGGTCGACGTGCCCGTACATCATGGTGCTGCTGGAGCGGATGCCGAGCCGGTGCGCGGTGGACACCACGTCGATCCAGGTGGCCGCGGGCAGTTTGCCCTTGGTGAGCACCCAGCGGACCTCGTCGTCCAGGATTTCCGCCGCCGTACCGGGAATCGTGTCGAGGCCGGCGTCCCGGAGGTCGGTGAGCCAGTCGTGCACGCTGACCCCGGCGCGGGCCGCGGCGCTGACGATCTCCATCGGGCTGAAGGCATGCACGTGCATGCCCGGTACCCGCTGCTTGATCGCGCGCACCACATCGGCGTAGTAGGTGACCGGCAGCGCGGGGTCGATGCCGCCCTGCATGCACACCTCGGTCGCCCCGGCCCGCCAGGCCTCCGCCGCGCGGTCGGCCACCTCCGACACCGACAGCCGGTAGGCGTCGGCGTCGCGTTCGCGTTGCGCGAAAGCGCAGAACCGGCAGCCGACGTAGCAGACGTTGGAGAAGTTGATGTTGCGGTTGACCACGTAGGTGATGTCCGGTCCGACCACCTCGGCGCGCAGGTCGTCGGCCAGTTTCGTCATCGCCTCAAGGGCTTCGCCGTCGGCGGTGAGCAGTGCGAGCGCGGCGTCGGCGTTGCGCTCCTCCAGTAGGGCCGCCGGATCGCTGGCCGCGATCCGCAGGCCCTCGCGGACATCGCCGGGCAGTCGGCTCAGCGCGGCCGGCAGCTGGGTGCGCAGCTCGTCCCAGTCGCCGTAGACGGACTCGAAGTCGGTCCGCCGGTCGGCGGTGCGGCCGGTGGTGTCGATGCTGGCGTGCAGGTCGGCCCGGCCGACGGTTTCCAGGCCGCCGTCCGGTTCCTGCCATTCGCGCCCGATGACCTGCGCGCTCTCGTCGGCGAGACCGGTCTCGGGGTCGGCGAGTGCGTTGACGTGTTCGGCGAGCCGCAGGTCGATCCACTGGCCTCGGGTGGCGCGGACGTAGCGCGGATAGACGGTCAGCCGCTCGCGCAGGGTGTAGCCGGTGCTGGCGGTCCATTCGGCGAGCCGGTCGATGTCCGGCCAGGGGCGCTCCGGGTTGACGTGATCGGGGGTGAGCGGGGAGACCCCGCCCCAGTCGTCGATGCCGGCCCGCAGCATCAGTTCGTGCTCGTCGCCGACCAGGTTCGGCGGTGCCTGCACGCTGACCCCGGAACCGAGCAGCAGCCGGGTCACCGCGACGGTCGCGGCGAGGTCCTGGAGGTCGGCGTCGGGTACGGAGCGCATCGCGGTGTCCGGCTTGGCCCGGAAGTTCTGCACGATGACTTCCTGGATGTGCCCGTACTGCCGGGAGATCTGCCGGATCGCGTGAATGGACTCGGCCCGGTCGGTCGAGTTCTCGCCGATGCCGATCAGGATGCCGGTGGTGAACGGGATGTTCACCCGGCCTGCGTCGGTCAGCGTGCGCAGCCGTACCGAGGGCTGCTTGTCCGGGCTGCCGTAGTGCGGGCCGGACGGTTCGCTCCAGAGCCGTTCCGCGGTGGTCTCCAGCATCATGCCCATACTCGGCGCGACCGGGCGCAGCCTGGTCAGCTCCTCCCAGCTGAGCACGCCGGGGTTGAGGTGCGGCAGCAGGCCGGTCTCCTCCAGCACCGCGATCGCCACCGAACGCAGATAGTCCACTGTCGAGGAATAGCCGCGGGCGTCCAGCCAGTCACGGGCGGCGGGCCAGCGCTCCTCCGGCCGGTCGCCGAGGGTGAACAGGGCTTCCTTGCAGCCGAGCGCGGCGCCCTGACGGGCGATCTCCAGTACCTCGTCGCGGTCGAGGTAGGCGTCCGGGACGCGGTGCGGGACGGTGACGAAGGTGCAGTAGTGGCAACGGTCCCGGCACAGGCGGGTGAGCGGGATGAAGACCTTGCGGCTGTAGGTGACGATGCCCGGCCGGCCTTCCGCGGTCAGGTGCGCGTCGCGGACCCGGCCCGCGGCGGCGAGCAGTTCGTCGAGGTGTTCACCGCGCGCGTGCAGCAGCACGGTGGTTTCCGCGACGTCCAGCGCCGCGCCGTCGCGAGCCCTGCGCAACGCGCGACGCATGGCGGCATCGGTCGGCGCGGGTTCGGGCCGAGTGGGTTCTGGCAGCGGTTGTGGTGGTTTCGGTGGGAACGCGGTGAGCTCGATGTCCTCCGGCACAATTCGACGTTAGGCGCCGCACAACCGATGTGTCCCAGCTCACGAAACCTGGCTCACATGTGAACTGAGTCACAACTCAGCCTTGCGCCGCACACCCCTGATCGGGGTCGCGCGGTCAGCAAGACCGGCGCTGGCGGGCCGCCTCGTAGAGGACGACGGAGGCCGCGTTGGCCGCGTTCAGCGAACTGGCCGAGCCGCCGATCGGGATGCGCACGACCGCGTCGCAGGCCTCCCGCCAGGCCGCGCTCATCCCGCTGGTCTCGTTGCCCAGCACCAACAGGGTCGGCTGGGCAAGGTCGAACTCGGCGAGGTCGGCACTGCCGGTCTCGTCGGTGCCGACGAGTTGGACGGCGAGCCCCTCGCGCCGCAGCCGGGTCAGCCAGTCGAGCACGGTGGCCGGGGCCGGGACCCGCACGACCGGCAGCGCGAACAGCGACCCCGTGCTGGCGCGGACCGCCTTGGGATCGTAGGGGTCGGCGGCATGGCCGGCGACGATCATTCCGTTGGCACCGAAGGCATCCGCGGACCGGACAACGGTGCCGATGTTGCCGGGGCTGGTCGGCCGGTCGAAGACGAGCCCGAGGAAACCGGTGCCGGCATCCCTGCCGGACCGGTTGCCGGACCTGTTGCCGGAACTGCTGTCGGAACTGCTGTCGGAGCTGTTGCCGGTCAGCGGGATTCTGCTCAGTTCGTCGGTGGGGAGCGCGGCGACGGCGAGCAGTTCCGGTCTCTCGTCGGACTTCTGCGCGAGTTCGGCCAGCAACTCGGGCGCCATGGCCACTCGTTCGACACCGGGGTCGGCGTCGGTGAGGACGGTAGTGGCCCAATCGGACAGTCCGCGCTCGGCGGCGTAGATCAGCGCGCGCAGCGGCCAGCCGTTGCGCACGGCGAGAGTGATCGGCCGGACGCCCTGGACGAGGAACTCGCCGGAGCGGGTGCGCTTGGTCCGGTTGTCCAACAAGGCCTGCCACTGCTGGAATCGCGCGTTGCGCGCACTGATCCGCAGGTCCGGTCGGATCACGGTCAGGACTCGTATCGAACGGTCACCGGGGCGTGGTCGGACCAGCGCTGGTCATAGCTCGGCGCGCGTTCGACGACCGCTGCCTTCGCGCCGGCGGCGAGGCCGGGCGTGGCGACGTGCAGGTCGATGCGCCAACCGGCGTCGTTGTCGAAACCCTTGCCCCGGTAGGACCACCAGCTGTACGGGCCGGTGACATCCGGGTGCAGGGCGCGCACCACGTCGACGTAGCCCGCCTCGTCGTAGACCTGGTCGAGCCAGGCGCGTTCCATCGGCAGGAACCCGGAGTTCTTCTGGTTTCCCTTCCAGTTCTTCAGATCCGCCTCGCGGTGCGCGATGTTCCAGTCGCCGCAGACCACGACCTCCCGACCGTTCGCGGCGGCCTTGGCACGCAGCTCGACGAGGTAGGGCAGGAAGGCGGCCATGAACCGCTCCTTCTCCTCCTGCCTCGGGGTGCCGACGTCACCGCTGGGCAGGTAGAGGCTGGCCACCACGACACCGGGCAGGTCGACTTCGACGTAGCGGCCGGTGGCGTCGAACTCCGGTGCGCCGAAGCCGATCCGGACGGCGTCCGCCTCGGTCCTGCTGAGGATCGCGACACCGCTGCGGCCGGCGACCGAGGAGGGCGCGTAGAGCACGGTTGCCCAGCCGTCCGGCGCGCGGACCTCGGCCGGCAACTGGTCGGGCTCGGCCCGAACCTCCTGTAGGCAGACCACATCGGCGTCGGTCGCGGCGAGCCATTCGACAAAGCCCTTCCTGGCCGCCGCGCGCATACCGTTGACATTGATGGTGGATACCGTCAGCACACCCAGCAGGCTACCGGCGCCCACCGACGCCGCACCGACGAGTGACGTGCGGGCGGGCGGAGGAGGTCAGCTTTCGGTGAGGCGCCGGCCGACCTCCGGCCGGAAACCGACCGCGACGGCCGCCACCGACACCGCCGGGATGGCCGGCGCAGGGCCGCTCAGCAGCTGCCGGACACCGGGGTGACGAACTGGCCGGACACCCACTGGTCGGTGTTGAGCTGACGGAAGCCGTTCTGGACGGTCTTGTCCGCGTTGGTGACCTGGCCGCTCTTGAGGACCCCGACCACCTGCGCGCTCGTCGCCGGGCTCGACCGGATGTTGAGCACGTTCGCGGTGACCTTGACCTGGCACTGCCCGCTGCCGGAGCCGGACTGGGTGTTGTTCGGGTTGCGGCCCTGGATGATGAAGATGACCACGACCACGACCAGTATGCCGATCACGACCAACATCCGTTTGGACAAGCCGAACACCACTCACTTTCAACTCGGCCCGGTGTGGGGCCGGGCCCCCAACGGCGCGTCGGAACGGCACCGGGCCGCCGTCACCCTCAGGTATAACGCACCAGGCCAGCGCCGAGAAAGCCGGCGAGGAAGAACCACCCGCTGGAGCCAACTCCGCCACCCGACCGCGACGGAACGTAACCAGGATGGTCAGCTCAGCGTGGCGAGCTGAGGCTGTCCGGCCAGCAGGCCGGTTTCGTTGCCCACCGGGTAGGGACGACGCGCGGAACGGTGTGCGTCAACCGGTTCCGCGTGTCGTCCCTTCCGAATGGGCGAATCGGTGCGCCGCCGAGGCGGCGCGGGAGTTTCCTCGGCCGCCGAGGCGACCCGAGGTCCTCAGCCGAGGACGTCGGCCGAGGACGTCGGCCGAGGACGTCGGCCGAGGGTGTCGGCCGAAGGTCAGCCGGCCATCTTCTTGCGGAGGTTCTCGTCCAACGTGTTGAGGAACTCCTCGGTGGTCTGCCAGGCCTGGTCCTTGCCGACCAGCACGGCGAGGTCCTTGGTCATCGCGCCGCTCTCCACGGTCTCGATGACGACCTGCTCCAGCGTCTGCGCGAAACCGGTCACCTCGGGGGTGCCGTCCAGCTTGCCGCGCTGCTGCAACCCACGAGTCCAGGCGAAGATCGACGCGATCGGGTTGGTCGAGGTCGGCTTGCCCTGCTGGTGCTGGCGGTAGTGCCGGGTCACCGTGCCGTGCGCGGCCTCGGCCTCGACCTTGCCGTCCGGGGTCATCAGCACCGAGGTCATCAGGCCGAGCGAGCCGAAGCCCTGGGCCACCGTGTCGGACTGCACGTCACCGTCGTAGTTCTTGCAGGCCCAGACGTAGCCGCCCTCCCACTTCAGCGCGGAGGCGACCATGTCGTCGATCAGCCGGTGCTCGTAGGTGAGGCCGTTGGCGTCGAAGTCGGCCTTGAACTCGGCCTCGAAGATCTCCTGGAAGATGTCCTTGAACATCCCGTCGTAGGCCTTGAGGATGGTGTTCTTGGTCGACATGTAGACCGGGAACTTGCGATCCAGGCCGTAGCGCAGCGAGGCACGCGCGAAGTCCTCGATCGAGGAGCGGTAGTTGTACATGCCGACCGCGACGCCGCCACCCTCCGGGTAGTTGGCGACCTCGAACTCCATCGGCTCGCTGCCGTCGGTCGGGGTGTAGGTCATGGTCAGCGTGCCGGGGCCGGGGACCTTGAAGTCGGTGGCCTTGTACTGGTCGCCGTGCGCGTGGCGGCCGATCACGATCGGCTTGGTCCAGCCGGGCACCAGCCGGGGAATGTTGGAGATGACGATCGGCTCGCGGAAGATCACGCCGCCGAGGATGTTGCGCAGGGTGCCGTTGGGGCTGCGCCACATCTTCTTCAGGCCGAACTCCTCGACCCGCGCCTCGTCCGGGGTGATGGTCGCGCACTTGACGCCGACACCGTAGCGGGCGATCGCGTTGGCCGCGTCCACGGTGACCTGGTCGTCGGTCGCGTCCCGGTGCTCGATGCCCAGGTCGTAGTAGTCCAGGTTGACGTCGAGGTACGGGTTGATCAACTTGTCCTTGATGAACTGCCAGATGATCCGGGTCATCTCATCGCCGTCGAGTTCGACGACGGTTCCGGTTACCTTGATCTTTGCCATCAGCTGCCGAGTTCTCCTCTCGCGCCGCCGGTCAGCGACGTTGACGACTGCCCATACGGTACGAGCGTACTGCTAGCGTCGCCGGGGTGCCCGACACCCCCGAGACCGCCGGCCCGAAACAGCTCGCCACGGACAAGAAGTGCGACGCGCCGCCGGCATCCGATACCGATCGGGTGAGGCCCCCTAAGATCTTGTCCGGCGAGCATGGAGGGGCCAGATGTCGACCGGACCCACGCACGCGGTGATGGGCCTTGCCGCCTGGTCGGCGATCTCCTTGGTGGCCATCGGCCGCGGCGTGCACCTGGACTTCGAGACGTGGACGGCCGGCGCGGCGCTGACCTCGGGCGCCGCCCTGCTGCCCGACCTCGATCACCCGCCGGCAACGGTGTCCCGCTCGTTCGGCCCGGTGACCCAGGTGACGTCCAGGGTGGTCGACAAGACCAGCGTCGGCATCTACAACCTGGTGCGGCTCAAGGGTGATCCGCATCGCAACGGCGGGCACCGCACCTTCACCCACACCGCGGTGTTCGCGGCACTGGCCGGGGTGGTCACCGCCTCGCTGGTCGCCATGCACAATCCGTGGCTCACCGCGGTACTGCTGTTCTTCTTCTGCGGCCTCGCCGTGCGCGGCCTGCTGCACGAATGGGACCACAAGGCCGACACCTTCGTGGTGATCGTCGGCTCGGTGCTGGTCACCTGGAAATGCTGGGAGTGGGTGCGCACCGGCGGCGACAAGGCCGCCTGGTTCGGCGTCGCGGTGATCGTCGGCTGCCTCGCGCACTGCGTCGGCGACGCGGTGACCGAGGACGGCTGCCCGATCTTCTGGCCGATCCCGCTCGGCCGCAAACTGTGGCGGCCGGTCGGGTTGCCCACGTTCATGCGGTATCGCACCGGCGGCAAGGTGGAGATGCTGTTCGTCGGGCCGCTGTGCACGGTGCTGTCGGTCTACCTCGGCGCGATCGTGCTGCAGCAGCTCAACGTGATCCCCTGGCTGCGATACGTCCCGCTGGTCCCGCATCTCGGCTGGTCGTTCTCGCTGTCCGCGCACTGACCGCGAGTCGGTGAAACGCCAACCGGCCGGCCCCGGTGCGGATACCGGAGCCGGCCAGCCTACGAGAACTCAGATCAGGCCGAGGCCCTTCACCGCGTCGCGCTCCTCGATCAGCTCGGCGACCGAGGCGTCGATGCGGGCGCGGGAGAACTCGTCGATCTCCAGGCCCTGCACGATCTCGTACTGGCCGTTGCGAGCCACCACCGGGAAGGAGGAGATCAGGCCCTTCTCGACACCGTAGGAGCCGTCGGAGACGACACCGGCGGAGGTCCAGTCACCCTCGGGGGTGCCGTTGACCCAGCTGTAGACGTGGTCGATGGCCGCGTTCGCCGCGGACGCCGCCGAGGACGCGCCGCGCGCGTCGATGATCGCCGCGCCGCGCTTGGCCACGGTCGGGATGAACTCCTCGGCGATCCAGGCGTTGTCGTCCAGCGCGGTGACCGCGTTCACCCCGGAGACGGTGGCGTGGTGCAGGTCGGGGTACTGGGTTGCCGAGTGGTTGCCCCAGATGGTGACCTTCTTGATCTCCGAAACCGGCTTCCGCAGCTTGTTCGCGAGCTGGCCGATGGCGCGGTTCTGGTCGAGCCGGGTCATCGCGGTGAACCGGTCGGCCGGCACGTCCGGCGCATGCGAGCGGGCGATCAGCGCGTTGGTGTTGGCCGGGTTGCCGACCACCAGGACGCGCACGTCGGAGGCGGCGCCCGCGTTGATGGCCTCGCCCTGCGGCTTGAAGATGCCACCGTTGGCGGAAAGCAGGTCGCCGCGCTCCATACCCTTGGTACGCGGGCGCGCGCCGACCAGCAGCGCGATGTTCACGCCGTCGAAGGCGGTCTTGGCGTCATCGGTGATGCCGATGCTGTGCAGCAGCGGGAAGGCACAGTCGTCGAGTTCCATCGCGGTACCCTCGGCGGCCCGCACCGCCTGCGGGATCTCGAGCAGGCTCAGGTCCACCGGAGTGTCCGGGCCGAGCAGCTGCCCCGAGGCGATCCGGAACAGCAGTGCGTAGCCGATCTGGCCAGCCGCGCCGGTGACGGTGACCTTGACTGGGGTTGCCACTTGGGGAAATCCTCCCGATCCGCGTTCTCGGTGGGTCCGTCTGGCGCGAGTACGCGGCGGGTCGGTGGGAAACACCGACCGGGCTGCGACGGTCTCGACGCCGGGACCGCGCATCGGGCGGGGACGCCCGACAGCGGCAGGTTACCAACCCAGGGGTGCCCGGTTACGCGGCTGGTGAGCAGCCTCTCAACCGCCTCCACCCGAGGGTGGCGCCGGTCGCCTCAGGCCTTGAGGGTGTAGGCGACGAACAGGATGCACACGGCAAGTCCGGTGCACCAGAGCACATCGATCGCCCGCCCCCGGACCGCGACCATGCCGGCGGTCCTCGGCGGCAGGATCGCGCGCAGCAGCGCCGCGAGCAGCAGCGCCCCGCCGATCCAGGCCGAGCCCTCCCGCCAGTGGTACTGCACGATCCGCAGCAGGCCGATGACCATGGTCAGCAGCACCAGCGAGTAGGGCAGCTGCCGGCGAACGCCCTTGGCAAGGGTGACCCACCGGGACTCCTCGGACGCGGCAGGCTCCGTACCGCCCTCCCGCTGCTCGGCGGCCGGCTCGGGGACGACCACCGGGAGCGGGCTGGTCACCGGCTCGGCGACGACCGGCTGGGTCGGCGCGTCATCGGTGAACACCGGTGGCACGGCCACCGGCTCGACCGGGGTGCCCCTGCTCGGGGTCGGACTGGGCACGGTCTGCACGTTAGTCGGCCGTCCGTTCGGCGGCGGTGACAACATTGCGCAGCAGCATGGCGATGGTCATCGGACCGACCCCACCCGGCATCGGCGCGAGGTAGCGAGCGACCTCCCGGACATCCGGGTGCACGTCGCCGACCAGGCCGCTGTCGGTGCGGGTGATGCCGATGTCCAGCACGGCCGCGCCCGGTTTGACCATGTCCGCGGTGATCAGCCCTGGGCTGCCAGCAGCGGCGACGACGATATCGGCCCTGCGTACCTCGGCGGCCAGGTCCTTCGTGCCGGTGTGGCAGAGGGTCACCGTGGCGTTTTCACTC
This sequence comes from Pseudonocardiaceae bacterium, assembly GCA_036268955.1. Lineage (GTDB taxonomy): Bacteria > Actinomycetota > Actinomycetes > Mycobacteriales > Pseudonocardiaceae > CAJCJE01. Next base: position 78,843 of record DATATE010000001.1, read on the forward strand.
CGCCGGGTGAGGAGCAGGCCGATCGGGCGGCCGACGGTCACCCCACGGCCGACCACGGTGACCTGGGCTCCGGCGACCGGGACGTCATAGCGTCGCAATAGCGCCAACGCCCCGCTCGGCGTGCAGGGCAGCGGGCCGGGCTCGCCGAGGACGAGCTTGCCGAGGTTGGTCGGGTGCAGTCCGTCCGCGTCCTTGGCCGGATCGACCCGTTCGAGGACCCGACCGGTATCGAGATCACCCGGCAGGGGTAGCTGAACCAGGTATCCGTGACAGGCCGGATCGGCGTTCAACTCGTCGATCACGCCGTCGAGGTCGGCCTGGGAGATCGTCGCCGGCAGGTCGCGGCGGATGGAGTCGATGCCGACCTTGGCGCAGGCGAGGTGCTTGGCTCGGACGTAGGAGTGCGAGCCGGGGTCGTCACCGACGAGCACGGTGCCGAGACCGGGCACGATGCCCCGCTCGGCAAGGGCGGCCACCCGCACCCGCAGCTCGTCGAAGATCGAATCTCGGGTCGCCTTGCCATCCAGGATCGTCGCGCTCACGTCAGCCATCCTCTCTCATGAGGCGAACCAGCCGCCGACCCGAGGCCGGTCGGGTCGAACTGCGGGCCCGATCGATACCGCGAGTAGTCCCTTGACCACAGATCAGCGGTGCGGGCACGGTCACCCGGACGGAGCATCGGCGGGCAGCTATTGTGAAACCCTCGTTGACCCGATTCCACCACCATGTCGCCGAACACAGGACAAGATGGAACTGTGTCCCAACCTCCTCCAACTCCAACACCGCTGAACCCGACGGACCAGGATGCCCTGGTCAAACAGATCGGGCTCGCCCTGATGCGTACCGCGCCCGATGACTGGCAGCAGATCAAGGCGGAGTTCCGCGCTACTGGGCGGTACTACGAGTTGTCCGCCGAGGTAACCGGCGAGGACGGCAACGAACAAGCCTGGACCGCCTCGCACGACATCGCGATGAGCTTCGCGAAGCTGCGCGCCGGGATGTACCGGGAAGGCCGCGGTACCTGGTTCAACGCCAGATACGAGATCGAGCGGCCGGCCAGCTACAACCTCGAGTTCGACCGCAAGGAACCGCAGTGGCGGACCCCGCCACCACCGCCTGCCTACCGCGATGAGCTGCAGTTCTTCCCGCGCACCGAGGACAACGTGCCGGAATGGCTGATGCGCAAACTCTCCGGCCTGCCGCCGGACCGGCCGATGCCGCCACCCGACCGGCCAGGCGCCCCGCCTGCCGGCCAAGGTGGCCCTGGACCTGCGGGTCCAGGTGGACCCGGTGGTCCTGGCGGGCCGCCTCGGTTCCGGATGGCGCGGATCTTCGACGGCACCGCCCCCAACGGCCGCCCCTCGGTCAACCGGCCGCCGGTGATCGAGGACGACCGCGAACGGCTGCTGGAGTACCTCGACGAGGCCCCACTGGCGCTGCCCGAACGCGGCAACGACATCGACCGGCTCTCCCAGGACGGTCGGCAGACCGTGCCGATCGCCTTCCACACCGACGGGGTGTGGATCTGGCCGGCCGCCGTCAACTACTACCTGCGCCGTTACGGCGTCCCACCGGACCCTGAACTGGTCAACCACATCCGGTCGAACGGTTTCCGGGTGCCGGAGGTCGACGAGGCGGCGCGCGGCGCTGCCGCGGCGATGATCACCGGTGGCCGGCCGCCCGGCCCACCTCGGCCTCCCGGACCGCCCGGTCCTCCGCCGCCCGGTGGCGCACCCGGTGGTCGGCAGGGTCCGCCTCCTCCCGGCGGACTGATGCCACCTCCCGGCCCGCAGGGTGAGCCGGATCACGTACCGACTCCGCCACGTGGGATCCCGGAGGCGCCCGACCCAGGCCAGAACGGCGTTGCGCCGAGGTTGACGCCCGAGCAGACCATCGAGGCGCTCGACGCCCGGCTGACCGAGCTGGGCGTGCCGGCGAGCGCGTACCGGATCGGTGAACCCGCACCGGGCACCTGGTACCTGGAACAGGTCGAGGAGGGTTGGCAGGTCGGCTGGTTCGACGAGGAGTTCGGCGCGCCGATGCTCTTCGACGACGCCGGTGACGCCTCCGCCTTCCTGCTCGGCAAGCTGCTGCTGGAAGCACCGGAGGCGCAGGGTGGCCGGCGTGCTGCTGGCAGGCCGGCACCGATGGACGCGGAGCCCGTGCCACCGGTCGACGGTGGTCCCGGTTTCGACGACGGCGCGGATTTCGACGCCTCGCCCGGTTTCGGCGGGGAAGCCCCGTTGGCCGCCCGACTCGGTGGACCGCCGGTGTCCGCACCGCCTCGGGACAACCGGGACAACCGGGACAACAATGGCATCGCCCCCGCTCCGATGGACGAACCGCTCGGCGCGCACGGCACACCGGCACGGACACCAGAACCGGTGGCCGCGGTCGGCGTCGGCGCTCCCGGCGGCCAGCGTGTCGACCAGCGCAATGACCAACGGGGTGAGCAGCGGGTCGACCAACGCGGTGAGCAGCGTGGCGATCAGCGCAACGACTGGCCGATCCAGCCACTGCGCGGTGAGCCGCCGTTGACCCTGTTCCGTGGCCTGCGGCTGCTGGAGCTGGCGCCGGGCACCGAGATCGACCGGTTCGGCGTCGGCGACGGCAACCTGACCTACGCCGTCGGTACCCCGTTCGAGCAGCGCTCGCTCGTTCCGGACTGGGTGCACCGGCCGTACCACGTGTACCGGGTGCGCAGGCCGTTGCAGGCGCTGATGGGCAATGCGATCCCCTGGTTCGAACAGCCGGGCGGGGGCACCGCGTACCTGCTGCCCTACTCGATCAACGAACTGGTGGAAACCGGCGACGTGATCGAAGTCGAGGCGGGCGACCCGCCGGCCTGACCGCGGATCGATCAGTTCGATCAGTTCGAACAGGAGGGCCCCGCCTGACCGGTGGGGCCCTCCTCGCGTTTCAGCCTCGGTTCAGCCCAGCCGATACGGCCAGTCGATGGGCTCAGCCGACGCAGCCAGCCGACGCGGTCAGTCGATGCGCAGGCCGTGCGCGACGGCGAACGCGATGGCGGTGTCCAGATCGACCCGCGCGCCCCGCAGGTTGGCCTGGACCAGCCCGTTCGCGTCGATCCGCGCGCCACGCAGGTCGGTGTCCTCGACGCGGGCGCTGATCAGCCGCGCGCCGCTGAGGTCGGCCTCGCGCAGGTCGACCTCGCGCAGATCGGTCTCGGTGAAATTGACCTCCCGCAGCCGCAGACCGGAGAAGTCGCACTTGCGGAGATCGGCGCGGGAGAGGCCGACGAGGGTCAGGTCGCTGTCCCGAATCGTCCAGGTGCGCAGCCGGCAGTCCACGAAGGTCGTGCCGAGCAGGCTGCAACCGTCGAACCGACTGTGGATGAGGTTGCTGCGATGGAAACCGCAGCTGTGGAACGCGGTCGTCGCATGCTTGGACTCGCTCAGGTCGACCCTTGCGAAGTCGCAGTGCAGGAACCGACAGCCCTTGGTGACCAGACCGTGCAGGTCCGCGTCGCCGAAATCGCAGCGCTCGAAGGTAATGCGCTCCCAGTGTCTGCCGGAGAAGTTCGCATCGCCGAAGTCGGCCTCGACAATGGTGTCGCCGTCAGCGGGTTCCTCAGTCACGGACCGAGCCTGCCATGCCGCCCCGACGCCTCCGTCAGGGCACCGCCGCTCGCTTCGCGATCGGTCAGGGCACGACGACGATCGGCCGGGTCGACTTGGCCAGCAACGCCTTGGGCACCGAGCCGAGCAACCCGTTGCGGTGCCGGGAGCGGCCGACCACGATGCAGTCCGCGCGCTTCTCCTCGGCGATCGCCTCCAGCACACCCGCCGGATCACCCTTGCCGTGCAACAGTTCCCAGTCGAGGCCCTCCGGAGTGAGCAGGCCCTCGAACCGCTGGTGCAGCTCGGCGACGACCTCGCTGGCCGCCTCGGTGATGGCCACCGCGCCCGCGCTGACCCAGTAGGCGGGGCTGGAGAGCACCTCGACGTAGGCGATCACCAGGCGCGCCTTGTCCCGGCGGGCCACGCCGCCTGCCCAGGCAAGGGCGTGCAGCGCGGGAGGGGTGTCGTCGTAGCCGACGACGATCGCACCGAGGCCGTCCTTGCCGATCTCAAACTTCGGCTGCGCGTTTTCTGCGTCCACGAGACCGACTGTAAGCCGTGTCCGGCAAATCCGCGTATCAGCGGAATGGAGACGTGCCCGACTCGGTGACCCCGCTCCCGGCGGGAATTAATTCGTTTCCGGGCGGAGTGGGAGGATGGCTAGCGTATCCGTTATGTCCCGGACACTGTCGGCCATCCAGCGGCCCGGAACACCGGACAGTCGGGGGCCGGGCCGGTACCTGTGGTGGTTGGTCACCAGTCAGATTCGGTGGGCCGCCCTTGGCGCGGGTTTCAGCGTGTTCTGGATGTTCAGCCTCACCCTGCCGCCCTACTTCATCGCCAACGCCATCGACGACGGGCTGCGGCACAAGGACTTCACGGCGCTGGTCTGGTGGGTGGTCGCGATCATCGCGGTCGGTGTCACCGCGGCGGCGTTCGGCCTGTGCCGGCACCGGACGATGACCTTCATCCGGATCGACGCCGCCTACCGGACGGTCGCGGTGGTGCTCCGGCAGGCCGTGCGGCTGGGTGCCACGTTCCCACGTCGGGTATCGGCGGGTGAGGTGGTGAGCATCGGCGCGGCCGATGTGGCCGCGATCAGCGAGTCGCAGACCATGGTCGGGCCCGGCGTCGGCGCGGTGGTCACCTATCTGGCCATCGCGGTGCTGCTGTTCAAGGTGTCCGCGCTGCTGGCCGCGGTCGTGTTGCTCGGTGTCCCGCTGATCGCCGTGCTCGTCGGGCCGCTGCTGGGCAGGCTGCGCAGGACCCAGGCCGAGTACCGCCAGCAACAGGGCGAGCTGACGGCCCGCGCCGGAGACATCGTGTCCGGGCTGCGGGTGCTGTGCGGGATCGGCGGCAAACCGCTGTTCGCCGACCGCTACCGGCGCTCGTCGGAGGAGTTACGCGCCGAGGGGTACCGGGTGGGCGCGGTGATGAGCTGGATCGAGGCGTTGTCGGTCGGTCTGCCGGGGATCTTCCTTGCCACCATCACCTGGCTGGCCGCGCGGATGGCCGTGGAGGGCCAGATCACCACGGGCCAACTGGTGTCGGTGTACGGCTATGTCGCGGTGCTGGTCGTGCCGGTCGCCTTCCTCATCGAGGGCACCGGGCAGCTGGGCCGAGGGCTTGTCGCCGCCCGGCGGGTGATCCGGGTCCTTGAGCTGAACCCGGACCTGCTCGACGCGGGCGGGCACGCCCCGGTCGGTCCGGCCGACCTCTACGACCCGGCTTCCGGTTTCCTGCTGCCGACCGGTCAGACCACCGCGCTGGTGGCCGGCCGATCCGCCGACGCGGTCGCCGTGGTCGACCGGCTCGGCCGCTACGTCGACTCCACCGCGACCTGGGGTGGACGGCCGCTGCAGGAAGTCGCGCTGGCGCAGGTGCGGCGCAGAATCCTGGTCGCGGACAACGACGCGTACCTCTTCGGCGGCGCACTGCGCGCGGTGGTCGGCACCGAGTCCGACCACGACGACGCGGCCATCACCGAGGCGATGCGCCTTGCCGCCGCGCGGGACGTGCTCAACGGCCTGCCCGCCGGCCTCGACTCGAAGATCGAGGCGAGGGCGGCGAACCTCTCCGGCGGGCAGCGACAGCGGCTGCGGCTGATCCGCGCGCTGCTGGCCGACCCGGAGGTGCTGCTGCTCGTCGAGCCGACCTCGGCGGTGGACGCGCACACCGAGTCGCTGATCGCCGGACGGGTCGGCACCGCACGGCAGGGCAGGACCACGCTGCTGGTCGGCACCTCGCCGCTGCTGCTGGACCGTGCCGACCAGGTCGCCTATCTGGTGGACGGCCGGGTGGTGGCGACCGGCACGCACAACGAACTGATCGAGGAGCGATCCGACTACCGGGCCCTGGTGTTCCGGGGCAACGAGGACAGCGATGACTGAGCCTGCCGATCCCCGCACCGAGCACTGGCGGCTGCCGGTGGCCGACAACCGCACCATCCGGCTGGCCATCCTCGGACTGCTGCGGGCCGACGGCCGGGCCGCCACCCTCGTGATCACCTTGAACTGTCTGGCCGCCGCGGCCGGTCTTGCCGGTCCGTGGCTGCTCGGCGAGATCGTGAACGAGATCGGGCCGGGCGCGAAAGTGTCTACAGTGGACAAACTCGCGATGCTGATCGTCGCCTTCGCGGTCCTGCAACTGATCCTGACCCGGTACGCGCGCTACGCGGGCTACCGTTTCGGCGAGCGGGCGCTGTCGACGTTGCGCATCGAGTTCGTCGACAGGGTGCTCGCGCTGCCGACCTCGGTCGTCGAGGGGGGCCGGTACCGGCGATCTGATGACGCGCAGTTCCGGTGATGTCACCACGGTCGGCAACATGCTCCGCGACGCGGCACCGACGGTGGCCTCCGCACTGTTGCAGGCGGTCTTCATCTTCGCCGTGACCTTCGTCCTGAACCCGTTGCTCGGCCTGTGCGCGTTCGTCGCGGTGCCGATGTTCTGGTGGTCCACCCGCTGGTACCTGCGCAGGGCGCGCGCCGCGTACCTCGCCGAGGGCGACGCCAACTCCGACCTGTCCGAAACCCTCGCCGCGACCGCGGAAGGCGGCCGGACCGTGGACGCGTTCGGATTGCAGCGCAGGCGGTTGGCGGCCGGACAGCGGGCGATCGAGGTCGGCTACGCGACCCGGCGACGCACCCTGTACCTGCGCAGCAGGTGGTTTCCCACCATCGACTTCGGCCACCTGCTACCGGTCGCGACGATCCTGTTGGCCGGCGGGATCGGTTACCTGCACGGCGTGTTCAGCCTCGGCGTCGTCGCGTCTGCCAGCCTGTACATGTGGCAGCTCGTCGACCCGATCGACCAGGTGCTGATGTGGACCGAGCAGTTCCAGCGCGGCATCGCCTCCTTCGCCAGGATCACCGGCCTGAGCCAACTCCCGCCCAGCCGGCCGCCGAGCGGCGCGGTACCGGTGAACGACCGGATCGAGGTGCGCGGCGTCCGCTACGCCTACCACGGCGAACACGATGTACTGCACGGCGTCGACCTGACGGTGCGGCCGGGCGAACGGCTGGCCGTCGTCGGTCCCTCCGGTGCCGGCAAGTCCACCCTGGGCCGCCTGCTCGCCGGCATCGACGCGCCGCGAACCGGCAGCATCACCGTTGGCGGTGTCGCGGTGGCCGAGCTGACGCCGGAGGAGCTGCGGCAGCGGATTCTGCTGGTCACCCAGGAACATCACGTCTTCCTCGGCAGCCTGCGCGACAACCTGGCCATGGCCGCGCCGGACGCGACCGACGAGGCGATGCTGGCCGCGCTGGCCACCGTCGACGCACACTGGGCACGTGACCTGCCCGAGGGCCTGGACACCACTCTCGGCGCGGCGGACGAGGAACTCGACCCGGCGCGGGCGCAACAGTTGGCGCTGGCCAGAGTGGTGCTGGCCGACCCGCATACGGTGATCCTGGACGAGGCGACCTCGCTGCTGGACCCCAGCACCGCCCGGCATGCCGAACGAGCCATGGGCGCGGTACTGGCCGGTCGCACCGTGATCGCCATCGCGCACCGCCTGCACACCGCGCACGACGCCGACCGGGTCGCGGTCGTCGACGACGGCCGGCTCACCGAACTGGGCAGCCACCACGAACTGCTGCACGCCAACGGTTCCTACGCCGCGCTCTGGCGCTCCTGGCACGGTGCCACCCCAGCGGACCGCTGACGGTACCGGCGCCGCGTATTCGTGGCCTCGCTTTGCGGCCTCGCGGCTCGGCTCGACTTCACGGCTCGGCTCGACTTCACGGCTCGGCTCGACCTCACGGCTCGGCTTCGCGGCTTCGCGGGGAAATGACGCGGTGGCGCTCGCGACTGTCCTCGTTCCGGTTTCCCGGCTTGCTCATGGCCCGGTCACAACTCGACGTACCAGTCGTTGCCGCGAATCGGATTGCCCTTCGGATACTCGAAGCCACATTCGCCGGCGAGCGTCAGCCCGGCCTTGCGGCAAACCGCGTTCGATGCTCCATTGTGGATAGACGGAAACGCGCGCAAGGCCCGGTGGCGGCGTTGGGCGCGAGCGTCCGCGATGACCAACAACAACCCGGCGACCGCGACACCCCGCCCCTGGAACTCCGGCAGCACGCTCCAGCCGGCCTCGTAGCTGCCCTCACCCTGCCACTCATGCTCCCAGTAGCCGACAACACCGGCCGACGCACCGCCCACGGTCGCCAGGAACATCCGCCCGGCACCGGGCGCGTCCAGCGCGAGATAACGCCGATGCCGATCGGCCACCAGCTCCGCGCTCTCCGGCCCGCCGAGATACCTGGTCATCTCCGGCGTATTCGCCCGCACCAACAGATCGAACCCGTCCGCGCTCCAGGGTTCGAGCCGAACATCGGTCATCAGCAACCCCCGGTTCTCCCCTATCCTTGGCCGACCCGCACAACCAACCCCGCCCCAAAAACCCCAGCCCCCGCCACTCCCAGGGGGACGGCCCTTGGCCAGTCTATCGTGCCCTGCTTGGGAAAGGTGGAAAAGTTGTCGGGGTGTAGATGGCTTGGTCCGGTGTGGATGGTTGGGGCATCGAAGGCGGTTTTCTGGTACGGGTCAGCCCAGCTATGCCTCTCACGGGCCGGCTGGCCCACGGACCCGTCGAACAGCCGAGGTCGGACCGGCTATTCGCTTATTCGGCTCCGTCGCCGACCAGCGTCCGATAGTGGTAGTCGGCGGCGGTACGGAAACCGAGCCGGGCGTAGAGGGCGCGAGCGCCCACGTTGGCGATCATCACCTGCAACCAGGTGTAGCGCACACCACGCGCACGGGCCTCGTCGAGCAGGGCGGAGATGATCGCGATCGCCTGCCCCTGCCGCCGACAGTCCGGCCGCACGGCGAGGCAGTAGAGGCCGGCCCAGTCGCCGACCAGCGCCAACCGGCCGATCGCGGTCACGCCGGACTGGTCGTACCGGGCGGCATAGAGTGCGGGACCAGCCGTCAGAATGTGTCGGGCGACCTCCTTGGCGCGCGCTTCGTCGCCGCGACCGTCGACCGTCCACCAGAAGTCCAGCCAGGACTGGCTCGGTTCCTCGCTGATCTGGACCCCGCCGCCGACGCTGGGAGCGGGGGCCAGCGTGGCGATCTCACGCAACACGTCCTCCACGGCCGCGGTCTGGACACTGACCGGGGTACGCGGTTGGTAACCGCGCTCGGCCAGTACCTCGTCGAGGCCGTCGGGCTGCGCGGTCGGGCCGACCTGGAAGGTGGGCGCGATGCCGTGCTCGCGGTAGAGCCGCTCGACCCGCTCGATGGTGTCGACAAGGTCGACGGGCGCGGCGAGTGGCAGCACGGAGTTGGCGCGCTGGGTCACCCCGCCGGAGAGGCGAGCAATCCAGCCGTCGACCGGCACCTCGATCTGGGCGGGCCAGCCCTGCCGCATCAACGCGTCGAGATCAATCACCGTAGCCATATCTTGAGCATAACAATTATTGGCAGTGCATAGTTATGCAATTTGTCGAGGCTTGGCGTCACGCCTCGGCGGCTGGCGACTCGCCGAGTTCGGCGATGATCTGTTGTGCCGACCGACAGCCCGCGGTCGCCAGGTCGAGGTTGGCCAGCGAGGCGGCGTGCACGACCTCGGTCGCGGCGGCGACGCAGTCGCTGACCACATATGCGGTCAGGCCGAGGTCGGTCGCGTGCCGGGCGGTCTGCTCGACGGTGAGGTTGGTCGCGACCCCGGTCACGAACACCGTGTCGATGCCGTGCTCGGCCAGCCAGTGCGGGAGGTCGCTGTCGGCGAGGCCGGAAAGCTTCTGGTTGTCGAACACCCGGTCGGGCTCGGCCTGGCCTCCCATTTCCGGGATCAGTGCCGCCCCCGGCGCGGTCGGCCGGAACGCCTCCTGGGCCGCGGCGACCGCGGTCATGAACCCGGTGTTGGTGACCAGCTCACCGCCGCCGACTGGCACGGTGAACCGGGTGAACAACACCGGCAGGCCTGCGGCTCGCGCGGACTCGTGGAAGCGCACGGCACGGGCAAGGACGCCACTGCGCTCGACCGGTTCGGCCAGCATCGGGCCGAAGAAACCGGTCGGTTTGATGACATTGACCTGCCAGTGCAGGGCGAGTACGGCGCTACGTGCGGGATCGATGGTCATCGCCAGATCTTGCCCGCACCGTCGCAGTGGATCAGGGGGCGGGGCATCTTCCGTTCGCCACGCGCCTCTCGGAGAAGTCCGGGTCGGGTGGCCGGAATGGGTGCGGATCGGTCGGCTACGGATGGTCGGGACGGGTCAGGTCTATGACGTCGTTGACGGCGATGTCGTGTACCGCGAGGCAGCGGCGAATCCAGTGCTGTTGCGGCATACTTCTGGTGTCCCATGTGGACTGTAAGGTGTCGGCGGGGAGGTCGGGGCCGGACGGGTCGAGGGCGGGCAGCAGGGTCATGGACAGGCCAGCCAGTTCGGTGATCTGCTGGTGGTAGTCGATGCCGGGAAAGATGTCCGAACACATGCTCTCCCGGCGGTCGGCCATCGCCCTGATGTAGCGGAGCGACTCGTACACCACGTGTTCGATGGCACCGGCCACCGCGGCCTGGCGGCGGCGCGGCAGTCGACGGCGTAGCCAGGCCGCGGTGGACCGCTCGACGGCGGGCCACTGATTGCCCTTGATCCTGATGCCCACGACGGCAGCGTTCCTCCTGCCGTCAGCGGAAGTCTCGGGAGCGGGAGGGGATGCGCAGGTCGAGTTGGGCCAGCCGTTCGGCGACCACGTTGACGACACCCTCGGAACTCTCGACCCTGCCGCGGACCATCAGCGCCGGGCTGGCCTTGGCCACCGCGCGATACCGCGCCCACAGGCCGGGAGAGCAGATCACGTTGACCATCCCGGTCTCGTCCTCGAGGTTGAGAAAGGTGACCCCGCCCGCGGTGGCCGGCCGCTGCCGATGGGTGACCGCGCCGCCGACCAGCACCCGGTCCTTGTCCTCGGCATCGCGCAGTTCGGCCGCGGACAGCACACCCAGGCGGTTGAGCCGTTCACGGATGAACTGGGTGGGGAAGCTGTCCGGGGAGATGCCCATCGCCCACACATCGGACACCGCGACCTCGACCTCGTCCATCATCGGCAGCAGCGCGGGCGCGGTCAGGCCGACCGCGGTTCCCGGCAACCGATCCGGCCGTTGCGCCGCTGCCGCCCCGGCCACCCAGAGGGCCTGCCGTCGGGCCAGGCCGAAGCCGCCGAAGGCGCCTGCGGTGGCCAGGGCCTCGACCTGTCGGGTTTTCAGCCGCACCCGGTTGCCGAGGTCGGCCAGATCCCGGTAGGGCCCGCTCCGCTCGCGTTCGGTGACCAGGGTTTCGGCGAGCGCGACGCCGATCCCGCGCACCGCGGCCAACCCGAGCCGGACGGCCTGACCACCTTTGCTGTCCCAGTCGGGTTCGAGGGTCGCGTGCGCGAGGCTGGCATTGATCTCCGGACCGCGCACGATCACCCCGTGCCGGCGGGCGTCGGCGACGAGGGACTGCGGGGAGTAGAAGCCCATTGGCTGGGCCCGCAACAGGCCCGCGCAGAAGGCGGCCGGATGATAGAACTTGAAGTAGGCACTGGAGAAGACCAGGTGCGCGAAGCTGAGCGCATGGCTTTCCGGAAAGCCGAAGTTGGCGAAGGCGAGCAGTTTGGCGTAGATCTGGTCGGCGAGTTCGCCGGTGATCTCGTTGGCGGCCATCCCCGTGTAGAACCGGTCTTTGAGCCTGCTCATCTTCTCGGTGGACCGCTTGGACCCCATCGCCCTGCGCAGTTCGTCGGCCTCACCTGCGTCGAAGCCGGCGACGTCGACCGCGATGCGCATCAACTGTTCCTGAAACAGTGGTACGCCAAGGGTTTTCTTCAGCGCCGGTTCGAGCAGACGATGATCGGCCTTGCAGTCCACCTCCGGGTGTTCGCAGTGCCGGCGCTGGATGTAGGGATGTACCGAGCCGCCCTGGATGGGACCGGGCCGGATCAACGCCACCTCGACGACGAGGTCGTAGAACTCCTCGGGCCGCAGCCTCGGCAGGGTCGCCATCTGGGCCCGGGACTCCACCTGGAAGACACCGACCGAATCGGCCTTGCTGAGCATCTGGTAGATGTTCTGGTCACCGAGGTTCAGGTCGCCGATGTCGACCGGGATCCCCTCGTGCTCGCGTACCAGGTCGGTCATGTAGTGCAACGCGGAGAGCATGCCGAGCCCGAGCAGGTCGAACTTGACCAGCCCGACCGAGGCGCAGTCGTCCTTGTCCCACTGCAGCACACTGCGCTTGGCCATCCGCGCCCACTCGACGGGAACCACCTCGGAGACCGGCCGGTCGCAGATCACCATTCCGCCGGAATGGATACCAAGATGCCGGGGGAAGTTCTCCACCTGTCGGGCGAAGGAGATCACCTCCGCGGGCACCTCCGGGTCCAGATCCTCCATCGTGGTGGACATCGGCCCCCAGCGGTCGATCTGTTTGCTCCAGGCATCCTGTTGGCCCGGTGCGTAGCCCAGCGCCTTGGCCATCTCCCGGACCGCGGAGCGGGCCCGGTAGCTGATCACGTTCGCCACCTGCGCGGTGTGCAGCCGGTCGTAGCGCTCGTAGACGTACTGGATGGCTTCCTCGCGACGGTCGGACTCGATGTCGAGATCGATGTCCGGGTAGCCGTCCCGTGCCGGGGCGAGGAACCGCTCGAACAGCAGGTTCCAGCGGACCGCGTCCACCTTGGTGATCCCCAACGCGTAACACACCGCGGAGTTCGCCGCCGAACCCCGGCCCTGGCAGAAGATGTCGGCCTCGCGGCAGAACCGCACGATGTCCCAGACGATCAGGAAGTAGCCGGGGAAGCCGAGCTTCTCGATCACCTCGAGTTCGTGGTCGATCTGCCGGTAGGCCTTGGGATTCGTCTCGCGCGAGCCGTACCGTTCCGCCGCACCGTCATAGGCGAGTTTGCGCAGGAAGGTCGCTTCGGTGTATCCGGGATCGACCGGGAAGGGCGGCAGGCCGGGAGCGATCAGGCGCAGGTCGAAGGAACATTCCACGCCGAGCACCGCGGCGGCGGCCACCGCGGTCGGGTATCGGGCGAACCGGTCGCGCTGCTCGGCACCGGAGCGCAGGTACGCGGTGGGGGCCGGGGGCAGCCAACCGGCCATGTCGTCAAGGCTGCGCCTGGCCCGGACCGAGGCAAGGACCTCGGCCAGCCGACCGCCCTCCGGGCGGGCGTAGTGCACCGCATTGGTGGCGACAACGGGCAGCCCCAGATCCTCGGCGAGGTCGGCGAGCAGGTCGTTGTGCACGGTGTCCAACGGAAGACCGTGATCGGTCAGCTCGACATAGACCTGTTCCTTGCCGAACAGCCCGATCAGCCTGCGCAGCTCCCGCGCGGCGGCAGGCGGCCCCTCGCCGAACAGCGCCTGGCGGACCGCGCCCTTGCGACAACCGGTCAGCACCGCGCAGTAACCCTTCACCTCGGCGGCCACCCGGTCGAGGTCGTAGATCGGGCGGCCCTTCTCGGTGCGCGGCGGGTCGGGAACCAGACCGTCCTGCTCGTCGAGCTGACCGATGGTGATCGCCCGGCAGAGCCGACCGTATCCTTCGGCATCCCTGGCGAGCAGCAGCAGATGTTCACCCTCCGGGTCGGCGACTCCGTTCTGCGGCCCGGAAAGGCCGAGGGACAGCTCGGTGCCGTAGGCAGTCCGCACCCCCAGTTCGCGGGCTGTCTCGGCAAAGCGCACCACCCCGTACATGCCGTCGTGATCGGTCAACGCGATCGCGTCCAACCCCAGCCGCGACGCCTCCTCGACCAGTTCCTCGGGATGACTGGCACCGTCGAGGAAACTGAAATTGGAATGGCAGTGCAGCTCGGCATACGGCACCCTGGCCTGTTTCTCCGGCCGCCAGCCAGCCGTCGGCCGGGAACCCGGTGCGGCCTGGTAAGGCATCCGGCGACCGGTCCAGGCCGGCGAGTCCCCGCCGTCACCGGAACCGGGCGACGGCGGCCGACCGGACAACACTCGTTCCAGTTCCGACCACTTCAACGGTGAACTGTCCCAGCCCATGACGAGTACTCAGTACTCGGCGGCCGGGCGACGCGGACCGGGAATCACCAGGGCACGAGCTGGAAAACCACCGCTGGCCGGAAACCAGCCGAGCGCGCCGTCATCCGCGAGATCATCCGCAAAATGATCCTTTGTGGACGATGCGGTTGCCGATTCGTCGACAAGCTCGTGGAACCAGCGGACATGGGGTGAGCCCGTGCTGGACGCCGGTCGGAATTCCTCGAACATCAGTCGTATATCCCTTCCACCAACCATCGACTGTCTTCACAACGCAACAACAGCGCAAGGGCAGCCGGGGGTACCGCGGTTCCCGTCCACCGCTGGACCGTTTTCGCCAGCTTCGCCTGTGTCAGCGCCGAATCCGGCGCCACTCGTTCCGAACTCGCCCGCTCCGCTCCGGCCGAACCCGCCCTTGTCGCATCCGTTCTCGCCGAATCCGCTCCTGCCGAATCCAAGGTCACCGAATCCGGAGTCGCCGAATCCGGGAGTACGGCGAGGGCCGACGGCTCGGACAGGGCGAGCAGAACCTGCACTCTGACCAGCCGCGCTTCCCCACCCGCCATGCCGGGATGCCGATCCACCAGCCACGGCCCGGTCCAGCCGAGTACCGGCAGCGGCGCTCGCGTGCCGATGGAGATCTCGAACGGCGGCGCGGTGAGCTGATGGCGCGGGGTGAGCCGCACCTGTTCGCCCAACTCGTCGAAGACGACTGCCGGGATGGGCTCCTCGGGCACCGTCGACGGCGCCGGTCTCGGCAGCTGACCGGGCCAGGGCAGTTCGGGGTGGGCGCGGGCGACGAGTTCATCGCCCCAGGCGAGGAGATTGACCCGGTCGCCCGGTGCCCGACCACCGTCGGATATCGCGGTGAACACACCCTCCGGCCCGAGCAGGCTCTGCACCCGAAGCATTGCCCGCGCGGCCCGTTCGTCATCGGCGGCGGACGCGCTGCCACCGCTGAACAGTTGCAGTTGCAGTGAGCGGCCGTCGACAACCTCCTCCGGCCACAACCGCAGCACGCTCACCCCGGAACTCAACCGGGCAGTACGCAGCCAGCCGTCCAGTTGCCAGCGCACCCGGTCGGCGATACCGGCGAGGGTGAGCGGCTCGGCGCAGCGCCATACCCGGCTGTGCCGCTCACCGTGTTCGGTCTCGGCTTCGATGGCCAACCGAGTGCAGGCGAGGCCGTGCGCGCCGAGTAGTTCGTGCAGGCGCTGCGCGGCCGCCTTCGCCGCGAAGGCCACCATGTCAACCCGCTCGGCAGGAGGGTCGAGTTCCTGGGTGATCGTCAGTTCCGGCGGCGGGCGACGACGCACCGGCGGGCGCCGGGCCAGACCAGCGGCCAATCGATGCGCCAGCACCGCGTCCGCACCGAACCGGGAGGCGATCTCGCCCTCGGTCACCGCGGCGAACGCGCCGAGAGTGCGCAGCCCGAGCCGACGCAGCAGGTCGATGAGTTCGGCCAGCCGCACGGCCGCGTCGGCACCACCGGCCTGTCCACCGGTGGCCTGCCTACCAGCGGTCTGCACGCCACCGGGCCGCCCACCAGCGGACTGGCCGACGGCGGGTTGGCCGAGGCCGCTGAGGCCGCCGTGACCGGTGAAGGTCGCCAGCTCGCCGATGGGCAACGGGGCGAGAAACGCCGGGCTGCCTCCCGGTGGCACGAGCAGGCCCCGGTGCGCGGCCAACACCGCCGCGAACAGGCCGTCGGCGATGCCGATCTGGCATTCCACCCCGGTCGCGGACGCGACCTGGTCGACCAGTCGCTCGGCGGCCGCTTCCTCGCCGCCGAAGTAGTTGGCCGGGCCCTTCGCCGGTACCGCGACCACACCGGGACGCACGATCTCGACGCCGGGAGCGAGTTCCTCGACGGCGGCCGCGACCGGTTCGAAGGCCCGCACGTCCCGGTCCGAATCCGCGGTGAAGACGAGCAGATCGGTGCAGCAGCTCTGGGCTTCACGCCGCCGCATTCCGCGCCGGACTCCTCTGCCCCGCGCCGTCGCCGAACAGGCGAGTACCCGGTTGGCCCGCACAACCGCGAGTGGAGTCTGCGGAAGCACGCCGGCCTCCGCACCGGCGGCCGTCACCGGCCAGTCCGGACACCAGACCACCAGCATCCGGGTGGGTTGCCCCGGCTGCTCGGCTGCGCCGGATTGAACAGGGACGAGTTCGGTTGTGGCCGACCCTGTTGTCGCCGGTCCCGTTGTCGCCGGTCCTGCTGTGGCCGGGTCTGCTGATTCTGTTGTGGCTGATTCTGTTGTGGTGGGACGGTTTTGCTGAGCCGCCGGTCGATTATTCATGGCTCACCCGACCGCTGCCGAGGACAGTTCCGGGACCGGCGCCGGACTTGCCGAGCAGTCCCGCGCTGCCCAGATCGGCGCGGGTGAGGCCGGGTTGGCCGGGTTCGGACCGGCCGCACTCGGCAGGACGACAACACGCTGCTTCGGCCGGGCTGCCGCACCCCGACCTCGCACCGAGACCAGTACCTCGCCCTTGGCCAGGTATCCGTATCCGTTGCCGAGCCCGGACCAGCGCAGCTCCGGGCAGGACAACTCAAGATCAGCCCCTGGCCAGGCCCCACGGGCAATGAGCACCGCGCCCCGATGCCGTGCCCGCGCGGAGAGCCTGCGTGCCCACTCGGTGCCGCGCCGACCGCTTCTGTCAAGGCCTTCGGCGTTGACGACGACCAGGTCCATCCCGTCCAGCAGTGCGGCGACCACCGAGACGAGTTCGGCGCCTGGCCGAGGTACCAAGGCCAGCCGGGGTAGTGCGACACCGAGCTCGGATGCGGCGAGCAGGCCGAGGTTCGGCAAGCCGACCACCGCTGCCCAGGAACCATCAGTGGTCGCGGTGGCCAGCAGCGCGAGGAGCAACGAGTTCGATCCGCGCACCGAAATCGTGCTCCCGCGCCGCAGGCCACCAAGGGGCAACAGGTCAGCCAGTTCCGCGCGAACTGGGAGTACCCGCCCCACCACCAGGTCGGCCGGAGCCTTGGTCAGCTCGCTTGCGACCCGCACGGCGTCTGGAGGAACGCCACGCGTGGCCAGTGAGGTCACTGACGCTGACACCGACCCACCTCCACACGTAGCCCGCACACCCTGTTGACTGTGCGAAACGCCGTGGGGAAGACGGCGGTACGAGTGAGCCGACCCCCGACGCCGGCTACTCACTTTCGAACGTATGTTCGAACGATGTGGTCAGTTAACCCTACGAACTCCTCGACTGTCAACCGCTGATGCCCTCGTGTGGTGATCAACACCCGGTGGAGTGAACGGGGAATCGCGGGCGGGGTTCCTACCAGCGCGTCAGCCTGAACCGACGTTCAATTATTTCGCTGGCCGAACCGGTCTTCTCGGCTCATACTGACTGAATGATGCTGGCATTGGGGGGAATCGCGGCGTTCGTCGTCGCGTTGTTGGTCATCGGATTCCTGATGGATCGGCGTTCTCGGCGACGTGGTGACCGGCTCAACAGTGCGGGAGACATGGCCGCGCGAGCCGGCAACGCTCGACGCGACGTCAAGGCCTGGGATCGCGCCAAACGCGGCAATCTCGGTGACTACCGGCGAGGTCGCTGAGTCAGCAGGCCGCGGTGAAGCTCTCGCCGCGCAGGACGGGCACCGAGGTGCTGGCGTTGACCTCGACGGCGACCTCGACGTCATCGGAGTAGCCCCAGGCGATCAACTCCTGGCCGCTCGCGCTGGCCCACAGTCGCGCGGGGAAGTCGTCGGCGACCGCGCGGTAGGCGGCAGCGGCGGAGTGGGCCTCCGGGGACAGCGGGCCGAAGCCTCGTTCGGCGAGTGCGGCCAGATAGCTGCCGGCGCCCCAGAGATCTTCGACGGCCGGGCGCAGCGAACCGTCCGACCAGCGTTCACCGGCCGCGATGGCCGCTATCGACGCATCGGGCCGATCGGCCAGCGTGCGGATGGTCCAGTCGGCGGCGGCGTCGACATTGCGTGGCGAGACGCCGATCACGGTCACGCCGGTTTCGGCGACGTCGTGGGAGATCGTCGACCCGTTCGGAGAGGGCAGCACCAGCCGCGCGATGTCGCCAGCGGCGCGGATGGTCGCCGGGGACAGGCTGATCCGGCCCGGTTCGGCGGTGGATCGGGCGACGGCGAGCACCGCGTTCCGCGCCTCGGCGAATGCGGCGGCCCGCTCGTCCTTCCAGCGGAACGGGAAGACCTCGATCCCGTTGTCGACGGCGACGGTCAGCGAGGTGGTGAAGGACAGCACATCGACGACGGCGACCACGGCGACGTCACCGACCAGGGCCTTCGCCCCGACGAGGCCCCAGTCGAACCTGGCCCGAAAGGCTGTTTGCGCGTAGGGACTCGCCATCCCGCAACGGTAGCAATCATCCGAATCGGACACCGAACTCAGATGAGCACGACCTCGGCGACACCGCGGACCTCGGCCAGCCGGGCGGCCTCGGCTTCGAGATCGGCGCGGATGTAGGAGGGCAGCGCCTCGAAGGGCTCGACGACCAGTTCGAGCCGGTTCCTGCCGGCGGCCTTGGCGCGCCAGGCCGCGAGGATCTCGCCGTCGACCACCATCGCGCCGGGATTGCCCAGTACTCGCCACAACACCTTGTGCGCCTTGGCATCGGGCACGATCAGCTGGCGATCTCGGCTCTGCAGATACGGGTCGCCGGGTGGTAGGAGGCGAACGCGCGGGGGCTCAGCCGGCTTGCGCAGCGCGGCCAGCTTGTCCGACGGGAACCAGCCGACCCGGCCGTCCACCTCGACCTCGACAAGGTCACTCGGCCAGTTGGCGGCGAGTTCGGTCTTGTTGACGCTGAGGAAATCCGCGACCTCGGCGATCGTGGCCGGACCGAGGAAACGGAGATAGTTGTTGGCCTGGGCGGTGAGGCCGGCAGGCTCGGCCGGTGGTCTGCGCCAGTTCTCGATCGGGGTGAGCAGCAGCGGGCCGGACTCGGTGTCCAGCCGCACACCGGCCGGCAGCGCCGCGAGGCGGAACAGCGACTCGTAGATGTGCTGGGACTTGCAGCCGCCGCACCAGCCGGTGAGTGACTCGTCGACCCGCTTGCTGATCGCGGCGCTGGCCGCGCCCTTGGTCATCGGCTCGGTCACCACCTCGGCCATTGCCGAGGTGGCCTGCTCGATCACGGCCATTGCCGACATCCCGGTCGCCGCCAGCCGGGCACGTGGCCAGCTCAGACGGGTCACCGCCGCCGCCTCGGTACTCGGCAGGAGCGCGGCGGCGAGGCCGGGCAGGCCGGCCGCGTCGTGCAGGTGCGGCGAGATCCGATAGCTCCACACCACGGGCAGGCCGGCGAGATCGGTCGGGATCGTGGGCAGTCGCGCCGCACAGGCCAGCCGGGCCGAGCCGGGCGGCGTGTTCTGCACGCCCAACTGGAGAATGTCCAGTTGCCGCAACGACTTCGCGCGTCGTCGCAGGCCCTGTTCGGCGATCCGATAGCCGAGCACCTGTGCCCGGTCGGCCCGTTCGGTCATGTCGGCACCCTGCTCACCTCGGCCTGATCAGTGCGCGAAGTGCCGGGTACCGGTGAGGTACAGCGCGACCCCGGCCGCTTCGGCCGCCGCGATCACCTCGGCGTCGCGGACCGAACCTCCCGGCTGCACGACGGCCCGCACCCCGGCGTCCAGCAACACCTGCAAACCGTCCGGGAAGGGGAAGAACGCGTCCGACGCGCCGACCGAACCCCTGGCCCGGTCACCGGCGCGGGACACCGCGAGCCGGGCCGCGTCGACCCGGTTGACCTGGCCCATGCCGACGCCGATCGAGGCGCCGTCGCTGGCCAGCAGGATCGCGTTGGACTTCACCGTGCGGACCGAACGCCAGGCGAAGGCCAGGTCGGCCATGGTCGCCTCGTCGACGGCGGTGCCGCAGGCGAGCGTCCACTTGGCCGGGTCGTCGCCCTCGGCCGCGATGGTGTCCATCTCCTGTAGCAGCAGGCCACCGGTCACCGCACGCAGTTCCGCCCCGCCGCGCACCGGCGGTTCGGCGAGCATGATGCGGACGTTCTTCTTGCGGGCCAACACGTCCACCGCGCCGTCGGCGTAGGACGGGGCGAGCACAACCTCGGTGAAGATGTCCGCGATCTGTTCGGCCATCTCGACGGTGACCGGCCGGTTCGCCGCGATGATGCCACCGAAGGCGCTGGTCGGGTCGCAGGCATGTGCCTTGCGGTGTGCGTCGGCGATGCCGATCTCGGAGACCGCGATGCCGCACGGGTTGGCGTGCTTGATGATCGCGACGCAGGCCTGCTGGTGATCGTGCGCGGCGCGCCAGGCGGCGTCGGCGTCGATGTAGTTGTTGTAGGACATCTCCTTGCCGTGCACCTGCCGCGCGTTGGCGAGGCCGGTGGCACCCCCGTTGGAGGTGTAGAGCGCGGCGGCCTGGTGCGGGTTCTCGCCGTAGCGCAGCGACTTCACCTGGGTCCAGGTCGCGCCGACCCAGGTCGGGAACGGTGAGGACGCTGCCCCCGCCTGGTCACCGACGGGAGCGGGGTGAGCGCCGGGCTGCGGGTCGGCGATCGCGGCACTCATCCAGGAGGCGACGGCGACATCGTAGGAAGCGGTGTGCCGGAACGCCTCGACCGCGAGAGCCTGGCGGCCGGCGAGGGTGAAACCACCGGCGCGGACCTGTTCGAGCACCCAGTCGTAGCGGGTCGGGTCGACGACGACGGCGAGATTGGCGTGGTTCTTCGCGGCGGCGCGCACCATGGCCGGGCCACCGATGTCGATCTGCTCGACACACTCGGCCGGGCTCGCCCCGGACGCCACGGTCTGGGTGAACGGGTAGAGGTTGGAGATGAGCAGGTCGAACGGCTCGATGTCCAGCTCCCGCAGCTGCCGAACGTGATCGGGGTTGCCGGTGTCGGCAAGCAGGCCGGCGTGGACGCGGGGATGCAGGGTCTTGACCCGGCCGTCGAGGCTTTCCGGGAAACCGGTCAGCTCCTCGATCCCGGTGACCGGGATGCCCGCTTCGGTGATGGCTCGCGCGCTGTTGCCGGTGGACACGATGCGCACCCCGGCGGCGTGCAGCGCTTCGGCCAGTTCGGGCAGCCCCGACTTGTCGCTGACGCTGATCAGCGCCCGACGAACGGGACGACGACCGTCCACTGTGTCTGGTCCGGACTGGTTTGCGGTCACGGGATACTTACCTTTCGTCCGTTCACGGTGGCGCCCTCGCGGGCGAGCCTGGCGACCACTTCGACCAGCAGTCGCCGTTCAACGGCTTTGATTCGGGCGTGCAGTTCGTCGGCCTGCTCGCCGTGGTGGACCTCGACCGGCTGCTGGGCCAGGATCGGCCCGGTGTCGACGCCCTTGTCGACGAGGTGCACGGTGCAGCCGGTGACCTTGACCCCGTAGGCGATCGCGTCGGCAACGGCGTGCGCGCCGGGGAAGGCCGGCAGCAGAGCGGGATGCGTGTTGATCATGCGGCCGGCGAAGCGGTCGAGGAAGGCGGGGCCGACGATCTTCATGAACCCCGCCGAGATGACGAGATCAGGCTGGTAGGCGGCGACCGCCTCGGTCAGGGCGCTGTCCCAGGCGCCACGGTCGGTGTGGTCGGCCAACCGGACCACGAAACCGGGCACATTGGCGCGTTCGGCCCTGGCCAGGCCCTCGACGCCTGGCCGGTCCGAGCCGACGCCGACGATCCGCACCGGGTAGTCGGCGTCGGCGGTCGCGTCGAGCAGGGCCTGGAGCAGTGTGCCGGTGCCGGAGAGCAGGACGACGGCCCGGACCGGGCGGGGGAAGGTCAGCGCGGTGATCGCCGAGCCGTTCGCCTGGATTCCGGTCTCCTGGGGGCTGCTGTGCTGGGTCACGATGAGGCTCCAACGGGATTCCCGGCAGTGCGTTGACGGCGAGGTGACGGGGCCCCGGACCGGGGTCGTTGAGGGCGCAGCGGGATCTCCTGACAGGCGACTGGTCGTGCCTGGCCAGCGTAGGTCGTGCGAAGTTGAGCTGGGCGAGCAGGGCGGTGCACCGAATGCGACGTCTTGCTCACGCAAGGGCTTACTCGGCGTCGGGTGGCGCTTCCGTCGGTTTCGTCGACTCGGCCGATTTCGCTGATTCGTTCGTTACGTTCTTTTCGGCCGGTTCTTCTTCGGCGGTTTCCGCTCCGTCGACGTCCGCTTCGTCGGCCTCTTCGTCGTCTTGTTCTTCTTCGTCTTGTTCGTCGACCTCTTCTTCGTCGGCCGGCTCGGCTTGGTCATCGTCCTGGTCAGGCCGGTCCCGCGCGTGGTCCTCGGCGTCGGAGGAGTCCGGATCGGCCTCGTCGTCCGGGTCGGTGATGGCGTCGGCCATCCTGGTGGCCAGTGCGACGAGGACATCCGGGTGCGGGCCGGCGACCAGCGCGGTTGCCGCACCGATGATGCCGATCCAGCCGAACGCGGTCAGCGCGAGCAGGCCAGCCTGGATGGTCACCGGATTGAACGGGCCGTCGGCGACCGTGCCGCCCGCCAGTGCGGCCAGCGCAAGGCAGCCGACGCCAACGGTCACCGCGGCGACACCGACCGCGCGGAGACGGCCGAGTGCCCGGTCCGGCCTCGGCTCCGCGCCGGTGCGCCGTGAGCGGGGCGAGACCGGATCGGTCACCCTGCGACAGGCCCAACCGACGCCGACGCCGACCGCCGCCGGGAGCAGGAAGGCCACCAACCACCAGGGGGCCGGGCGCACCGGTAGCGCACCGAGCAGCGGCAAGCCGAGGACCGGGCCGGAGTGGAAGGCCAACGGGCGCACCACCATCGCGCCGATGGAGAACCCCGGCCCGACCGCGAAGGACAACGCACCGATCACCGCGTTGGGCAGATATGCCAGCGACAGCAACAGGATCCCGAGCCCACCGCCGAACCCGTCGGTGCCGAACATGCCGGCCACGGTCGGCAGGGACAGCGCAAGGGCGAGGGCGTAGAGGAGGGCGCCGACCGCGAGGAGGCCGGCCAGGCCGAGCAGTCCGGCGCGCAACCCGCTGCGGGTCGGTTCGTCCGCTCTGGACAGTACGGCTGAGACAAGCCCGCACCGCCGCGAAAGGCCGGCCGCGACCGCGAAGCAGGACAGCAGCGCGGCGAGGACGAAGGCCAGCACCGGGGAAGAACTCACCTCGTGGCCGGAACCGACCGAGGACAGCAGCGCGGCGAACGCGCCGTTGCCGAGGCCGACGGCGAGGAAGATCGGCCGGGCGGCGGTGGGAGTCGCGGCGCCGAGACAGTCGGCCGCTCCCGCCGAGGCTCGGGCGGCCAACCAGAGCAACAGGACGGTGGGGAGCAACGGCAGCATCCCGAGCGGGTGGCCGGAGATGATCAGCTGGACATGCATCGCGGCCAGCCAGGTGGGGCCGGTCGCGGCCAGGATGCCGAGAGGGGAGATGGCGCCGCCGGGAGCGATCGCCACGATCAGCGCCAACAGCGCTGCGAGGATCAGGTAGCCGGCCACCAGCGGACCGATGGCGGCGAACAGCAGGATGCGGGCCCGTTCACCTCGGGTCGGCAGGCCGTTTTCGGGAAGGTAGCCGGACCGGCCGGTCTCCTCCCACAGCTGCTGACCAGCGTTGTCCTGATCCACCGGGGCCGTCTGTGCCGGATCGGCATTCGCGGCTGGGGTGGACGCGGGAGCGGGCATGCACCCACTCTGACAAACCACTTAGCCCATTCGGTTCAGCCACGCCGGGCGTGATCCACGCCCAAACGGCTGATCAGGACGGTCGCGTCGCTACCGAACGCAACGGGTGGCACCGTTTCCGCCGGCGCCACCCGTTGCGTTGTCCTTCGATGTCTACTCAGGACTCGACGTTCCCGCTCAGGAGGAACCGGGGAAATCGCCGGGGGTGCCCGGCTGCTGCTGGGTGATCTGACCGGGCTGCTGCAGGAACGCGGTGGACTGCGGGGTCGGCGCGGAGGGCTGCTGCGGCGGGGCGACGTACTGGGTGGCCTGGGCGGGTTGGCCGTGCTGGCCAGGCTGCTGGCCCGGTTGGCCCTGCTGGGCATGACCGTGGTGCGCGGGGCCCGACTGCGGGAAGGGACCCGACTGCGGGAACGTGCCAGGCGCGCCGTAGGGCACCGCGGGCTTGGGCGCCAGCTTGATCAGCTCGTAGTCCAGCAGCAGCGCGAAGGCGGCGGCAAGGAACTGCAGCAGACCGAGGATCAGGATGATGATGGCGATGGTCGGCGTCGAACCGCCGCCGGATGCCTGGATCACGTCGGCGAGCACGGAAAGACCGCCGACCGCGCTCAGCACCGCGGCGAACGGCAGCGTCTTCGGGCCCTTGGGCAGCACGTGCAGACCGGCGAGCAGACCGCCGGCGAGCAGCAGCATCACCTGGATGCCGAGGCTGGCGGCGTTCGAGTTGAAGCTACAGAAGTAGGTCGCAAGGCCGA
Source organism: Pseudonocardiaceae bacterium (assembly GCA_036268955.1). Lineage (GTDB taxonomy): Bacteria > Actinomycetota > Actinomycetes > Mycobacteriales > Pseudonocardiaceae > CAJCJE01. Next base: position 103,281 of record DATATE010000001.1, read on the forward strand.
GAACCAGCACCACGAGCGTGACGATGGTGGGTAGGCCGAGGTCGGCAAACGGATTCGCGCGCTGGGCGGGCGGCGGGCCGTAGCCGACACCTGGCTGTTGCGGAGGCCGACCGGGGTAACCACCCGGCGGGCCGGACGGGAACGACATCTGCGCACTCCCTCAACTCGACAAACGCTCGAATCCAGACTGGACTTGGAAAATCAGCCGAAACAGTAGCGGAACACACTTGTTGGACGTGTGAAGGCCACCCCGAGTTCCGTAAGGGCCTGGCAAAACCCTGAGCCAGGCCGCTGTCGGAAAGAAACGCGACGGGGCCGGGCGCCATAGTGGCGCCCGGCCCCGTCTCCAAGCAATACCGCGGCGAAAACTGCTCGACACGATCAGTCCGCCCGCGGACCGCGACCCGAACCACGACCGAGGTTCATCCTGGCCGACCGCCGAGGATTGCTCAGGCCGGGATCTCGGTTCGGTAGGTCGAACTCAGCCGAGCGACTTGATCACCTGGCGGGCGAGTTCGGCGGTTTCGGTGGGGGTTTTGCCGACCTTGACGCCGGCGGCTTCCAGGGCTTGCTTCTTCGCGGCGGCGGTCCCGGAGGAGCCGGACACGATCGCGCCGGCATGCCCCATGGTCTTACCCTCCG
>DATATE010000002.1:0-46431 GCA_036268955.1 Pseudonocardiaceae bacterium
ACTATCCGTTATCCGAGGGTGGCGTAACCATGTCGAGAAGATCATCGGTAAGCCGTATGCGGGAAAACCGCACGTACGGATTGAAAGGGGGATGGGGAACCGGGTCCTTCGGGACACCGCGCCCCTGACTACCAATGGCACCCCGAGGCCGGGTGAGTGGCGGACGGTCGAGGTACCCGAGGTGCTGATCATCGAGGGCGTGTCCGCTGGCCGTCGCTCGGTGCGGCCGCTGCTGTCGGAATCGATCTGGTGGGAACTGCGCGGGGCCGAGGCCCGGTTGGCCGCGGCGGTCGCACGGGACGGCGCGGCAACGCGGCCGGATTTCGTTCGCTGGCAGGCTTTCGAGCGGGGTTGGTTCACTGTGGACGACACGCGCAACGGCCTGAGCTTCCGGTACGCGCGGATGCCTCGCCCGGACCGTTGAGGCGCGAATCGCCGGTTCCGGTGTGCCGAAACCGGCGGATCGGGCACACTGGGGTCAGGCGGCCTTCTCGGCGGAGGAACATGAGTCGCCGTTGTGGTAGGCGATCAGAGGGGCAGTGCTGTGTTCAACGGGATTGACCAGTGGCTGGAGACGATTCCCGCGCTGGCGGTGTGCGTCATCGTCGGCCTTTTCGTGATGATCGAGAGCCTCGGCATCCCGTTCCCCGCCGAAACCATCCTGATCGCCGTCGTCGGTCTGATCTCGCAGCACGCGCTGCACGTGCCGGTGATCTGGATCGGCGTCGCCGCAAGCGCCGCCGCGATCATCGGCGACTCGATCGGCTTCGCCATCGGGCACCGCTGGGGCCGGCCGCTGTTCGACTGGCTGGGCCGCAAGTTCCCCAAGCACTTCGGGCCGGAGGAAATCGGCTATGCCGAGCAGGTGTTCCAGCGCTGGGGCATGGTCGCGGTGTTCTTCGGCCGGTTCGTCGCTCTGCTGCGCACGTTCTCCGGTCCGATCGCCGGCACGCTGAAGATGCCGTACTACAAGTTCCTCATCGCCAACGTGTCCGGCGGCATCGTCTGGGCAGGCGCGATCACCTCGGTGATCTACTTCGTCGGTGAGGCCGCGGACAAGTACTTCGGCCAGTTCTCCTGGATCATCCTGGCCGTCGCGGTCGTCGGCGGCATCATCATCGGCCTGATCATCAAGCGGCGCAGCAGTAAGGGCGCCGCCGCCAAGCGCAAGGAGGAGCCGGCCGCCGTCGACCGCTGAGCCCGACGCACACACAGGGCGGCCTCCCGGACCGGGAGGCCGCCCTGTGTCCGTTCAGCGGTTGGCGCGGTTGACCGCCGAGATCACCGCACGCAGCGAGGCGGTCACGATCGAGGAGTCGACGCCGACGCCCCAGTAGATCCGCTCACCGATGCCACACTCCACATAGGACGCCGCGCGGGCGTCGTCGCCCGCGGTGAGGGCGTGCTCGGTGTAGTCGAGCACCCGGACGTCGAAGCCGACCTCGGCCAGCGCGTCAACGAAGGCCGCGATCGGGCCGTTGCCCCTGCCGACGAGGTCGTGCTCCTCGTCCTCGATCCGGACCACCGCGTTCACCTCGGTGTCGGTGTCCTCCACCGCGCTGGTGATCCGGCTGCGCACCAGGGCCAGCGGGGTCTGCGCGGTCAGGTACTCACCGGCGAAGGCGTCCCAGATCTGCTGCGGGCTGACCTCGCCGCCACGCGCGTCGGTGACCCGCTGGATCACCTTGGAGAACTCGATCTGCAACCGGCGCGGCAGATCGAGCTGGTGTTCGGAGCGCATCACGTACGCGACGCCGCCCTTGCCGGACTGCGAGTTCACCCGGATCACGGCCTCGTAGCTGCGGCCGACGTCCTTCGGGTCGATCGGCAGGTACGGGACCTCCCACTGATAGTCCTCGACCGGCGTGCCCACGCGGTCGGCAGCGGCCTTCAGCGCGTCGAGGCCCTTGTTGATGGCGTCTTGGTGACTGCCGGAGAACGCGGTGAACACCAGGTCACCGCCGTAGGGGTGGCGTTCGGGCACCGGCAGCTGGTTGCAGTACTCGACGGTGCGCCGGATCTCGTCGATGTCGGAGAAGTCGATCTGTGGGTCGATACCCTGGCTGAACATGTTCATGGCCAGCGTGACGAGGCAGACGTTGCCGGTGCGCTCGCCGTTGCCGAACAGGCAGCCCTCGATCCGGTCCGCGCCGGCCTGGTAGCCCAGCTCGGCGGCGGCGACGCCGGTGCCCCGGTCGTTGTGCGGGTGCAGGGACAGGATCACCGACTCGCGGTTGTCCAGGTTGCGGCTCATCCACTCGATCGAGTCCGCGTACACGTTCGGCGTCGCCATCTCGACGGTGGCCGGCAGGTTCATGATCACCGGGCGGTCCGGGGTCGGCTGCCAGATGGTGCTGACCGCGTTGCACACCTCGGCCGCGTAGGACAGCTCGGTGCCGGTGTAGGACTCCGGGGAGTACTGGAAGCGGAAGTTCGTGCCCGGCTGCTTGGCGGCCTGCTCGACCACCATCTCAGCGGCCGAGGTGGCGATCTTCTTGATGCCCTCGCGCTCCTCGCGGAAGACCACCCGCCGCTGCAGGATCGAGGTCGAGTTGTAGATGTGCATGATCACGTCGTGCGCGCCGCGGACCGCTTCGAAGGTGCGCTCGATCAGTTCCGGCCGGCACTGGGTCAGTACCTGGATGCGCACGTCGGAGGGGATGGCGTCGTCACTGATGATCTCGCGGACGAAGTCGAAGTCGGTCTGGCTCGCCGCCGGGAAACCGACCTCGATCTCCTTGTAGCCCATCCGCACCAGCAGTTCGAACATCCGCCGCTTGCGGGCCGGGGACATCGGGTCGATCAGCGCCTGGTTGCCGTCGCGCAGGTCGACGGCGCACCACAGCGGCGCGCGGGTGATCTTCACGTCCGGCCAGGTGCGGTCGGTCAGATTGATGGGTTCGACCAGTTGCTCGAAGGGCCGGTAGCGGTGTACCGGCATGGAAGAGCCGCGCTGCGGGTTCCAGCTCTTCTGATCGGTGGGTGCCGGTCGCGCCGGCGTACGTACTCGACTGGTGGCGGCGCTGCTCGAATCGGTGCTCATGAAAGGAAACTCCTGCTGGCCGGTGAGGTTCGACCGGCGGCACGCCAAACTCCGCGACGGGGGGCCGGTCTGGATCAGACCCCGTCGCGGCGAGGAAGCAGGAGACCTGGCGCCACGTGCCCAGCCTAACCACAGACCGTGCGCGGCCACAACGCGGCTACGGGTTTCGCCGCCTTCCCGACCCGCCCAGAAGGTACAGATCCCCAGCCCCAGGCCTTGATTAGGCCGATCGGCGGAGTTTGGAGGTTGGGTAGACCGGGGATACCTTCTCCATGACAACTCGACGCTCATATGCCAGCCGAGGCACAGCGGCAAGGGTGGTCACCGGAATCGGCGCGTTGTTCGCGTTGATCGAGGTCGTGTACATCCTGCTGCTGCTGTTCGGCGCCAACCAGGGCAACGGCTTCTTCGGTTTCATCAGGACGCTCGCGGTACCGCTCGCGCTGTTCTTCCCCGGCCTGTTCAACCCGACGAACTACGACCTGAGCGTGATCCTCAACTACGGCCTCGCCGCGGTGTTCTGGCTGGTCGTGACCGGGATCATCGCGCGCGTGCTCGGTCGCTGAGCCGGGCGCGTTACGCGCTCGTTACCGACGGGTAGCCGCAGCGGGCTCGGCGTGTCAGACTCCCGCACATGGGCGAGCACACCGACGCACCGACTCCGACGACGCACGACTTCGCGCGGGCCAGGGCGAAGGCCGTCAACCTTGTCGCGAGCGTCATTCGATGGGCCGGCCTGATCGTGGTGATCATCCTGGTCGTCCGGGTGCTGCTGACGGTCGGTGGTGCCAACCCGAGCAACGGCATCACCAGCTTCATCACCTCGTGGTCGGACCCGCTCGCCTGGGGCTTCAAGGATCTGTTCACGCCGGGCGACGCGAAACTGCGGGTGCTGGTGAACTACGGCATCGCCGCGATCTTCTGGCTGATCGTCAGCTCGGTCATCGCCCGGCTGATCCGCCGGCTCGCCTGAGCAGGGCGATCTCGCCCGCGCAGGGCGATACGGACTCGCGGGGCCCGGCGGAAGATCCGCCGGGCCCCGCGTCATCGCTGGACGGGTGGTGATCAGTCCTGGGTGCGGCGACGCTTGGACAGCAGGCGCATGCCGAACAGCGCACCGGCACCGATCACGATCAGCGCGCCACCGATGATCAGCGGAAGCTCCGCGCTGACACCGGTGTAGGCGAGGCCGCCAGGGGGCGTGCTGCCTGGTGCCGCCGCGGCAACGGCCGGCTGCGAGGTCGTGGTCTGCACGGGCGGCGCGGTGGTCGTCGTCGGCGGTTGGGTGGGCGGGATGGTGGGCTGGGTCGTCTGCGTCGGCTGGGTGGTCTGCGTCGACTGCGGGCACACGGTGGTCGTCTTGGTCCAGGTGCCGTCCCAGGCCTTGTCCGGGCCGACCTTGGCCACGCTGTTCTGGCCGTTGGCGTCGTCCCAGGCGGTGATCGTGATCGAGTAGGTGCCGGCGGTGGTGCCGTCCACCGCCAGAGGGTCGGGGCTCGTGGTGGTCGGGATGCTGAGGGTGGTGTTGAAGTCGGTGACCGGCAGGACCACCTTTGCCGAGCCGCCGTTCGGCGTGTAGGAGACCGTGATGGTGTTGGGCTGGCCATTCTTCTTGGGCTGCGTGTAGTACTTCAGGTCCACACTGAGCACAGCCTGACCGTTGTCAAGGCAGCCAGTGGCGAAAGTCGGCGTGTGCGCATCCGCCGCACCGGCCAAAGCGAGAGTTGCGCCGATCGCTACCGCTGTTGCGCCAGTGACGCCAAGCGTTCGCCGCATCGCGTTCTGCATTCCTGCTCCAGTTCTCACGTCACCAAATACCGGCTTTGCACCCGACCCCGACCTCCGCCAGGTCCGCCGTGGGTGCATCCACGCACAGTGGTCGTTTCTGGGTTTCATGAACCATGTGAGTGACGTCGGCGGCTGGGAACCTGCGGTGTGCGAGCGAGTGTGGCAGACGTAAAGTAGGCGTCGAACGCGGGGTAGCCCATTTCGTGAACCGGGCTTGGTATCGATGCGGTGAACGGAGCAATCAGGTTACGGTCGACCGAACCGAGAATCGCGGATGCTGATAGTCGCCGCTGGTCAGCGTATTGGAAATGATCTCGACGGCGTCCCAGACATCGACAAATCGCTGATAGGCGGGGGCGAATCCGAAACGGGCGATGTCCGGCGCCCGGAAATCGCCAATCACCCCGCGTTCGATCAATGCGGCGACCAATTCGTATGCCTGATTGTGATGTAACGACACTTGACTACCGCGTTGATTCGCTTCTCGCGGTGAGACCAATACCAACTCCGGACAACGCTCCTCGATCAGCTCGATGAACAACGAGGTGAGCGCGACACTCTTGGCGCGCAGTGCGGCCGGTCGGACATCGGCCAGCGCGCCGAGCGCCTCCTCGAAGGCGAGCAGGGAGAGCATCGGCGGGGTGCCGTTGGCGAGCTGGCCGATGCCCGGCGCCGGTTGGTAGTCCGGCGACATCGCGAACGGCTGCGCGTGACCGTGCCAGCCGGGCAGCGGGGTCTGCATCAACGCGTGGTGTTCGGCGGCCACGTAGCAGAACGCGGGCGCGCCGGGGCCGCCGTTGAGGTACTTGTAGCCGCAGCCGACGGCCAGATCCGCCCGCCAGCCGGTCAGGTCGACCTCGACGGCGCCTGCCGAATGGCACAGATCCCACAGCATCAGCGCGCCGACGGCGTGCACCCGTTCGGTGGTCTCCGCCGCATCCCACATCAGGCCGGTGCGGAAGTCCACCTGGGACAGACAGACGAGCGCGACCTCCTCGTCGAGCAGCGCGTCGAGTTCGGCAGGCTCGTCGATCAGCCGAAGCTCGCCGTCGAGCAGGTCGGCGACCGACCGGGCCAGGTAGACGTCGGTGGGGAAGGCGGCCCGCTCGGCGATGATCACCCGCCGGTCCGGCCGCAGCCGGGCGCCGATCATCAACAGTTTGAACAGGTTCACGCTGGTCGAGTCGGCGACCGCGAGTTCCTCGGCGCTCGCGCCGAGCAGCGGGGCCAGCCGGTCGGCGACCCGGCGGGACGCGGTCCACCAACCCGCCTCGTTCCAGGAGCGGATCAGCCGCTGGCCCCATTCCCGCTCGATCACGTCCGCCAGCCGCGCCGGTACCGACTTCGGCAGCGCGCCAAGGCTGTTGCCGTCCAGGTAGAGCACGCCCGGCGGTAACGCGAAGCGGTCACGTACGAAGGCGATGTCGTCGGTGTCGTCGAGGGACGCGGCAGCAGCTCGGTTGATCAGCATTTCGGCATCTTCGCATCGAAACCCGGCGTCCCGGCACCGAATCGGACAGGTGCGGCCCAACTCGCCGGCGGCGCCAGCCAGTTCGCCGCGGCCGCGATGCCGGTCGCCAACCTGCGGAAGGTGGCCACCAGCGGATTCGGGTCGGTGGCGCGGGTGGCCAGCACGCTGTGCTGCCAGGGCGCGTCCGCCACCGGTACGCAGACCGTGCCCGGCCAGCGGTAGTAACGGGCGAAGGAGTACAGCGCCGAGCCGACCCCGCGCCCGGCCGCCGCGCTGGTCAGCACCTGGCCCGGATTGCACGCGAGGTCGGGGCTGCGCCGGGCCGGCTCCCCGCCGCGCGCCTCGGTGAAGTGCAGGTAGTCGGTGAAGGCCCTCGGCGTGCCCTCGGGGGTGCTCAGATAGGGCAGGTCGAGGATGTCGGCAAGGCGCACCGAACCGGCGTCGGCGAACTCGCTGCGCGCGGAGACCACCACGATCCTCGGTTCGGTGGTCAGCACATCGCTGGTGATCCGCTCGTCCTTCGGGTCCGGCCGGACGAACGCCACATCCACCCGGTGTTCCAGCAGGGCACTGACGTGCTGGGTGAAGTTCAGGTCGGTCAGCCGCAGCTCGACGTGCGGCTGCGCGATGTGGAAGGCCCGCAGGACGGCCGGGGTCAGCTCGGCGGAACCGTGCCCCATTACGCCCACCCGCAACAGCCCGTCGCCGAGCGACTGGACCGGTTCGTCGACCGCCGCTCGGGCCGCGTTCGCCGCGTCGACAAGGGCCTTCGCGCGCGTGATGAACCGAATGCCCGCCGGGGTCAGCTCCACCGGCCCGCGGTCGAGCAGCCGGACGCCCAGCTCCCGTTCCAGCGCCTTGACATGGCCGGTGACCGCGGCAGGGGACAGGAACAGCCGTGCCGCCGCCCTGGCGAACTGGCCCTCCTCGACCACGGCGAGGAACGAGGTGATCTGCCGCAGTTCCACCCCACAACGGTAAGCCGAGTTCACGATTCGTGAACCAGCCGGCATCGGCCGGGTCGACCGGCGACCCTGGTGGCATGAAGGCGTGGTCACGGGGCGCGTTGGTGCTCTTCGGCATCGGTTGGGGTGCCAACCAGTTCTCCTCCCTGCTCGGTAGCTATCGCGACCAGCTGCACCTGTCGGACGCGGCCGTGCAGGGCTTCTTCGCGGTGTACGCGGTCGGTCTCGTTCCCGGCCTGCTGCTCGGCGGACCCGCCGCGGACTCGCTCGGCAGGCGTCGGCTGGTGCTGCCGGCCGCGTTCTGCTCAGCGCTGGCCTCGGTCTTCCTGCTGCTCGGCACCGAGTCGGTGTACTGGCTGCTCATCGGCCGGTTTCTGGCCGGCGCGGCGACCGGGGTGGTGCTCGCCGCCGGCACCGCCTGGGTCAAGGAGCTGTCCCACCCGCCCTACGACCTGACCGCGCATCCCACCTCGGGGGCGCGGCGGGCCGGGCTGGCGATCTCGGCCGGGTTCGGTGCGGGCCCGCTGGCCGCCGCGATCATCGCCCAGTGGGCACCCCATCCGCTGGAGCTGGCCTACCTGCCGCACCTGCTGATCATGGCCGTCGCCATCCCGCTCGCCTGGCGCGTCGACGAGCCGCCCCGGCCTGCCGAGCGGTTCGGCAGCCGGTTCGGCGCGATCCGCGTCCCGGCCTTCCTGTGGGTGGTCGCGCCTGCCGCGCCATGGGTGTTCGTCGCGCCGACCGTCGCCTTCGCCGTGCTGCCCGGTGAGCTGGGTGCCTCGCTCGGCCGGTTCGCCACCGTCTACGCGGGTATCGCGGCCGGTGTCACCCTCGGCGCCGGGCTGCTGGTGCAACCGCTGGCGCGGCGGATGAGCGCCCGGCATGTCCGGTCCGTTGTCTTCGCCGGCCTCGCCGCGGTCGTCGTCGGCCTCGGGATCGCCGCGCTGACCGTGCGCACCGCCAACCCGGTCCTCGCGCTGGTCGCCGCGGTCGTACTCGGCGGTGGCTACGGCCTGTGCCTCGTCTTCGGCCTCACCGAGGTCAGCCGCATCGCGGGCGCGGGCCAACTGGCCGGCCTCACCGCGGTGTTCTACGCGCTGACCTATGTCGGGTTCACAACGCCGTACCTGCTCGCCCTGCTGCACGGCCTTGCCAGCCTGCCGGTCCTGCTGCTCGCGCTGGCCGGACTCGCCGCGCTCACGCTGGTCGGAGTCGCCAGCACCGACCGGCTGCCGGTTCAGAACGCGGAGCGGCCCCACTCGCCGGTGTAGGCGATCTCGCCGAGCGGCAACCTGGTGCGCGCCGCCAGTTCCCGCTCCCGGCGCCGTTCGTCCAGATCGGACGGATCACCCAGCTTGCCGACCGCGATCACCACCAGCGGCGTGACGTCGTCGGGTAGTGCGAACTCCGCGCGGGCCGCGTCGGCGTCGAAACCGCTCATCTGGTGCGCCACCAGGCCTTCGGCGACCGCCTGTAGCACCAGGTTCTCGGTGGCCAGGCCGAGGCCGTACTCGGCGTAGGGGATCTCCCCCTTGGCATTGCGCCGAGCAACGGCGCCGAGCAGCAGTACGGCGGCCGCGTGCGTCCAGGACCTGTTGCCCGAGTTCAGCACGCCGTAGATCCGGTTGAACGTCTCCTCGCCGCGCCTGCCGAACAGGTAGCGCGCCGGCTGGGTGTTGCCGTAGGACGGCGCCCAGCGGGCGGCCTCCAGCAGGGCGCGCAGCTGGCTGTCGGTCATCTCGGCGGTCGGGTCGAGGGCACGCGGACTCCAGCGGGCCGCGATCATCTCGGCCAGCTCGACACTGGAATCGGCGCGTTTGTCGGGAAGCTCGCCCAGATCGGAAGTCGTGCCCTTGTCGGGAATCGTGCCCTTGTTGGGAATCGTGCGCTGGGAAACCATGCCCTGGGAAATCATGTCCTTGGACATCGGCTCTGCATCGGCCACCGCAGCAGCCTAGATCGCGTACTGCCAGCCGGTCAGCGCGTAGGCGCCGAACCAGGCACTGGCCACGATCAGCCCGATCAGCACGGCGACCATGGTGCCGCGCCGCCGCTTGGACAGGCCGACCGCCATCGGGATGAGCAGCGTGAACGCCGGTACCAGCAGGCGCGCCTTGGAGTTCATCAGCCCGTTCGAGCCGAGGTCCATGGCCAGCGTCAGCGCCCCGTAGACGATCAGCGGCCAGCCGATCCGCTGCCGGAAGCACAGCACGAGCAGCACGATCGCGACCACCAGTACCGCGACGGTCGCGACCTCCAACACCGACCGGCCGGTGGCCAGCACGTCGACGGCGAACCGGACGGTGGCGATGCCGCCGTCGAACTTCGAGTCCCAGCCCTGCTGCTGGATGGCGAACCAGCCGGTCAGCTCGTCGGTCCTGGTGGCGACGAAACCGAGATAGCCGAGCAGGCCGAGCGGCGCGAGCAGCCCACCGACCCAGGGCCGCCAGCCATCCCGGCCCCGCGCGATCGCGATGATCGCGGCCACCAGCACGACCACGATCAGCGCCCCCGCGGTCACCCGGACGAGGCCGGCCGCGGCGCAGGCCACACCGGCCAGCAGCCACCGGCCTTCCAACACCCCCACCAGCGACCAGGCAACCAGCGCGCAGAACAGCGCCTCCGAGTACGCCATGGACAGCACGATCGCCATCGGCGACGCCGCGAACAGCACCACCAGGATCAGCCCGACCTGGCGGTCGCGGGTGACCCAGGGCAGTTGGCGGGCGATGCGCATCAACGCGTACCCGCAGGCGATCCCGCTGGCCGCCGACAGCACCAGCGCCGCCGAGGTCACGTCGACGCCGGGAAACGCGGCCAGCCAGCGCACCGCGACCGGATAGCCGGGGAAGAAGGCCAGCGGGGTGTCGGTGCTGCGGCGACCGAAGGCGTCGGCGAGGCCGGGCGGCACGCCGCCGTAGCCGTGCCCGGCGATGGCCAGGAACCACTGGCCGTCCCAGGAGGTCAGCGCCCTGGTCGAGGTGGTGTCGTTGCGGGCGGCCAGCCAGTTCAGCAGCACGAGGCCGACCTCGCGGACGGCGAGGTAGAGCACCATCGGCAGCACCGCGCCGACCACCCGCGACCAGTCGATCCGGCCGGCCAGCGGCACCCGGTCGACAAGGGCTCGAACGCGCCTGGGCAGCGGTCCGCCGAGATCGGCGTCGGTACTGGTGGTGTCCTCGCCGGGACCGGCGGTGTCCCCGGTCACGGTGTCCCCGGTCACATTTTCGGTCGTATTTTCGGTCGCCTCGCCGGTCAGGTCGTCGGCCGCGTCAGCTGTCACCTCGCCGGTGCGCGAGCCGCCGGACCGGCCAACCTCGGTTGTCGACACCTGCGTGAACCTCCACCCCGACCGATGTGTCGCAGGGCAACAGGCTAGTGCCCGACGCACCCCGGTCGAACCTGGCCGCGCTGATCAAGCCGGGTTCGGCCGCGATCTCACCCGGTGGTGCGCAGTGGCGTGCGACACGAATCCGGACCCCGCCACGCCGGTAGGCTTGCCGACCGGGCGACCACCCCACCCAGGTGTGGTCCCGCGATGAAGGAGGCACGATCGGCGTGGCGCTCGTCGTCCAGAAGTACGGCGGCTCTTCCTTGGAGAGCGCGGACCGGATCAAACGGGTGGCCGAGCGCATAGTGGACACCCGAAAGGCCGGTAACGACGTCGTGGTGGTCTGCTCGGCGATGGGCGACACCACCGACGAACTGCTCGACCTGGCCAGGCAGGTGAACCCGGTACCCCCGGCCCGCGAGATGGACCTGCTGCTGACCGCCGGTGAGCGGATCTCCAACGCGCTGGTCGCGATGGCCATCGGCGCGCTGGGCGCGGAAGCCCGCTCGTTCACCGGTTCGCAGGCCGGCGTGATCACCGACTCCTCGCACGGCAAGGCCCGCATCATCGACGTGACTCCCGGCCGGCTGCGCGAGGCACTGGACGAGGGGCACATCGTGCTCGTCGCCGGCTTCCAGGGCGTCAGCCAGGACACCAAGGATGTGACCACCCTCGGCCGTGGCGGCTCCGACACGACGGCGGTCGCGCTGGCCGCCGCGCTCGGCGCGGACGTCTGCGAGATCTACACCGACGTCGAGGGCGTCTACACCGCCGACCCCAGGATCGTGCCCAACGCCAAACGGCTGGACACGGTCACCTACGAGGAGATGCTGGAGATGGCGGCGGCCGGCGCGAAGGTGCTGATGCTGCGCTGCGTCGAGTACGCCCGCCGCTACGGCGTCCCGATCCGAGTCCGCTCGTCCTACAGTCAACGGCCCGGCACGCTGGTGTCCGGCTCGATGGAGGATCTTCCCGTGGAACAGGCGATGATCACCGGTGTCGCACACGACCGCTCCGAGGCCAAGGTCACGGTGACCGGCGTCCCCGACCACGCCGGGGTGGCCGCGCGGATCTTCCGGGTGGTCGCCGATGCCGAGATCGACATCGACATGGTGCTGCAGAACGTCTCCGGTGCCTCCTCCGGCCGCACCGACATCACCTTCACGCTGTCCAAGACCAACGGACCGACCGCGGTCGCCGCGCTGGAGAAGGTCAAGGACGAACTCAAGTTCGAGGCCGTCCTCTACGACGACCATGTGGGCAAGGTCTCACTCGTTGGTGCCGGCATGCGCTCGCACCCCGGTGTGACCGCGCGGTTCTGCGAGGCGCTGGCCAGCGCGGGCGTCAACATCGACATCATCAACACCTCCGAGATCCGTATCTCGGTTCTCGTTCGGGACCTTCAGCTGGATGATGCGGTGCAGGCGATCCACGAGGCGTTCGGCCTCGGCGGCGATGAGGAAGCGATCGTCTACGCCGGGACCGGGAGGTAGTCCGATGGGCAACGGACCCGTACTCGCACTGGTCGGCGCGACCGGCGCGGTGGGCAGCATGATGATCGACATCCTGGATGGCCGACCCAGCGTCCCGTGGGGCGAGATCCGGCTGATCGCCTCGCCGCGCTCGGCCGGCCGCAAGCTCACCGTGCGTGGCCAGGAAATCGTCGTGCGGGCGCTTGCGCCCGAGGTCTTCGACGGCGTGGACATCGCCATGTTCGACGTGCCCGACGAGGTCTCCGCGCGGTGGGCGCCGATCGCCGCCGAACACGGCGCGGTCGCGGTCGACAACTCCGGCGCGTTTCGGATGGACGACGCGGTGCCGCTGGTGGTGCCGGAGGTCAACCCCGAGAAGGTGACCGAGCGGCCGAAGGGGATCATCGCCAACCCCAACTGCACGACGTTGTCCATGATGGCCGCGATCGGCGCGCTGCACCGCGAGTTCGGCCTGCGCGAACTCGTCGTCGCCTCCTACCAGGCCGCGTCCGGTGCGGGCCAGTCCGGTATCGACCGGCTGTACGCAGAGGCGGCCGCGGTCGGCGGCAAGCAGGTCGGCATCAGGGCCGGTGACGTCCGCGAGGCCCTCGAAGCGGCCGGCCTCGCCAAGGCCGACTCGCCGTTCCCGGCGCCGTTGGCGTTCAACGTGGTGCCCTGGGCCGGTTCGCTCAAGGAGGACGGTTGGGCGAGCGAGGAACTGAAGGTACGCAACGAGTCCCGCAAGATCCTCGGCATCCCGGATCTCAAGGTCTCCGCGACCTGCGTCCGGGTCCCGGTGATCACCACCCATTCGCTCGCCGTGCACGCCACCTTCGCGCGGTCGGTGACGGTGGCCGCGGCTCGGGAGATCTTCGAAACCCACCCCTCGGTGCTGCTCGTCGACGATCCGGCGAACGGTGTGTTCCCGACCCCGGCCGAGGTGGTCGGCGGTGACCCGACGGTGGTCGGGCGGATCCGGCAGGCGCTGGACTTCCCGAACACGCTGGACTTCTTCGTCTGCGGCGACAATCTCCGCAAGGGCGCCGCGCTGAACACCTACGAGATCGCCGAATCCCTCGCCCCCGAGTTCACCGGCTGATCTCGATGACGCGGTCGGTCGTGCTGGGGGTCGACCTCGGCACGACCGCCACCAAGGTGGTCGCCTCCACTGTGGACGGTCGGCGGGTCGCGTTCGCCGAGCGCGGCTATCCGCTGCGCACCGATTCGACCGGTGCGGCCACCCAGGACCCGGATGTCGTTGCGGCACAGGCAATCGCGGCGATCACCGAATGCGCACGCGGCCTCGATGTCGCCGCGATCTGTTTCAGCGCGGCAATGCACACCCTGCTCGCCCTCGACGCCGACGGTCGGCCGCTGACCCAGGCGCTGAGCTGGGCGGACAACCGCGCCGCCGACACCGCCCGCGCCCTGCGCGCCGACCCGGCCCGTGCGAGCGCCCTGCACAGGGCAACCGGGACCCCGGTGCACCCGATGTCGCCGCTGGTCAAGCTCGCCTGGTTCGCCGAACACGAACCCGACCCGCAGCGCGCGACCGCACACTGGGTCGGCCTGAAGGACTACGTCCTGTACCGCCTCACCGGCCACCTGGTGACCGACCACTCCTGCGCCTCCGGTACCGGCCTGCTGGACATCCATCGCCTCGCCTGGCATCCCGAGTCGTTGCGGTTGGCCGGTATCACCGCAGCGCAGCTCCCGGACCTGTTGCCGCCGAACGAAATCCGGCCGCTGCGGGCGGAGATCGACGGTCTGCCAACGGGTCTTCCGGTGGTCGTGGGTGGCGCCGACGGCCCGCTGGCGAACCTCGGCACCGGCGCCGTCCGCCCCGGAACGGCAGCGGTGTCGCTGGGCACCAGCGGCGCGCTGCGAGTGATCACCGAGACGCCCGGTGTCGACGAGGCCGGGCGGGTGTTCTGCTACGCCCTTGCCGATGGCCTGTGGGTTCGCGGCGGCGCGATCAGCAACGGCGGCGTGGTGGCCGCCTGGGCCGCCGACACCTTCGGCGTCGACGTCGCCACCCTGCTCACCGAGGCCGCCGCGACCTCCGCCGACGACCTGCTCGCCCTGCCCTACCTGCTCGGCGAACGCGCACCCTGGTGGGAGCCGGACCCGAGGGCGGTGATCCTCGGGTTGCGCCGCGAACACGGCAGGGCCGAGCTGACCAGGGCGTTGCTCGACGGCGTCGGCCAACAACTCGCGCTGGTCGCCGAGGCCGTCCCCGGTATCGGCGAGATCCGCGCCACCGGCGGCGCCTTCCGCGCCCCGATCTGGGGCCAGGTCATCGCCGCCGCCCTGAACCGCCCGCTCGCGCTGACCGCCGAAGCGGCCGGCTCCGGCCTCGGCGCGGCCCTGCTCGGCTGGCACGCCCTCGGCGCCCTGCCCACCCTCGCCGAAGTCGCCGACCTGATCACCCCCACCCACATCATCAGCCCGGACCCCGACCTGGCCCGATCCCTGGCCCGCCGCCGCCCCCTCGTCGAACGCGCGCACACCGCACTGCGCGAGATCGTCACCGACCTCGCCACCTGACCCGGTTGTTGCCTCCGCCCGCGGCTACTCCGGGCCGTAGACCGGCCGAACCCGCACCTCGGCGTCGCCGCCGAGCACCTCAAGGAACTTCGTGGACCAGGCGACGGCCTCGTCCATACTCGCCACCTCGTAGAGCACCCAACCGCCGATCACCTCTTTGGCTTCGGCGAACGGCCCGTCCACAACGGAGATCTCGCCGTCCTTGGCGGTCAGCTTGACCCCCATCGCGGTCGGCGCCATCCCCCCGGTCGCCACGACGACACCCGCGTCGAGGGCCTCCTGCACGAAGGCGCCCATCCTGGCCATCATCTCCTCGCTCGGCGGCGGCATCGGTACGGACTCGTCGCCAAGGGTGTATCCGAAGAAGCGCATGATCGTGATCTCCCATTCCTGAGGTCTTTTCGGTCGAGCCGCAGGCGGTCAGCATGTCCGCTCGTCGCCTACCACTGTCCATGCGTCGAACAACCCGAACCGGAATCGACACCAACGGCAGAAAATCTTGAAAATCTTCTCGCCCGCCCCGCCCTTGTCTCGGCCAGGCATCACGGGCCAGGGACGTCGCCGGTTTCCTGCGCTACGCGGCGCAGGGCCTTGTCGACGAACTTCGCAGCCAGATCCAGCTCGTCCAACAGCAGCAGGTTCGGGTGTCCTGGGTGAACTACGTCCATGAGCGCTTTGCCGGCAAACCCAACACCGATGCCACCGCTCGGCAGCGCACCCTGCTGCTGGACCTGCCGAACGAGCCGGTACCGCTCGGCGAGCTGCGCCGGATGACTCCCCGACTTGCCGAGCTGTACGCGATCAAAGGGGACAAGACACTGACCAGGGACGTCAACGAACTGGTCAGCATGGGCCTTGCGATCAAGGAGAGTCATGCGCTTCGTTCGGCGATCGAGATCATGCGCGCGTTCATTCCCGCCCGATCCGACCTGAATGCCCAACGGTGAGAACTCACGGTGGCCACGTCCAACGACGTGGGGTCCTCGTATCTTGGTAGATTGAATCTACGTAGATGGCATCTACCTAATTGGAGCGCCGGATGTTGTCGTCCTTCGTAGGCCGGCGGGCCGAACTCGCGCTGCTCGGGAAGCGGTTGGCCAGGGTGGTCGATTCGGCGACCGGGACCGCCGTTGCGCTCCAGGGGCGCCGGCAGGTCGGTAAGTCGCGGCTGGTTCAGGAGTTCTGCGACAAGGCACAGGTGCCCTATCTGTTCTTCACCGCGACCAAGGGTGCGTCCTCGGTCGAGGCCATCGGCGAGTTTCTCGGCGAACTTCGACAGTCCGGCCTGCCACGGGACACCGAACTCGTGCCGTCCAGTGGGGTCAGCGGCTGGCCCGACGCCTTCCGCGTCCTGGCCTCGGCACTGCCGGATCGACCGTCGATCGTCGTGCTGGACGAGCTGCCCTGGCTCGCAGAACAGGACGAGATCTTCGACGGGGCGCTGCAAACCGCCTGGGACCGGCTGTTGGCCACCCGGCCCGTGCTGTTGCTCTTGCTCGGCAGCGACCTCCACATGATGGAGCGGCTCACCGCCTACGACCGGCCGTTCTACGGCCGGGCCGACAAACTCGTCCTCCGTCCACTGAACCTTGCCGAAACCGCCGCCGCGCTGGGCCTCGGCGACTCCGATGCCGTCGACGCCCAACTGGTCTCCGGTGGCCTACCCGGCATTCTGCGCGCGTGGCCGGACGGCACTCCCGCGTTGCCGTTCCTCGAACGCGAATGTGCCGATCCGGCGTCGCCGGTCTTCGGCGTGCCCGAGGCCTCGCTGCTGGCCGAGTTTCCCGGGCCGGACCAGGCACGCCGGGTGCTGGAGGCGGTCGGCGGCGGTGATCGGACCTACGCCAACATCGCCGCGACGGCAGGCAGCAACAAGGGTGCGCTGCCCTCCGGCACGCTGTCGCCGCTACTGCGCAGGTTGGTCGCGGACAAGCAGATCCTGGCCGTTGACGAGCCGCTGTCGGTCGAACCAGGCAAACCGGCGCTGTATCGGGTCGTGGACAGCAATCTGCGGCTGTATCTCGCGGTGCTGCGCAGCGCCGAGGAACTGGTCCGCCGAGGTCGCCCCGAAGCGGCTTTCCGGCTCGTCGAGCGTCGCTGGGCCAGTTGGCGCGGCCGGGCCGTCGAGCCGCTGGTGCGTGAGTCGTTGGAGTTGGCCGCCGCCGAGGGTGCCCTGCCCTGGCCGCAGGTCGAGCGGGTGGGCGGCTGGTGGAACCGGCAGTTCGATCCGGAGATCGACCTGGTCGGCGCCGATCGCGGCCCGGTGGCTCGGCGGCTGCTGTTCGTCGGCTCGGTCAAGTGGCTGGCGAGTCCGTTCGACAACCACGATCTCGCGCGGCTGCACGCCGGTGCGCCGAGGATCCCCGGCTATCCGGCGGAGGGTGCTGGCATCGTGGTCGTCTCCAGATCCGGCGTCACCGCCGACCTCGCCGCCCCCGATGTCGCCTGGGGACCCAGCGCGGTGATCGGCGCCTGGCGGTAGCCCCAGCCGGCCCGCCGAACTCAGCCGGCCACGGACGTGGTTTCCCTGGCCGGCTCGGTCGGCGTGCCACTGGTGCCGCTGGGCAGCTGACGGCCGAAGATCAGGATGAGGGCGGCGATCAGGATGCCGCCGAGGCCTGCCGCGTAGAAGCCGCCGGGGGCGCCGAGCCGGTCGACCACGGTGCCGATCACCGGTGAGCCCAGTGCCGCGCCCAAGGTCAGCGAGGAGCTGTGCAGGCCCATCGCCTCCCCGCGCACCGCGACCGGCGCGAGCTTGCTGACCGCTTCACCGGTGGACGCGAGCGTCGGCGCGCACAGCATGCTGGTCGGGGCGAGGACGAGGGCCAGCACCCACCACTGGCCACCGGCCAGCCCGACCGGGATCAGCAGCAGGCTCATCAGGCCGAGCAGGATCGCCGAGCCCGGTGCCTTGCGCACCGCGCCGTAGATGACGCCGCCGGTGGCCGACGCGACGCACATCGCGATGGTCGCCACCCCGGTCCAGCCGACCTGGCCGGAGGCGCGCAGCGCGGCGACCACGGTCACCTCGACGCCGGCCAGCACGAAGACCGCGCCGCAGTTGATGGCCAGCACCGAGATCAGCGGGCCGCGCAGCCAACTGCGTCGGAGCGGGCGCGCGACGCTCGGGTCGGTGTGTTCGTCCGCGCCGCGCACCCTGGGGTTGACCAGGTAGATCGCGATACCGGAGAGCACCGTCGCCACGCCGACGGTGAGCAGCGCGGTCTGGGTCGAGGCCCGCGTCGCGACGAGTACCGCCAGCGCGGGGCCGATCATGTAGGACATCTCCATCGAGATGGAGTCCAGTGAGTACGCGCTGCGCCGCTGGTCCTCGGGGACCAGGGCGGCGATCGCCTGCCGCCCGATGGACATCACCGGCAGCGCGAGCAGTCCGCCGACGAACGCGGTGACCAGCAGCACCGGGTAGCTGAACCGGCCCGCGGTGATCCAGAACGCGCCGTCACCGATGGTGGCGATCACCAGCATCCAGCGCAGCCCGATCGAGTCGACCAGCCGACCCAGTACCGGGGCGCCCAGCGCCATGCCGATGGTGACGATGGCGCCGGCGAGACCGGCCGCGCCATAGCCGTGGTGCAGGCCGAGGACGACATGCAGGGTGAGCACCATCGAGTCAGCGGTGAGCGGAATCCGGGCAGCGAACATCAGCACCATCAGCCCGCTGACGCCAGGCAGCGCAAGCACGTTTCGGTACCGACTCAGAGCCACACCCACCATGTGACTCTGACACCCACCCCCGACACAAACGATTTAACGCACGGCACACATCCGCCACCTCGCCGTCGGTTGCGCGGCGCGGGACCGCGGGTCACCGCGCCACGAGTCGCGGTGCTGTCCTGGCTGGCCGAGCACCCACACCCCACCACCGACACGGTCTCGGCCGGAGCGGCCGATGTCGGCGCTCGCTGACAAGATCGCCGAGATCGTCAGCGAGATCGTCAGCAAGTGAGACCGTTTCACCGGTAATTCCTGAATATTAATCGGTTTTCGGCTCGGGCCAGCCACGGTGTGCCGAGCCGAAGCCGTTCGCGGGGCGGTTTCCGGGCCGTCACGCGGTTCATCCGTCCGAGTGATCTTCCGTCGCGTTGTCGGCGTGTCGGTGGCATCCGGCCCAAGTAGTTCGGTCGGGCGACAGTGTTCCCTCCGCCGTGTCCGCTCGCGGATAGTTTTCGCCTTTTCTTGACCGCATCGTGGTCATTTCCGCATTGATTGCCCCCGGTCGGAGTGACAGCTAACCGGTATTGGGCGCAATTGACCACAAGGAGCAATCGATTATTTCCTCGTCACTGTTTGTACTGGTAGCGGGGATGTCGATCAGCGTTGACGATATCGGCGATGACGAGCGAGCCACCGGATGTGACTCGACGCGAGTTTCTTCTCGAATCATCGGGTGTGTTTTTCGTCGAACCGACGGGAGGGTCCAGGAAAATGAAGAGGACCGTAGTTGGTGCCATCGCCGTAGTGACGGTAGCCGCGGTGGCCACGATGACCGGCTTCGGCCTGGCCAGCGCCGCATCAGCGTTGCCAGCCGCGCCCGCGACCGCGCCGAGCGGCGCGAACGCGCAATTCCTGCAGAACCAGGCCGGCGTGGTCCAGGTCCTGCACGATCAGCTCAAGGCGGCGGCCCTCAACGGCGATGTCGCCGGTACCCAGGAGGCGGTCAACCAGATCACCGCCGAACTGGCCCAGCTGGCCACCCCGCAGGGTCGGTCGGCCATGTCCGCGGGGGCTTCGTCCACTTTGGACAAGGCGACCGGCCTGAACAACAACGTGGCCCAGGCCCTCAAGCAGATCGAGGCGGGCAAGGTACCGGCGCCCGCGCCGACCACCCAGGGCATGACCACTCAGGACGCCAGCCCGCAGGACATCCTTCCGCCGTTGCCCGGCCCGCTGGGCGCCATCGGCGCACTGCTCAACTCGTTGTTGAACACTCTGCTCAGCCTGGTCACCGGACTGCTCGGCAGCTTGCCGCTGCCGGTGCCGCTCCCGGTGTCCGTACCCAGCGTGCCGGCAGTCCCGAGCGTGCCGGCCGTGCCCAGCCTGCCGGTCGCCCCGCCGAAGAGCTGACCGGTCAGGCCAACTCCCGGTGGTGCGGGAGGTGCCCCCGTCTCCCGCGCCACCGGGCTTCATCACCCGCAAGCCACACTGAATGAACAACCCCGAAAGCCGCCAGTGGCCCCCCGCCGGCGGCTTTCGGCTTGTCCGGGTCTACCGGTCACGTCTACCGGCCAGATCTGTCGGCCAGGCTTACCGGCCCGGCGCCTTGCTCGCCGCGACCGCGAATCCGGCGCGCAACGCCCCGGCGGCCTCAGCGGTCGCCTCTCGGCTGGCCGGTCCGATACCGAGGAAACTGACGAAGCCGTGGATCAGGTTCGGATGCCGGCGCAGCGCGACCGCGACCCCGGCCGCCCGCAGTCGGGTCGCGAGTTCCTCGCCCTCATCGCGCAGCGGATCAAAACCCGCGGTGGCCAGGTAGGTCGGCGGGAAGCCGGAGAGGTCCTCGGCCAGCAGCACCGAACACCGTGGATCGGCGCGGGTCGCGTGGTCGGCGACGTAGTTGTCGGCGAAGTAGCTGATGTCCGCGTCGGTGAGGAAGAAGCCCTTGCCGTAGCGGTCGCGCGTTGCGCGGCGCACGGTGAGATCGGTGACCGGGTAGAACAGCAGCGCGAAGGCCGGGGTCGGTCCGCCCCGCAGCGCGGTCTGGTGACAGACCACCGCGGCCAGGTTCCCGCCCGCGCTGTCCCCGCCGACCGCGACCAGTCCCGGATCGGCGCCGAGTTCGGCGGCATGCCCGAGGGCGTGGTCGAAGGCCGCGACCGCGTCGTCCACCGCGGCCGGGAACGGGTGCTCGGGGGCGAGCCGGTAGTCGACCGACAGCACCCGCGCCCCGGACCCCTCGGCCAGGAACCGGCAGGTGTTGTCGTGACTGTCCAGGCTGCCGACCACCCAGCCGCCACCGTGGTAGTAGACCAGCAGCGGCGAGGGGGCGGCCAAGCCGATCGGCGTGTACAACCGGGCCGGCCTGCCGTCGACGGTCAGTTCCCGGACCTCGACCGAGCGGATCGTCGACCCGACGGTCAGCGGTGCGTTCTCGTCGATCAACTCCCTGGCCCGTTGCGGCGTCGAGGAGCTTGGTTCGTAGCCCTCCAGCTTGACCAGCGCCAGCAGCAGTTTCAGGTCCGGGTCCAGCTGCTGCCCCTCGCTGCGCAGCGGCCGCCCGGCCAGCAGCCCGCGAACCGGCTTCGGCAGCTGGAACAGCCCACGGACCGCGCCCACCAGCCAACGTCGAGGGATCCGGTCGAGCACCGGCGCCATCCGACCTCCATGTTGTGACCGAGCCGATGTGATCGAGCCGGTGTGATCGAGCCGATGTGATCGAGCCGATGTGATCCGGGTCATGTTACTTCTCGGTAGCTAGTCGGGAGCCGCAACGTGGCGCACCGCACAAACCAGTTGATCTCCACCAAACTGGAGGTCCTACGGTCGGGGGAATGTCACTGGGCCAGCTCTGTCCAGAGCGTCGCCCACGGTGGAAGGATCGGTTGCCATGACGGTCAGCGTGGTGGGCATCGGCGGGTCGCTGCGCACCGACTCCCAGTCCGAGCGCGCCCTGCGGATCGCGCTGTCCGGTGCGGAGGACGCCGGTGCCAAGGTCACCATGTTCTCCGGCGACGAACTGCTGCTGCCCTTCTATGACCCGGCCATCACCGACCGGCCGCCCACCGCGCTGCGCCTCATCGACGAGCTGCGCACCGCCGACGGCGTCCTTATCGTCTCGCCCGGCTATCACGGCACCGTGTCCGGCCTGGTCAAGAACGCCCTCGACTACCTGGAAGACCTGCGCGAGGACACCCGGCCCTACCTCGACGGCCGCGCGGTCGGCTGCGTCGGCGCCGCCTACGGCTGGCAGGCCGCGGTGACCACGTTGACCGCGCTGCGCTCGATCGTGCACGCGCTGCGCGGTTGGCCGACCCCGCTCGGCGCCGCGGTGAACTCGGCCGCGGTGACCTTCGATGTCGACGGCGGCTGTTCGGACCCGAAGGTGCTGGTCAACCTGCGCACCATCGGCGCCCAGGTGGTCGATTTCGCCAACGCGAGGCAACTCACCGGCGACTGACCGAATCGCCGAAAGCGCCAACGCCGACTCGCCGACGCCCCTTGGTGACCTGTCCCACCGTCGGGACTTCTCTCAGGATGCGCCCTGTTGACAAGCGTAGGAGGCTCAACGAGGAAGCCGCCCCAGCAAAGGGAGTTCGACGTGGCAGAGGTGCTCTACACCGCAGAGGCAACCGCGATCGGTGACGGTCGCAACGGCGAAGTCCATTCCTCGGATGGAGTGATCGACGAGAAGTTGGCCGTGCCGAAGGAGATGGGCGGACCCGGCGGCCTGCACACCAACCCCGAACAGCTGTTCGCCTCCGGCTACGCCGCCTGTTTCCATGGCGCTCTGCGCCTGGTCGCCGGCCAGCAGCACATCCGGCTCGGCGCGGACACCGAGATCACCGCGAAGGTCGGCATCGGTCCGAACGGATCGGGCGGTTTCCAGCTGTCGGTGGGCATCAATGCCAAGCTGCCCGGCCTTGAGCAGGCCAAGGCCGAGGAACTGATCGCCGCCGCGCACCAGGTCTGCCCCTACTCCAACGCGACCCGCGGCAACATCGACGTGCAACTGTCCGTCACCGTCTGAGCAACTCCCGCTCCCACCACAGCAGAAGAGGCGGCCGTCAATCCGACGGCCGCCTCTCGCGCGCTCCGGTCAGGACAGTCCGATCCGCCGCCGGGCGAAGTCCACCGATGCCGCGGCGTGTTTCATGGTCTCGGCCACGACCAGCGACCCGTGTCCGGCGTCGAACCGGTACACCTCGTGCGCCGCACCGAGTTCGGTCAGCTTCGCCAGGTAGTTCTCGATCTGCCGGATCGGGCAGCGCGGATCGTTCTCCCCGGCCAGTACCAGTACCGGCGCGGCGACCGCGTCCACATAGGTGATCGGCGAACACTCCCGGTACAGGTCCCCGACCTCCTCCGGCGACCCGCCGAACAGCGCCCGGTCGAAGTCCCGCAGCGGCTCCATCTCATCGGCGTAGGCGGCAACGTAGTCGGCGACCGGCACCGCCGCGACCCCCGCCGTCCACCGGGTCGGCTGCGTCCCCAACGCCAACAGCGTCAGATACCCGCCCCAGGAACCACCCTCGACAACGGAGCGCGCCGGATCGGCCAGCCCACTGGACACCGCCCAGTCGTGCACCGCGGCGATATCGGCCAACTCGGTCAGTCCCGGCCGCCCTTCGATGGCGTCCCGCCAGGCCGACCCGTAACCGGTCGACCCCCGGTAGTTGACCTCGATCACGGTGAACCCGGCGTCCACCCACACCGCGCGCCAGGCCGAGAACCGGTCCTCATCGGCCGCGTGCGGTCCGCCGTGCACGCTGAACACCACCGGCTGCGGCCCGGAACCGGCATTGGCAGGCTTCGCGATCAACGCGTGGATGCTGCCACCCGGCCCCGGCACGAACGCGTCCGTCAACGCCACCGACGCCGGCGCCTTCGGCCCGGCAGGCTCAAGCAACACCCGGTCGGTCCCGTCCAGACTCAGTGCCCGGATGACCAGGAGTACTCGATGGCCAGGTCCGGCCGTACCGAAGCGCTGCCGATCGACCCGACCAGAGTATCCACAGTAGACAGTTTCCCGGTCGCGAAATCGAACCGGTGCAAGGTATCCCGCGCCTGATAGGTATGCACGACCAGCAGTGCCGACCCGTCGGGATACCAGTCGGCACTGACCTCGCCCGGCAGTCCGAGGTCGATCTCTGCCTCGGTGTCCTCGGCGACATCCCACACCAAAAGCTCGGTCCGCCCGCGCCGTTCGTGCGCGACCAGCAACCGGGTGTCCCCGGCCACCGGAGCGAACCCCAGCACGTCAAGCCCCTTGCCGGCCCCGTCCCACTTCTCCGCGACAACCGCGCTGTCCCCGGTGGCCGTCAGCACCCGCAGGGCCGGATGCCGGCTGTCCCCGTGCTCGGAATGCGAGATCGCCAACAGTCGCTCATCCCGTGACAGCGCCCCGACCCCGGCATCATGCGTACTGCGGTAGACCACCTCAGCCGGCTGACCGGCGCCGGTCAGCCAGATCGTCGTCCCGTCATCGGTAGCCATCCCGACCGCCGTAACCCGATGCCCGATCGCCAACCCGGCCGGATATCCCGCATGTGTCCCCGGCGTCGCGGGCTCGGCAGCCCCCTTCGCGAACGGCTCCCGCACCCAACTGCCGAACTCGTCGCCATCCGTATCGTCGAACCACCAGATGTACTCGCCATCCGCGCTGACCGTCGCATGCGAAGTACCCTGCGGCCGGTCGGTAACCTGCCGATGCGTGTCCGTTGCCCGGTCCCAGGCATAGATTTCCCACACACCGCTCGAATTGGACAGGTACACGTTCCGGTCGGGAGCATCGATCTCCCAGCTCGGCAACGCGACCCTGGCCGCGGTGAACCGGTCCCGCCAGCGCGCCTCGCGCTCCGGATCGTCGAACAGCGTCTCAGGATGCTGAGCTTGAGTGGTCACCACCCGATCCTGCCGCACCCCACCGCGAAGGCGAAGCCGAGCCCCACCCATCCGAACCAGCGGAAGCCCACCCCAACCGCGAAGGCGAAGCCGAGCCCCCGCCTCTCGAACCCAGGGGGGTCCGGGGGGATGCGCAGCGTCCCCCCGGCAAAGGGGGCCTGGGGGCTTGGCCCCCAGACACAACGACGAACGGCGTGTGTTTGCGCTTTCCGCAAACACACGCCGCCCACGCCGGTCGGGGTGACAGGATTTGAACCTGCGACCTCTTCGTCCCGAACTAGGGGCGGGTCGCAGTTCCACCTGGGGTTTTGTGTATCGTTGCTGGTGAGGCCGTTGGTCTGGGTTGGTCCCTCGTAGTACTGACTAGCGTCGCGCACATGATCATCTCCCAGATTTCTCCCGCGCGGAAGTTGGCCCGGCCTGGGCCGTTCGCAAGGTCACACGGCGGGTCGCGGAGAGGCATCCAACCACCGGTCGCCGTGAGATACTGGAGCCATGGACGCATCCCGCACCTTCACCGCAGCGGTCCATCAGGAAGAGGACTGGTACGTCGCCCAGTGCCTCGAAGTCGACGTAGCCAGTCAGGGACACACCACCAGTGAGGCTCTCCGCAACCTCAGCGAGGCTGTTGAGCTGTACCTGGAGGAAGTACCCGAGGCTCAGCAGCACATCGCAGACACGCCGCTCGTGACCTCGTTCGAGGTGTCAGGCGCCGCGTGAGCCCAGCGCTGTCAGATCTCCCCGTTCGCAAGGTCACACGGGTACTGGAGTCGCTCGGCTTCGCTCACGTGCGCACCAAGGGCAGTCACCTCGTCTATCGCCACCCTGACGGCCGGGTGGCGATAGTTCCCGATCACGGCACCGTCAAGCGGGGTACTCTTGCGTCGATCATCCGGCAGGCCGGCCTGACCACTGCCGAGTTTCTAGACCTTTTGCACTGACCGCGCGGGGGCCTTTCGCTCGCTACTACCCGTCATAGCCTCTGCCATAGCGCCTCGGTCTGGTTGGTGCGCAGCGTGTGCATCCTGTGCGTCCACTGGTCTGCCATCGTGGGCCTGTTTCGCAGGTCGGCAACCAGGTAAGTAACCATCACCAACTCGCGGATACGGCGGAGCACTGGCCACCACGGCAGGGTAGTCACGTCCCGTCCGTAGGCAGCAGCGAAGGCTACCTGGTCGCCTGGTCTGGCGAACCTGGCTGCGCTTACCGCCATGGGTGTCAGGTCCCAATCGATCGGGCCGAAGGCGACGCTGTCGAGGTCGCACAGCACGAAGTGGCCAGCAGCGTCCGTAAGAAGGTTCCCTTTGTGTGCGTCGCCGTGGACCACGCCGCGCGGCATGTCACCAACTGCGCGCCGGTAGTCAGTCTCAGCTTGCTGCCACGCGGCGATTAGCCAGGCGCGGTCGTCGGCATCGAGGTCAGTTGCCTGGTCCAAGTCCGCCCGCGCGGATTCGAACTTGCCCCATTCTGGCAGGTCCGAATTGGGTGGAAGGCTATGGAAAGCGCTCAGTGGCTCAGCAAGCGCAGACGCCGGTGCTTCGGCCGGTGCGTTGAGTGCAAACCAGAATGTGGCGGCCCATCCGTCACCGATTACGGGTTGGCTGGCAATCTTTGCGAGTGGGGCTATCGGTGCCCTTTCCGATTCGAGCCACCTGCTCGTCCGTATCAGCTCCGTTGTTTGGGCAACCCCGTCTAAATCGAGGTTAAGCCTAACGACAACTGGATCAGCGGACAGGCGGTAGACGACATTCGATGAGTATGCGAGTAGTTCTGCGCCACTGGAATCTAGGCCCACGGCACTGCATGCGTTCGTGAGTGCTGCATGTAGTTCGGCCTGTCGTTCTTGGCTAACCATCGCTGTCATACCAGTCGCAATCTGGAGATTCGTTGGCGGATTTCATTGGTCTCGTCATCTGGTTGCGCAGCTGCCGCGCGATCAATATCAGCCAGCCTGTCAACGGCTCGAATTGAGTGAAGTTGCTCAACGCGGTCGATTACAGAATGCGCGGCGGCAACTCCGTTTTCTCTGTCGCCAATACTCAACCGTCCTGCTGCGTAGATTATCTGGTCGAACACCCTGGAGCGCTCGGGGCGCCCATCGGCAGGGCTGGTAACAATCCTTTCTGCGACCTCCGCCGCTTTCTCCGCGAAGCTGATTGCGTCACTTCCGGGTTGGCGTGCCAGGATGATGTACGACATTGCCCGCACACCATCCCAGTCGCCAGACCTAACGAATGCTGACGCCCAAGGTGGCGAACTGCTGGCATCAATGCGGCCCAATTCGTGTTCAGCGCGTGCGAACGAGTCATACATTCGTTCCGACTGTCCCATCAGCGCGTACGCCCACGCGGAGGACACGTGAAGTCGCGCGAGATCCGCATACGATCCTGCGTCCTGAGCCGCCATGGTCCCGAGTTGGAAGGCCCGGAGCGCCTCGCCGGGTTGCTCGGTGTGCACGCTGACTCGCCCAAGTCGGTACAGCGCAGCGGCGACCATGCTGCGATCGTCAGTAGCCGAACCGAGCGAGAGCGCGGCGGTGAAGTGCTTGGTCGCCCGTCGATGTCGGCCGAGATCATGGAGTGACCAACCTACGAGGCTGTGCAGATCGGCCAGGGCGCCTTGCAGCTCCTCCGCCGTCTGGTCGCTGACCTGCGACGACTTCAGCAGGCTGGACGCGGTTGTCAGCGCGCCAAATGCAGCGTCAAGGGCCGCGCCTCCGCCACGTTGCTGGTCAACCTCCCAGAGTTCATGAGTCAAGCTGCGAAGTTGCTCGACATCCGTTCGACCGACGCGGGCAGGAAGCGGTGCTTGGCTGGTCACCGAATTAGGCAGCCAACGATCCAGATCGGGCACGCTCGCTCCAACGGCAAGAGCGGCCGTTACTCCGAGCAATTCGCGCCGGTACGCCGGATCGTCCTCCTCCGTATCGAGGGTCCTAGGCGTCGCCTGTTGGCCTGACCAGGCCAAACCCATGTGCCCCGGCGGGATGGAAAACGATGTCGATATCCGCGCCAGCACGGCGTATGACGCGACCTGGCGAGAACCGGCCTTGATCTGGGACACCTCGCCCTGTGACAACCCCACCGCAGCGCCGATCGCGGTTTGGCTCCACCCGCACCGTTGAAGCTGGCTGAACACCGCCCGTACGTCGTGATCGGCCAGAGCCTGGCGCATTTCTGCGCGCTCCCACCATGTCGGGTCAACCGTCGGTGTGGCGGGCTCCACCGCGTCCTCCTCCATGTCCGAGAGTCTTGTCTGGCGATCCCATGGTGCCCATTACCAGGCCATATAGCGCGATCCGATGGGGTCTAACGATCGTTCCGACGGATGGGTTGAAGCGGCGCTGCCGACGAATATTGCTGCCATGACGAATACGGAACCCCACAGGTCAGGGACCTTCCAGTTGAGCCAGAGCATCGGAAACCCGCTTCTCAGCAGCGCTCAGGTGGTTGCGAATCTGGTGAATCTCGGTCCGCAGTTCGGTCAGCGCAGTCTGCGCAGTCTCCAGCCGGTCTGCCGTCGGCGCGGGCTGTTCATCGACCGATCGCACGCTGGCCACGGCTCCCGCCCGTGTCGTGACCAATCCCTCCGTGGCGAGGATGCGAACTGCCTCGCCAACGGTGTTGGGCGCCGCGCCGAACGAGTTCGCAAGCTGTCTGTATCCGGGGAGTTTGTCGCCAGGTTGGTACTCGCCAGTGACGATGCGGCGACGTAGCTGATCTGCAATTTCAGTCCGATCGAGCCCCATATGACCCCTTCCTGAGCCACTCGCAGTCTAGCGCCGACTTAAGTCGGTTGTTGACAGCTCGACTCAAGAGTGTCTACTGTCTTAATTCAGTTGAGCTACTTAAGTCGGTTTGCCGACGAGGAGGAGGTGGTCGGGCTTTCGACCGCGTGGCTTGTCCGCGCTGGTCACGGGGTTGGTCTCCCCGAAGTTCCCTCGCCCGAGACGCGCGGGGCCGCCGATTCGAACCGCTGGCGTTGGCCAGTAGGCGGGTCACAGGTCCCAGAAGCGAACTTAAGCAAGCGGGGGAGTTCGGCGCCGGCCGCCAATGCGTCCGGCTGACACAGCGATGCTCTGTAGGGCACGCGATGACCTGGGCATTTGCCCAGCGAGCGAACTGTGTTGGCCGGCTCCGGTGATAACGCGCCCCATTCGATGTTCGGTCGACTGGGGAACTCTCGATCTTCTCGGGGTTAGACAACCGATCGGTATCCGAGCGGCTAGGCAGCCAGCGTGCCCCACAGCGGCGCGCACCCGGTTCGATTCCGGCGCTCGGAGCGCAGTGTTCCACTTCTGGTGGGGCTGCCAGACAGGCATTTCGGTGCC
This sequence comes from Pseudonocardiaceae bacterium, assembly GCA_036268955.1. Taxonomy (GTDB): domain Bacteria; phylum Actinomycetota; class Actinomycetes; order Mycobacteriales; family Pseudonocardiaceae; genus CAJCJE01. The sequence continues at coordinate 28,527 of DATATE010000002.1, forward strand.
GAGATTTCTTCGCTCTGTTCGTTCGTCAGTGGGCCGTGTCGGCCCCTTTCATCTGGAGAAACCCCATGACTGAGGTGCTGTTTTCGTCGTCGGCTGAGACCAACGCTGACTCCACGCTGATCGCGTTCCGCGTGCAGGAAGAGCAGTCGTGCGGCGGCTATCTGACCGCCCGCAAGGCGATGGTGGTTGCTGCCGCTCGGGTGGCGTCGCTGCGGCAGTTGGCTGCGGAGCAGCCGCGCCGGGTGGATTACCGCGACGCCTACTACAAGGCGTTGGACACCTACAACCACGCTGCCGCGCGGACCCGGTTGGCGTTCAACGCCTGGCACCGCTCGCAGCTGCGTTCCGACGCTCGCTGGACCGACACCCAGGGCCGCACGGCGGGTGCCGCGTGACTGCTGCCCGCCCGGTGAACCAACGGGCCGAGATGGTCGCGGGCTGGTCGATCGAGGAACTGTCCGACCAGGCCCGCCGCGCGGATACCAAGGCCGGTCACTTGTTGGGCCTGTTTTCGCTGCTGGCCGCCGCGACCACAGCGGTGGCGGCGAAGGCCGGGTTGCCGTTGGCGGCCACGGTCGTGCTGTGGGTCAGCGTGGTCCCGTTGCTGGCCGCGCTGGTCGTGTTGCTGGTCGCGGTCCGTCCGGCTACCGCCGGGGCACCGTTCGAGCGGTACGCGGTCTGGACTGCCGGTGTGATCGCCGACGACTACCGGGCGCTGGCGGCTGATCTGCTGGTGTATCAGGCGGATCGGGCGCATGACCACGCGGTCGCGGTGGTGCGGAAGTTCCGTGCGATCCGCCGCGCGGTGCATCTGGTGTTGCTCGGCGGCACCGGCCTGGTCGTCGCGGGCGGGCTGCTGGTGTTGCTCGGCGGGTACTGATGGCCGGGGGCCGTCAGTACCCGTGGGTGCTGTGTGAGGTCCCGTGGTCGGAAGGCTGCCAGTTCACCCGCGGCACCTACGAGGGGTTGCCGTTGCTGTCGTGGGGGATCGCACCCCGCGAGGTGTTGGCGACCTACCGGCAGTTGCGGGCGATGGGCCTGCGTCCGGGCGGGGCGGACCCGGTGGCGGTCATGTATTTCCACTCCCGCCGGGGGATGCGGATGGTCTTCGCGAACCTCTACCTGATCGCCGCCGCGAAGCCGGTGCGGCCGATGACGGATGCGAAGTGGTGTGCGGTGGCCGCCGCCCGCGCGGCCCGCTGCACCTGTCCGACCTGCCCCGAGGGGCAGCAGGTCAAGCCCTACTGCCTGCCCACTTCCACGGGCCGCTGCTGGGACTGCGTTTCCCGTGATGACAAACCGATCGAGCCTCCGGAAGGGAGGGCCGCGTGATGTTGGAAGAGTTCGACGCCCGCAGTGCGGAGACCCGTGACCAGGTCACTTGTGTCATCTACCGGTGGGATGCGCCAAGTCCGTTCCGCTCGTTCGGTGAGTATCAGCGGGCGTTGGCGGATGCCTACCAGGCTCGCGCTGACTTCTACGACGAGGTGATCACTTACCTGACCACCGACGCCACCGCGCCCGACATCCCGGCGCGCGGGCTGGTGTTCGGTGCCTTGTTGGATGCCCGCACCGGATGCCAGGCCGCCGTGTATGCCGCCCGGCGGGAAGCCCGCGACGCTGACCGTCGCGACGCCGGAAGCGGGGCGGGATCATGAACGCGTTGACCGAGTTCACCGCCCTCGCGCTGTCCCGGCCTGGCCCGGACGCGCCCACCGAGCGGGTTGCGGCCTGGTATGAGGCCAAGGGCCGGTTGCACGAGCATCTCGCCAGCGGCGCCGACCCGATGGAGGCCGCGGGGGAGTTGGCGCATGCCGCTGCCGCCTACGAACACGCCCGCCGGCTCACCGGCCCTGTCCTGGCGGGGTGTACGGCATGACCGCGATCGAGGTACTCGACACCTACGGCGCGGCCCGGCTGGCGCGGTTCGTCGGCTCCCTGGCGCTGCTGCTGGTCCTGCATCTGCTGCGGAAACCATTGCAGGTGGCCGTGCGGGTGCTGGAGGTCGCGATGCGCCGGGCGGATGCCTACATCACCCGCCAGGCCTCCCCGTTGATCGTCGTCCCCCGGAAGGAGACCGGACATCATGCCTACGCGACCTGACCCCGCCGCCCGCCGGGCGGGGCGTGACCGCAACGCGGTCGTGCAGTGGATCGGCTGGCATCTCGGCGAACTGGCCTGCCTGGCCGTGCCGACCGTGCTGGCCGTGACGGTGTGGCCGTGGTTCGCGCTGCTCACCGTGCTGGTCGCGGCCAGCTGGACCGCGCACGAAGTCCGCCTACACCGCCACCGCCGCCGTGCCCTGACCGCCGGCCGCCGCCGCCCGGTCCTGACCGCTGTCCCGGACCAGAACACCACGACCTCGCGTGGCGGTGGGCAGGCCAGCGCCTGACCCGTATCTGACTTCCCCGACCACACAGGAGACGCCGTCATGGCCGATCTCGCCACCCACACCGACGGACAGGTCCCGCCGCCCGTGCTCGCCGTGCCGCGCCCGGTGCGGTGGGAGAGCGACGGGGCCTGCCGCTGCCCGGCCCTGCTCAGCCCGTGGGGTGGGCGCACCACCCACTACCGCAGCCAATGCCAGACCGAGACGACCGGAGTTGATAACCGATGAGTAGCCAGCACCTGAACCTGGTCGGCCACCTGACGTGGACCGACGGGTACATGCAGCACGCCGCGTACGTCACTCTCCCCCTCAGTGACGGCGACCTGCACATGACGGTCGCGGTGCCGATGCTCCCGCTGGGTGAGACCCGTGTAGTCCTCGTTCCCGTCGCCACCCTGTCTGGCACGACGGTCGCGCTCGATCTGACGTCGTGGCGTCTCTACGACGCGGAGACCAGGCGCAATGTCGGGTTGATGTTCACCACCACTGACCCGACCGCCCGGCGGTACGTGTCCATCGCCGAACGCTACGTGCGGCAGGCTCGGCACCTCGGCATCGACGAACTGGCCGACTGGGGCGCCCGCCTAGTCGCAGAGATGAGCGGGCAATGACCACCACCGAAGCCGACCTGATCGACGACATCCTCCTGACCGACGACACCGACACCGCCGACACCGACAGCGGCGCCCCGGTCGACGCTGCCGCCCCGACGGCGCCGGCGCCCGTGGCCGACGTCGAGCCGGTCGAGGAGGTGATGCCGATCCCGCCGCCGGCACCCGCACCGTCCGCGCCTCGCTCGGATGAGGAGTTGCTGGCGGTACTGGAGGGGGAGGTGTCCCGGACCGGTAAGCGGCCGACCCGCCAAGAAGTCATGACCGCCGCAACGGTCGGTACCGGTCGCGCTACCCGGCTATTGACCGAACTGGACCGTCGACACGACTGGCCCGACCCCGTGCCCGTGACCCGGCCGACCGGTACGCGGACCGGTACCGGGTCCCGCACCCGTGCCCGGTCGGCCCGTGCCCGTCGGACCGAACCGGTACCGACCCTGACCGACCCGCCGACGGCACCGCCCGTTGACCCCCTGACCGATCCGCCGGGCGATATCCCGACCCGACCGGTACCGACCGTGTCGACCGGTACCGAACCGGCGGCGCCGATGGTCGTGGCCGGACCGGTACCGGTGGTCGATCCGCACGCGGGTCGGTTGGTGTCGTGGGTGGCGTTCGTGTTCGGGTCGGTGATGTCGATCGCGGCGAACGTGCTGCATACCTGGCTGCCGGCGGTACACGAGCCGGCCGGATGGAACCCCGGTCTGGCACCGCAGATCGGTGCGGCGGTCTGGCCGATCGGTCTGCTGCTGTCGGTGGAAGTCCTCTCCCGCGTGCACTGGCATAAGGGATGGGCCTGGTTTCTGGCCCGCTACCTCGGTGCCGGCACGGTCGCGCTCGGGTCGGCGGTCATTTCCTATGGCCACCTGCGCGACGTGTTGACCGCGTGGGGCTACGGCCATCCCGGTGCCGATGTCGGTCCGCTGGTACTGGACGGACTGATGGTCATCGCCGGTTTCGCGTTGCTCGCGATCGGCCGCCCACCGGTACCGGCCGCCCCGGCGGTCTGACCGTGCCCGGTTCCCGCCCCACCCGCGCCACCCCGACCGGTGCGCGTGGTACCGGCCTGCTCGGTACCGCTACCCGGTACCGGTACCAGGTCGGTACTGGCCGTATCCGTTCCCGTCTTCGCGCGCTGGCCGGTACCGCCCGGCCGCCACCGTGCCGCGCCGACCTTGAGAGGACTCCCGTATGTCCGCTGGCAGTCTCGCCGCGAAAGCGGCACTGGTGTTGGTCATCGTCGCCGTGATCGGCAAGTACAGCGACGACACCCACACCACCACCACCACCACCTCGTCCGCCTCGTCCGCCGCGTCGCCATCGGTTCCGGCCGCCGCGCCGGCCACGACGGGCTCGATCCAGGCGCAGGCCCACGTCGTGTTCGGTGCCGACTACTCGTGTGCGGCGAACATCATCACCCGCGAGTCCGGGTGGAACCCGCACGCACAAAACCCCAGCTCCAGCGCCTACGGGCTGCCGCAGGCGTTGCCCGGCGACAAGATGGCCACCGCCGGCGCGGACTGGCGTGACAACCCCGCCACCCAGCTGGCCTGGATGAAGACCTACGTCGATAGCCGCTACGGCGGTGCGTGTCCGGCGTGGACGTGGTGGCAGGCCCACCACTGGTACTAACCCCTCCTGCTCCGCCCCGCTCTGGGGCGGGAATTTCGTTGTCCTGCAACACAAATCGGAAAAGGTGATCACATTATGGCTCGTTCCTCGCAGGCGTCCCCGCTGGCCGGTCTGCTGTCCCCGTCCAAGCCGAAGCGCTCCGGTTCCAGTGTGCTGGGTTGGGTGCTCGCGATCGTCGCGATCGTGTTCGTGCTGATGCTCGCCATCGGTATGGGTGTCGATCAGCAGGCCCAGCACCACATCGTCAACTCCACCGCCTACACCCAGCACGCCTGACACCACCCGCTCGGTCTCCCGTACTACCCGCACGTCCGTTTCTCCTGTCACGTCCCCAAACCGCACGTCACACCACTGTTTCTCTCTGTCCTGAAAGGACAACATCATGAAGATGTCGTGGCCCACTATCTGGGTGATCGTGATCGTCCTGCTGATCGGCGGCTACTTCGTCGGCCAGGGCCTACACCTGGATCAGAAGACCGCGGCGGCCGGCACGGTCGCGGTGTCCACCCAGTACTGACCAATCCTGGCGCTGACCAGGGGCAATCACGCTCCAACGTGGGGGGATGGCCGGGACACCGTTCCGGCCGTCCCCCCAAGCCCGGTCCCTGATCCTGTTGCACCCCAGCACAAGCCACGCGACCCATGAGAGGTAGTTCGCGATGTTCGAGTACTGCCAGTACTGCCAAGAGGAGCGCTCGTACGGCAACCGGTTCTGCCCTGGCTGCGAGGGAGCACTGGAGGCCGCCCTGGCCCAAGCCAACGAAGCCCAGCGTGCCGTGTGGGCGACGCAACAGGCCGCATCCCACGTGGAGCGCGGACGCCACGGTGGCCGCCGGCAGGTCGACTACGTGTTCCCGGCCCCGCCGCGCCGCTCGATCGCGCCGGGGGTGGTGGTGTTGCTGCTGGTGGTCGGCCTGATCGGCATCGTACTGCTGGTCAGCACCTGAGATCCCTACTCCCGCACCGGTGGTGTACCGGTGCGTTGTCCCTTGCCCCGGAAGGACATTCGCGATGACCCACGACGACCCGCCGGGCGAGGCAGTATCCAGCCCGGCCACCACACCGGCCGCTGAGTTGGCGACCGTGCACCCGCTCCCCGCTCGCCCCGACGAGGGGGACGTGATGGAGGGCGAGTTGCTCTCCGACGCCGAGTACCAGCGCCTGACCAGCCACAAAGGGCAGGCGCTGGCCCGCTGGCAGGGCTACCGCTCGGACGTGATCACCGCGGCCCGTACCGCCCGGACCGTCGCCACCCACCACCGCACCCGCACCGCCGCACGGACCACGGCCCGGCACGTCCTCTACGTCAAGGCCGGGGCGACCGTGGCCGCGAAACGCCTGTGGGAAGCGAAAACCAACTCCCGATACGAGCGGATGATGCGTGCCGCCGAAGCCGCCGGGGACAAAGAGTCGTTGCTGGAGTGGGAAACCCGGTCCGAAGCAGCCCGGCAACGTCGCCACGCACGGCATATGGACTGGTTGGACGCGCCCGGCACGCTCGCCAAGGCCATCGCGGTCTGCCTGCTCACGGTGACCGGGCTGCTGCTGGCGTTGGGCCTGGTGCTGGCCGTGGCCGACTCCGACCCGAGCGAGATCCTCGGTCCGATCAGCGCGGTGATCTCCCTGACCCGCTGGTGTGTGTGGGCATTCACGCTGGCCTGGGGCCCGCTGATCCTGGCCGCCCCGTGGCTGACTTTGTTGGTGTTGTGGCAGGTCGGCCGCACCAAGGGCGACACCCCCCGCTGGGTGCACGCCGCGGCCGACACCGGCACCGACGTGATGGACCAGGTCCCGGACGAGGGCACCATCCTCAACGCGCTGCGCAACCTCAACATCCCCGGCTTCAAAAACGCCCTCAAACAAGGCTGGCGGATCAGGTTCGTCATGCCGCCGGTCCTGGACGGCAAGGGGTGGCGGACCCAGTTGGCGTTGCCGCCGGCCTGCCCCGTCGCGGAAATCATCAAACGCAAGCCCATGCTGGCCCACAACCTCGTCCGGTTCCCCAACGAGGTCTGGCCCACCGAGCCACAACCCAGCATTTTGGACCTCTGGGTGGCGCAACCAGGCGCGTTGTCCGGTCCGGTGGAGGAATGGCCGCTGCTGACCGACCTCGATCACGCCTGTACCGACTACTTCGCCGGGGTCCCGGCGGCGGTCACGATCAAGGGCGACATGGTCCGGGGCCGGCTGTTCGAGGCCAACTACGCCGTCGGCGGCATGATGGGGTCGGGCAAGTCCACCCTGGTCATCACCCTGCTGTTGGGGTCGATGCTCGATCCGTTGGTGGACATCGACATCGTGGTCATGGCGGAGAACGCCGACTACGAGCCGATGCGGCCCCGCCTGCGGTCGCTGACCACCGGTTCCGGTGACGACACCGTCCAGTCCTGCCTGACGCTGCTCACCCAGCTCTACGCGGAGCTGCAAACCCGAGGTCAGGCGTTGCGGGAGCACGACAAACGGGCCGTGTCACGTCCCCTGGCCGAGAAGGACGCCCGGTTGCGGCCACGGGTCGTGGTCATCGACGAGTGCCAGGCCCTGTTCATGGGCAAGGACGGCGCGAAGGCGTTGGAGCTGGCGGCGAAGCTGGAGAGCGCGGCCCGCAAGTACGCCATCACACTGATGTTCCTCACCCCGGAACCGTCCAACGACGCCCTGCCACGCAAGCTGACCTCGTTGTGCAGCAACAAAGCCTGCTTCGCGATCGGCGACCAGATCGGCAACGACGCCGTGCTGGGCACCGGGTCCTACAAGACCGGCATCTCCGCCGTGGGCCTGATCCCGAAGACCGACGAGGGGCCCGGCGACGTCGGCACGTTCATGGCCAGGGGCTTCACCACACGCCCTGACCTGCTCCGTTCCTACTTCGTCCCCCAAGAAGACGTGCACCGCGTCGTGGCCCGCGCGATGGGGTTGCTGACCCAGCACGGGATCACCGCGCCGAACGCCCCGGCGTTGGAGCCCGCCAGGGACTTCCTCGCCGACCTGCACACCGTGATGCGGGGCCAGGACCGGGAACGGACCGACATCGTCCGCCAGCGGTTGATCGAGGACTATCCCGCGACCTACGGCGGTTGGTCGGCCATCGACCTGGCCACCGCGTTGCGGGAGGCCGGTATCCCGATTCGCAAGTCCGGCAACAAGATCATTACCGCGCAGGACATCGCCGCCGCCCGCACCATCGACGCCGCCAACGACACCGACGACGACCTTGATGGCGATGCGGACGGGTTCGACGACGACACCGAGTTCGACGGAGAGTAACGACACTCGGCAGTGGTTCGGGTAGGGACCCTCGCTCGGGTCGGGGACTTCTCCCTGACCGGGTCCCTACCCCTCGTCCCCGCCCCTGAACTGGATCAACGCCCCGCCAGGGACGCAGGGACCCGCAGCCCTGACCTGGCCTTTTACCCCCCGATTACCGCAGGACTGGCGCGTTCCACCGCGTCCCTCCCTGCCCTCCCACACCCACCGTTCGTTACCCACAGTCACTATCGAGAAGGGACGTGACCTCGGATGATGTGCCGTGCCGGTGGCCGCCGATGCGCCGGGAGCAGCACCTCCCGCAGCACCCAAGCCGCCCGTCAACGCCTCTCCCGCGCCCGCCGCGCCGTCACCACCGCACACGCCAGCGGCGACCCCGCCACGCTGGCCACCGCCCAAGCACGCCTCGCCCACCTCACCACCCCCAGCAGGGACGTGACAGCCACCCACCCGGAGGCAACCCGCGCTGCCCTCGCGACCGTCGCGCCGTCGGCTGGTCCTATCGGGCCGGTCGCTGTCGAGCGCGAACCACGGGCCCCGGCCAGTGCCGGGAAACCCCGCCACACCAACACGACCGGGCAGAGCGGGGACGTGACCGCACCAGCCGACACACCGCCCGCCGCACCCGCCGGGCCACCCATACCGCCGCCGGCCAACCCGCCGACCGCGACCGGTTCCCCCGAACCAGAACCCGAACCGCACCGCCAGCGCGCCTCCCGCACCGCCACCGCCGCCGCGCTGGGGGACGTGACTGGCGCGTCCGGCTACGTCGGACCGGTGGCAGGCAACGGCAACACCGTCATCGCGAACGACGGTGTCGTGCGATCGGTCGCGGGCGACGGCAACACCGTCATCGGCGGCCGGCACATCAGCGATAGCGGGGACGTGACTGCACCGACCGAGCCCACCGCCAGCACCCCCGGCCCGGACAGCGGCAACATCCACACGGTCCGGTCGGTGTCCGGTAGCGGCAACGTCGTCATCGGCGGCCAGGCCGTCACCGGTTCCCGACTGGGCCACCAGGTGCAGGACACGGCCGCCGCCGACGCGACCGCGGCTCGGACCGCCGCCACCGCTGGCGCGGCTGGGGTGAAAGCCGCCACCACGGCAGCCGCCACAGCCGCCCGTGCCGCCGCTGGCACAGCTGGTCCGCAGGGTCAGAACGTCATCGGCACCACCGGCCATGTCGGATCGGTGACCGGTGCCGGCAACGTCGTCTCCGGTGGCGACCTTCACGTCGGGCACGGCCACGCAACCGTCCAACCCGGTAGCAGCGGCACGGGTCCGGATGCCCGCAACAGCTACGGGCAGGGCGTCTACATGTACGGCAACTCCACCACGATCGGCAACACCATCTACCGCCACCCCGGCCGCGCCGTCCGGTTCGACAACGACCAGGTGATCGACGCCGAGACCGGCGAACCCATCGAACCCACCCCGATGTGACCACACACCACCCCCCGGTCTGCCGTCACGTCCCCATGCCCACCTCGTGAACCGCCACAGCCCATCTCCCACCGTCCTGAAAGGACACCGTCATGGCTGCTATCCGCGCCAAGAACCTCCGCCGCCGCATGAAACTTCTCCTCGCGGACGGGACACGCGCCACCGTCACCGACTGCTACCCCGTGGCCGGCAGCAACGGCCAGGTGATCTGGCTGGAGCTCAGCAACGGCGCGGCCGGCGCGGTGGACGCCGACGACCAGTTCGACCGCTGACCCGCCGCGCACACCCGTCACGTCCCCCCTTGCCCTGAAAGGACATCCGCCCGTGCCGATCGATCGCCCGTTCTCAGTCGATGAGGACTACGACACCACCCACGCCAGCACCGGTTCCCGCTACGGCAACTACCTCGCCAGCCGCACCCGGCTGTTCGTCGACACCGACACCGAACGTCCGGGCACCGACCCGTTGAGCTTCGCCGCCACCGCGTTCACCATCGCCCAATCCCCGGTCATGTCACCCGGCTACGTCCGCAGCCACCCCCGTATCCAGGCCGTGAACACCCACTGGGACGACAACGGACGGCTGGCGATCGAAGTCGGGCTGGCCGCGCCGCTGCCGGCACCGATCGCCGCAGCGATCGGCGGCAGGGGCTGGCAGGACTGGACCCGCGACTACCACAGCGGGTGGTGGTTCGAACCGTTCGACTGCGACCGGCCCTCCGCCCACACCCTGGTCATCGTCCGCGTCCCGATCATCCCGGACACCCTGCCCACCCCCGCCTACCACCACGACGGTGCACCCGACATCGCCGCCGCCAAGGCCGCCGTCCGGGTCGTGTGCCACCAACTCAACCGGTCCCTCACCGACATCTTCACCGCCCTGGGCAACTACTCGCGCTGACCCGCACCGCCAGGAAGGACACCGACCGGTCATGCCCCAACCGAAGTGGCTCATGCAGATCACCCCCACCAAGCAAGGGCCTCGCCAAATACCCGACGTGGAAAGCCTTCCCCGGCCCCGTCGCCATCTACGACAAGGCCGACCGCGACCGACGCATTCAGGAAGCCCAGACCGCGCTGTCGCTCGGTGACATCGTCGCCTTCCGCTGCGAGCGCATCTGATCGCGGGCCCTCACCGAGGGCCAACCCCGTGTGCTGGCCCGTGTGGCCGGTCGACGTGTCACGTCCCGGCCACACGGAGCCCTCAACCCCGATGCCGTGTTGTGTGTCGACTGTGGAGGTTCCCTCTCGTGTCCACCCGTACCGCGCGCCTGGATTGGGCGCTGCACCTCGCCAGCCGTGGCTGGCCCCTCTTCCCAGCCGTGCGCGGCGGGAAGGAACCCGCGCTGCACGGCGACACCCGCGACCGGCCCTGCCCGCGCACCGGAGTCTGCCGCGACGGCCACAAAGGGTGGGAACAGTGCGCCACCACCGACCCCGCAGTGATCGAGCGCTACTGGCGCGCCCACCCCGACCACAACATCGGCCTGGCCACCGGCCCGGCCGGACTGGTCGTCATCGACCTCGACGTCGCCAAACCAGGCAAGACCCTGCCGGTCGACTGTCGGCGGGCCGGCGCCGTACACGGGGCACAGATGCTCTCCCGCCTCGCCCTCGATGCGGGGCAGACCGTGCCCGACACCTACACCGTCCGCACCCCGTCCGTCGGGACGCACCTGTACTTCCAGCAACCCGCACACCTGCCGACCGAACGGCAGTTGCGGTTGACCAAGGGCAGGGTCGGGCTGATCGACACCCGCGCGTGGGGCGGCTACGTCATCGCCCCCAGCTCAGCGACACCGGACGGCCCCTACGAGGTCATCCTCGACACCGACCTACCCGAACTACCCGGCTTCCTGGCCGACGTCTTCGGGCCCGCTGGCCCGGCCACTGAGCCCAGCGGGCCGCGCACGCCGATCCGGGCGGCGGCCGGCACCCGTATCGGGGACGTCTACGTCACCGCCGCGATCGAGGGCGAACAGGCCCACATCCGCGACGCCGAACCCGGCGACCACAACCGAGCCCAGTGGACCGCCGGCCTCGCCCTCGGACACCTCATCGGCACGCGCCGACTGGACCACGCCACAGCGCTGGAGAAGCTGCTGGACGCCGCCAGCGGACACATCACCGGTCGCGGCTGCCACTGCACCCAACACGGCGTCCGCGCCGCGATCGAGTGGGGCCTGACCACCGGCGCCCGCCGCAACACCACCACCGACAGCGAAGGGAGCGCGGCGTGACCGAACGCAACAGCGCCGACCTGTTCGGCACGACCACCGCATCGGCAGTGCTGAGCCCGTACGGGCACTACCGGTACGAACTGCGACGGACGTGGGCCGACGGCCCGGTGTGCGGGTGGATCATGTGCAACCCGTCCACCGCCGACGCGCACGTCGACGACCCGACCATCCGGCGGTGTGTCCGGTTCGCTCGCCGCTGGGGCTACGCCGGCATCGTGGTCCGCAACGTCTACGCGCTGCGCTCCACCGACCCGACCCGGCTGCACGCCCACCCGGACCCGTTCGGCCCGAGCAACACCGAACACCTTGCCCGCGCCGTTGACGACCCGATCACGGTGTGCGCCTGGGGCAACCACGCCGCCCAGTGGGGCGAGCGGCTGCTGGACGCGCTTGCGCACACCGGAGCCCCGGTGCACTTCCTCGCCCGCAACACCCAAGGGGTACCGAAACACCCGCTGTACCTGCCGGGCCACCTCGTGCCCATCCCGTTCGAGGCCTCCGCGACCGGGACCGAACCTGAGGGGAGCGCGGCGTGAACACCGATTTCATGGCCGACGGGCTGTGTGCCCAGACCGACCCGGAAGCGTTCTTCCCCGACAAGGGCGGGAGCGTGCGGGACGCGAAAACGATCTGCCGCCGCTGCCCGGTCATCGCCGCCTGCCTCGACTACGCCCTGGCCACCGATGAACGTTTCGGCGTGTGGGGCGGCATGAGCGAGCAGGAACGCCGTGCCCTGCGGCGCGCACAGCCGGCCCGCACCGTCACCCGACAACGCACCCGCGACCAACGCACGGCAGTGCTCCGCCTGGTCGCTGCTGGCACCACGCCAGCCGAGATCAGCCGAACACTCCAGATCAGCACCAGGACGGTCCACCGCTACGTCGCCGACGCCCGGCAGGCAGCATGACCACGCCCATCACGGGTACCGGGTTGCCCGTTCGCATCCTGGTGACCGGCGAACGCGACGCGTCGGCCAGATCCTCAGACGACGCGTCGTGTTCTGCCGGCGTCACGCGACGGATGTGCGCATGGTGCGCCGGACCGATCCCGGTGCAGGCTCGGCGGGACGCGGTGTGCTGTTCGACGCGGTGCCGGCAAGCCCGCCACCGGTTCGGCCGCTCGGTCGGCCACGCAGCCGTCGCGGTTGGCCAGCCGCTACGGCTGGTCTACGCCGACCCGCCCTATCCCGGCAAGGCATACCTGTACCGGGGCCATCCGGACTACGCCGGGGAGGTCGACCACGCCGCCCTGATCCGACGCCTGTCGACCTACGACGGGTGGGCGTTGTCGACCTCCGCCGCCGCGCTGCCGGCCGTGCTGGCGTTGTGCCCACACGGGGTCCGGGTCGCGGCCTGGCATCGCGGTGAGCGGCCAGCAGTGAGCCGGTGGCCGCTCAACGCCTGGGAACCGGTGCTCTTCCACGGTGGCCGACCGGCTGATCCGTCGCGTCTGCAGCCGCGCGTCGACACGCGACGCATCGACTCCCTCGTGCACGGCGTCGCACCGATGACCACCCTGCCCAGCCGGGTCATCGGCGCGAAACCCGCCGTGTTCAGCCGATGGCTGTTCGACCTCCTCGGCGCCAGAGCCGGTGACCAGTTCGACGACCTGTTTCCCGGCTCCGGCGCCGTGTCCCGCGCCTGGCACGCCTACACCCACCCGTCGCCTACGGCCGAAGACGACGCCTCGGTTCCTGCCAACCGCATCCGACAGGAGGCCAACGGATGACGACTGAACAGTTGACCGTGCTGGAACCGTTCGCCGGGATCGGTGGCCTGTCGTTGGGGCTGGAACGCGCCGGGATACGCGTGGTCGGCCAGGTGGAGATCGATCCGTTCTGCCGGCGTGTGCTGGCCCGACACTTCCCGGAGGTCCCGCGGCATGACGACGTCCGCACCGCCATCACCTGGTGGCAGTCCCAACCCCGGCCCCGCGTGGACATCGTGGCCGGTGGATTCCCCTGCCAGCCATTCAGCGACGCCGGACTACGCCGCGGCATCCTCGACGAACGGTGGATGTGGCCTGCCATGGCAGCGCTGGTTCGCCACGTTCGACCGCGCTACGTCCTCGTGGAAAACGTCGCAGCTCTCGTTCGAGCTGCCGACGCCTTCGGCATCGTGCTCGGTGACCTGGCCGCCCTCGGGTTCGATGCGGAATGGTCAGTGCTTCACGCGACCGAGTTCGGGGCACCGACCCCGCGTGAACGGGTCTACCTGCTGGCCTACCCCGCGGGCCTCAATGGGCAGCCACGGGATCTGCTGGAGCCGAGCGGAGACCGGCCGACACCGCTGGCAACTGGAGGACTATCTGGCCTCCCACCACATCAGCGCAGGCGGCAGCGCGTACGTGGCTGGCTGGTCAACCCCGAGTGGAGCGACTGGCTGATGGGATTCCCGACCAGGTGGACCGCCTGCGAGTAATCGGCAACGCCGTCATCCCCGCCGTCGCCGAACACCTCGGCCAGATCATCACCGACCACGCCACCGCCATCGGACAGGAGACCGCCGCATGACCGTGCCCCTGTTCTTCCTCGGCACGCATCAACCGGGCTGGCTCAACCACGCCAAGGTGCCACTGTTCGTCTCGGACACCCGGCTCCGCGTCTACCAGACGTTGCCCGTCGCAGCTGCGCCGGTCGCCTACGACTCCGGTGGGTTCAGCGAACTGCAACGCCACGGCCGCTGGACGGTCCCGCCCGGTGAGTACGTCGCCCGGCTTCGCCGCTACCGCGACGAGATCGGCCAGATGATGTGGGCCGCACCGCAGGACTGGATGTGCGAACCCCCGATCATCAACGGCGGCCAGGTCGGTCCGAACCGCTTCGCGGGCACCCGCCAGTTCCTGGACCCGGACGGGTGGCTCACCGACGCACAGATCGTGCGGGAACACCAGATCCGCACCATCGACAACTACGTCTTGTTGCGCGAGTTGGCGCCGGACCTGAACATCAAACCGGCCGTGCAGGGCTGGTTTGCCGACGACTACGTGCGCTGCGTCGACATGTACTGGGACCGAGCCGGGATCGATCTCACCCGCGAACCTCTCGTGCTGGTCGGGAGCGTCTGTCGTCGGCAGGGCCTGGACGAGGCCGGCCGCATCCTCACCGCCCTGCACGCCATCGGCGTCACCCGCCTGCACGGGCTGGGATTCAAGACGCTCGGGTTGATCCGGTTCGCGGACCTGTTGACCTCAGCGGACTCCCTCGCGTGGTCGGACACCGCCCGCAAGCTCCACCGCCCCGCGTTCCCACAGTGCGTCGGCGTGCACAAGAACTGTGCCAACTGCCTGACCTACGCGATGGCGTGGCGCCGCAGCGTGCTCGCAGCTGCGGGAGCAGACACCCCGCACCAGCAGACAGCGTGACCACGTCCGGTCGATTCGGCGCTGCCCGGCTCTGATCAACCCGCGCACATCGCGCGGAGGCCAGCCGGCCGCCGGCTGGCCTCCGCGTCAGCTCGTTCGGCAGGAAGGACCCCGTTGGCATGACCGGCCCCAATCCCGTACCCGCACGGCCTCGCCTGCACCCGGTCGGTAGCGACGGCCGGACCCTGATCCGGGTCGGGAGCAACCCGGACACCATCCGGGTCCTGGCCCGCGTCCTAGGCGACCGGATGATCCCGCACACCTACGTCACCGACGGCACCCCGGTCGTGGTCGAAGTGGTCTCCGGTGCGGCCGACCCGACCTCGGGTGACGACGACGTGGCCCTGCCCCTGTCCGCGACGCCGATCCGGCCGCCCCTGCTGGCCAGCCTGCTGGCCGAACACGCTGAGGTCATCGGCCAAGCCGAGAAGAAGGGCACCCTGGTCGACGTGGAGGTATCCCCGCCCGCCGGGGTACTGGGTGCGGTACTGGCCCGCCGGGAATGGCCGGGCCTGCCGGTGCTGCGCCGGATCATCTCCACCCCCGTCCTACGGGCCGACGGGACGTTGCTGCAGACCCCTGGCTACGACCCGGCGACCGGGTTCCTGCTCACCGAGCAACCCCACCTGGAGCCCGTCCCAGAACACCCCAGCACGGAGCAGGTCGCCGCGGCTCGGGAGTTTCTACTGGACCGGTTCCTGCGGGACTTCCCGTGGCGCACCGACGCCGACCGGGCGAACTACCTCGCGCTGCTGGTGACCCCGATCATCCGGCCCTATACGCGGTCGCTGGCGCCGTTCGGGTTGATCGAGGCCACCATGCCGGGCTCCGGTAAAACGATCCTCACCGGCTGTGTGGGGTTGCTGGTCGGGCAGCGAGTGCTGACGTGGACCGACTCGGACGAGGAGCTGCGGAAGTCCATCACCACAGTGTTGGCCGATCAGGTCGGGGTGGTGGTGTTCGACAACCTCGAAGAGGGCAGCGTCATCAACTCTGCCGTGTTGGCCCGGCTGATGACCGAACGGACCTGGACCGACCGCAAGCTTGGCTCGAACACCGCCGCGACGTTCCCCAATGACCGGTTGTGGCTGGCCACCGGCAACAACCTCCGCACCGGCGGCGACATGGCCAGCCGAAGCGTGTGGGTGCGGCTGGACCCGAACTGTCCGCGTCCCGAGGCCCGGACCGGGTTCAGCATTCCCAACCTGGATTCGTGGATTCTGGACCCGGTCAACCAGGCCACGGTGTTGCGGCATGTGCTGGTCCTGATCCTGGACTGGACGGCCGCCGGTGCCCCGATCGCGACCAAGGTGCCGCAGATGCGGCAGTTCACCCGCTGGGCTCAACATCTCGGCGGGTTCCTCGAACACCACCAGGTAGACGGGTTCCTCGGCAACGCCGACGCCGGCCGCAAGCTCGACGAGGATGCCGCCGAGTACCGGGCGTTTCTGCTGCACTGGCACGACATGCACGGCGACCGGCAGATCACCGCACGGGACCTGCGGCGTAGTGCCGAGATCGACGGTGGCGCGGACCTGTGGGCGGGGAGTTTCCCCACCGACCGGCGCGGCCAGCTCCACAGCGTCAAGTCCCTCGGTCGGCTCCTGGCCGGTCAGGTCGACCGCTGGCGCGACGACGTCGTACTACGGTGCGTGACCGATCCGGGTGGGCACGGCAACAAGTACTGGGTCGAACACGAACCCAAATCTTCTGACCCCCCGAAAGAAACCGCAGAAACCGCTAAACCGCAGTCCACCCTGTCTGACCAGGACGAATGGACCTAAACGATCTTGCGGTTTGATTGATCATGGTAGGCGAGAAACCGCAAACCGCACTTTGATCATGCGGTTTGCGGTTTGGCTCCGACCATGATCAATCAAACCGCAGGCACATATCGCCATGTCAACCCGCGAAAATGCGGTTTTGCGGTTTAAAACGCCTCCCAGCGCCCGTCAGTTCCAGCGCAACCGTCGACACAAACCGCACCCCGCTCGTTGATTGCGGACCGTAGTCAACAGCGGGACATGTCACGTCCCGTCCCACCCACAACTGCCTCCTTTTCCAGCCCACAACCACGCTGGAAAAGGAGGAGATCAACTCCATAGCGCGCTGCTCTCCCGCGCCGACCGGAAGGAATACCGCCATGCCCGACCAGTCCGCGCGAGATCAATCCAACGGACTGCCGAGCTTGCACACCCCGGAAGAGGTGGGAAAGCGGCTTGGGCGATCCGGTTGGTGGGTCCGCGAGCAGTGTCGCCGTGACCGCTTTCCTCACACACGAGCCGCTGGCGCCATCCGCTTCACGGGGGGACAGTTCCACGAAATTCTACGGATCTTGGAGCGTCGACCCGAACCGGCTCACCAACAGGTCGAAACGGCCGGTCGTCGCACCAGCCGACCAGCCGGGCAGGCCGGGCCAACATCGGTTGTTCGGCTTCAAGCGCGCACTCCGAAGCGAATGCGAGCCGCTCTTCCACCGGATGAGATGGGCCAGTCGGCCTGAGAACCGACGACGTACACGATCTAGGCCAGCCGAAAGGGATACCTGATTCGATGGGATACGCGGAAAAGCGCGATGGCTACTTCCGCGCTCGGTACAAGATTGCAGCCGGCCGGTACGGCACCGTACGCGACGCGTCCGGCGCGACCGCGAGATTCCGAACCAAGCGGGACGCGGAAACAGCGGCGAACGACGAAGAGGCAAAAGTCCGAGCACGCACATGGCGAGATCCGTCCGCAGGACGGATCACCTTTGGTGCCTACGCGTCGCGGTGGTACGCAGCGCAGGATTTGGCTGCTTCCACGATGCAGAATTATCGCCTGTCGCCTGCCACGGGCATGGGACCACCTGAGTGCTCGTTTGCCATGAGCATGGGACCACCTTGATCAGGGTTTTGCCACGGATGGGACCACCACCCGGATGTGTCCGTGTGGCATCCCGGCTTCCGGTCGTCTGCCGTT
>DATATE010000003.1:0-38476 GCA_036268955.1 Pseudonocardiaceae bacterium
CGGCAGGTCCTCGCCGAGCTGACCTCGGCCGGGGTGCGTTGTGCGCTGACCGTCGACCCGGCCGCGCACACCTGCTGTGTCGTGGTGCTGGTGGACGGCCTCGGCCAGCGCAGCATGCTGCCCGACCGGGGTGCGGGCGCGCGGCTGCGCGGCGCGGACCTGCCGGAGGAGTTGTTGGCCGGCGCGCGGCACCTGCACCTGTCCGGCTATGTGCTGCTCGACGAGCGCTCAAGGTCCGCCGGGGTCGCCATGCTGGCCGCCGCGCGGGCGGCCGGCCTGAGCACCTCGGTCGACCCGCAGTCCGCCGCGCTGCTCACCGACCGGGCCGGGTTCCTGGCTGACGTCACCGGCGTGGATTTGCTGCTGCCCAACACCGCCGAACTCGCCGCGCTGACCGGCAGCGCCGATCCGGTATCCGCCCGTGCGCTGCTGGAGGTCGTCGGCGCGGTCGCGGTCACCAGAGGCGAACTCGGCGCCGACTGGATCGATGGGACCGGCCACTACACGGTGCCGGCGGTGCGCGCGGACTGTGTCGATTCGACCGGGGCGGGTGACGCCTTCGACGCGGCGCTGCTGGCGGCCTGGCTGCGCGGCGCGGACCCGAGTGCGGCGTTGCGCGCGGGCACCTCGGCCGGGGCGCGGGTGGTGGGGCGGCTCGGCGCACACCCGAACGGCGGCGGAACCGCGTAGCCGATCAGCTCTCGATCACCGGGTGATCGCGACTTTCCAGCTCTCGCGCCGCGGAGGTGCGGCGGAACGGGTTGAACTTGCTCGCCTTGCGCGGCGGGCGGTCGTTGGCGATCAGCACGGCCGCCCAGGGCAACGGAACCGATACCGCGATCAGGACCAGCGCCAACCACGGGATGTTCACGAAGACGACGGCCAACACGAGGCAGGGAATGCGGGACAGCATGATGATCATGTACTTGCGTTTGCGTTGGGTCAACTGATCGTCGTAGGACGGAGCCGCTTCGGTGATCAGGACCGGGGTGTCGTCTATCGGCGAACCCTTCACGACACCACCTCCTCCTGGGTTTCATCCTCGCACCGCCACCGACCATTGCCTAGGCCGGGCAGGCTTTGCGGCTCAGTCGTCATTCGCTCAACTCGACTCACTCGTCATTCGACCGCCGCAGGCCCATGGTTTGGTCGTACCCGAGTCCGGCGCGACCAAACGCCGGCCTCGACAATGACTCCAGCGTCGAGTCCAGCGGCCGGACGGTGGAGTCGGTAGACGATCTTGTTGGTGGGACACGGGAACTCAAGGAGCGCCTTCGATGCGTGCGGTGGTGGCCAGGGTCAGCCGGGCGAGCGTCACGGTCGAGGGCGCCGTCGTCGGCGCGATCGACGAACCGGGACTCCTCGTTCTACTCGGCGTCGGCGGCGAAGATACGGCAGTCACTGCCAGCACCATGGCGCGCAAGTTGCATGAACTGCGGATTCTGCGCGACGACCAATCGATTGCAAGCACGGGTGCGCCACTTTTGCTCGTCAGCCAGTTCACCTTGTACGGGGACACCAGAAAAGGCCGCCGTCCATCGTGGACTCGGGCCGCCCGGCCGGAAATCGCGCAACCACTTGTCGACGCGGTGATCGAACAACTCCGAGAGCGTGGCGCGCGGGTGGCGACCGGCCGCTTCGGCGCCATGATGGCGGTGGAAAGCGTGAACGACGGGCCGTTCACCGTGCTCGTCGAAGTGTGAATCCTGCTCGCGAAGCGCGATCGACCAGAGGCGAAGTGTGAGCGAAACCTCGGCGAAAACGGGAACTCGTCCCTCTCAGCGAAAGCTCAGGTTTGATCGAGCAACCGTTGTGACGGCCATGACGTCATCACGTTAGGAAGTCGGGAACGAAATCGGGAGCACACCCGTTTTCCAAGTGTACAGCCTGAACGCGAGGGACCCGGATCACTTGCCGGCCGAGCGGGAAAGGCGCGCCGCGCAATGCCGCGCGGGTGTGTATCAGTGCCTGCCCACAAGACAGGGCCAACCCGCGACAGGGGAGGGAGCATCATGACCGTCCCGCAGACGATCGACCGTGAAGCCCCGGAAATCAGTATGGAGGCGGACCTTGATGCGCAGGGACCTGCCGCCGACCTGGTTCGGGTGTACCTCAACGGTATAGGAAAAACGGCGCTGCTGAACGCGGCGCAAGAGGTCGAGCTCGCGAAGCGGATCGAAGCCGGCGTATTCGCCCAGCACATGCTGGACACCGGGCCCAAACTGCCGCCGAAGCGGCGCACCGAACTCGCCGCGCTGGTCCGGGACGGAGCGGTGGCCAAGAACCACCTGCTCGAAGCGAACCTGCGCCTTGTCGTGTCGCTCGCCAAGCGCTACACCGGCCGGGGAATGCCGCTGCTCGACCTCATCCAGGAGGGCAACCTCGGGCTGATCCGCGCGGTCGAGAAGTTCGACTACGCCAAGGGCTACAAGTTCTCCACCTACGCCACCTGGTGGATTCGCCAGGCCATCACCAGGGGGATGGCCGACCAGAGCCGCACCATCCGGCTGCCCGTTCACCTGGTCGAACAGGTGAACAAGCTGGCAAGGATCAAGCGCGACCTGCACCAGCAGCTCGGTCGTGAGGCCACCCACGAGGAGCTGGGCCGGGAGGTCGGGCTGACCGCGGAGAAGGTCGCCGACCTGCTCGACCACGCGCGCGACCCGGTGAGCCTCGACATGCCGGTCGGCGCCGAGGAGGACGCTCCGCTCGGTGACTTCATCGAGGACAGCGAGGCCGCCGACGCGGAGAGCGCGGTCATCTCCGGCCTGCTGCAGGACGACCTGCGTCGGGTACTGGCCACTCTCGACGAGCGCGAGCAGGCCGTGATCCGGCTGCGTTACGGCCTTGAGGACGGCCAGCCGCGCACCCTGGACCAGATCGGCAAGCGTTTCGGCCTCTCCAGGGAACGGGTCCGGCAGATCGAACGCGAAGTGATGGGCAAGCTGCGCCAGGGCGAGCGGGCCGAGCGGCTGCGCGCCTACGCCAGCTGAGCCCCGGAAACGGCAACCGAGTCCACCTGAGACGCCGCTCGGTGAGCGGCGTCTCACTCTTTTGCCGGCGTTGACGTGTGAGCTTGCTCACGCCAAGCTGAGTGGAGTCGTGAGGACCTCGCGGCTGGCCGGCATTCGCTGACCACGACCGCGTGCGACGGGAGGTCGGGCCGGGTCGGGAGCGGCCCGGCCTTCCGGCACGGCCGGGGCGATTCGTGGCCGGGGCGCACAGGTACGGTCGGCGGAAGCCGAATTCGTCCGCGCGCAAGGGAGCCCGCGTCCGTGACTGCCTCCACCACAGCAGCAGCCAGCAGCGCCGAGAACACCGGCAACGCCAAGACTGGACCCACCTTCCAGCACACCGAGGTGCTGCCACTCGGCAAGGACACCACGACCGAGTACCGGTTGGTGAGCAGCGAGGGCGTAGGAGTCACCAAGGCCGCCGGCCGGGAGTTCCTCGAGATCGACCCGGACGTGCTGACCATGTTGGCCAAGGAGGCCGTCAAGGACATCCAGCACCTGCTGCGGTCCTCGCACCTCGCCCAGCTGCGGGCCATCATCGACGACCCGGAGGCCAGCCCGAACGACCGCTTCGTGGCCACCGACCTGTTGCGCAACGCCTGCATCTCGGCGGGCGGGGTGCTGCCGATGTGCCAGGACACCGGCACCGCGATCGTGATCGGCAAGCGCACCGAATCGGTACTGACCGGCGGCACCGACGAGGCCGCGATCAGCAAGGGCATCTTCGAGGCCTACCAGGAACTGAACCTGCGGTACTCGCAGCTGGCTCCGTTGAACTTCTGGGACGAGCGCAACACCGGCACCAACCTGCCGGCCCAGGTCGAGCTGTACGCGGCGCCCGGCACGGAACCGAAGTACGAGTTCCTGTTCATGGCCAAGGGCGGCGGCAGCGCCAACAAGACCTTCCTCTACCAGGAGACGAAAGCGCTGCTGAACCCGAGCAGGCTGGCCGGTTTCCTCGACGAGAAGCTGCGCGGCCTCGGCACCGCGGCCTGTCCCCCGTACCACCTCGCGATCGTGGTCGGCGGCACTTCGGCCGAGTTCAACCTGAAGGTCGCCAAGCTGGCCTCCGCCCGCTACCTGGACAGCCTGCCGACCGAGGGCTCCCCGCTCGGCCACGCCATCCGGGACGCGGACCTGGAACAGCAGGTGCTGGAGATGACCCGGCAGTTCGGCATCGGCGCCCAGTTCGGCGGCAAGTACTTCTGCCATGACGTGCGAGTGATCCGGCTCCCCAGGCACGGCGCGTCCTGCCCGGTCGGTATCGCGGTGTCCTGTTCGGCCGACCGGCAGGCCAAGGCGAAGATCACCCCGGAGGGCGTGTTCATCGAACAGCTGGAACGCGACCCCGCGCGGTTCCTGCCGGAGACCGCCGACGAGCAGCTCTCCGACGAGGTCGTGCGGATCGACCTGAACCTGCCGATGACCGAGATCCTGGCCACCCTGGCGAAGCTGCCGGTGAAGACGCGGCTGTCGCTGTCCGGTCCGCTGGTGGTGGCCCGCGACATCGCGCACGCCAAGATCAAGGAGCGGCTGGACGCGGGCGAGCCGATGCCGGAGTACCTGCGCGACCACCCCGTCTACTACGCGGGCCCGGCGAAGACCCCGGAGGGCTACGCGTCCGGTTCGTTCGGTCCGACGACGGCAGGTCGGATGGACTCCTACGTCGCCCAGTTCCAGCAGGCCGGCGGTTCGCTGGTGATGCTGGCCAAGGGCAACCGGTCCAAGCAGGTCACCGAGGCCTGCCAGGCCAACGGCGGCTTCTACCTCGGTTCGATCGGCGGCCCTGCGGCCCGGCTGGCCCAGGACTGCATCCGCAAGGTCGAGGTGCTCGAATACCCGGAGCTTGGCATGGAAGCGGTCTGGAAGATCGAGGTCGAGGACTTCCCGGCGTTCGTCGTCGTCGACGACAAGGGCAACGACTTCTTCGCCGGCACCTCGGCCCCCACCCTGCAGATCGCCTTCCACCGCTGACGGCCCGCGCTGGGCCGACCGGTTCTCCGGTCGGCCCAGCGCGGTTCCGGTCACGCGGTCAGTGCTTGATGGTCTCCTGGAATACCAGGGTTCGGCTGCCCAGCGGCGCGGTCAGCGAGACCGTCACCGGCACCACCCGCACGATCATCGGGCACACCTTCCCGGCTCCCGCCGACGAGGTGACCACCATGTCCACCACGACCTTCGTCGAGGACTGGCTGAGCACCTGCGCGGCGACCGACTGACAACCGGCCTGCTCGGCATGGAAGATCACGATCCGACCGCCCTCGGCGGTCTGTACCGCGGTCGGCTGCTCGGTGGGCATCGCGCTCACATCGATCTGGTTGGACGGCACCGCCGCGTACGGCGGCAACGGGACCAGAGTGCCCGCGCCCGGCGCCGAAGCACCTGGCGGCGTGGTGACCGGAATGCCGACATGCGGCGGGGAGACCGGCGGCGCGCTCGGTGAGCCGGTGGGACTGGTCGTCACCGGACTACTGGGCGCGGACGTCGCGATCGAACCGGACGCCGACCCGGCCCCCGACGAGGTGCTGGTCGGCCCGCAGGCCGCGACCGTCAGCGTGACGGCGAGCACGCCCACCAGTACCGCGACGGGTGCCAACACCCTCGGCACCGCGTTCGGTCGATGTGTGGCCTTCCTTGACAGAATCGTCTTTCCGGTCAGCATGCCGTCACCTCCAGGTGATCAGTCACAGGTGAGAACGTCATAGGTCGGCTCGCTCAGCCGCGCTCGATGGTGGCCTGCATGATCACCGTCCGGCTACCGAGCGGCTGGCTCAGTCCGACCGTCGTCGGCTTGTTGAGCAGGCTGTGCGGACAGGGTTTCGTGCTGGCCGGCTGGATCTGCAGCAACCGGATGGTCACCGCGGTCGCGGTCTGCGCGATCACCTGCGCGCTGACCGTCTGGCAGGCGCCCTGTTCGGTGAAGAACCCGAGTGTGCCGCCGTTTCCGACGGTCCACACCAGACGCGGGTAGCCGGCGGGCAGCGCACTGGCGTCGACCTTGGCTCCGGCCACCGGTTCCGAGCCGGGCGGCAGGTGCACGCTCGGCAGGTCCGGTGCCGCTGGTCCGGGAGCGGCCCGAGTGGACCCCGGCGCGTTCGCCGCGGGCAGGCTGCTGGCCTGCCCCGCCGCGTCGTCGGACGCGGCCCGCCCCGCGCAGCCGGCGGCGAGCAGCACCAGCGCTGCCGTACCGAGCACGATGCCAAGGCGTCTCATGTACCCAGGACGGATCGCGGCCCCGATCTGGTTGCACCGGCCGCCGCAACGCGGGCGCGCCCAGCGACTCTTCGTCGTTACCCCTGCTCGGCGAGTACCGATTCCAACCGTTCGAGGGTGGCCTCGATGCCTCTGCGGTTACGCTCCGGATAACCGAGCAACACCAGCAGCAGCGAGGCCCTGGCCGTCGAGTAGTCGAAGGTCTCGGTGACCTCGGTGGTCTGCTCGTCAAGCGGGCGCAGCTGCCAGCGCCACCGGTGGCCGCTGAAGTGCCGCCAGGCGATCAGCCGGTTGTCCTCGAATTCGACGACCCTGTTGGTCACCTTGTACGGGACGCCCATTGTCATGTCCATGCCGAAGGTGTCGCCGAGGCGCAACCGGGTCGGCGCCGCGGCGCGCACGGTCCGCACCGTGCCGGAGCCGTCGATGAGCGGGTGCTTGGCCGGATCGACGAGCAGATCGAAGATCCGCTCGGCCGGAGCGTGCACCACCTTGGTGATCGAGACCTGCCTGCCCACGGCTGCACTCTATGCCGGTCGCCGGCCATCGTCAGCGCAGCCAGCCGCGTGGGGCAGG
The DNA here is from genome assembly GCA_036268955.1 of Pseudonocardiaceae bacterium. GTDB lineage: Bacteria > Actinomycetota > Actinomycetes > Mycobacteriales > Pseudonocardiaceae > CAJCJE01. Next base: position 6,804 of record DATATE010000003.1, read on the forward strand.
CGGTCTCAGCCCAGGATGCCGGGCAGGTCGGCGACCGAGTCGAGCACATGCGTCGCACCGGCCGCTTCGAGTTCGGCCCTGCTGCCGGCGCCGGTGAGCACCCCGGCGACGATCGAGGCCCCGGCCCGCAGTCCGGTGAGCACGTCGGAGGGGGTGTCACCGAGCACGGCGACCCTGCGCACATCGGTGGTCCGAGTACGCAGCACCGAGGCGAGCACCAGGTCCGGGAACGGCCGACCGCGACCGGCGTCGGCCGGGGTCAGCGCGAGGTCGGCGAGGCTGTTCCAACCGAGCGCGGTGAGGATCGCGTCCTGGGTCTGCCGACCGAACCCGGTGACGAACGCGACCTTGACCCCGGCGGCCCGCAACCTGGTGATCAGCTCCTCGGCACCGGGAACCGGCGCGCAGTGTCCATTGTGGACAAGTTCATCGTAGCGGGCCTCGAAGGCCGCGTTGGCCGAGGCGGCCCGTTGTTCGTCGCCGTCGAGCAGCGCGCGGAACACCACGATCTTCGACTGGCCCATGGTTTCGTTGACATAGGCCAACATCCGGTCGAACTCGGCCGAGTCCCGCTCGACGCCGACCTCGGTGACGGCGGCGGTGAACGCGTCGAGGACGAGGCCGTCGTCGAGGACCGTTGTGCCGGCCATGTCCAGTACCACCAACTCGATGTCCGTCACAGTTGCAGCTCCTCAGTGGTGGATTCGGCGATGGCCGGCGAGCAGGTCATGCCCCGCCCGCCGGGGCCGGTGATCAGGAAGACCCCGTTCGCGACCTGCTGGCGCAGCGCGATGTGGCCGGTGTCGGTGCGTTCGGCGTAGACGCCGGCCCAGCGCTGCCGCACCGGTGGCAGCCGCCTGCCCAGCAGGGCCTCGGCGACCGAGACCAGATGCTGGTAGGGCTCCTCCCGCAGGTCGAACGGGAACGGCTCGGTGTAGCCATGGGTGTCGCCGATGGTCAGGCCGCCGTCGAGGCGCTGCACCATCAGCAGTTGCATGGCGTGGGCCGCGGCGATCGGCGCCTGCGGGCTGTTGGCCGTCAGCTCGTCCAGCGCGCTGCCCCGGTAGGCCGGGTAGTAGCGCAGGCTGTCGCCATCGGCGACTGAGGTGGTGAGCGCCTGCTCGAACGGTTCGGTCTGCATCATCTGCAACCGGACCCGGCGCAACGGCAGGTCGGTGGCGAGTTCGCGGACCAGCCCGGCCAGCGCCGCGCCAGGACAGAGCAGCACGAGATCACCGGCATGCCGGTCACCGTGATCGTCACGCACCCCGGCGCGATCGACGTCGCGGGCCTCCCGGCCGGGCAGCCAGCTGTAGCGACCGGACTCGGCCAACCGGGCGCGCAACGCCGGCAGCACCACCCGTGACTCCACCGCCGCGTCGAGCCCACAGTGCAGCGCGCCGAGCAGCTCACCGCCCAACGCCGGGTTGCGCGCCACGGTCTGCGCCGCCGTGAGCAGCGTGAACCCGCGTCGCCGCGCATCATCGCGGCCAACAACCTGCTCGGCGACGGCCAGTTCGGCCGCGCTGCGCAGCACGGTCAACGAGCCGTTCGCCCGGAACCCGACCCCCGGTACCTCGGTCGCGATCCGTGCCCACAGCTCACGGGCCCGCAGCGCCGTGTCCAGCTCGACACCCGGCGCCCGGCCACCGACCCAGACCAGGCCGAAGTTGCGTACCGACGCGGCGCGCGCCTCCAGCTCCCGTTCGAGGTGGCGCACCTGATGGCCGCGCCGCACAGCGCACCAGGCATGCATGGTGCCCAGCACGCCGCCACCCACGATCACGATCCGCATGAACGCCACCCTCATCTCCGGTCACGAACCAGCGATGACTCTGCCCCCAAGACGAGATGAACAGCAGACGTGGACTAGATGAGTTACTATTTCGTTATGTTCACTCGCTCCGCGCATCGCCCACAGCGGCACCCCCGCGCGCAGTACCTCGACGCTCCGCGCCGGTGAGCCGGGTGGCGAAACTGAACCGATCTCCCCGATACAACGACCGCACCCGCTCGATCGGCCGATCGGCCCTGTCGTAGGAGATCCGGTTCAGCAGCAGCATCGGCAGCGCCGGATTGGTGCCGATCAGCAACGCCTCCCGAGGCGTCGCCAACACCGTCTCCAGCCGCTCCTCGGCCGCCGCGAACTCCACCCCGCACTGCTCGCTCAGAAAGGCATACAGCGAGGTCGACGGGTCGAAACCGGTGAGAAGGTCGGGGAACCGGTCGGCCGGCAGGTAACAGGACTCCAGCCCGACCCGGTCACCGTCGGCGGTGATCACCCGCTCCAGGTGCAGCACGGCCGCGCCGACCTCGATGCCGAGATCATCCGCGAGCCCGGCGTCCGCCGGAACCTCTTCGGTGCTGATCAGGCTGCGGCCGGGCAGCAGGCCGTGGCTGCGCATGCCTTCCGCGTAGCTGGCCATCGACAGCCGCTGCACCAGCTTCGGCGGCGAGACGAACGTGCCGCTGCCCTGACGGCGGACCAGCCGCCCCTCCAACACCAACTCGCCGACGGCCTGGCGCAGCGTGATCCGGGAAACCCCGAACCGCTCCGCCAACTCCCGCTCGGCCGGCAGGATCGCGCCGACCCCGAGCGTCTCGATCAGTTCGAGCAGTTCGACCTTGACCGCGTAGTAACGCGGCACCCGACCGTGTTCAGGTATGCCGGCCCGCACCGGCCCGTTGGCCCGAAACGGCGGCAGGTCCCCGGCAGTCATTCCGCCACCCTACGGGTTTCACAGTCCGTTCACGGTCGCGGCCGAGATGTTCACGGTCCCGGCGGAACGTTCACGGTCAGGGCTCGCCGATCGAGCGCAACCGACGCGGTCCGGCATCCGAATGCGAGGGCGGTGGCCCGAGCACGATCACCGCACTGCTCACCGCGGCACCGCTCGGCGCGGCGAGCACTGGATCGAGCACCAGCATGCGAACCTCGGGCAGGTCCTCGGCCATCGCGTTGACCCGCAACACCAACTCCGCCAACGCATCCTGGTCCACCGGCTCGCCACCCCCGTAGCCGGCCAGCAGCGGCGCCGCCCTCGGCGCCCGCACCAGCCCGGCGGCATCCGTATCGGTGAGCGGCACCGCCCGATAGGCCCGGTCACCGAGCAGATCACTGACGATGCCGGACAAACCGAAGGACACCAGCGAACCGAACGAGGGATCGTCCTGCAGGCCGATCACGCAGGAGGTGCCGCGCGGCACCATCCGCTGCACAATCACCTCCGGCTGGCCGGAAGCCGCGTGCAGGGCATGGAAGGCCGTCCGCACCGCCTCCGCGTCGCCGAGATCCAACCGCACCCCGATCAGGTCGACCGAATGCCGCAGACGCTTGCTGGTCGACTTCACCGCGACCGGAAACCCCAACTCCTCCGCGGCGGCGACTGCGGCCGACTCGGTGTCGACGACGTGGAAGTCGACAACCCCGATGCGGTAGCAAGCCAACAACCGCAACGTCTCGACATCACTCAACGTCCGCGAGCCCCTCCCACCCGCAGCACCGGACGCTGGAGGACTTCCCTCCACATCAGACACGATCGCGGCAACGATCTCGCGCGCCACAGCCAGATCAATACCCTCCGGCCGCCGGAACTCGCCTCGCGGCCTGCTCCGCCAACTCGCGTAGCGTGCCACCCTGGCCAAGGCCAGTACCGCGCGTTCCGGGCTGGAGTAACTCGGAATCGAGCCATAACCCGGCCAACCGGTCGGCCCCGGCACCGCGAGTTCGTCCGGTACACCGGCCACCGCGAGGAAAGTGGACACAATCGGCTTGGCCGCGACAACCTTGCCAGCGCCTGACTTGTCGTCAGCCGAACCACCCGCAGCCGGCTCACCCGTCACTGGCTCACCCACTGTTGGCCTGTCCGCTGTTGACCTGTCCGCTGTTGACCTGTCCGCTGTTGGCTCGTCTCCTGTTGACTCTCCTGTTGACTCGTCTCCTGTTGGCCTGCCGCCTTTTGACTCGCCGCCTTTTGGCTTGTCGGCTTTTGGCTGCCCACCGTCCGCGCTCGCCAACTCACTGACCACTTCCCGTAACGCCAACGCATAAGCCGCCCCCGGCACCACCAACGGCGGAATGAAAACCACCACCACCGCATCGACGTCATCACGCCGCACCGTGTCGCGAACCGCCGCGGCGAACTGTTCCGGCGACGCCTGCGCCCCGGTGTCGACCGGGTCGAAGGCCAACTGCAACCCCTCCGCCGCGATGGTGTCCGCGGCAAGCAAGCCGATGGCGGTGGAATTGCCGACCACGGCAACCCGATCACCGACCGGCAACGGCTGGTTCGCCAACAGCAGCGCGGTGTCGAACAACTGGGCCAGCGACTCGACCCGAATCACCCCGGCCTGCTCGAACAGCGCCTGCACACTGGCTTCTTCCAGATCCACGGAATTCGCGGCAAGGCTGGGCCGAACCCCGTGTCGCCCGGACTTGACCGCGACAATCGGCTTGTGCCGGGCCAACCGGCGCGCGAGGCGGGCGAACTTGCGCGGATTGCCGAACGATTCCAGGTACAACAGCACAACCCTGGTCGCCGGATCGGTCGCCCAATACTGCAACAGGTCATTGCCCGACACATCAGCCCGGTTGCCCGCCGAGACAAAGGTCGACAGCCCCAGCCCGCGCGCTGCGGCATCGGCGAGAATGCCGATACCGAGGGCGCCGGACTGGCAGAAGAACCCGGTATGCCCCGGACCGGGAAGGCGCGGCGCCAAGGTGGCGTTCAACCGGACCGCCGGATCGTTGTTCAGCACACCCAACGCGTTCGGCCCGACCACCCGCATCCCGTGCGCCCGCGCCTCGGCGACCAGTTTGCGCTCGGCGTCCATCCCGGCCGGGCCGATATCGGCGAAGCCCGCGGACAGCACCACCAGGGTGCGCACACCCTTGGCGAGGCAGGCGTCCAACACCTCGTCGACCCCGGCCGCCGGCACCGCGACCACCGCGAGATCGACCTGGTCCGGGATGTCGAGCACCGAGACGTAGGCGCGGACCCCGCGCACCGAGCGATGTTCGGAGTTGACCGGATAGACCGGCCCCGCGAAGTCGGCGGCGAGCAGGTTCGTCAGCACCGCGTAGCCGAGTTTGCTCGGATCGGTGGACGCGCCGATCACCGCGACCGAGGCCGGATGCAGCAGGTTGTGCACACTGCGCGCCTCCGCGGCCTGCTCACGGGCGCGCTGGACGGCAACCGACCTCTCGGTAGGATCGATGGCGAATTCCAGATGCAGCACACCGGCCTCGAGTTCGCGGCTGACCCGATAGCCCGCCTCGCGGAAAACCCGCACCATCTGGCCGTTCTCGGTGAGAACCTCGGCGACGAACCGCCGCAGTCCTCGTTCGGCCGCTGCCGCGGCAAGGTGTTCGAGCATGATCGAGCCGATGCCCCGGCCCTGATGGCCGTCCTCGACGACGAACGCGACCTCGGCGGAATCCCCACCGTCCAGTTGTTCGTAGCGGCCGACCGCGATCAGGTCATGGCCGAGAAAGGCGCCGAACGCGACCCGGCCATGATGGTCGACCACGCTGAACCGCTTGAGGTCGCGCTCGGACATGCGAGGATAGGCGCCGAAGTAACGAAAATAACGGGTCCGGTCGGACAACCGACCGTGCAGGCCGAGGATCAGCCGCGCGTCATCCGGCGTGATTGGTCGCAAGTGGACTGTGCCGCCGTCGGAGAGCAGCACATCGGCTTCCCAGTACTTCGGATAGTCGTACGGATCAGGCTTTCTGTCCATATCGGACATGATGCGCTCCGGTCAGTCCCTCGGGTCGTCCGGGTCGAGGCCGTAGAGCGGGAACACCGCGCGCCTCGTCTCGCGGATGGCGATGTCGACCGGTTCATCGGTGCCGCCGCCCCACGGTTGGAAGGTGACGTCCGCGTCCTCGGTCATCGTCTCGGGCAACGGCAGACCGGGCGCGACCCGCTCGGCCAACGCGATCCAGTCCGCCGGCAGCGCGGTGTCCGGCGCAAGATCTCGGTCCAACACCGTGGCCAGCAGGTGCGTCCAGGACCGCGGCACCACCCTGACCAGGTCATATCCCCCGCCGCCGAGCGCGAGCCACTTGCCGCCCGCGTAACGCGTCGCGAACTCGCGCAGCGTCCGGTAGATCGCCCGGTGCCCGTCGACGGACAGGGCCAGGTCGGCGAGCGGATCGGTGCGATGACTGTCCACTCCGCACTGTGTCACCAGAACCGTCGGGGCGAAGGCGTTGAGCAGGGAGGGCACCACCGCGGTGAAGGCTCGTAACCACATGGCGTCCGCGGTGCCTGGCAGCAGCGGCAGGTTGACCGCACTCCCCTCGGCCGCCCCGACGCCCAGTTCGCGCGGATAACCGGTGCCCGGCCAGAGGGTGCGCGGGTCCTGGTGGACAGAAATCGTCAGCACCCGAGGGTCGTCGTAGAACGCGGCCTGCACCCCGTCGCCGTGATGGACGTCCACGTCGATGTAGGCCACCCGCTCGACACCGCGATCGAGCAGCCGCGCGATGGCGATCGCACAGTCGTTGTAGACGCAGAATCCGGACGCGTGCGAGGGCATCGCATGATGCAGCCCGCCCGCGATGCTCACCGCGCGGTCGGTCGTGCCGGCCGCGATCAGGTCAGCGGCCAACAGCGAACCACCGACCACCCGCGCCGACGCCTCATGCATGCCCGCGAAGACCGGATTGTCCGGAGTGCCGAGCCCATGTCCGACGTCGAACCGCGATTCCGGCGCGGCCCGCACGGCGGCCAGGTAGCCCGAATCGTGAATCCGCTCGATCTCCGCGTCGCTCGCCGGCTCGGGTTTGCGCAGCCCGACACCGTCGAGCACACCGAGCGCGGTGGCCAGCCGGACGGTGAGCGCGAGACGCACCGGGTTGAGGGGGTGGTCATTGCCCATGTCGTAGGCCAGCAACGACTCGTCCCACACCACTTCGGCCGACGCGCCCATGCCTCGACCCTAATCCTCACCGCGCCCGTTGGCTGTCCCCCGCTCGCCAACCCACCACCAACCACGGCCACTCCGACCGACCCCGAACCGCCGCCGGCCACTCCCCGGACACCGCCGAAACCCACAACCGGCCACTGGCACGCCCCGAAACTGCCACACCCCGAAGCGCCGAAATCCGCCCCGCCTCTTGGGGCCCCTCCCCCTCCCCCCACCCCGCCCCGGTTGAACGTTTTGGCTGGTTGGCTGGGCACGGGGTGCGCAGCCGGGTCAGCCCGGATCGGCGCCGGTCACGACCGGTCGGGTCGTATCGACGCACCAGTGCGACCACGAGCCGGCGTAGAGCGCGGCCGGCTTGTCCGGTGTGGTCAGTCCGGCGACTTCGAGGGCGAGCACCACCGATGAGGCAGTGACGCCGGAGCCGCAGTAGGCACCGACCGGTTCGCCCTGTTCGACGCCGAGCCGGGTGAAGCGCTCGGCGAGCGCGGCAGGGGCCTGCCAACGGGCGTCCGGGCCGAGGTGGCCGGCGAAGGGCGCGTTGCGGGCGCCGGGGATGTGGCCTGCGCGCGGGTCGATCGGTTCCACATCGCCCCGGTAGCGCTCCGGCGCCCTGGCGTCCAGCAGAATGCCCGTGCTGGCCAGCTTCCCGGCCTCGGCGGCGTTGAGCACCGGCATCGCACCGGGTCGCACCTCGATGTCACCCGGCACTGGCTGTGCCGGCTCCGTACTCACCTCCCGATCTTCCTGGGTCCACGCGGCGTACCCGCCATCGAGTACCGTCACCTCACTGTGTCCTGACCAGCGCAACAGCCACCAAGCCCTGGCCGCGACCGAACCATCTCCCGCGTCGTAGACGACCACCGGACGGTCGGCGCGCACTCCGGCGGCACGCAACGCGGTCTGCAGCGCCGCCGGCTCCGGCAGCGGATGCCGGCCACCGGCCCCTGGTGCCGCGGCCAGATCCGCGTCGAGGTCGAGGAACACCGCACCCGGCAGGTGGCCCTGCTGGTAGTCGAGCAGACTGGATGGTCCACCCAGCTTCCAACGGACGTCCAACAACACCGGAGATGTCTTGCCGACAAGTTCTGCGGCCAGTTCGGCCGTGGTCATCAAGGCTCGCACACCCGACATCTTGCCGGGTCCGGCCGGCAGCCGCCGACGACGTCGTCGAACACCGACATTCGGAGGTTGTCGGCCGTTGCGACTACCATTGTCAAAGACGTTAGGGGACTGGTGTGAACGACCTCATCGACACCACCGAAATGTACCTCCGGACGATCTATGAGCTGGAGGAAGAGGGCGTGGTGCCGCTGCGTGCCCGGATCGCTGAACGGCTGGGGCAAAGTGGCCCCACGGTCAGCCAGACGGTGGCTCGCATGGAACGCGACGATCTCCTCCTGGTGGCCGACGACCGGCATCTGGAGCTGACCGACCACGGTCGCGAACTCGCGATCGCGGTCATGCGTAAGCACCGCCTCGCCGAACGGCTGCTGGTCGACGTGATCGGGCTGGAGTGGGAGAACGTGCACAGCGAGGCCTGTCGCTGGGAGCACGTGATGAGCGAGGCGGTCGAACGCAAACTCGTGCAGTTGCTCGACCATCCCACCACTTCGCCGTACGGCAACCCGATCCCCGGTTTGGACAAGCTCGGCGCCGGTGACGCCGCGCCCCCACTGGGGCCGGACCTGGTCCGAGTGGACGAGGTCGCCCGCCGAGGCGGTGGCCAGGTGGAGATCCGCAGCATCGCCGAACACGTGCAACTGGACACCGGCCTGATGAGCGAGCTGAAAGCCATCGGGGTCATGCCGGGCAGCACCATCGAGGTGTCGCCGATCGGGGACCGCGCGGGCACCGTCGAGGTTCGTGGTTCTGGTGATCCAGCCCGAATCCAGACCGCGGTCGCGCACGCGGTATTGGTACACGCTCGGTGAGCACGACCCACCGCGCGCTGGCCGCGTTCCGCGAACTGCACAACCGAGAACCACATGGTGTCTGGTCCGCTCCGGGGCGGGCGAACCTGATCGGCGAGCACACCGACTACAACGACGGTTTCGTGCTGCCCTTCGCGTTGCCGCACCGGACCGCGGTCGCCGCGGCGACCCGCACCGACGGCCGCATCCTGGTGAGCACCGTTGGCGACGACGGCCGGCCGCAGCAGGCGGAGCCGTTCGCCATCGCCGAACTCGCCCCCGGTTCGCTGACCGGGTGGGCGAGTTATCCGGCCGGCGTCGCCTGGGTGTTGCGTGACGCCGGGATCGCCGACATCTCCTCGGGCGCGGATCTGGTGATCGCCGGCAACGTGCCGGCAGGGGCGGGACTGTCCTCTTCGGCCGCGTTGGAGTGCGCGATCGCGTTGGCGTTGCTCGGCCTCGCCGGCCACGAGATCGGCGCCGGATATGCCGAGCGGGCGCAGGTAGCCGAGTGGGCGCATCAGGCGGAGAACGGGTTCGTCGGGGTGCCGAGCGGGGTGTTGGACCAGACCGCGTCGATGTGTTGCACCGAGGCGAACGTCCTGTTCCTCGACGTTCGTTCCGGCGCCAACGAACAGGTCCCGTTCGACGCGGCCACGGACGGCCTTGAAGTGCTGATCATCGACACCAGGGTCAACCACGCTCTCGGCGATTCGGAATACGGCGATCGGCGGCGGGGTTGCGAACGGGCCGCCGCACTGCTGGGTGTCGCCGCGCTGCGGGACGTGTCCGTCGATGACCTTCCCGAAGCGCTGAGCAAGGTGCCCGGTGAACTCGGGCCGCTGATGCGGCACGTGGTCACCGAAAACGCTCGCGTGCTGGACACCGTCGAGTTGCTTCGGGCCAACAAGCTCGCCGAGGTCGGCCCGCTGTTGACGTTGTCGCATAGGAGCCTCCGCGACGACTACCGGGTGTCCTGCGAGGAGCTGGACGTCGCGGTCGACGTGGCGCTGGCCGCTGGTGCGCTGGGCGCTCGGATGATGGGTGGCGGGTTCGGCGGATCCGCGATCGCACTGGTTGCCGAAGGACTGCACGCGGAGGTGGAGCAGCAGGTCAACGCTGCTTTCGCCGAACGGTCGTTCACCGCGCCACGGCTGTTCACCGCGGTCCCCTCGGCCGGTGCCGGTCGCGATCAGTAGTCGGTCGACTACCCGAATGATCTTCGCAGGTAGACGGGCCGACGTCGGGGGTCCGCCCGCGGTCGATGCGGCGCCGTGCAGACTGGAGTCGCCAGATCGACATGCGGATCGACTGATACCTGATCGACTTTGACGAAGGCGAGGAACACGGTGAAGCTGCTCGTGACCGGTGGCGCCGGCTATGTCGGAAGCGTCTGCGCGGCGCGGCTGATCGAAGCCGGCCATGACGTGGTGGTTGTCGACGATCTGTCCACCGGGCATGCCGACGCGGTTCCGGACGGTTGCCGCTTCGTGGAAGGCGATATCGCCGAGATCGCCGACACGCTGCTGCCGGAGGGTTTCGACGGGGTGCTGCACTTCGCGGCCAAGTCGCTGGTCGCCGAGTCCATGCGAGAGCCCGCGAAGTACTGGTACGGCAACGTCGTCACCTCGCTGCGCCTGTTGGAGGCGATCCGCCGGCATTCCGTGCCGCGCCTGGTGTTCTCCTCCACCGCGGCGACCTATGGCGAGCCGGAGAGCGTGCCGGTCGTGGAGACCGCGGCACCGCGGCCGACGAACACCTACGGTGCTACCAAACTGGCCATCGACAACGCGATGACCTCCTACGCCGCCGCGCACGGGTTGGCCGCGGTGAGCCTGCGCTACTTCAACGTCGCCGGAGCGCACGGCCGCTTCGGCGAACGGCACACCACCGAGACGCACCTGATCCCGATCGTTCTTCAGGTCGCGCTCGGCCAGCGTGAGAACGTGGCCATCTACGGCGAGGACTACCCGACCGACGACGGCAGCTGCGTACGCGACTACATCCACGTCACCGACCTCGCCGACGCCCATCTCCTGGCGCTGGACCACGCCGAACCGGGGGAACACCAGATCTACAACCTCGGCAACGGGACCGGGTTCTCCGTGAAGCAGGTCATCGACACCTGCCGGCAGGTGACCGGCCACGAGATCCCGGCGAACGTGGCCGCTCGGCGACCCGGCGACCCCGCCGTGTTGGTCGCCTCCAGCGACAAGGCGCGGACCGAACTGAAGTGGGAACCGGCCAAGACCGACCTCACCGAGATCGTGCGGGACGCCTGGACGTTCACCAAGGCACGGGCCGGCGCCTGAGCGCGGATCGGCGGCGCCCGATCGGGATCGGCCGGGCGTGGTGCGGTAGCCGTTCATGGTTGTGCCTCCTCGGAGAGTTGTTGCCTGGCCAGTTCGGCGGCCTGGACACAGGCCGCGCGCAGTTGGTACGGGGGTAGTCCGAACAGCAGTGAGTTGCGCAGCAGACTGGTGAGCCGGTGGCCGGCATCGGCCTCCTCGGCCTGTTCGAGGGCGATGCCGGCCAGTACGCCGTCGCCGCGCAGGTAGGCGGCGAACGCCAGCAGACACGCTGCTTCGGCGCGTTCGGGCGCCGGGGTCGCGCGGGTCAGCGCGGTCCACAGATGTTCGGCGGCGGCTGCCTTGTCCTGCTCCTGAATGAGGCAGGCGTCCCGGACTCGATGGTCGGACAACGCGTCGGACAAGGCCAGCACGTCATCGTCGGTGAGTGTCGGCAGGCCGTCGACGGACCGGTCGATGGCGGCACGGACCGCGGCGAACCGGGCCGTCGTGAGGGCGGTGGTGTCGCCGCCCGGTTCTCGATCCCGACTGGCCGTTTCGAGCAGGCGCGCTCGCCTGGCCAACGCGGGCCCGTCGGCGGTCATCAGGCCGGCCACCAGGTCCGCTCGCCGGGGCACGGTGACGGCGCCGGCCACGACGGACGCGGCGGCCAGCGGGGTCGTCGACGGGTCGGGCAGGGTGCCCCGGCAGTCGCTGTCGTCGTAACAGGACCAGCGCGCCCCGCGTTCGGTGTCCGGCAGCCACAGGCGGTGCACCACCGGTATGCCGATCCGCGCGAAGGTCAACTCCAACCGGGTGGTCAGGGCGCGGTGCGGCGGTTGCTCCGATGGCGCGCCCGGTGGTGCGCCATCGGAGCCGCCGACGATCAGCAGGACGACGCCCGCTGTCTCGTGTTTGGCCAGTGGTATCGCGAGTTGCTCGGCCACGGCGTCGTGGTGTTCGGGTGGCGGGAGATCCACGCGCAGGGTCAGCCCGATGGTCATCGGATCGTTGCCCTGTAGACCGATCACGACGAGCGAGTCGTGCGGGTGGAAACCGAGTAGATGGGGTACGGCGGCAAGGAGTTCCTCGGTGCCGGCGATCTGGACACTGCTTGCGACGGGCTGGATGGGTGTGGTCATGCCGCCACGATTGTCGTTGTCGGCAAACATTTCCAGACCAATGTGCTCCACTGTGGATAGATTGATCCGATGTGGATAACTTGGCATTTAACGATCTATCGGAAAAGGAAATGTCGTCCCTGTCGGGTATCGCCTGCGCGCGTGCGAGCGCGCGATAGATCAGTGCCGGTCCCGTGGTGTCCGACCACGGTCTGATCGCGATCGATACCTCCACCCTTGGTTTGACCTGAGGCGACCACCCACGGGCCGATGACAGCGAGAGCCGTGACGCGCATGCTGATCAGTGACAGAAGGAGTAAGCACTGGGTGCCGCCGGCTGGTCCGAACGGATCGACCGCAACGCGCCCGAACACAGTTGGTGAGGACAGGCGTGACTACGGCAACGCGAGATGATGTGCGGGTGACGCAGCACCCGCGGAGTTCCCGCCTGGCCGACGCGCTGCGCGAGGCCCTCAGCCAACGCCGCTGGCTGCTGTTGCCGATTCCGCTGGCCGTCGGCACCATGATCGCCAACCGGGGTCCCTACCCGGTCGCCGGTGGCTACCTCACCGCCTACCTGCTGGTGGCAGCGGTCATCGCCGCCAATATCGCCCTGCTGATGTACCGCAACCGGACGCCGTGGATCGCGACGGCCAGCCTCGCGGTGCTCAGCCTCGCTGGTGGTGGGTTCACCTACGCTGCGCCGAACAGCGCGCTGGTGACGTTGCCGTTCATCGCCGCCGCGATCGCGGCCCGCCGGTCCACGGGATTGCACGTGTGGATCGTGATCGGTGTGTCGGCGGTCTCGCTGATCCCCCAGGTGCCGAGTCACCGGGCCGGCCTCGGCATCGTCGCCGACCTGAGCATCCTGGCCGCGGTGTCCGGTTGGTCGTTCGCCCGGCGCACCCGGCTGGACCGGTTGGAACAGATGGAGCTGGCGCTGGCCCGCGAGCAGACCGCGCGGGAGGAACACGCCAGGGCGGCCGCGCTGGACGAGCGGGCCAGGATCGCAAGAGAAATGCACGACGTGCTGGCGCATTCCCTGTCCGCGCTGTCACTGAACCTGCAGGGTGCCCGGTTGATGTTGAACCGTGACGGGGCGAGCCCGGAGGCGGTCGCTCAGGTGGAGCGGGCGCAGAAGCTGGCGGCGGACGGTTTAGCCGAGGCCCGCCGCGCGGTGTCCGCGCTGCGGGAGGACACGGTGCCCGCCGCTCGGGGCATCGCCGACCTCGTCACCTCCGCGCGGCTGGAAACCGGCAACCCAGCTGAACTGACGGTCCTGGGCGCTCCGCGCGAGTTGTCCGGGTCGGCGGAGGCGACGCTGTATCGGACCGCACAGGAGGCGTTGACCAACTCCCGCAAACACGCGTCAGGAGCACCGGTGGCCGTGCTGCTGAGCTATCTGGCCGACCGGGTCGAACTCACCGTCACCGATGACCAGGGACGTCGGCCGACACCGGGCCCGCCCGGCAGCTACGGTTTGATCGGGATGCGGGAACGGGTCGAACTGATCGGCGGCGAGCTTGAGGTTGGTCCGACGGACACAGGATGGCGAGTGCATTTGGTGGTGCCTTCATGAGCGAAGTTGCCGGCCAGAAACTTCGGGTGGTCCTTGCCGACGACCAGACCGTCGTACGGGAAGGACTCGTCACTCTGCTGGGTCTGCTGCCGGGTGTCGAGGTGGTCGGCGCCGCCGCTGACGGGTTGGAAGCGGTGACGATGGTCGCCGCGAAGGACCCGGACGTGCTGCTGGTCGACCTGAAGATGCCGCGCTGCGACGGCGTCGAGGCGACCCGCCAGGTCCGCGGCCAGCATCCGCGCACCGAGGTAGTGGTGCTCACGACCTACGCCGATGACGAGTCGGTGTTACGGGCCCTGCGGGCCGGTGCCCGTGGCTTCCTCACCAAGGACGCGGACGCCGAATCGATCGCCAGAGCCCTGCACGCGGCGGCCGCCGGCCAGTCGACGATGGACGGCGAGGTGCAGCGCAGGCTGGTCGAAGCCGTCGCGACCGGCCGACCGCAGCAGGCCGAGCCCACCGAACTCGTGGAGGGGCTGACCGCCCGTGAGATCGAGGTGCTTCGGTTGATCGCCGCAGGACTGTCCAACACCGAGATCGCGCGCAGGCTGGTGGTCAGCGAGGCCACGGTGAAGACGCACGTGAACCACCTGTTCACCAAGGCCGGACTGCGGGATCGGGCACAGGCCGTGGCCTATGCCTACCGCGCCGGCCTCGTCCAGAGCTAACGTGACTCGGCCGAGTCCAGAACCGAGGTCCAGACCGTCCGAAGCTGAGTCCAGAATCGAGGTCCAGACCGTCCGAAGCTGAGTCCAGAACTGAGCCGACGGCAAGTCCAGCGCCAAGTCCGGAGCTGGGTCCAGAACTGGGTCGAGGGCCAAGTCCAGAGCTGGGTCGAGCTGGCTGCGGTCAGACGAGGCGGCTGTCAGCTCGGCGGACCCGGACCTGGCGCGGTGGAGTTCGCCGGGGTGCGAAAGACTGGCGGGTATGAGCGACGCGACCATCGGGACCGACGGTGACCCCTACCGCTGGCTGGAAGATGTCACCGGCGAGCAGGCGCTGGACTGGGTTCGGGAACGCGATGCGGAAACCGTCGCCGAACTGACCGACACGCCGAGGTTCGCGCAGCTCAAAGCGGAGATCCGCGACGCGCTGGACGCCGACGACCGGATTCCCTATGTCAACCGCCGTGGCGAGTACCTCTACAACTTCTGGCAGGACGCGGCGCATCCGCGCGGCCTGTGGCGGCGCACGACGCTGGCCGAGTACCGCACCCCGCAACCTGCCTGGGAGGTGCTGCTGGATGTCGACGCGCTCGCCGAGCGCGAGGCGGAGAACTGGGTGTGGAAGGGCGCCGTCGTGCTGCGGCCGGGCTACCGGCGCGGCCTGCTGCAGTTGTCAAGGGGTGGCGCGGACGCGGTGGTGGTGCGCGAGTTCGACCTCGTCGACAAGGAGTTCGTCGCCGACGGATTCGTCGTGCCGGAGGCCAAGACCAGGGTGCGGTGGATCGACATCGACACCATCTACCTCGGCACCGACTTCGGGCCCGACTCGCTGACCACCTCCGGGTATCCGCGGATCGTCAAACGGTGGCGGCGCGGTAGCCCTCTCGCCGAGGCGGTCACCGTTTTCGAGGGCAAGCTCAGCGACGTCTCGGTCGTCGGGTACCGGGATCTGACCGAAGGGTTCGAACGGAACATCATCACCAGGTCGGTCACGTTCTTCACCAGCGAGTTCTACCTGCTTACCGGGGAGGAACCGCGCCGCATCGAGGTACCCGAGGACGCCGAGATCGACGTGCACCGGGAGTGGCTGCTCATCCAGACCCGTTCACGGTGGCTGGTGGGCGGGCACGACTATCCGGCCGGTGCGCTGCTCGGGGTGCGGTTCGATGAGTTCATGGCCGGCGGACGGGACCTGGTCGTGCTGTTCGAACCGGACCCGCACACCTCGCTGGACGCGTTCGCCTGGACCCGCGACCACCTGATCCTCAACCTGCTGACCGACGTGAAGAGCCGACTGGAAGTACTCACCCCCGCGCAGGGCTGGTCGCGGGCGCCCCTGCCGGGAGTGCCGGAGTTCGGCAGTACCGACATCATCGGCAGCGACGAGGACGGCACCGAATACCTGCTCGATTCCAGCGGCTACACCGAACCCTCGACACTGCGCCGTGGCGAGGTCGGCGAGCCGGCCGAGATCCTCAAGCAGGCGCCGGCCATGTTCGACGCGGACGGTCTCGAGGTCAGGCAGTTCTTCGCGACCTCCAAGGACGGCACCCGGATCCCGTACTTCGTGGTCGGTGAGCGGGGGTCCTCCGCGCGGCCGACGTTGCTCACCGGCTACGGCGGGTTCGAGGTGTCGCTGAAACCGGGCTACAGCGCCACGGTCGGGCGCGGTTGGCTGGCGCTGGGCGGCAACTACGTGGTGGCCAATATTCGCGGCGGCGGCGAATACGGGCCGGAATGGCACACGTCGGTGTTGAAGGGCAACCGGCTGCGAGTCTACGAGGACTTCGCCGCGGTCGCGGAGGATCTGGTGGCGCGCGGCATCACCACGGTCAGCCAACTCGGCACCATCGGCGGCAGCAACGGCGGCCTGCTGATGGGGGTCATGCTCACCCGCTACCCGGAACTGTTCGGGGCGATCGTCTGCCAGGTTCCACTGCTGGACATGCTGCGCTATCACCAGCTGTTGGCCGGTGCGTCCTGGATGGCCGAGTACGGCGACCCGGACATCGAGGCGGAACGGTCCTACCTGCGCTCGTACTCGCCGTATCACAACGTGCACAAGGGTTTCCCGTATCCGCCGATCCTGTTCACCACCTCGACACGGGACGACCGGGTGCATCCCGGGCACGCCAGGAAAATGGTCGCCAGAATGCGTGATCTCGGCCATCCGGTGCGCTACTACGAGAACACCGAAGGCGGACACGCCGCAGGCGCCGACAACGAACAGCGCGCACTGACCTGGGCGCTGGTACTGGAATTCCTGTGGCGGCAGCTGGCGCCAGAGTCGGCACAGGAGACCACGCCGGCAAGGGAAACCGCATGACCGCGCGACTGATGCCCGGCACCGAGCTTGCCGCGCGGATCCTGGCCGACACCGCGAAACGTGCCGCCGAGTTCACCGAGCGCACCGGCTTCCCGCCCTGCCTTGCCACCGTCCTGGTCGGCGACGACCCTGCATCGGCGACCTATGTGCGGATGAAACGCAACCGGTCCGCGAAAGTCGGTATCACCTCCCGGCATATCGCGCTGCCTGCGGAGACGACGACCGAGGAACTCGTCGACGCGATCGGCGCGCTGTCGGCCGAGGAGTCGGTGCACGGCATCCTGTTGCAGCATCCGGTGCCGAGGTACATCGACGAGCGGGCGGCGTTCGAAGCGATCGCGCCCGCCAAGGACGTCGACGGCGTGACCATGCACTCCTTCGCGGCGATGTCGTTTCACCGCAACGAGTTCGTCTCGTGCACGCCGGGCGGCATCATCCGGCTGCTGGATGCCCATGAGGTTCCGCTGGTCGGCCAGCACGCGGTGGTCATCGGCCGCAGCCCCATTCTCGGTCGACCGGTGGGCATGCTGCTGCTCGCCCGCGACGCCACGGTCACCTTCTGCCATTCCAAGACCGTTGACCTGCCGGCGATCGTGCGCACCGCCGACATCGTGGTCGCCGCCGTCGGCAAACCGGAATTCGTTCGCGGCGACTGGATCAAGCCCGGCGCGGTGGTCGTCGACGCCGGCTATCACCCCGGCAACCTCGGCGACGTGGCCTTCGCCGAGGCCGTCGAGGTCGCCGGGCTGATCACGCCGGTACCGGGCGGGGTCGGCCCGATGACCATCGCGCTGCTGCTGGAACAAACCGTCGACGCGGCGATCCGGCAGGCCGGCTGACTCA
Organism: Pseudonocardiaceae bacterium; assembly: GCA_036268955.1. Taxonomy (GTDB): domain Bacteria; phylum Actinomycetota; class Actinomycetes; order Mycobacteriales; family Pseudonocardiaceae; genus CAJCJE01. Next base: position 24,472 of record DATATE010000003.1, read on the forward strand.
GCGGGCTACCCGCTGGCTCAGGGCCACGGCCCCAACTCCGGCACCGTGCCAGCGGTCCGCAGCGGGCGGACGGTGGAACGGCCGGCGAGCCAGGCGGCCAGGTCGGTCAACTGCCCGCGCACCTCGACCGGCGATCCGACGCCGAGAACCCGACGAAACCCGGTGTCCTCGGCGATCACCGTGAGCCGGGTGCCCGCCGGTATCCGGGCAACAAGGAAGTCGATGAGATACGAGCAGAAATCGACCGAGAAGTCCGTCGACCGATAGCCGAGTGCCAGGTCAGCGTTGTGGATCTCGGTTTCCCGCCACCGGGCGTACGCGGTGTCCAGCAGCGTCCCGTCCCGGTAGGACACCGGCCGCGCCCAATCGGCCACGGTCAGCCCGGACCAGGCACGCTCCAGGTCACTATTCGCGGTCAACAGGGCCGCGCGCAGGTCGGCGGCGTCGCGTCCGGCACCGGCCTCGATGGCCGCGTCCCGAGCCGGTCGGCCACCGTCGTAGACCTCGATCACCTTGCCGGCGAGCGCGTACTCGACCTGCCGGACGAACGCGCGGGCCAGCTCGGCGAGGTGGGTCAGCACATGCCCGCGTGACCATCCGGGCAGTGCCGAATCCGCGTGTGCCTGCTCGTCGGTCAGCTCCGCGATGAGCGCGGCGAGCCGGGCATGGCCCGCCGCTACCTGCTCGGCAACGGTCACGGCCACAGCTGCTCCCGGGTCCACTCCGCGCCCGACCACCGGTAGCACAGCCGGTGATGCCGACGCCGCTGATCGCCCTGCCAGAACTCGACCTCGTCAGCCTCCACGGCGTAGACGGTCCAGTCCGGCGCGACCAGGTCCGGGTCAGCGGCGATCCGCTCGGCCGCCGCGTCGAGGGCTTCGGCCAGTTCTCGCGGATCGGTCAGCGGTTCGCTCTGCCGGCCGAGGAGGCCGATCGCGCGGGCCGCGGCGGATCGACCGAGGTAGTCGCCTGCGCCGTCCTTCGGTGTCACCGCACCGCGAACCCGGACCTGCCGGCCGAGTGCCGGCCAGTAGAAGGTCAGCGCGGCCCACGGATTGTCGGCCAGTTCCTTGCCCTTGCGACCACTGGCGCCGGAGGCGAACTCCCAGGCCCGGCCCTCGACGTTCTTCAGGATCAGCACCCGCGCCGACGGCCGACCCGACCAGTCCACTGTGGACAACGTCATCGCGTGCGGCTCGATGATGCCGGACTCGATCGCGTGCCCCAGCCACTCCTGAAACAGGGTCACCGGATCGTTCGGCGCGGCGTCGGGGTCGAACGCCGGCAGCGGACCGGCAAGGGAGGGCAGGTCGCGAAGCCGCTCCCTAATGGTCTTCGTCATGGACATCATTAGGTGATGTTAGACAGCTCGGTCACATGGGATCAAGAGAGATAACCATTAGACTCGGGTGATGGCCCACCAACAGCTGGCACTGGAGCTGGCGAGCACGATCCGGCACGACGGCCATGGTGGCGTCACCGACGACCTGGCCAGCACGAGCGGGTTCATCACCTGGCTCACCGGCCAGGCCGAACTGCTCGGCGATGTCGGCATGGTGGACGCCGAGGAGGTTCGGCCGAAGGTGTGCGCCCTGCGCGGGGCGATTCGGTCGCTGCTGGCCCGCGCGGTCGCGCCGCGGCCGCCCAGCAAGGCCGACGCGCATCGGCTGCTCGATCCCACGGTCGCGCTCGCCGAGGTCAACGCGGCGGCGGCGCTGCCGAGGGTGCCGAGCCTGGACTGGCCGACCGACGGCGAACCGACGTTGCGGTTTCGGACCGACGATGTCGAGCCGGAGGCCGCGCTGCTGGCGGCGTTGGCGCGGGCGGTGATCGAGTTCCTCGCCGGAGGGGACCGGGCTCGGCTACGAGCCTGCCCCGCGCCCCGGTGCGTGCGCTACTTCCTGCAGGACCATCCGCGCCAGGCCTGGTGCAAGCCCTCCTGCGGCAACCGCGCTCGGGTGAGCCGCTACTACCAGCGGCATCACGAGGACTGACGCCGGCGCGCGATGTGCAGGCCGACCCCGTCCAGGATGCGGGCCAGGCCGAATTCCAGCGCGTTGTCCTGGCCGCCGGTCACGGCCGCCGAGGTCACCGCCCTGGTCAGCGCGGGGAATCGGGCGCCGTGTTCGGCGAGCAGTTCGCTCAGCACCGACCCGCTGCCCGCCTCGGTGGCCGCCACTGAGGACTGCGCGGCGATGTTGCGCAGGTGGCCGGTGAGCACGAACACGACATCCAGCGCCTCGGCGCCGTCGAGGCCGGTATCGGTGAGCGCGGCGACCCCAGCCTCCATCCAGCCGAGTTCGTTGGGGCCGACGATCCGCCGGCTCGCCACCGCGTCCAGCGACCAGGAATGCCGCCGCAACACCTCAAACATCCGCGCTGACCACTCCCGCAGCGCGGCCCGCCAGTCGGTGGCCACCGCGAGGTCGGGGGCGTCTCCGAGCGCGGTGTCGATCATCAGGGTGACCAGCTCGGCGCGGCCGGGCACGTAACGGTAGAGGGCCATCTTGGTGACCTCGACCTTGCCGGCGACCCGTTGCATGGTCACCGCGCCAAGGCCTTCGGCATCGGCGATCTCGATGGCGGCAGCGGTGATCCGCGCCAGGGTGAGCGTTGGTCTGGGGCCGCTGCGGGGCTGGTCCCGCTCGCCCCACAGCAGCCGGACACCGTCGGCCTGATCACCGAACGCACTCTCCCGCACCGTGGCCTCCGTCGATTTCCTCGTTGCCCGCACCGAGTAACTGTGTCTATAGTACACAGTGTCCGTCAGACACAGTTAATTCCGCCTCGATCAACTGGGGAGCGCACTTATGCCGAACACGAAGATCCTGATTTCCGGGGCGAGCGTCGCCGGCCCCGCCCTTGCGTACTGGCTGAGCCGTCATGGCTTCCGAACGACCGTGGTCGAAATCGCGCCGGTGTTGCGCGGCGGCGGTTACGCGGTCGACTTCCGCAGCGCGGCGCACCTGACCGTGCTGCGCCGAATGGGCATCCTGGCGCAGCTACGCGCGGTACAAACCGGTGGCCAGCCGTGGAGTTTCGTCGACGACACCGGCCGGCGCCTTGCCGGTCTGCCACCGGAAGCGGCAGGCGGAGAACTGGAGGTGACCAGAGGGGATCTGGCCAAGGTGCTGTTCGAGCACACCAAGAGCGACACCGAGTACCTGTTCAACGACGGCATCGCCGCCCTGACCGAAACCGACGACGGGGTCGATGTCCGCTTCGAGCGTGGTGCCAACAGGACCTTCGACCTGGTCATCGGCGCGGACGGCCTGCATTCGGCGGTGCGCGGGCTGGCTTTCGGACCGGAACGCGAATTCGTCAGCCACCTCGGTTTCTACCTGGCACGGTGGCAGGTGCCCAACGAGTTCGGAGTTGGCCAGGAACTGGTGGCCTACAACGAGCCCGGCCGGATGATCGGTATGGTCGGCGATCGTTGGGACAGCGGCAAAGCCGACGCGTTCGGTATCTTCGCCGCCGAGGCCATCAGCTACGACCACCGGAATATCCGAGCACAGCGGGACATTCTCGCCGAGGCCTACGCCGGGATGGGGTGGCGGGCCGCAACACTGATCGAGGCGCTCGCCGACACCACTCAGCTGTATTTCGACCCGATCAGCCGCGTCGACCTGCCCCGGTGGTCGAGCGGCCGGGTCGCGCTGGTCGGCGACGCCGCGCACGCCGCGACCCTCGGGCGGAATGGGCGTCGGGTCGGCGATAGTGGGCGCGTACGTGCTGGCCGGCGAACTGGCCGAGGCCTGCTGCGATCACCGGCTCGCCTTTCCCCGCTACGAACAGCGGTTGCGCGAGTTCGTCAGCGCCTGCCAGGAAGGCGGTCGACGCACCGGCGAATTCCTCGCCCCGGCCAGCGCGGCGGCCATCGAGGGACGCAACCGGATGTTCAACGACCCTGCCGCAATGGCCGCCATGCTGGCGACGGGTGCCGAGATCGCCGCCGATATCGAACTGAAGGACTACGCGCTCAGTTCGACGCGAGGATGATCCCGGACGCCCGGCCCGAACTGACGCTCGGCGCCCGCCATGCCCACTTCACGGAATACCGGTCACTGGCCGGCCGACTGGTCCACGACTTCCTGCGGGATTAACCGGGCGTTGTCAGCCGAAGCGGTCAAGATCCACCGGATCAGGGCTGGTCCGCTGGGGTCGGCTCGATTGCCTGTGGTGAGATGTGCGGCATGCGAATCGGTGCGGTCCTCGGCACAACGGTGGCGTGTGCAGTCCTGGCTCTGTCCGTCACGGCCTGCGGGCAGTCAACGCCGAGCGGCGCCTCCGGCTCCGTCTCGACGCAGCAAACCACCACCTCGTCGGCCACACCGAAGCCGAGCGGGCCGCCGTGCACCGTTGACCAGATCACCGTCACCCCGAACTTCGGCTCGACACCGACGGTGACCCTGCCCAAGGACTGCGCGACCCCGACCACGCTGTTGAGCAAGGACATCGTCACCGGCACCGGGGCCGCGATCGAGAAGGGCGACTCGATCAGCGCCGACTACCAGCTCACCACCTGGTCCAACGACAAGATGGTGCAGCAGTCCTTCGGCACCCAGCCGTTCACCACGCCGATCGGCGTCGGCCAGGTCATTCCCGGTTGGGACCAGGGGCTGATCGGGCAGAGGGCCGGCGGGCGTCGGCTGCTGGTGGTCCCGCCCGCACTGGGCTACGGCAACACGAGCCAGGACGGCATCAAGGCTAACGAGACACTCGTGTTCGTCATCGACGTGCACAGCGTCACCCCGCCGCCGGCGAACCCGACCACGCAGCCGTAACAACATCGAGGGCTACGCCAGGTGGGGTGCGACCGATTCGGTCGCACCCCACCTGGTCAGCTAACTCATGTTTCAGCTGCAGCCGGAGGTGGAACCGCAGCCTTCGCAGACGTAGCAGGAACCGGCGGGACGCATCTTGGTACCGCAGGTCATGCACAGCGGCGCGTCGGCGGCCTTGCCGAGTTGCAGTTCGAGCAGTTCGGTGGAACTGCCGGCGCGGTGCGTCTCGGGGGTGGACCTGCCGACCTCGGCAACAGCGGGCCGGGGGCTGGCGTCGACGGTGCTGCGCAGGCCTTCGAGATCGACATCCCCTGGCTCGGATGCGCCGTAGCTCTCGGCCACCTGGACCGAGCGTTCGTCGGCGGTGAAGATGCCGAGCTGTGAACGCTTGTCGTAGGACAGGTAGTCCAGCGCGAGCCTGCGGAAGAGGTAGTCAAGGACGCTGGTGGCGATCCGGACGTCCGGGTCGTCGGTCATGCCGGCCGGTTCGAAGCGGAGGTTGGAGAACTTGGAAACGTAGAACTCCAACGGAATTCCGTACTGCAGACCGACCGAAATGGACATGGAGAAGGCGTCCATCACACCGGCGAGAGTGGAACCCTGCTTGCCGAGTTTGACGAAGATCTCGCCGAGGCCGTCATCCGGGTAGGACCCGGCGTGCAGATAGCCCTCCGCACCGCCGACGGTGAAGGACACCGTCTGGCTGGGACGCTTCTTGGGCAGGCGCTTGCGCACCGGCCGGTACTCGACGACCGGTTCGACCTCCTTGGTGGCGGTCGAGTTGTTGGACGCGGACAGCGGCTGGCCGACCTTGCAGTTGTCCCGGTAGATCGCCAACGCCTTCAAACCCAGTTTCCAGCCCTGGAAGTAGATTTCCTCGACGTTCTCCACGGTCGCCGACTCCGGCATGTTCACCGTCTTGGAGATCGCGCCGGAAATGAACGGCTGCACCGCGGCCATCATCCGGACGTGGCCCATCGGGGCGATGGACCGCTCGCCCATCGCGCAGTCGAACACCGAGTAGTGCTCCTGCCGCAGGCCGGGCGCATCGATGACATGGCCGTGTTCGGCGACGTACTCGACGATCGCCTCGACCTGCTCCTGCTGATAGCCCAACGCGGTCAGCGCGCGCGGCACGGTCTGGTTGACGATCTGCATCGAACCGCCGCCGACCAGCTTCTTGAACTTCACCAGCGCCAGGTCCGGCTCGATGCCGGTGGTGTCGCAGTCCATCATCAGACCGATGGTTCCGGTCGGGGCGAGCACCGAGGCCTGCGCGTTGCGCCAGCCGTTGCGGGAACCGACTTCCAGGCCCCGCTGCCACTCCGCGGTCGCCAGCTTGTGCACGTTGGCGTCGTTGGTGTCGTAGGTGCGGACCAGGTCGTTGGCGGCGGCGTGCTTGCGCATGACGCGCTGGTGGGCTTCGGCGTTGCGGGCGTAGCCCTCGTAGGGGCCGACGACACCGGCGAGTTCGGCCGAACGCCGGTAGGCGGTGCCGCTCATCAACGAGGTGATCGCGGCGGACATCGCGCGGCCGCCGTCGGAGTCGTAGGCGTGGCCGGTGGCCATCAGCAGCGCGCCGAGGTTGGCGTAGCCGATACCCAGCTGGCGGAACTTCCTTGTGGTGTCACCGATCGGGTCGGTCGGGAAGTCCGCGAAGCAGATGGAGATGTCCATCGCGGTGATGACGAGTTCGACGGAGCGGGTGAACAGGTCGGCGTCGAAGGTGCCGTCGGTGCGCAGGAACTTCATCAGGTTCAGCGACGCCAGGTTGCAGCTGGAGTTGTCGAGGTGCAGGTACTCGCTGCACGGGTTGGACGCGGTGATCCGACCGGACTCCGGGCAGGTGTGCCAGTCGTTGATCGTGTCGTCGTACTGCATGCCGGGGTCGGCGCATTCCCAGGCGGCCAGCGCGATCTTGCGGAACAGCGACTTCGCCTTGACGGTTTCCAGGACGGTGCCGTCGGTCCTGGCGCGCAGACCGAAGTCACCGTCGGCGTCGACGGCGTTCATGAACTCGTCCGACACGCGGACGGAGTTGTTCGCGTTCTGGTACTGGACGGAGGCGATGTCCTTGCCGCCGAGGTCCATGTCGAAGCCGGCGTCGCGCAGGACGCGGATCTTCTCCTCCTCGCGAGCCTTGGTCTCCACGAACTCCTCGATGTCCGGGTGGTCGACATCGAGGACGACCATCTTGGCGGCGCGACGGGTGGCGCCACCGGACTTGATGGTGCCGGCGGAGGCGTCGGCGCCGCGCATGAACGAAACCGGACCGGACGCGGTGCCACCGGAGGACAGCAGTTCCTTGGAAGAGCGGATCCGGGAAAGGTTCAGACCCGCGCCGGAGCCGCCCTTGAAGATCAGGCCCTCCTCGCGATACCAGTTGAGGATCGAGTCCATGGTGTCGTCGACGGAGAGAATGAAGCAGGCCGACACCTGTTGCGGGGAGCTGGTGCCGACGTTGAACCAGACCGGGGAGTTGAAGCTGAACACCTGGTGCAGCAGCATCCAGGTCAGCTCGTGCTCGAAGACGACCGAGTCGGCCTCCGTGGCGAAGTAGCCGTTGGCGACACCGGAGCGCACGTAGGCACGCACGACGCGGTCGATCAGCTGGCGAAGGCTGGACTCGCGCTTCGCGGTGCCGACAGCACCGCGGAAGTACTTGCTGGTCACGATGTTCGTCGCGTTGATCGACCAGGAGTCGGGGAACTCGACGCCACGCTGCTCGAAGTTGATCGAGCCGTCGCGCCAGTTGGTCATCACGACGTCGCGGCGTTCCCAGGTCACCTCGTCGTAGGGGTGCACACCCTCGGTGGTGTAGACGCGCCGCACCCGCAGGCCCTCACCCGCGGTGCCGGGCTCCGCTGCCGTGGTTTCCCCCACCCCATTCGAGGACGACGCCCCGACGGTTTCCTTCATGACCAGACCCTCTCCCTTGTCGCTTTCCGCCATAGCCACGGCCCCGTCCGAGTTCCCCGTCCGATCCGGTCCGGCCAACTTGTCCTTGGTACTGCTGCTACCGCTGTTCCTGCCGCCAACGCTGTGCTGCTCAGGCGCGCGTCGGCCACGCCGCCGACGGTGTGCCCCTGTCGTACTCACGTCGTTCCCGACTCCTCGGCGATCACCCGACGGAGATCAGCGATCTCCTTTTCGAAGTCCTCAACCGAGGAAAAGGACCGGTACACACTCGCGAACCGCAGGTAGGCCACCTCGTCGAGATCGCGTAACGGGCCGAGGATGGCGAGCCCGACCTCGTTGCTCGGTATCTCCGCGACACCTGCGGACCGAATGGTCTCCTCGACCTTGTGTGCCAGCTGGGCCAGCGCGTCCTCGTCGACCGGGCGACCCTGGCAGGCCCTGCGGACCCCGCTGACCACCTTGTCCCTGCTGAACGGCTCGGTAACGCCGGAGCGTTTGACCACCGCCAATATCGCTTCCTCGACCGTGGTGAACCGCCGATTGCACTTCGCGCACGACCGGCGCCGCCGAATGGCCTGCCCTTCGTCGACTTCACGGGAGTCAACCACCCGAGAGTCAGAATGCCGACAAAAAGGACACCGCAACTGTGCTCACCGCTCCCCACTGACCAACCGCACCGGCTGTTGTCTACCCACTGCCGCGGTCCACATCGGCTGGGTGACGGTGCGCGAGGACGCACACTGCTCGGTGACAGCTATCCACCGACTAACCCCAACCTGTGGACTACTTACGACCATGTAACTACTACATGTTGGGGTGAACCGTATGTCGCGACCGATTATTTCGCAAGTTGACACGGCGACGAAGCCCCGGTTGAGCGAACCAGGGCTTTGGCATGCGCTATGGCGATCGGCTGAGTAGGCGACCGGATACGGCCCGTCGCCCAATCGGTGGGTTCGGCGGTCGACTGGGCGACGGTCGGTCAGGAAACACGGGCCTGGCGGGGCGCCTTGGTGACCGGAACGAGACCTACGACACGCCTCGACGAGACGGACGGACGGACGGGACACGAACGGGACGGTCAGCGCGTCTCGACCGGTACCCGAAGCATCTCGCCGGGGTAGAGGGTGGCGTCGTCGAGGTTGTTGAGCTGGCGGATCCGGTCCACGACGGCCTGCGGCGCGCTGCCCGGCGCCTCCTGGGTGGCCACATCCCACAGCGTCTCTCCGGAATGGATGGACACCACCGTGGTCGCGGACGGCACCGGCACCGTCGCGTTGCCGTCGGAGGCGGAACCCAGCCAGCCGGCACCGAGGACGATCAGCAGGGTCAGTCCGGCGGCCAGGATCAGCCAGCCGAACGAGGCCGCCCGTGGCCGGGGAGCGCAGACCGCCGGCTGCCGATGCCCAGGCGCCACCGCGACATGACCGGGCCTGCGCTGATCACCCGCACGCACCAGGCGTACCGACCGTGTCCGCACCGATCGATGGACAGCCGACCGATGAACGGGCGCCTGATGCACCGCCGACTGATATGCCGTCGGCCGATGCGCCATGGACCGATGGGCCACCCGCTGCCGCGCCGGCACAACCGGCCGCGTGGCCTGCTCGGTCCCGCTGCCGGGCGCAGCCCCGGCCGGCGAGTCAACCTCGGCGTCCGCCACAACCGCCATCTCGCGCCTCCTCGAAAGCACGGCCGGGACTCGCCCCGCCCGTGGTACCTATTCCGCAGTTCACCGAAGATCGAACACTCGTTCGATCGAACTGCTGTGCGATTTTGTACCACCGCCCACCGACAAAATCGAGTACCTCGCGGCGTGTCTTCGAACAGGTGTTTGATCTCGGCCGCCGATCGGGCTAGCGTCGAGCCCGAAGATCGCGGTCGGTCGGCCCGTGGCCGGCGCGAGGAGAGAGGCAGCACTGTGGCACGCAAGAGCACCGGCAACGACGGCGTCGGTACAGCCGGCGGGCAGGCGCCCCCGGCGTCCGAGCAAGGCGCGGAGATTCACGCCTTCCCGGACCCCGCGGACACCGCCGAGGCGCCGGGCCTGACCCTGCGGCAAAAACGGGTGCTCGAAGTGATCCGGGACTGGGTGGAGCGCTTCGGCTATCCGCCGAGCGTGCGGGAGATCGGCGAGGCGGTGGGTCTCACCTCGACCTCCTCGGTGGCCTACCAGTTGCGGGCGCTGGAGAAGCGGGGCTACCTGCGGCGTGACCCGAACCGGCCGCGCGCGGTCGGCGTGATGTCCACCGATGACGAAGCCGACGACAGCCCGTCGGCCGCTCGGCCGCATCCGGCGTACGTTCCGGTCCTCGGCCGGATCGCCGCCGGTGGGCCGATTCTGGCCGAAGAGGCCATTGAGGACGTTTTCCCGCTGCCGAGGGAAATCGTCGGCGAGGGTTCACTGTTCCTGTTGAAGGTGGTCGGTGAGTCCATGGTGGACGCGGCCATCACCGATGGCGACTGGGTGGTGGTCCGCCAACAGCCGACGGCCGAGAACGGTGACATCATCGCCGCGATGATCGACGGCGAGGCGACCGTGAAGACCTTCAAGCGTCGCGACGGCCATGTCTGGCTGATGCCGCACAACCCCGCCTACGAGCCGATTCCCGGCGATGACGCGACCGTGCTGGGCCGGGTCGTCGCGGTCCTGCGCCGGCTTTAGAACCTCATACCCGACAACACAATCGCCGCGACCGGATGAGTTCGGTCGCGGCGATTGTCGGCGCTATCGCTTTCATACCAAGCGGATCAGGCCCCGGTGGGGTCGGCGATGAAGCGGTCCAGGACGGCGGCGAGGTCGGGATGCACCCTGGCCTGCAACCGAATGCCTTCCTCGACATGCTCCTCGACGGTGACCTCGCCCTCCGCGTGCACGCGGGCGACCAGGTCGGCACGCGGGTAGGGCAGCACGAGGTCGATGGGCACGGCCGGATGCGGCAGCATTTCGGCGATGCGTTCGCGCAGCGCGGTGAGGCCGGTTCCGTTGCGCGCCGAGACGAACACCGCGTTCGGCAACAGGTTGCGCAGCCGGGTCACCGTCAACTGGTCGGCGGCGTCGAGCTTGTTGACCACCAGCAGCTCCGGCGGCATCGGCCGGTCCCGACCCTGCACGACGTCGGCGAGCACCTCGCGGACTGCCGTGACCTGCTGTTCGGGCATGGGGTCGGCACCGTCGACGACATGCACGATGAGATCGGCGTCCGCGACCTCCTCCAGCGTCGACCGGAACGCCTCGATCAGCTGGTGCGGCAGGTGCCGCACGAAGCCGACCGTGTCGGTGAGCGTGTAGGTCATCCCGTCGGGGGTCTCGCTGCGCCGGGTGGTCGGATCGAGGGTGGCGAACAGCGCGTCCTCGACCAGGACGCCGGCACCGGTGACCGCGTTGAGCAGACTGGACTTGCCCGCGTTGGTGTAGCCGGCGATCGCGACGCTGGGCACGGCGTTGGCGACCCGCCGACCGCGCTTGGTGTCCCGGATCTGGTCCATGCCGGCGATCTCGCGCCGCAGCTTGGCTATCCGCTTGTTGATCCGTCGACGGTCGGTTTCCAGTTTGGTCTCACCCGGACCACGCAGACCGACACCACCGTTGCCGCCGCCGGCTCGACCACCGGCCTGCCGGGACAGCGCGTCACCCCAACCGCGCAGGCGCGGCAGCAGGTAGGCAAGTTGGGCGAGTTCGACCTGCGCCTTGCCCTCTTTGGACCGGGCATGCTGGGCGAAGATGTCGAGGATCAGCGCGGTCCGGTCGACGACCTTCACCTTGAGCACGCCTTCGAGTTGGCGCAGCTGGCCGGGTGAGAGTTCACCGTCGCAGATGACCGTGTCGGCACCGACCGCCATCACCACGTCGGCGAGTTCGTGTGCCTTGCCGGAACCGATGTAGGTCGCCGCGTCGGGTCGGCTGCGCCGCTGGATGAGGCCTTCGAGGACTTGCGAACCAGCGGTTTCGGCGAGCCGGGCGAGTTCGGCGAGCGAGGCCTCGGCCTCCTGCGCGGTGCCGTCGGTCCATACCCCGACCAACACCACACGCTCAAGACGCAGCCGCCGGTATTCGACCTCGGTGACATCGGCGAGCTCGGTGGACAGACCCGCGACGCGACGCAGGGCGGCCCGGTCGGAACGCTCGAAATCACCGACAGACAGTAGGTCCAGCGGGCCTTCGGTGCTCGGCGCGACTGGGTCGGGAGTTGGTATGTGTTCGGTCATATTGAGTCCATGGTCCCACGATCGCGGCGGTGACCGGAGGTATTTATCGGCCTGCTTCGGCGCGCCGACTAACCCAACCGGGTAAAACCGCAGGTCAGCTTGAGTAGCGCAGGATTTTCGCCGTGCGCGTAAATGCGGCTGATCGGCCATTGAGCGGAGGGTCATCCGCTGGTTACCGTGACGTCATGGCCGATAAGACGACGACGTTGTTGACAGGTTTGCGATTCGGCGAAGGGCCTCGGCACGGGCCGGACGGACGGTTCTACCTCTCCGACTTCTACGCGCACGAGGTACTCACCGTCGATCTGGCCACCGGCCGGCGCGAGCGAATCTGCGAGGTTGCCGGCCAGCCCTCCGGTCTTGGCTGGCTACCGGACGGCCGGTTGCTCATCGTGTCCATGCTGGACCGGCGGGTACTGCGGCGAGAACCGGACGGCTCGCTCGTCGAGCATGCCGACCTCTCCGGTATCGCCACCTTCCACAGCAACGACATGCTGGTCGATCCGGTCGGCCGCGCCTATGTCGGCAACTTCGGTTTCGATCTGCACGCCGCGATCGACGAGTTCGGGATCGCCGGACTCGCGGACGGGAGCGTCGAACCGGTGCCCGCGAAGCTGGCGCTGGTGAGTCCGCGCGGCGAGGTGTCGGCGGCCGGGCCGGAACTCGCGTTTCCCAATGGCATGGTGCTGATCGGCACCACCTTGGTGATCGCGGAGACGCTGGCGTTCGGGCTGACCGCCTTCGATGTCGCGGCCGACGGCAGCCTGTCCAACCGGCGGGTCTGGGCCGATCTGCAACCGCACGGCATCGCGCCGGACGGGATCTGCGCGGATGCCGACGGCGCCATCTGGACGTCCTCGGTGTTGGGGACCGGGGCGTTTCGGGTGACCGAGGGCGGCTCGATCACCGATGAGGTCTCCACGGCGCAGACCTGTTTCGCGGTGGCCTTGTCCGGTCCTCGGCGGCGAACGCTGGTCTGTGTGACCGCGCCGTCCTCGCAACCGAGGACGGTGGCCAACGAGCGGCTCGGCGCACTGGAGATCACCGAGGTCGCCGTACCCGGCCGGTAGTCGGCCGGGCGAGTCATCCCGGCTGGTTCGCCGAGGCCCACCACTGTTCGTCGAGTTCGCCGCGCGCGACCAGCACGGCAGGACCGGTCAGCGTCGCCTGATGATCGTCGATGGCGACCACGACGGTGCCGCCGGGAACGTGCACGGCGACCTCGGCGGACGCGCGGTCGGCGAGGTGCAGGGTCGCGGCGACGGCGGCGACCGTGCCGGTGCCGCAGGACCGGGTTTCGCCGACGCCGCGTTCGTGCACCCGCATCCGTAGCGCGTCGGCGGAAAGCTGGTTGACGAACTCGACGTTCACGCCGTGCGGGAAGAAGCTCGGGTCGTGGCCGGGCGGCACGCTCAGGTCGAGACCGGCGAGGTCGAGGCCGGTGCCGTCGAGCGCGCAGACCAGGTGTGGATTGCCGACGTCGACCGCGACACCGGTGACCGAGCGCCCGGCCACGGTGGCGGTGGAGCGGCCGAGGATGCCGACCTTGCCCATCTCGACGGTGACCGTGCCCGCCGGATCAGCCGGGGGCACCACGACCCGGCGGGTACCGGCCCTTGTCGCGATCGTGAACTCCCCCGCTTCGGCAAGACCCACTTCGACGAGGTAACGGGTAAACACCCGAACCCCGTTACCGCACATTTCAGCTATCGACCCGTCAGCGTTGCGGTAGTCCATGAACCACTTCGCGTCGCCGACGGCGCCGAAGGATGCCAGGTCGGGTACGTGGTCGGTGGCGACGACGCGCAGCACGCCGTCCGCGCCGATGCCGCGCCGCCGGTCGCACAGCGCCCGCACGCGTGCCTGTGTCAGTTCGAGCGCACCGTCGACATCGGGCAGCAGCACGAAGTCGTTCTGGGTGCCATGTCCTTTGAGGAATTCCACTCCGACCATTGGTAGTCAGGGGCGCGGTGTCCCGAAGGACCCGGTTCCCCATCCCCCTTTCAATCCGTACGTGCGGTTTTCCCGCATACGGCTTACCGATGATCTTCTCGACATGGTTACGCCACCCTCGGATAACGGATAGTCCC
>DATATE010000004.1:0-127257 GCA_036268955.1 Pseudonocardiaceae bacterium
GACCCGGTACAGCACCTGGCCCCGGTTGTACGCGGTCGCCCCGGACCAGCCGCCGAACGCCTTGCGTGCCGCCACGACCGCGTCCCGCGCGTCCTTGCGCGAAGCCTGGGCGGCATTCGCCAGGAACGCGCCGCCCGCGTCGGTCACCTGGTAGGACCGGCCGGACTCGGAGCGCGGGAACGCGCCGCCGATGTAGAGCTTGTACGTCTTGGCAACGGAGAGCCGCACGGAATCAGACATCGAGGTACGCCTCCAGTCCGGCGCGGCCGCCCTCGCGGCCGAAACCCGACTCCTGGTAGCCGCCGAAGGGAGCGGTCGGATCGAATCGGTTGAACGTGTTCGCCCAGACGACCCCGGCCCGCATCCGGTCGGCCATCCACAGAATCCGCGACCCCTTCTCCGTCCAGATCCCGGCGGACAGGCCGTACGGTGTGTTGTTCGCCTTCGCCACCGCCTCATCGGGGGTGCGGAAGGTCAGCACCGACAGCACCGGGCCGAAGATCTCCTCCCGTGCGATCCGCATCGACTGGCTGACGTTCGCGAACACCGTCGGCGCGAAGAAGAAACCGCGCTCCGGCAACGGACACGGACTCGTCCAGCGCTCCGCGCCCTCGGCGTCACCCGCCGCGACCAGCTCGCGGATCTTCCTCAGCTGCATACTGGAGTTGATCGCGCCGACATCGGTGTTCTTGTCCAGCGGATCGCCGACCCGCAACGTCGACACCCGCTGGTGCAGCTTGGCCAGCAACTCCTCGGCGATCGACTCGCTCACCAGTAGCCGCGAACCGGCGCAGCAGACATGCCCCTGGTTGAAGAAGATCCCGTTCACGATCCCCTCGACGGCCTGGTCGAGCGGCGCGTCGTCGAAGACGATGTTCGCGGCCTTCCCGCCGAGTTCCAGGGTCAGCTTCCTGCCGGTTCCGGCCAGCGAGGACTGGATCGACTTGCCGACCTCCGTCGACCCGGTGAACGCCACCTTGTCCACCCCGGAATGGTTGACCAGCGTCGCGCCGACATCACCGGCACCGGGCAGGATGTTCACCACGCCGGGCGGCAGGTCGGCCTGCTGGATGATCTCCGCGAGAACCAGCGCGGTCAACGGCGTCGTCTCGGCCGGCTTCAGCACCACCGTGTTACCGCAGGCCAGCGCGGGCGCGATCTTCCAGGACGCCATCAGCAGCGGGAAGTTCCACGGGATCACCTGCCCGGCAACGCCGAGCGGCTGCGGGTCCGGCCCGTAACCGGCATAGTCCAGCTTGTCCGCCCAGCCCGCGTGATAGAAGAAGTGCGCGGACGCGGTCGGTATGTCGACATCACGCGATTCGCGGATCGGCTTGCCGTTGTCGAGGCTCTCCAGCACCGCCAGCTCGCGACCACGTTCGGCGATCATCCGCGCGATCCGGAAGATGTACTTGGCCCGCTCCGCGCCGGGCATCCGGCCCCAGACCTTCTCCTGCGCCTTCCTGGCTGCCGCCACCGCTTTGTCCACATCGGACGTACTCGCGGTGCTCACCTCGGCGAGTACCTCTTCGGTGGCCGGGTTGACGGTCTTGAGCGGTTCCCCGGTGCCCTCGACGAACTCGCCGCCCACGAACATCCGGTAACTCGGTCGCAGTCGCGCGATCTCCCGCGATTCCGGGGCAGGCGCGTACTCCCAACTGGTCATGTCTTCTCAGTCCACCGTCACGTAGTCGGGGCCACTGTAGTGGCCTTCGTGCTGGGCCCGCCGCTGCATCAACAGGTCGTTGAGCAGGCTGGACGCGCCGAACCGGAACAGGCTCGGGGTCAGCCACTCCTCGCCGGCCACCTCGTGCACGGCGACCAGATAGCGGATGGCGTCCTTGGTGTTGCGAATCCCACCGGCCGCCTTCACCCCGCGCCGCTGCCCGGTGCGGGCCTGGAAATCGCGCACCGCCTGCAACATCACGTGCGTCACCGGCAGCGTCGCCGCCGGGCTCACCTTGCCGGTCGAGGTCTTGATGAAGTCGCCGCCGGCCAACAGCGCCAACCAGGACGCGCGCCGCACGTTGTCGTAGGTGGCCAGCTCACCGGTCTCCAGGATGACCTTCAGGTGTGCCTCGCCGCAGGCGGCCTTGACAGCAACGATCTCGTCGAACACCAGGCCGTAGCGGCCGGAGAGGAAGGCACCCCGGTCGATCACCATGTCCACCTCGGTCGCGCCGGCCGCGACCGCGTCCGCGACATCGGCCAGCTTCACCGACATTGCGGCCCGCCCGGACGGGAACGCGGTCGCCACACTCGCGACCCCGACCTCCGAGCCGGCCAGTCCGGCGAGCGCGGTCTCCACCAGGTCCGGATACACGCACACCGCCGCGACCGCTGGCACCTCCGGCCGTTCGGGATCGGGTCGCCGCGCCTTCGCGGCCAGCGTGCGCACCTTTCCCGGCGTGTCCGCGCCCTCAAGAGTGGTCAGATCGACCATCCGGATCGCGGTGTCGATCGCCCAGAGCTTGCTGGCCTTCTTGATACTGCGCGTCGCCAAGGTGGCCGCGCGGGCCTCGACCCCGACCTTGTCGACGCCGGGAAGGCCGTAGAGGAAGCGACGCAGTGTTGACTCGTCGCGGGTCAGATCGGCCAGATCGGCAGGTGGGGCGGCCCGTGCGGTGGTCGGGTCCGCACCTGACGTCGTTGCCTGAGGTGCAGCAGCCATGCCGGCGAGTCTAGTTGGATGCCCAGGTCGAGTGAGGTGTACAGAGTGACATCTGTCAGGGGGTGAAAGATGACAGAGAGCATTCTTGTACTCGGTCAAAAATTACTAGCGTCACGGGTATGAGATTCCTGCCGAAGAAAACCATCCGCATCGCGATCACCGCCGGTCTGCTGGGGGCCGCTGTCGTCGCCGGTGCCCTCCCCGCCGCTGCCACGCCCGCCGCCGCGACCACCACGACCGTGACCGTGCACGCCGACCAGACCCTCGCCAGGGTCTCCACCGGCATCGGCGTCAACGACATCGACTTCGACCCGAACATGCACGCCGCCGGAACCGCCAACCTGCTGCGCGCCGACGGTTTCCAGCTGCGGTCACTGGACAGCGGCGCCTGGTCGGACACCTATCGCTGGCAGTCCAACACCTACGATCCCGACCCGCTCACCGCCGGTTTCACGGTGACCCCGAACAACTTCGAGTCCTATATGGACGAAGTGAAGGCCAGTGGTGCCGGCGCCATGATCCACGTCAACTACGGCACCACGGCCACCGATGGCCCTGGCGGCAGCGACATCGGCCCGCAGGAGGCCGCCGCCTGGGTGCACCAGGCGAACGTCCTCGACCACGACAACATCAAGTACTGGATCATCGGCGAGGAGACCTACGGCAACGGCTTCTACTCCGGTGTCGGCATCCCAGCCTGGGAGCCCGACCACCACGCCGACAAGAGCCCCACCGCCTACGGCGACAATGTGCGCCGCTTCGCCGCCGCGATGAAGGCCGTCGACCCGAGCATCAAGATCGGCGTCGAGGTCAGCCCGTACCAGCTCGCCGGCCAGAACACCTCGGGAAAGTCCATCCCGGACTGGAACGACCCGCTGCTCGCGGCGGCCGGCAATGCCGTCGACTTCGTCGACCTGCACTGGTACCCCCGCTCGCAGGGCCGCGCCGACGCTGCCATGTTCGGCTCGACCAGCCAGATCGGCCCGGCCATGGCCAGCCTCCGCGCGGAGATCAACGCTGACAACGGCGCACACGCCAGCCAGGTCACGATCGTCGTCGGCGAGACCAATGTCGCCGGCCAACAACCCGACCATCAGTCGGTCAGCACGTTCAACGCGCTGTACTCCGCCGACGAGGTCACCAGCCTGCTCGAACAGGGCGCCAGCAACGTCGACTGGTTCGCGACGCACAACTGGATCCAGCCGGACGCCCTCGGCGGCGCCGACGATCCGGCCGGCACCGGCTACGGCGACTACGGCATGCTGGCCGCCGGCACCGATGCCTGTGGACCGAACGCGGTCGGCACCCAGGTCTGCGAACCCCCGGTCAACACGCCGTTCCCGGCCTACTACGGCCTCCAACTCGCCGGCCGGCTCGACGCGCCGGGCGCCCGACTGGTCGACACGACGTCCACCGACACCGTGATCAACACCCACGCGGCCGTCCAGCCCAACGGCGACCTGGTGGTGCTGGTCGAGAACCAGGACCCGAACACCGCGCACCAAGTACGCCTGAACTACCCCGGCTACCAGGCATTTCCGCTGGCGACCGAGTACTCCTACGGCCAGCGGAGCGCCGCGATCAGCAGGCAACTCGGCACAGCCGAGCACCTGACTCTGCCGCCCTACAGCATGACCGAACTGGTCCTGCACCGAAGCTGAACCGGTTCCTGGGGTGGGTCGGCTCTACCGAGTCGGCCCACTCGGTTCACTGTTCCAGGGCGTCGCGGTTGCGCTTGTTCTTCTTCCGCTTCGGCCGCTTGACCTCGACCCCGCCCATCATGGCGAAGCCGTTGATCGTCACGACCGGCGCACCGGGCGGGCCCTCACCGGAGCCATGGTGGTCGAAGCCGCCCATGAAACCGAAGCCCTGCACCTTTACCGTGATGTCCTCCGGCACGATGATCTCGATGCCGCCCATGAAGGCCACCGCCTGGATGGTCGTTTCCGCCTCGGCGAACCGGGCCTCGGTAAGGTCGAGCCTGCCGCCGCCCATCATCGCGAAGGCGGTATGAAAACGTGGCACCACCCAGTTACCGGTGCGCTCGAACCCCGACATCAGCGCGAACGAGGCCGTCGCGCCGGGCGTGCCGCCGATCCGGTTGCTCGGCAGGTTCTGCGGCGCGACCTGCGGGAGCATCGCGGCCGCATTGATACCGGGCAGGTCGGCCGTCACCGGCACCAGTTCACCGAGCGTCTTCGACTTGTAGACGGTCTGGAGCCGTTCGTCCAGTTCGTCGACGGTCAACCGACCCTCTGCCATCGCGTCGTGCAGGATCTTCGCGACCCGTTCCCGGTCGGCATCGGACGCGCGCAGGTCCAGAGGTTTGGGCTGTTCCGGCTGCAAGCTCACGGCCCGCAGTCTAGTACCGAGGCCGCGTCAGCCCAGGTCGGATACGCGATCTGCCAGGAATCCGTGCCAGGCATCGGCCGGAAACGCGAGCATCGGCCCAACCACGTTCTTCGAGTCCCGCACCGCGACGGCTTCAGCCCCCATCGCCACTTCCACGCAGTTGCCATGAGTACTGCTGTAGCTGCTCTTGTGCCATGCCGTGCCGTCGACCCAGGCCACTTCCACACAGTTGCCTTGGGTGGTGCTGTAGCTGCTCTTGTGCCACACCGCTCGGGACAGGTCCGGCGTGATCATCAGGCACTCCTTGCTCGTCATGGCATGTCCTCCGCGATGCTGGCAACCAGCCGCAGGGAATCATCCTTGGCCATTGCCTTGGCACTCAACCTTCGCCACGCCATCCTAGTCGCCTTCAGGTGCTTTTCCTCTTCGAGGAAGGTGGTGTTCCCGCGATGCTCCAGGTAGACCAGGCTGGGCTGGTCGGGGAAGTCGATGATGACGAACGGCCCCTCCAGACCGGGATGTGCACCAGTGGCAAACGGGAGTACGCGCAGGTTCACGTTCGGCCGGTCAGCGCACGCCAGCAGGTGTCTGAGCTGCCGACGCATCACGCCTGGCTCGCCGACCGGGCAACGTAGTGCGACCTCGTAGATGATGACGTTCAGGTCCGGCGCACTGCGTTTCGCCAGGATCGCCTGCCGACTCATTCGGGTGCGTACCAGGAGGTCCAGTTCGGCCTCGGTTATTTCGTCCGTGATGCCAAGTGTCATCGCGCGCATGTATTCCGGAGTCTGGAAAAGGCCAGGAATGACCAGTGGTTCGAAGTTAGCCAGCGCCGCCGCATCCGCCTCGAATCGGATGACGTCCTCCCAGCTCTGCGGGAGCGTCCCCTTCGGGGCTTGGTGCCAGTTCCGCGTGGCGCCCTCGCGGACGAGGTCCAACAGTTCCGCCCGGCGCTTGGCTGGCACACGGTAGAGGCCGAGCAGTGTTGCCACGTCCTCGACATACATGCCCCGGTCGCCGGTTTCCATCCGGCTGATCTTCGTGGTCGACACGCCGATCGCCTGGGCGACCTGCGCGCAGGTCAGGCCGGCCTTGACGCGCATTGCCCGCAGCTCGGTGGCCACTCGACGTTGTCGCACCGGCGCTCCGGCTTTGCCCGCCATGGTCGATTCCTCCGCGTTGTTGATCAGCTCGATCAACAGAATGCGCGAATGACACCGTGTCACATAAGAGGTGTCACTCGAAAGGAAGTTTGCGTGCACCGGTGTCACCGAGTCACCGTGTCCGCTCACGACCCTCGGGAGGAACAGATGCCAAAAGTCGAAAAGACCTGGACGCTGTCGGGAGCGTACGGGGACTGGTCGCTGACGCTGAAAATCGAACAGGGCGATCCGGACCACAGCGTGCTCGCCGATCCCGACCAGGTCTGGACGGAGACCGGATTCCAGCGCCTCGCCGACCATTTCCACGATCTCATGGACTATCGCGAACTGGTTCTCGACACCGATACCGACGAGCAGCGCAAGATAGCCGAATACCAGCGCCGAATGGCCGCCGCCGAAGAGTTGGCCGAGGTGGCCGCGGAAGGCTAACTCGGCTGTCGGATCGGCAGTCCGGCCGCCGTGTAGATCGAGTCGATGATGGTCATGTTGGCGATCGCGTCGGCAGGCGGGGTGAGGACGGGTTCGCCGCGTAGTACTGCGGCTGCGAACGCGTCCAGCTGATAGGCGTAGCTGGCGCGTCGGCTGAGGTGCTCGGTCCGCTTGCCTTCCTTGGTACGCAGGGAAAGCCGGTGCCACATCTGCGGCGCGAGCGGGTTGAGCACCGACAGTTCGCCGTGCTCGCCGATGGCTCGGGCGCTGATCTTGAAGACGTCCGAGGACCACATCGAGCAGCGAATCCGTCCGGTGTGGCCGGCGGGGAAGCGTAGGTCGGCGCGCATGGCCCTGTCGACGGCAGTCCCGTGCAGTTTCGCCTCCGCGCGGACGACGTCGGGCTCGCCACCGGTCGACGCGCCACCCAGTAGCCGGACCATGTGGACCGCGTAGCAGCCGGCGTCCATCAGCGCGCCGCCGGCAAGGTCGAAGTTGTAGCGGATATCGCTGAACTTGGGCAGCGGGAAGCAGAAACTGGCCTCGACCACCTGAAGTTTGCCCAGCTCACCGGATTCGACGACGTCCCGCATGCGTTGCGCGAGTGGGTGGTACCGGTAGTGGAAGGCCTCCATGACGACCAGTCCCGCCTTCTCGGCAGCCTCGGCAACCACGCGGGCCTCTTCGGCGTTCGCGGTGAACGGCTTCTCGCACAGCACGTGCTTGCCCGCCGCGATCGCGGCCAGCGTCCACCGGCCGTGCAGACCGTTGGGCAGCGGGTTGTAGATCGCGTCGATCTCCGGGTCGGCGACAAGCTCCTCGTAGCTGCCGGCGACCTTCGGAATACCGTGTTTGGCTGCGTATTCCTTGGCCCGCTGCGGATCGCGCGCGGCGACGGCGGTGATCTCGACCTCGTTGTTGGTGGAGGCCGGTGCGATGATCGAGTTGGCCGAGATCCGCGCCGCGCCGAGGATGCCGATCCGTAGCAGGTCGCTCATCGGCCCATCCTGACATGTGTTCGGCCATGGCGGTGGTGGGCCGGGCGCCTGGCGAGATACCGTGTCCGATCATGGACGTGCTGGTCATCGACCATCCGCTGGCCAAGGCCAGACTCACCACCATGCGGGACGCCCGCACGGACGCGGCTGCCTTCCGCGCGGCGTTGCATGAACTGACCGTCATGCTGGTCTACGAAGCGACCCGTGACGCGCCGGTCCGCAGCGAGCGCATCCACACCCCGGTCGCACAGACCACCGGCCACGTCCTGGCCGATCCGCCGCTGTTGGTTCCGGTGCTGCGTGCCGGCCTCGGCATGGCTGACCAGGCGCACAAGCTGATCCCGGACGCGCAGATGGGCTTCGTCGGTCTCGCCCGCGACGAGCAGACCCTCAAGCCGACCCCGTACATGGAGTCGCTGCCCGACGACCTGGCCGGTCGGCCGGTGTTCGTGCTCGATCCGATGCTCGCCACCGGTGGTTCGATGGAGTACACGATCCGGCTGCTCACGGCGCGTGGTGCGACCGATGTCACCGCGATCTGCACGCTCGCCGCACCGGAGGGCATCAAGCGGCTTGAGGAGTCGGGGCTGCCGGTTCGGCTGGTGACCGCCAGCATTGACCAGCGGCTCAACGATTCCGGCTACATCGTGCCGGGTCTCGGCGATGCCGGTGACCGACAGTACGGGGCGGTCTGACCGGCGTGAGCGTCCTGGCTAGTCGCGGTATCGCGATGGTACCGTGAGGGCATGGCCATGACTTTGCGGCTCACCGACGAGGAGAACCAGCGCCTCGCCGAACTGGCCACAGCCGAAGGACGCTCCAAGCAGGAGATCGTCCGGCTCGCGCTCGCGGATCGATGGGCTCGGTTGCACAAGGAAGAGCAGCTCGGCGAGGTTCTCGGCCGGATTCTGCCGCGCTATCGCGGCATGCTCGACCGTCTCGGCCCGGTCTGATTTCGCAGCACAGGTGATCGCATACCTCGATGCCGGTGACTTGTTGGTGCTCGCCACCGCCGTCACCGGCGGTGATCTTGTCGTCCGTGATCTCGGCCTGCTCGACGTCGCCGCGCACCGCCCGCGTGCCACCGTGCTCGGCGTCGAAGCCTATGAATCGCTGTGGTCGAAGGCTGCCGCGCTGATGGACTCGGTGGTGCGCACCCGTCCGCTGGCCGAAGGCAACTGGCGTCTCGGCTGGGTCGCGGCCGTCACCCTGTGCGATATCAACGGCTGGTGGATCGACGCCGAGGAGGACGACGCGCTGCGCGTGGTCCGCGAGGTCGGCCGAGGTCAGGCCGATGTCGCTGCGGTGGCCGCGCGCCTGGAATCCTGGGCCCACCCGAAGTAACCGCGCCCCATGTGCCGGATGCTGTTTCATCGCCGGTTGTCAAACGATTTATGCGCCACCCTGTGGACAACCGCGGTCATCCACAGCCACCCCGAATTTTCCGCGCCCGCCGTCCAAGATCGATAGACTGGCCAAGGGCCGTGCCCCCGTGGATTGGGTGGGGGCTGTCCGTTGTGAGGATTTTGTCCGCTGACGCTGATTCTGGGGATTTGCATTTGACCTGGAGTGCACTCCAGGTCTTACGGTCGTAGACGTGACTTATTCGATCGCGCAGGCGGCGACCCGCAGCGGGTTGTCGATCGACACTCTCCGTTACTACGAGCGCATTGGACTGGTCGAGCCGCCGGCCCGCGATTCGGGTGGCCGGCGCAACTACACCGACGAGGATCTGAACTGGCTGTACTTCCTGACCAGGCTGCGCACCACCGGTATGCCGATCAGGATGATGCGCGAATACGCGCAACTGCGTCATCTCGGCATCGGGACCAGTCCGCGTCGGCGACAGATTCTCGTCGAGCATCGTGCCGAGGTGCGCGACCGCATCGCCGAGCTTCAGTCCTGCATCCAGACACTGGACTACAAGATCGAGAACTACGAGCAGATCGAGCGCTGTCTGCCCGGCGCTCCGTCGGTGACGAAGATCAAGGAGGCCTCGTGACTACCCTTCCCACCCGCCGACTCGGTGAGCTGGAGGTCAGTGCCCAGGGCCTGGGCTGCATGGGCATGAGTCATGGCTACACCACCGATCTCGATGACAACGAGTCGGTGGCCACCCTCCGCCGGGCGCTGGATCTCGGGGTGACGCTGCTGGACACCGCGAACGCCTATGGCGCGGGCGTCAACGAGGAACTGGTCGGTTCGGCGATCAAGGGTCGGCGGGACGAGGTGGTGCTCGCCACCAAGTTCGGCATCGTGCACCAGCCCGACGGCGGTCAGGGGGTACGGGGCGACGCCGACTACGTGCGGCAATGCTGCGACGAGTCGCTGAGCAGGCTCGGCGTCGACCACATCGACCTGTACTACCAGCACCGGGTCGACCCGAAGGTGCCCGTCGAGGAGACCTTCGGCGCCCTCGCCGAACTCGTCGCCAAGGGCAAGGTGCGTTACCTGGGGATCTCCGAGGCCGGCGCCGACTCGATCCGCCGTGCGCACGCGGTGCATCCGATTTCCGCGCTACAGAGCGAATGGTCGCTGTGGACGCGCGGGATTGAGGACGAGATCGTGCCGGCCTGCCGCGAACTGGGAATCGGCATCGTGCCGTTCTCCCCGCTGGGTCGTGGTTTCCTGACCGGCGCGCTGACCTCGGCCGACCAGTTCGCCGAGGGGGACATGCGCCCCAGGTTCCCTCGGTTCGCCAAGGAGAACTTCGACGCCAACCTGACCCTTGTGCACGCGCTGCGGGCCGTCGCGGAACGCAAGGGCGTCACGGCCGGTCAGCTCGCGTTGGCCTGGGTGCAGGCCAAGGGCAACGACGTGGTCCCGATTCCGGGTACCAAGCGGCGCAAGTACCTTGAGGAGAACGTCGGCGCCGTCGCCATCGAACTGTCCACTGAGGACATCGAAGCGATCGAGTCGGCCGTGCCGGTGGACGCGGTCGCCGGGGACCGCTACCCGTCCTCCCTTGCCAGGAACGTCAACAAGTAGCGCCAACAGATCACGTCAGTCCGCCAGCAGCGAAGCCACTTCGTTGTGTAGTTCGGACAGTCGCGCGCCGGCCCGTCGCCGGGCGTCGGCCAGCGCGCCGGCGTCCGCGACGGGTTCGACGATTTCCAGGTAGGCCTTGATCTTCGGTTCCGTCCCGGACGGCCGGATGATCACCCGCAGACCCTCCCCACGCAGCCGGAACACGTCAGCGGTCGGCAGCAGGTCCTCGCTGGCAGCGGGCGCGCCGGCCAGTTCGGCGGGCGGGTTGGCGCGCAGTTTCGCCATCAGCGCGCCGATCCTGGACAGATCGGAAACCCGCACCGAGATCTGCTCGGTCAGGTGCAGGCCGTTGTCGACGGCGAGTTGGTCCAGCAGGCCGAGCAGGGTGCCACCGGCCGCCTTGGTACTCGCCGCGAGATCGGCGGCGAGTACCGAGGCGGAGATGCCGTCCTTGTCCCGCACCGAATTCGGATCGACACACAGGCCGAGTGCTTCCTCGTAGGCGAAGACCAGCCCGGTGGCGCGGCCGTCGCCGGCCCGCACCAGCCATTTGAACCCGGTCAGCGTCTCCGCGTACCGCGCGCCGTAGGAGTCGGCGATGGACCCGAGCAGGGATGAGGACACGATCGTCGTCGCCACCAGCGGGTCCGGGTTCGCCGCTCGATCCAATGTAGACAGAACATGGTTACCGAGCAGGGAGCCGGTTTCGTCGCCGCGCAGCATCCGCCAGCCGTCGGTGTCCCGGACGCCCAGCGCGCAGCGGTCCGCGTCCGGGTCCAGCGCGATGGCCAGGTCGGCGCCGGACTCCTCGGTCAACGCCAGCAACTGGTCAGTGGCGCCGGGCTCCTCCGGGTTCGGGAACGGCACGCTGGGGAAGTCGGGGTCCGGCGCGGCCTGCGCGCGCACCACGCGCACATCGGTGAACCCGGCCCGCCGCAAGGCTTCCACCGCCGTCGCGCCGCCGACCCCGTGCATCGGGGTGAGCGCGATCCGCAACTGCCGGTTCGACCCGCGCGGGACCGTCGCCACCCGGTCGAAATACGCTTCCAGCAGTTCCTCGCCGATGCCTCGCCAGGTGTTGGCCCGCTGCACCTGTACCGCGCCGGGAATGCCACGGATGGCCGCCTCGACCTCGCGATCGGTCGGCGGCACGATCTGCCCGCCGGTGCCGTCGTAGAGCTTGTAGCCGTTGTCGGCGGGCGGATTGTGCGATGCGGTGATCTGCACCCCGGCCACCGCGCCGAGTTGGCGCACCGCGAAGGCCAGTACCGGCGTCGGCAGTGGCGTCGACAGCACCCGCACGTCGAAACCGCTCGCGGCGAACACACCGGCCGCGTCGGCGTGGAAGGCCTCGGAGCCGTGCCGTGCGTCCCGGCCGACCACCACGATCCCGCCGCCGTGGCCGTGCGCGAGCAGCCACTGCGCGACGCCCGCGCTGGTCCTGGTGACCACCGCCCTGTTCATCCCGTTGGGGCCGGCCCGAACCGGCCCGCGCAGCCCTGCGGTGCCGAACGTGAGCGGCCCGGACATCCGGTCGGTCAGCTCGTCGATCGCGTCCTGCTGGCCGGTCATCGCCGCGGCGAGCACGCCCTGCAGTTCGGCCTGGTCGGCCGGGTCGATGTCATCGGCCAGCCAACGAAACGTGGTGTCCCGCAACGCGGTCGACAGCGGCATCAAGTCTCCTCAACGGCAGGCAGGGTGGGGAAGGTCAGCTGTTGCGGGCGAGTTCGCGCAGCAGTTCGCCCATCCGGCTCGCCGCGGCCAGCCCGGCGGCCAACACCTCTTTGTGGTCGAGCGGTTCCCCGGTGATCCCGGCTGCCAGGTTGGTGACCAGCGACAGCCCGAACACCTCCGCCTCCAGCGCGCGGGCGGCGATCGCCTCCAGCACGGTGGACATGCCGACCAGGTCGGCGCCCATCGTGCGCAGCATCCGGATCTCCGCCGGGGTTTCGAAGTGCGGGCCGGGCAACCCGGCGTAGACGCCCTCAGCGAGGCTCGGATCGATGCGCTTGGCGATCGCGCGCAGCCGGGGCGAGTACAGGTCGGTGAGGTCCACGAACTGGGCGCCGACCAGGGGAGAGGTCGCGGTCAGGTTCAGGTGGTCGGCGATGAGCACCGGCTGACCGACCGCGAAGCCCTCGCGAAGGCCGCCTGCCGCGTTGGTCAGGATGATCGTGCGGCAGCCTGCGGCGACCGCGGTGCGCACCCCGTGCACGACCCTGGCCACGCCGTGGCCCTCGTAGTGGTGCGTGCGACCGAGCATCACCAGCGCCCGCCGATCACCCAGTCGCACCGAGCGGACGGTGCCGCCATGGCCCGCGACGGTCGGCGCGAGGAAGCCGGGCAGATCGGCCAGGGGTATCTCGGCCTCGCCGGCACCGATCACGTCCGCGGCCGGACGCCAGCCGGAACCGAGCACGATCGCGACATCGTGCGCGTCGACGCCGGTACGTTCGGCGAGGGTCTTCGCGGCCGCGTGCGCGAGATCGGCCGGCGATTCGGTCGGCTGCTGGGTCGGGGTCGGGTTCACCGCGGCGCTGGTCACCTCGGCAGCCTAATGTCCGAACCGAGGCGGCGGCGTCAGGACGTCACCTGGAAGGTCGTCTTGATCTTGTCGAACAGTCGGGTCTTCTCGATGGCCTCGGCCTCGGTTTCCACGGTCACCGACACCACCCACAGGTCGTCGCCGTCCGGCAGCAGATCGGCGTAGGTGGTGCGGTGCGGGTTGGCCAGGGGGCTGTCCGTCGAGATCCCGTCGACCGTCCGGTAGCCGAACTCGACCGCCGGTTCCGGTCCCTCGCCGACCCCCTTGATGGGGTTGACGTCCTCGGCGACCGTGAAGGCCTGCTGGGGCCAGATCGCGCGCAGCGCGGCGAGATAGGTGGCGATGGTGTCACCGCTTGAGTAGTAGTTCGGATACCACTCGATGGTCAGTTCCTCCGTGCCGTCCGGGGCCACGTAGTGCACTGCCGAGCCGGCCGGCAGGCGGCCCTCGTTGCGCTGCTCGACGAAGTTCTGCCAGCCCGTCGGCACGTCGATGGTGTAGTCGCCCCCGGAGATGCCGTTGACGGTCGCGGCCGACCCTCTGGTCTCGGTGAAGGTCAGCGGCACGTTCGGCTGGCTGACCTGCGTCGTCGGCGGGGCGGTGTGCTTGGCGGGCGGGACGAGTCCGCTACCGGCCAGGGTGCGCGCTGCCACGAAGCTGCCGCCCGCCGCCGCCACGAACAACAGCACCGCGACCACCACCAGTCCCGCGGCGGCCCAGGTGCTGCGGCGCCGGGTCCGGGTGTGGAACGGCAGCGGACCGGGGTCGGCGGCCAAGGGCATCGGGACAGCCTGCGATGCGGCCGGCTGCGGCACCGGCGTGAGCAGGCCCCTGGTCGGCGTGTCGTCGGCAGGCGCGTTCGGGTCGTCCGGGTTGTCCACCGGGAACACGCTCGCGCCCGGCTCCGGCAGCAGCGGCCTGATCCGCCTGCGCACCTCGACCAGGCTGATCCGCTGGCCCGGCTCCTTGACCATCAGCGCGCTGATCACCCCGGCCAGCGGGATGTCCTCGGCAAGTCGCGGAACCTCCCCGTGCACCACCTCGGTGATGGTTTCCACCGGGTCGTCGCCCGCGTCGTAGGGCGGCTCACCGGTCACCGTCGCGAACAGCGTCGCGCCCAGCCCCCACAGATCGGCGGCGGGGGTGATCGGATCACCGGACGCGGACTCCGGTGCGATGAACGCGGGCGTGCCGAGGATCAGCCCGCTGTTGGTCATGGTGACCTCGGACATGTTGCGCGCGATGCCGAAGTCGGTGAGCTTGACCTGGCCGTCGTCGCCGATCAGCACGTTGCCCGGTTTGACGTCCCGGTGGGTGATGCCCCTGCGGTGCGCGGCCTCCAGCGCGGCGGCCACCGAATCGGCCACCTGCGCGGCCTGCTCGACGTTGCACTTGCCGTGTCGGCGGATCAGCTCGGCGAGGCTGCGCGAGGCCACGAGTTCCATCACGACGTAGGGCTCGCCGTTGTGCCTGGCCACGTCGAACACCGAGATCACGTTCGGGTGGGTCAGCGCGGCGATCGCCCTGGCCTCTCGCAGCGTCCGCTCCCGGACCGAGGCGGCCTCGGCGGCCGGCATACCGGGGGGCAGCCGGACCTCCTTGACCGCGACCGGTCGGTGCAGCACCTCGTCGTAGGCATGCCACACGATGCCCATCGAGCCCTTGCCGATGACCCGGCCGAGTCGGTATCGACCGGCGATCAGCCGATCATTCTCGTGTTGATCAACGGTTGACGGTGGCACGCCACTCATTGTGTCGGAACCGGTGAGGATCAGCCCATCAGCGTGCCATTTTTCAGGTCTGAGGCTTCCCCTAACCACTCTGGGTAGATCGTAAACTGAATCGTTGTGGCGACCAGCCTCACATGGCGATCGCGGTACGTGTCCGTAACATCGAAAGGCATGACCATGCCGCCGGGAAATCTCGAGCTGGCCACCGAGTTTCCCGCCGCCAGCGAGCAGCAGTGGCAGGAACTCGTCCGAGGAGTGCTCGCCAAGGCCGGCTACTCCGATGAGCAACTCGCCGACGCGCCCGCCAAGTTACTGGCCACCACCAGCTACGACGGCATCAGCATCGCCCCGCTCTACACGGCGGACGACCGGCCCGATGCCGCCATCGGCCTGCCGGGCGTGTCGCCGTTCGTCAGGGGCGCCCGAGCCGAGGGCAGCGTCAGCACGGGTTGGGACGTTCGTGCCAGACATGCCGGGACCGATGCCGCCGAGGTCAACAGGGCGGTCCTCGCCGACCTGGAGAACGGCGTCGGCTCACTGTGGGTAGTCGCAGGTGAGGGCGGGTTGCCGGTCGAGGACCTGCCCGCCGCCCTCGCCGAGGTCCTCCTCGACCTTGCCCCGGTCGTCCTCGACGCCGGCCAGGACACCGAGCGCGCCGCCGCCGCGCTGCTCGCCCTGCACGCGGCGCGGGGCATCCCGGACAGCGCGGTGATCGGCAACCTCGGCTTCGACCCGATCGGCCTGGCCGCAAGGACCGGCAGTTCGGCCAAGGCCCTCGCCGCCGAGCTGGCCGCGACCGCGACCCTGGCCGCCGGGTACGCCAACCGGTATCCCCGGCTGCGCACCGTCGTCGTCGACGCGCTGCCCTACCACGACGCGGGCGGTTCGGACGCGGAGGAACTCGGGGTCGCCGTCGCCACCGGCGTCGCCTACCTGCGGGCCCTCACCGACGCAGGCCTGCCCGTCGAGGCCGCCGCCCGGCAGCTCGAATTCCGCTACGCGATCACCGCCGACCAGTTCGCCGGCATCGCCAAACTCCGCGCCGCGCGCAGGCTCTGGGCGCGCGTGGCCGAGGTCGTCGGCATCGAGAAGGCCGCGGCCCAACGGCAGCACGCGGTGTCCTCTTCGGCGATGATGACCCGCCGCGACCCCTGGGTGAACCTGCTGCGCGGCACCATCGCCTGCTGCGCGGCCGGTGTCGGCGGCGCGGACGCGGTCACCGTCGCCCCGTTCGACGGCGCGCTCGGCGCGGACACCGCCTTCTCCCGCCGGATCGCCCGCAACACGCAGGCCGTGCTGCTCGAAGAGTCGCACCTGGCCGGCGTGATCGACCCGGCAGGCGGTTCCTGGTACCTCGAATCGCGCACCGAGCAGCTCGCCGAACGCGCCTGGGCGGTGTTCACCGAGCTGGAACGCGGCGGGGGCATCGCGGCCGAACTCACCTCCGGCCGCCTCGCCGACCGGTTGGCCGCGACCTGGGCCGCGCGCAGCGCGAACATCGCCACCCGCACCGATCCGATCACCGGCGTCAGTGAATTCCCCAACCTGGCGGAGAAACGCCTCGATCGCCCCGCCCTGCCGGCTCGCGGTGGTGGGGGCCTGCCGGTTCGGCGCTACGCGGCGGACTTCGAGGAACTGCGGGACCGTTCCGACGCGGTACTCGCCGAGACCGGCGCCCGACCGGCCGTCTTCCTGGCCACCATCGGCCCGGTCGCCGCACACACCGCGCGGGCCAGCTTCGCGGCGAACCTGTTGCAGGCCGGGGGATTCGAGACCCCGAGCGCGGGCGCCACCGCCGATGTCGACGCGATCCTCGCGGCCTACCGGGACAGCGGCGCGGGCATCGTCTGCATCTGCGGCTCCGACCGGTCCTACGCCGAGCGGGCCGAGCCGCTGGCCACCGCGCTCACCGCCGCAGGCGCCCGACGTGTCCTGCTGGCCGGTCCGAGGAACACCGCATACGCGCAGGCGGGTGTTGACGACTTCCTCTACCGTGGTGCTGACGCGCTCCTCGTCCTGCGCGGCGTGTGGCGGGAGCTGGAGGAGAGTTCATGACGATCCCGAACTTCGGCGACATCGAACTCGGCGGGGCGAAGCCCGCGCCGGACGACGAGCTATTGGCACAGTGGCAGCAGGCCCTGCACGAGAGCACCGGGAAAGGCGCGGACGCGCTGGTCTGGGAAACCCCGGAAGGCATTGGTATCAAACCGGTCTACACCGACGCCGATACCGCTGGCCTCGATTTCCTGGCCACCTATCCCGGTGTCGTGCCGTACCTGCGCGG
Organism: Pseudonocardiaceae bacterium; assembly: GCA_036268955.1. GTDB lineage: Bacteria > Actinomycetota > Actinomycetes > Mycobacteriales > Pseudonocardiaceae > CAJCJE01. The sequence continues at coordinate 17,161 of DATATE010000004.1, forward strand.
ACCCTACCCGACGATGTATGTCAATCAGCCGTGGACGATTCGGCAGTACGCCGGTTTCTCCACCGCCGAGGAGTCCAATGCCTTCTACCGGCGCAATCTCGCCGCCGGCCAGAAGGGACTCTCCGTCGCCTTCGACCTCGCCACCCACCGGGGCTACGACTCCGACCACCCTCGGGTCGCCGGTGACGTCGGCATGGCCGGGGTGGCGATCGACTCGATCTACGATATGCGCCAACTGTTCGACGGTATTCCGCTGGACAAGATGAGCGTCTCGATGACCATGAACGGCGCGGTGCTGCCCGTCATGGCGCTGTATGTCGTCGCGGCCGAGGAACAGGGTGTTTCGCCGGAGAAGCTCGCCGGCACCATCCAGAACGACATCCTCAAGGAGTTCATGGTCCGCAACACCTACATCTATCCGCCGCAGCCGTCGATGCGGATCATCTCCGATATCTTCGCCTACACCTCGGCGAAGATGCCGAAGTTCAACTCGATCTCCATCTCCGGCTATCACATGCAGGAAGCCGGCGCCACCGCCGACCTCGAACTCGCCTACACCCTCGCCGACGGCGTCGAATACCTGCGCGCCGGCATCGACGGCGGACTCGATGTCGACATCTTCGCGCCGAGGCTGTCGTTCTTCTGGGCGATCGGGATGAACTTCTTCATGGAGGTCGCCAAACTCCGCGCCGCGCGGCTGCTCTGGGCGAAGCTGGTCAACCAGTTCGAGCCCAAGAACGCCAAGTCGCTGTCGCTGCGCACGCACTGCCAGACCTCCGGCTGGTCGCTGACCGCGCAGGACGTCTACAACAACGTGATCCGCACCTGCATCGAGGCGATGGCCGCGACCCAGGGCCACACGCAGTCCTTGCACACCAACGCGTTGGACGAGGCACTCGCGCTGCCCACCGACTTCTCCGCGCGCATCGCCCGCAACACGCAGCTGCTGCTACAGCAGGAATCCGGCACCACCAAGGTGATCGATCCCTGGGGTGGCAGCGCTTTCGTCGAACGCCTCACCTACGAACTCGCCGCCAAGGCCTGGGGGCACATCGCCGAGGTCGAAGCGGCCGGCGGCATGGCAAAGGCGATCGACGCGGGCATCCCGAAACTGCGCATCGAAGAGGCCGCGGCCCGCACCCAGGCCCGCATCGACTCCGGCCGGCAACCGGTCATCGGCGTCAACCGCTACCGCATCTCCGACCCGGCCGGTGACGAGCAGATCGACGTGCGCAGTGTCGACAACGCCGACGTCCGCGCCCAGCAGATCGCGAAACTGCGGAAGCTGCGCGCCGAACGCGACTCCGCCGCCTGTGAGGACGCCCTGCGCGCGTTGACCGCCGCCGCGACGGCCACCCCCACGACCGATCTGTCGAACAACCTGCTGGCGTTGGCCGTCGACGCGGCCCGCGCCAAGGCCACCGTCGGCGAGATCTCCGCCGCGCTGGAACAGGCCTGGGGCCGGCATTCCGGCCAGATCCGTACCATCTCCGGGGTGTACCGGCAGGAGGTCGGCGAGTCGCCGAACGTGGAGCGCGCCAGGGAACTGGTCGTCGAGTTCGCCGAGGAGGAAGGCCGGCAGCCCCGCATCCTGGTGGCCAAGATGGGCCAGGACGGCCACGACCGTGGCCAGAAGGTCATCGCGACCGCCTTCGCTGACCTCGGCTTCGACGTCGACGTCGGGCCGCTGTTCGCGACCCCGGCCGAGGTCGCCCGGCAGGCCGTCGAGGCCGACGTGCACGTCGTCGGGGTCAACTCACTGGCCGCCGGCCACCTCACCCTGGTGCCCGCGCTGCGCGCCGAACTCGCCGAACTGGACCGCTCCGACATCATGATCGTGGTCGGCGGCGTCATCCCGCCGCAGGACTTCGACGCGCTGCGGGAGGCTGGCGCGAGCGCGATCTTCGGGCCCGGCACGGTCATCGCCGATGCCGCCATCGACCTGCTCGGCGAACTGGCCGCCCGACACGGCCACTCCGGTAACGACTGACCAGGCCGACAGCAGCATGCCGAGGAAGATCGACGTCGCGGCCTACGCGGCCGGGGTGCGCGCCGGGGACCGGGCGCTGCTGGCCAGGGCCATCACCCTGGTCGAGTCCAACCTCGCCGAGCATCGGGACCGGGCCCAGGAACTGCTGCTGGAGCTGCTGCCCGAAGCCGGCGGCGCGCACCGGGTCGGCATCACCGGCGTCCCCGGAGTCGGCAAGTCGACATTCATCGACGCGCTCGGCACCAGCCTCACCTCGGCCGGGCACCGGGTCGCGGTGCTGGCCGTCGACCCGTCCTCCACCCGAACGGGTGGCAGCATCCTCGGTGACAAGACCAGGATGAACCGTCTCGCCGTCGACCCGGCCGCTTTCGTCCGCCCGTCCCCCACCTCCGGCACCCTCGGCGGCGTGGCAAGGGCGACCAGGGAAACCATCGTTCTGATGGAGGCCGCAGGCTACGACACGGTGCTGGTCGAGACCGTCGGCGTGGGCCAGTCCGAGGTCGCCGTGGCCAACATGGTCGACAGCTTCCTGTTCCTCACCCTCGCCCGTACGGGTGATGCGTTGCAGGGGATCAAGAAGGGCGTTCTCGAAATCGCCGACGTCATCGCGGTCAACAAGGCCGACGGCGACCACGAACGCGAAGCGGGCCGCGCCGCCCGCGAACTGGCCGGCGCGCTGCGCATGCTCCCCGCCGCCGACTCCTCCTCCTGGCGCACACCCGTGCTGACCTGTAGCGGACTCACCGGCGCCGGCCTCGACGAGGTCTGGGCGAAGGTGCGGGCGCACCGCGACGCCCTGCGCGCGGCCGGCGAGTTCGACGCGAAGCGCAGCCGTCAACAGGTCGACTGGGCCTGGTCGATGGTCCGCGACACCCTGCTGGCCGACCTGCATGCCGCCCCGGCCGTGCGAGCCGTCGTGCCGGAGATCGAGGCGAAGCTGCGAGCCGGCGAGATCACCGCGACCCTGGCCGCCGGCCGCATCCTGGACGCCTTCACCAAGCACCGCTGACCAGCGCCTGGGCCGTTCGACTCGGCAGGGCCTTGAGGTTTCCTGGGTTTCGGCTCAGTGAATTTCGCGCGGCGGTGTGGTGCCCGCTGTCAATACTCCACCTGACCCGATGGTGTGGCCCGCCATCTGGGCAATTGCCGGCATTCGGCCGGTCTTGCTAGCAGAGCGTCTTGATCATTATCCTGATCTCCCAAGTAGGGTGACTACGATCGGGTTATTTGGGGCACACTGAGTGATAGGCGGATCGGTTTTCCGGTACGGCAACGGATCGGTAAGGGAGGCTAGGGTGACACACCTGCGCACGGCGTTTCGGCCATTGGTCGCGGTGGTGTTCGCTCTCATTGCCCTCGGCCTGTTCGCCGGCCCGGCCTCGGCGGCGGACCACGCCGCCGCAGCGTCCGGTCCGGTCGCCGCGCTGCAGCTACCGTCTGCCGAACTGGTCTCAAGTCCGCGCATCGACTCCTCGGCACATGCCCCGCTCGGACAGGCCGATCCGGTGACCACCACGCCGGCGCCGAACTTCAACCAGCAGGTCGCGAACGCCGACACGGCCACTGCCAAGCACAAACTCGCCGTGGGCGTAGCCGCCGTCATACTCCTGGTAATCGTCTACTTCGGTCGACGTATGCGTAACCGCCATGCCAGGAAGCTGAAGAACCTGCAGAACGCCAAGAGCTGATCCCACCAGGACGGCCGATCACACCGGTTTCTCCGGCAGCATCCATACAGCTCGGCAGAATCTTCGCCCACCGCTCAGCGCAGCGACCCGACCGGCGACCTCGTAACCGGCCGAAGCCGACAGCAGCGTTTCATGCATCGTGCAAGATGAAATCGGATGGGTACCCCAGTTTTGGTGGCCAAGGCGACCAGTCTGCCCATCCGAATCAGTTGGCGTGGCTGGCTTGTTGTTCTCGTGTATGGCTGCCCATTGCGTCGGCGAGGAGGAACAGCGTGACCGTGGTGGACTCCCGTGACCGCTACGAAGGAGCCAAGGACCTGCGGGAGCGTGACATGCTGCTCACCGAAACCGGGGTCAGTATGGCTCCCGTGCATGATTTCGGTGCCGGTCGTGGACCGTCCTGGTTGGATGGCTGGCTGGGCGAGAACCTGGTCGACCTGCTGGCCTGGCGCCGACACATCCACGCGAACCCCGAGCTGTCCCGGCAGGAGTTCGGCACCACCGCCCTGGTGGCCCGGATTCTGCGCTCGGCAGGCCTGCAACCGCGAATCCTGCCCGGCGGCACCGGCCTCATCTGTGATGTGGGCACCGGCGGTGCCTGCGTAGCGCTGCGGGCCGACATCGACGCCCTGCCGCTGGCCGAAGCCACCGGCCTCGACTTCCGGTCCACCGTGGATGGTGTCTGCCACGCCTGTGGCCACGACATGCACACCGCCGCGCTGCTCGGCGCAGGCCTGGCGCTGGCCGCAGCGCCGAAGCTGCCCGGCCGGGTCCGGCTGATCTTCCAGCCCGCCGAGGAGGTCATGCCCGGCGGTGCGCTGGACGTGATCGCCGCCGGTGGCCTCGACGGTGTCGAGCGGATTTTCGCGCTGCACTGCAATCCGCAGATCCAGGTCGGCAAGATCGGCACCAGGGTCGGCCCGATCACCGCAGCAGCGGACATGCTGGAGCTGCGGCTGACCTCACCAGGCGGCCATACCTCCCGTCCGCACCTGACCGCCGATCTTGTGCACGCGCTCGGCACCGTCATCACCGGCCTGCCCACCCTGCTGTCCCGCCGCGTCGACCCGCGATCGGGCACGGTGCTGGTGTGGGGCGCGGTGCATGCCGGCGAGGCCGCCAACGCGGTCCCGCAGGACGGCGTGCTGCGCGGCACCCTGCGCACCGGCGACCGGGACACCTGGGCCGAACTCGAACCGCTGGTCGCCGGCCTGGTCGGCTCGCTGCTGCTGCCCACCGGTGTCGGCTTCGACCTGCAACACCGACGCGGCGTGGCCCCGGTCGTCAACGACGAGGAGACCACCGAGCTGCTGCAGATCGGCACCAGGGCCGCCCTCGGTGACGGCGCTCTGGTCGGCGCACCGCAGTCCTCCGGCGGCGACGACTTCGGCTGGTACCTGGAGAACGTGCCCGGTTCCTTCGCCCGCCTCGGCGTCTGGCCCGGTGACGGCCCGACCGGCGACATCCACCGCCCCACCTTCGTCGCCGACGAACGAGCCCTCCCGGTCGCCGTCCGCGTCTTCGTGCACACCGCGCTGGCCACCCTCGCCTGACCTGGCGCTGCCCTCTCCCCAGCTGCTTCTCCCGGTTGCTTCTCCGGTTGCCGACACCGCTGCCCGGTCGTCCGTTCCGGCCGACCGGAACGGACGACACGCCGGGACCCTCGTGTCAACTCGAACTCACGAGTTGTCCACAGCTGATCACGTTGTCCACAGTTGGGCAATGACCGCTGGTCAGCATCGGTTCATCGCTGCACGCTTGCGATATGACACAGCTGACCGGCGGCCTCCATGGCGCCTACACCCACCACGAGGCCCGCGCCGCACTCGGCGTTCACGGCCTACGCACCGCCGTGGACAACGGCCAACTCATCGGCTTCGGCCGAGGTGTCCTCCTCGCCGCCGACCGCGCGGAGGACATCCGCACCCGCGCCGCGGCAGCGGCATTACTGGCCGGTCCGGACAGCGTGCTGGTCCGCTCCAGCGCGGCCGTCCTGCACGGCTGCACCTCGGTCAGCGGCTACCCGGTACACATCAGGGTGCCGTATCAGCGCCGCGTCAGATCCAGGGCCGGCATGATCGTCCACCAAGGCCCGGTCGACGAATCCCACGTCGTCCATCGGGACGGTCTTCGCGTGCTGCGCCGCGCGCCCATGTTGGCCGATGTGCTGCGTAGCGCCTCCCGTCGCGGCGCCCTGGCCTGCGCCGACGAGGTGCTGCGCGGCCTGCCCGAGCCGGCGCGGCCGGAGTTCCGCGAGGAGGTGGCCCAGCTACTGGCCGCCGACCCTGACCAACGCGGCACCCGCCAGGCCGTCGACCTGCTCGGCCTGGCCACCGGTCTGCCCGAGTCGCCGGCCCAGAGCGCGGTCCTACTGGTCCTGGTGGAGTCCGGCCTACCCGTCCCACGCTGCCAACACCCCGTCCACGACGGCGCGGGCCGCCTGATCCGTCGGCTGCACTTCGCCTGGCCGGAGCACCGCATCGGCCTCGACTACGAACAGGACAGCAACCACGACCACAACCACGACAGCGTTCGCAACGGCACCGACCCTGCCGACCGTGCCTGCGGTGGCAACGATCTCCGGCTCGACGCGGCCCGATCCCGCGCTGCCGACCTACGCAGCCGTGGCTGGCTGGTACTGCGGGCCGGGCCGGCCGACCTGCACCACCCCACCGCGCTCGCAACCCACCTGAAGGAGGTACTGGCCGACCGTCGACTAGCCGCCTGACCAGCACATACTCAACGAAACCGGGCAAAGACAGAAGGGAGCGCGATGGCAGAACGAGCCGAGGAGCAACGGCCCGCCGCGTGCGAAGTGACAGGAGGCACGCAGGACAGAGCTGGGAAGGCGCGAAGGACGAAAGGCGTGCGGGCGGCAGCGGCGCGGAGATCAGGGACCGATGCCGCCGCAGGGACGCTCACGGAGGTCGGCGACGTAGTCGGCGGGGGCGCCAGCGGCCTCGGCGGCATCGGCCATGACGCCGAGATACCGGGCAGAGGGCAGGCCACCCTCATAGGCGTCCAGCACATACAGCCAGGCGAGGACGCCGCCCTCCATGGTCTGCACCCGCAACCTGATCTTCTTGTGCAGGCCGAGTTCGGAGCCTTCCCAACTGTCCATGCTGGCCTCGTCCTCGGGCAGCACGTCGTAGAGCACCGCGAACACCTGCGAATCAGGGTCCTCGACGATGGTCGCCAGCGCGCCTTCCCAAGTCAGATCCTCGGCTCCGAAGGTCAGTCGCCAGCCGACGAGCCAGCCGCTACCCGCCATCGGCGAGTGCGGGGCCCGCTGCATCATCTGGGCCGGGTCCATGTTGGACCCGTACGCGGCGTAGAGCGGCACGACCGACAGCCTAGCGACTTGCCGGATCACTCGGTGCGACGCAGGCGTCAAGTGAGCCTGTCCGGTGAACCTCGGCCATCCGCGCCGCGTACGGTGGCAGCGCGATCGGCGTCGGGATCGGCGGATCGGGGTCGATATCGGGCAGCCGCGATCGTGCCCCGACCAGGCAGTACGGCAGCAGCAGGGCAACAGTCAGCACGGTAAGGAGGAGGCTTCGTGACGCGCATCGTCATCATGGGGGGTGGCCCCGCCGGGTATGAGGCGGCGCTGGTCGCCGCCCAGCACGGCGCCGAAGTGACGGTCGCGGAGCCGGCCGGGCTCGGTGGTGCCTGCGTGCTCTACGACTGCGTCCCGTCCAAGACGTTCATCGCCTCGGCGGGCGCGCGCTCGGCCTTCCGCGCCGCCGACGAGCTGGGTATCCGCACCGGCACCTCGCAGGCCGAGGTCGATGTGCCGACCGTGCACGGCCGGGTGAAGGGCCTTGCCCTCGCCCAGTCGGCTGACGTGCGCGAACGCGTCCAGCGGGAGGGCGTGAAGCTGATCACCGGCACCGCCCGGCTGACCGACGACGCCCCCGGTCTCGCCCGGCACCGGGTCACCGTGACCAACAGCGAGGGTGACCAGCAGACCCTCGAAGCCGACGCGGTGCTGATCGCGACCGGGGCGACCCCTCGCGTGCTGCCCGGTTCCGAACCGGACGGTGAGCGCATTCTGACCTGGCGGGAGATCTACGACCTGCCCGAACTTCCCGAGCACCTGGTGGTGATCGGATCGGGTGTCACCGGTGCCGAGTTCGCCTCCGCGTACACCGAGATGGGCGTCGAGGTGACGCTCGTCTCCAGCCGGGACCGGGTGCTGCCGCACGAGGACGCGGACGCGGCCGCCGTGCTGGAGGACGTGTTCGACGAGCGCGGCCTGACGCTGGTCAAGCACGCCCGCGCGGAACGGGTCGAGCGGGTCGAGGACGGGGTTGTCGTGCACCTGCGGGACGGCCGGCAGATCGAGGCCAGCCATGCGCTGATGACCGTCGGCTCGGTGCCCAACACCCAGGACATCGGCCTGGACGCCGTTGGCATCGAGCCCGGCCCCGGCGGGTTCATCTCGGTCGACCGGGTCTCCCGGACCAGCGTGTCGGGCATCTACGCGGCCGGCGACTGCACCGGTGTGCTGATGCTCGCCTCGGTCGCGCAGATGCAGGGCCGGATCGCGATGTGGCACGCACTCGGCGAAGGCGTCACCCCGATCAAGCTCAAGACGGTCGCGGCGAACGTGTTCACCCATCCGGAGATCGCGAACGTCGGCATCAGCCAGCGCGCGATCGACACCGGCGAGGTGCCCGCGCGGACGGTCATGCTGCCGTTGGCGACCAATGCACGGGCCAAGATGGAGGGCCTGCACCGCGGTTTCGTGAAGCTGTTCTGCCGGCCGGCGACCGGCGTGGTGATCGGCGGTGTCGTTGTCGCGCCGAACGCGAGCGAGCTGATCCTGCCCATCGCGCTGGCCGTGCAGAACCAGCTGACCGTCGAGCACCTCGCGCTGACCTTCTCGGTGTATCCCTCGCTGTCCGGCTCCATCACCGAAGCCGGGCGACAGCTGATGCGCCACGACGACCTCGACTGAAGTCGATCACCGAACCGCAACGCAACGCAGCCCAGGTCCACTACCTGAAAGTCCTATGTGGACAGAAGAAGAGGGAAGCCGGCGGCCGCATATCGATTTCGCCGACAACGGCCGCCGGCTTTCCTCTCCTGTTCGGGTTTCGGGTTCGTTCAGTCGTCGGACTCGACCCAGTCGAAGGTCTTGGTGACCGCCTTGCGCCAGTTGCGGTACTCCCGGTCCCGCGTCTGGCTGTCCATGGCCGGGTCCCACTGCTTGTCCTTGGCCCAGTTGGCCCTGATGTCGTCCTCGCCGCTCCAGAACCCGGTGGCCAGGCCGGCCGCGTAGGCGGCGCCGAGCGCGGTGGTCTCCGCGACCACCGGGCGGATCACCGGCACGTCGAGGATGTCGGCCTGGAACTGCATGAGCAGCTCGTTGCCGGTCATCCCGCCGTCGACCTTCAGCGAGGTCAACGGCACGCCGGAGTCGGCGTTCATCGCGTCGATCACCTCACGGGACTGGAACGCCGTCGCCTCCAGCACGGCCCTGGCCAGGTGTCCCTTGTTGACATACCGGGTCAGTCCGACGATCGCGCCCCGCGCGTCCGAGCGCCAGTACGGCGCGAACAGGCCGGAGAAGGCGGGCACGAAGTAGCAGCCGCCGTTGTCCTCGACGGTCCGCGCGTGCTCCTCGATCTCCGGGGCACTGGTGATCATGCCGAGGTTGTCCCGCATCCACTGCACCAGCGAGCCGGTGACCGCGATCGAGCCTTCCAGCGCGTACACCGTGTCGTTCGTGCCGATCTTGTAGCAGACCGTGGTCAGCAGCCCGTTCTCGCTCATCACCCGCTCGGTGCCGGTGTTGAGCAGTACGAAGTTGCCGGTGCCGTAGGTGTTCTTCGCTTCCCCCGGCGAAAGGCAGGCCTGCCCGAAGGTGGCCGCCTGCTGGTCACCGAGGATGCCGGCGATGGGTACCCCGGCCAGTGCGCCGCGCTCCCGCACCTTGCCGTACTCCTCCGAGGAGGACCGGATCTCCGGCAACATCCGCACCGGTACGCCCATTTCCCGCGCGATGTCCTCGTCCCAGGACAGCGTTTCCAGGTTCATCAGCAGGGTGCGGGAGGCGTTCGTCGGGTCGGTGGCGTGCACGCCGCCGTCCGGGCCGCCGGTCATGTTCCACAGCGTCCAGGTGTCCATGTTGCCGAACAGCAGGTCGCCCGCTTCCGCCTTGGCTCGCGCACCGTCCACATTGTCCAGTACCCAGCGGATCTTCGGGCCGGAGAAGTAGGTGGCCAGGGGGAGGCCGGTCCTGGCACGGTAGCGCTCCTGCCCGCCGCCGAGCGCGCCGAGTTCCGCGCAGATCCGGTCGGTGCGAGTGTCCTGCCAGACAATGGCGTTGTACACCGGTTTTCCGGTCTTGCGGTCCCAGACCATGGCGGTTTCCCGCTGGTTGGTGATGCCGACGGCGACGATCTCGCTGGCCTTCAGATCAGCTTTGGCCAGCGCGCCAGCGGCGACCTGGCGGGTGTTGCCCCAGATCTCCTCGCCGTTGTGCTCGACCCAACCGGCCTTCGGGAAGATCTGTTCGTGTTCGGTCTGGTCGACGGAAACGACATGCCCTGAGTGGTCGAAGACCATGCACCGGGTGGAGGTGGTGCCCTGGTCGATCGCGGCGACGTACTCGGTCATCGCGGAAGCTCCCTTCTCACACGGCGCGCACGGCACCGCATATTCTTGCGGTTTCTGGTCGGGTCGGACGGCGCGAGTTCTTTGCTCAGTGCGGCAGGGCGTGGTACAGCAGGCCGGAGAGCCCGCCGCCGATCAGCGGTCCGACGATCGGCACCCAGGCGTAGCCCCACTGGGCGCTGCCCTTGCCCTTGATCGGCAGGATCCAGGCGTAGGCGATCCGGGGGCCGAGGTCGCGTGCCGGGTTGATGGCATATCCGGTCGGGCCACCGAGCGAGTTGCCGATCACCAGCACCACGAACGCGACGCCCGCGTAGCCGAGCGCGGAGTTGCCGAAGTTCGGCACACCGGACGTCGCGGCTTTCGCGGCCGGGCTCTCCAGAATCCAGAACACCAGCACGAAGGTGGCGATGATCTCGGTGACCATGTTCCAGAACTTGTTCGGGATCGTGGGAATGGTGGAGAAGATGCCGAGGGTGTTCTCCGGCTCGTCGTGCGCGTCGAACTGCAGCTTGTAGACCGCCCAGCACAGGATGGCGCCGATGATCGCGCCGGCCATCTCGCCGATCAGGTAGTAGGGGACCTTGCTCCAGGCCAGTTTCTTCGCCAGAGCCAACCCGAAGGTCACCGCTGGGTTGAGGTTCGCGCCGGTCTTGTCGGCGATGCTCGCCCCGGCGAACACCGCGAAACCCCAGCCGATGGTGACGAACAGCGTGCCGGCGTTGTTGCCGTAGGTCTTGCGCAGCACGTTGTTGGCAACCACGCCGGCACCGAGCAAAATCAGCACGGCAGTGCCGAGCAACTCCCAGACAATGATCATCCAAGGGCTCATCTACAACCCAACCTCCTGGCACCAACGTCGGCGTCGACAATCGCGGTGGGCAGGCGGAGTCGTGGCGCTGGCCACGTGAACCGTGGGCCTGGCCACGTCGCCAACCCGGAGTGATCTCGGACGCTACTTGCCCGCGTAGCCAATGTCCACGTTCGACTTGAGACGAAGCAGGGCACGGCGGCAGTCCCTAGCGCGATCGGAGTACACCGGCGCGCTCACTGCCTGACTCGCCCGTTTTCCGGGTAGCGTGGGCGCGGTAGTTCGCACAACTGGGTGAGGCAGTATCCGATCAAAGAGGGGCAGGTTCGGTGGCCAGCCGCAAACCAGTCGCAACGCCGGACGCACAGTCGTTCGGTAGCCGTTTCGGCGTCGTCGAGCGGGCCCAGTCGTGGGAACGGCTGGGAAACGAGCAGTTCGACCTGGTCGTCATCGGTGGTGGCGTGGTCGGCGTTGGTACCGCACTCGACGCGGCAACCCGTGGCCTGCGGGTCGCGCTCGTGGAAGCCCGCGACCTCGCCTCCGGTACATCGAGCCGCTCCAGCAAACTTTTCCACGGCGGATTGCGATATCTCGAACAACTGGAGTTCGGGCTCGTGCGGGAGGCGCTGCGGGAACGTGAGCTGATGCTCACGAGGCTTGCGCCACATCTGGTGAAGCCGGTCAGCTTCCTCTATCCGCTCACACACCGACTGTGGGAACGGCCCTACACCGCGGCCGGTCTCGTGCTCTACGACCGGATGGGCGGCGCCCGTTCGGTACCCGGCCAGAAACACCTGAGCAGGGCCGGGGCGCTGCGGATGTTCCCGGCTCTCAAGCGCGGCGCGCTGATCGGCGGGGTGCGGTATTTCGACGCGCAGTCCGATGACGCCCGGCACACTCTCACCGTCGGCAGGACCGCAGCACACTACGGCGCGGTGGTGCGCACCTCGACGCAGGTGATCGGCTTCCTCAAGGAGGCCGACCGGGTTTCCGGTGTGCGCGTGCGCGATGTGGAGACCGGCGCGGAAACCGATGTGTCGGCCGGTGTCGTCGTCAACTGCACCGGGGTGTGGACCGACGACCTGCAACACCTGTCCGGCAGCCGTGGCCGGTTCCGGGTGCGCGCCAGCAAGGGCGTGCACATCGTCGTGCCGAGGGACCGGATCGTCGCCGAGTCCGGGCTGATCCTGCGTACCGAGAAATCCGTGCTGTTCGTGATCCCGTGGCGCAACCACTGGATCATCGGCACCACCGACACCGACTGGCACCTCGATCTCGCCCACCCGGCGGCCACCAAGAACGACATCGACTACATCCTCGATCACGTTAACTCGGTCCTCGCGACCCCGCTCACGCACGAGGACATCCAGGGCGTCTACGCCGGGCTGCGGCCGTTGCTCGCCGGGGAGAGCGAGGAGACCTCCAAGCTGTCCCGCGAGCACGCGGTCGCCAGGGTCGCGCCCGGCCTTGTCGCGATCGCGGGCGGCAAGTACACGACCTACCGGGTGATGGCCGCCGACGCGGTCGACGCGGCCGGTGTCGATCTTTCCGGTCGGTTGCAGCCTTCCATCACCGACCAGGTTCCGCTGCTGGGTGCCGACGGTTATCACGCCCTGGTCAACCAGGCCGACCAGCTCGGCGCCAGGTACGGCCTGCATCCGTACCGGATCAGGCACCTGCTCGACCGGTACGGTTCGCTGATCCACGAGGTGCTCGCGCTGGCCGAGGCCGACCCGGAACTGCTCAAGCCGCTGCCGGCCGCGCCGGACTACCTACAGGTCGAGGTCGTCTACGGGGCCAGCCACGAGGGTGCGCTGCACCTGGACGACCTGCTCACCCGCCGGCTTCGGATCTCCATCGAGTACCCGCACCGCGGCGTCGACTGTGCCGAGCAGGTCGCCGGCCTGATGGGTGGTGTCCTCGGCTGGACGAAGGCGACCATCACCCGCGAGGTGCAGACCTACCAGGCCAGGGTGCAGGCGGAACGCGATTCGCAGACCCAGCCCGACGACCAGTCCGCCGACGCCAGCCGCCACCAGGCCCCGGAGGCCCGAGAACGCTTGGCAGCCGAGCAGACCACCGCCGAATAACCCGCCGCCTCTCCGACGACCGGCCTCCTGCCAGGCCGGCCTGCGGCGTGGGTAGCCGGCATGCTCGAACGATCTGAGACCGCCGATCTGAGCCGGCGGGAGCCCTGGCGCGATCCACCACCTGACCGCACCCCTCGGCACGGAACCTGACGGTGCGCCTTTGGCCGGCATTGCATGACCGCTCAGAGGCGGTCGCGAAGTTCGTCGACGCTCATACCTACATCGGCGAGGATGCCGCGTAGCGTGCCTTTGCCATGTAGTGGCCGGGGTGGACCGGCACCGTGGTACCGCGTCCGTCGGGGTGGCGCATGATGTGATGGCTACCGGCGATGCGCGCGACCTTGAAGCCCGCTCTCTCCAACGCCTTGACGACCTGGCCTCCCCGCACAGTGGGGACAGGCGGCATCAGGTGACGTCCAGCGTGAGGGTCAGCTCTTGCGGCACGCCGAACTCAGCGATCAGCCCGCTCAGAGCCTCACGGAGGTCCGCAACGGCGTCGTCCGGAGTAGCGCCATCGCCATGTGCGCCGACATGGGGTTGCAGCTGCGCGTGAGCACACCACACACCGTCCTCGTCCTGTTCGAGGGTGTAAGGAATGTGCACCGTGCGCGTGGTGGGCATAACTCCATCGTAAGAGTGCTCAGCAACGACATCCCAGAGTGTTCGGCGCTGACCACGAACTTCCAGGCCAGCCTGCTCGGTTTGGGTGCGGCACGTGCGGTACGAGTGTCTCCGACGTGCTCAAACATTGCTAGCTGGCTTCTCGTGGTGAACCAGGCTGTGGCGGGCTGTAGTGGCCTGCCTCGGTCCTGTGGTTGAGCAGAATATGGCGGCAAAGCCGATGCGATCACCCGGAGGATCAGATAACACTAGGTATACAAACCGGCAACTGTCGGGCGGCGCCCCGCCTACCGGGGAGTTTGTGGGCGGGGAAATGAGAAATGGTGGGTTGTGGATGAAGGGGGTGGCTGTGGATAACGTGGGTTTTCGGTGGGCGAGGAATGATATTAAAGGGGTGGCGTGGGAATTGTCGTCGAGGTTGTCGTCAGTGCGGCTGATCGTTGAGGAGGTCGTCCAGTTGGTGTAGGAGTAGTCGAGGGTCGGCGGGTGAGACCGTTGTCCATGGTTCGGTGTTCGGGTCGGTGGTGCGGGTCTGGAGGTAGCGGCCTTCGCGGGTGTCGAAGACGCTCAGTACTCGCGGCGCGCGGACTCGGTGGCCCCAGCGGTCGCGCGTTGCCACGCCGAACTGGCCGTGCCGGCGGATGCGCATCATCATCGCGGCCAGGGTCGCGGCGTCGCGGGGGCGGACGCCTCCGTTGCGTAGCGCGGTTTCGAATTCGACGGGCGTGCTGGCCGAGGCCGCGGCGGCTTCCAGATGTCGGCTCGGCACGGTCACCGATTCGCCCGAACCGGCGGCCGATGCGGGCAGCGCGGTCAGTGCTTCGCGGGCCAGACCGGTCGCTGCCGCCTCCCGGAGGGTGAAGCCGGCCGGGTCGAGGGTGGCCAGCGCGGCATCCGAACCGCTTGCCGCCACCAGGGCACGCAGATTGCCGATCCGCCGGCCGAACCATAGTCGGCCGTCGATCTCGCGTTCCGGCCGTGCCAGCAGGCGGACCAGTCCGACGAGCCGGTCGTATTCGGCGCTGCCTCGGCCGAGACCGCGGGTTTCCATTGCGTGCCAGGCATTTTCGGTCAGCTGGCGACGTTCGGCGTGCGTCCTGCCCGGCGAGGGGACCTTGAGCACGAGCGGCATTTCGCCAAGGCCGAGGGTTTCCCAGAGGACGTCGAACTCGAGTCGGGTAATGCTCAGCGGTTCGGTCGCCTGCTCGTCGGTCAGACCGAACGCGGCCGGTGGCGTTGTCCGGTCGGTGGCCGGGTTCCAGTGAGCGCTCATCCCGGCGCCGTCATCTCAGCGTGGTCAGCGGGGTTCGGCTTGGGTGATCACCAAAATTGACAGTCATGACGAGGGGCTTTCGGTGATGACCGAGCGGGATACCGCCGTGTGATCGGAATTGTCGTCGCGGCCGGTGCGGTGCTGTTCCGGGATGACTGCGTCGGCCGAATCCGAATCCGGATCCGAGGTTGATGATGGGGACGAGGACCGGGATGGGCGCGAGGACCCCGACGACCTCGACGACTCCGAGGAGTCGGCAGCGCGGCGGGTGCGGTCGGTGGTGGTGCCGCGTGCGCTCCTCGACCGGGCCGAGAAGTCGAGTTCGGATCGGACGGCGGCACTCATCGCGACCGGGGAACTGTCCACGATCAGCTGCGGCGGTTGGCCGAAATCGCCGAGAGTGTTGGTGTTGTCGTTGGTGCCCGATTCGTACTCGGCCATCACCTGGAAGGCCTTCTGCTCGGCGGCGTTGCTGGCCGCCTCCTGGATCTCGTGGTCGGTCTGCTCGCCGATCAGGTGCTGCAACACGGTGACAAGGCCGTTGGGCTGCTCAGCGGTGACCGGGACCGGGGCCGGCATGTCGGCCCGCGCCTTGGCGAGCAGGCTGCCCTGGAGTTCGGTGCTGATCCGCATCATGTCCGCGGCGGTCGCGGCCTGCTGCGCCCAGTCGCCGAGCGGGCCGAGTGCGTCGCGCGCGCTGTCCGCGGCGGCGCCGGTCCAGGTGGCGCCGGAGGTGCTGACGCCGCTGCTGATGTCCTGCTGCAACTCGTCGAGCGCCTGCGAGAGTCCGTTCCAGGTGTCGGCGGCGGGGGCGGCCGCGCCGGCGCCGGGGCCCGCGTGCAGTTGGGTGTACAGCTCCTGGTGGCTGTAACCCTGCCAGCGGTTCTCGGAGCCGGAGTTCATGCCGTTGGAACCCAACGTGCGCGTCCCTTCCTTGGCGAGCGCGTCATTCTTCGTCGTTGAACGATGCGGTGTTGTCGGTTTCCACGATCTGGTACTCGGTGGCGACCTGGCTCAACGCGTCCGAGGCCGACTTCAGCCGCTGCTGGTAGGCGAGCAGCGAGTTCAGTGCCGAGGACGGGCTGTCCACCGAGTAGTCGTTGAAGCTGGTCGCGGCGTCCGCGCTGACCGGGTCACCGGCCCACGGGGCGACCCGGACGCCGGTGATGGCCAGGTCGATCTGCACATCGAGTTTGGACAGCGCCTTGTCGAAAACCTTGCGCAGCGTGGGAACGGCATCGCGGTCCACCCGCAGCGTCGCCCCGCTCGACGAGCCCAGCGGGTCGGGTATCTGACCAGCCCGGCTCGCTCCGCCGGACTGCGGGTTGAACGGCACCGCCATCACCTCCGCGTTCGACCACCCTCGACCGAGGGTTTGACCACCACACTGTATCCACCGACCGTGACCGGGTCGTGTGATCACGGTGAACAACCCTCGGGTGGACGAATCATCGGCATCGTCGCTACCCACCGTGGCCGGGATTCGGCCGGACGGGGCGGGGTGACTACTTCTTGTCGACGAGACTGGTCACCGCGGCGTCGGCGACCTGTTCCGCACCGTCACACAGGGCGTCCTGGGGGATCGGCGGGTTGTTGCCGCCGTCGCGGAGCATCACGTCGAGGAACTCGTTGTCCGCAGCGTCCACCTCGACGTTGCAGATGCTCGTGAGGCCGGGGGTGCGCACCACGAGGGCCGGGTAGCCGCTCGCGGTTGTCGCCTGCGCGTCGACCTGTGCGGTGTCGCTGAGCCAGACATCGACGCCCATGCTGGTGACCAGCGCCAACCTGGCCTCGGTGCCGCTTTCCAGGCCGCGGATCGAGCAGGCTTTGGCCTGGTCGAACTCGGGGTCGACATAGGGCGTCGGGGTCGAGTCGAGGCTCAGTGTCCTGCGCTGGGCCGAGGTGAGGATGGTGCACGGGTCGACGTGATCGAGCGGGATGTCGCCGGGCCGCGCGATCAGCGAGGGCGGGGGCGTCGTGGGCGGCGGGATCACCGTGCTGAGTTTGGGTTGGTGGGTGCTTGCCGTGTTCACCGGATGGTGGGTGTCGGTCAGTGCGATCACGACGATGACCACGACGGCGATTCCCGTCGCGGCGATCAAGCGGTTGAGCACCGTGCCCGGCACGGCGGCTACGGTAGCGAAGGCGCGGACGGCCGGGGCGGGCGGCCGGGCCGGAAAGCGGGAAGGCCAGCTCAGGCGGTGGCTCGCCAGGTTTGCCGGGCGCCGTCAGTTCGGGCGCAGTCTGTCAGAGCGGCAGCTGTTCGCGTGCCGTCTGTTCGGACGCTGCCTGTTGGAGCGTCGTCTGTTCGGGTGCCGGTCGGCTCGGTATCCACCGGTCGGGCGCCGGTCGGGTGGGTTTCGGTCGGCCGATGGGCCTCGGCCGGTTCGACAGGGTGCCAGCCGAGTTTTTCGGCGACGCGGGCGGCGGCGGTGTCCGAGGGTGGATGCGAGTAGTCGACGGCGCGCAGGTCGAGGGCGCCGAAGCCGAAGCGCAAGACCGAACCGAGCACGGTGCCGGCGATCCCGTGACCGCGCTGGTCGACGGCAACCCAGCAGATCGCCTCGGCGTGGCCGGTCGCCCTGTCGACCGAGGCGAGGCCGACCTCGCCGAGCAGGGTTCCGGTCGGCGGATCCGCGATCGCCCAGGTGTAGGCGGTGTCCGCCTGCCAGCCTGCGCTCCGGCCGGCGATGTGCGCGTCGGGATCGGCGAAACCGAAGGCGCGCAAGGTTTCCCTGTCGTCGATCAGGTCATCGGCGCGGAGTTGACGCAGGTAGTAGCTGCCGGCGTTGATCTCGACCGGGTCCATGGCCTGGCACTGGGCCGATCAGTAGTCGTCGTCGTAGCCGCGGCCGCCCCGTCGGCGGTCGCGCCGGAAATCGCGTCGACTGTCGCGGAAGTCGCGCCGGTCGTCCCAGCCGTAGCGGCGTCCGCCACCACGCCGGCCGCCTCCCGCGGCGCCGCCGAAGATCACCACCGCGGCCGGGATGAGGAAGACGAACCAGAAATGGGTCAGGAGGAACAGGCCGACCGCGATGATCGCGGCGACCGGGACGAGGCCGGCCAGTACCGCGCTCGCCGGGCGCCGGTTGGGCGCCGCGAGCTGCTGACCAGGAGGCGGCGCATCGGGTACCGGAGGAGCCGCGGCGGCGCCGAAGGTCGGCGTACCGGTGCCGAACTGGGGATGTGGGGCGGGCAGGTCGGAGAACAGCGCGCGCAGCTCGCCACGGGTCTTCGCGGTGGACACCTGAGCGCTGCGCTCGCCGTACTCGTCGATGTTCAGTCGCCCGGCGCTCATGTGCTCGCCGAGAACGGTCAGTGCGGCTTCCCGCTCGCTGTCGGCGATCCGCAGATCGGCGTCCTGGAACTCACTCACACCACGATGGTACGGGCAGGGCGGCGACCCTGACCGTGACATCCGACCTGTTGTCGACCAGATTCCCAGCTGGCTGGGACGGCCGGTGTCAGTCCTTGATCTCCAACAGCACGGTGCCCTGGGTGACCGCGTCACCGGGGGAGACGGCAAGACCGGTCACGGTGCCGGCCTTGTGCGCGCTGACCGGGTTCTCCATCTTCATCGCCTCCAGCACGACCACGAGATCACCGGCGGCGACCTGCTGACCGTCTTCGATGGCGACCTTCACGATGGTGCCCTGCATCGGCGCGGCAACGGCGTCGCCGGAGACCGCCGCCGCCGACTTGCTGCCGCCGCGCTTGCGCGGTTTGGCCGCGCCGGTCGCAGCAGCGGAGCCGCCACCACCGGAGAAGGCCAGGTCACCGGGCAGTGACACTTCCAGCCGCCGGCCACCGACCTCGACGACGACGGTCTGCCGGGGCGCGTCCTCGCCGGCCTCCTCGCCACCGGTGAATGGCGGGATGGTGTTGTCGAACTCGGTCTCGATCCACCGGGTGTGCACGGTGAAACCGTTGTCGTCGCCGACGAACGCGGGGTCGCGCACGACCGCGCGGTGGAAGGGCAGCACGGTCGCCATACCCTCGACGACCATCTCGGCCAGTGCCCGCCGGGAGCGTTCCAGCGCCTGCTCGCGGTCCTCACCGGTGACGATGAGCTTGGCCAGCAGCGAGTCGAACGCGCCGCCGATCACGCTGCCGGACTCGACCCCCGAGTCGGTGCGCACGCCGGGGCCGTCCGGGGCGACGAACCTGGTGACGGTGCCGGGGGCCGGCAGGAAGTTGCGGCCGGCGTCCTCGCCGTTGATCCGGAACTCGATCGAATGGCCGCGTGGCGTCGGGTCCTCGGTGAAGCGCAGCTTCTCGCCCGCCGCGATCCGGAACTGCTCGCGGACCAGGTCGAGGCCGGAGGTTTCCTCACTGACCGGGTGCTCGACCTGTAGTCGGGTGTTCACCTCAAGGAAGGAGATGGTGCCGTCGAGGCCGACGAGGTACTCGACGGTGCCGGCACCGCAGTAGCCGGCCTCCTTGCAGATCGCCTTGGCGGAGGAGTGGATCTGGGCGCGCTGCGCGTCGGTGAGGTACGGCGCGGGCGCCTCCTCGACCAGCTTCTGATGGCGGCGCTGCAACGAGCAGTCACGGGTGCCGACGACGATCACGTTGCCGTACTTGTCGGCCAGCACCTGGGCCTCGACGTGCCGCGGTTTGTCCAGGTAGCGCTCGACGAAACACTCTCCGCGCCCGAACGCGGAGACGGCCTCGCGGACCGCGGACTCGAACAGTTCCGGGATTTCCTCGGTGGTCCGCGCGACCTTCAGGCCACGCCCACCGCCGCCGAAGGCGGCCTTGATGGCGACCGGGAGACCGTGCTCGGCGGCGAAGGCCAGGATTTCCTCCGGCCCTGCCACCGGTTCGCTCGTGCCGGGCACCAGCGGGGCGCCTGCTCGGGTCGCGATGTGCCGGGCGGTGACCTTGTCGCCGAGGTCGCGGATGGCCTGCGGGCCGGGGCCGACCCAGTTCAGCCCCGCGTCGATCACGGCCTGCGCGAAGTCGGCGTTCTCGGACAGGAAGCCGTAGCCGGGATGCACGGCGTCGGCGTCGGCCCGCTTCGCGGCGTCGAGGATCTTGTCGATGGCGAGGTAGCTCTCGGCAGGGGTGTTGCCGCCGAGCGCGAACGCCTCGTCGGCGAGCCGGACGAACGGCGCGTCCCGGTCCGGATCGGCGTAGACGGCGACGCTGGCCAGCCCGGCATCGCGGCAGGCCCGGATGACCCGGACGGCGATCTCACCGCGGTTGGCCACCAGAACCTTGTGCAGCGGTGCGGAGTTCCCGACATCCGGCAGTTGGGGCACGCCTACCTCCTCGTCCAACACGACCGACACTGGCCATGGTGTGCTCCTCGCCCCACCTCGGCCACTGGCGACGTGGGACTTCTCGGGCAGTTTACGGACCACCCGACCGGAGGAAACCTTAAGGACTGCGCGACTGCCGACCGTCCATTCGGCCGAAAACCGAGAGCAACCTCACGACCGGCCGCCAGGGCCGTGCCGAAGCCGCGCCAAGGCCCTGCCAATGCCGTTGCCGGCCTCGGTCCCCGCTCGACGAGCAGCGGGTTTCTTGGGTGAGCTGTGCTTCGCTGCCCGTGCGCCGGGCGCGGGCGCTGTGGTACGCACGTGTCGTGAGGAGGTTGAATGGCAGGCAGTAGTCGCGGGTCACGACCGGTAGTCGTGACGGTGTGCGTCGCGGTCGGGCTCACCGTGCTCGCGCTGGCCGGCGCGGTCCTGCTGCGCCCGCACTCAGCCGCACCCGCCGCCACCGGTTCGCCGGGCGCCGCCCGGCCGGCGGTCTCCTCGGGCTTGGCCGCCACCCTGCAGTGCGACAGCGGCCCCTGCCAGCTGCTGGCGAGCCGGTCGGTCAGCGGCAGCACCGTGCAACTGCTGGCCAATTCGGCGGCCACCAGCGGTCGGGTGCGGATCAGCACCGGCCAGGGCCTGGACAGCGTCTTCGAGACCACGATCAGCAACCTGGGCGCCAGCCTCACCGCGCAGTCGCTGACCTGCGTCGACGGCCAGACCTCCGCCTGCCTGGTCAGCGGCACCGCGCCGGACGGCACCGCGGGCGAGGTGTTCATCAACACGGGCGGCGACTGGTCGCGCGCGGACGCGCCCTACTTCTCCTCGGCCGGCTACCTCGGCCTGACCGGGTCGAGCACCCCACCGGAGATCATCACCGCGCAGTCCGACTGTGATTCCGACCTCACCACCCAGTGCGCGCAGTCTCCGGTGTACGTCGAGGTGTTCACCGTGACCGGGCAGTCGATCGGCTGCAGCAGGTCCGTCAGCAGGCTCGACCGGCTGCCCGGCTGGCCGACGGTCTCCGTCGCGCGCGACAGCCTGCACCCCTGTTGACCACACCGCTGACCACGCCGCGCATCAGGATTTGGTCCACAGGTCCACGACGCTGATCCCGACCTCGGCGAGCAGTCGCCGGGTCAACGGCAGGCTGATGCCGATCACACTGGACGGGTCGCCGTCGACGCCCTCGACGAACCAGCCACCGAGGCCGTCGAGAGTGAACCCGCCGGCCACCGCCAGCGGCTCACCCGAGGCGAGGTACGCGGCCAGTTCGGCCTCGCTCGGGCTCGCGAAACGCACCGTGGTGCCCTGCACGCCGGCCGCTCGCCGGGCCACCTCGCCGTCCGCGAGGCGGACCACCGCATGGCCGGTGAGCAGTTCCGCGGTCGAGCCCGCCATCGACGCCCAACGGGTCCGCGCGACCTGCTCGGTGTGCGGTTTGCCCACCACCTCCGGGCCGTCGGGGCCGGTCATCGACAGCATCGAATCGCAGCCGATCACCACCGCGTCCGGGTACTCCCCGGCGATCGCGGGCAATACGGCGGCCGCCTTGGCCTCGGCCAATGCGGCGACCAGGTCGGCGGGGCTCGGATCGGTCAACGCGGCCGCGACCGCGTCTTCGTCCACTCCGGACACTTCGACCACCGGCTCGACTCCGGCCGCGCGCAGTACGGCCAGCCTGGCCGGGGACGCGGAAGCTAGTACCAATCGCACGCCCCGACCCTATCCAGCAAGGCCGACCGTGCCCCCGGCGAGCCGGTCGGCCGGAGTTGCCGCCGTCGGTCAGACCGGTTCGGTGACCCGTTCGGTCGGGGCGGGGACCGGCAGCTCCGGCGCGCCCGAGGGTCGCTGCCTCGTCATGGCGAGGCAGGCCAGCGCGCCGATCACCAGCACAACGGCCGGCAGTGCCAGCGTCACCTTCGCCGCCTCGGTGAAGCCCTGGTGGAAGGCGGCCGTGCCCAGCCGCGCCAGGGTCGCGGCCAGCTGCGTCGGCAGGCCGGTCAGGTGTCCGGCCGCGCTGCCGGCACCGTTGGAGGCCGAGGCCGCCGAGGCGTCGACACCGGCGATGAACTGCTGCCGGTACGGGGCCGGCAGCGCCGCCGCATTGCTCACCGCTGCGGCATGCATCGACACGGTCAACCGCGCCTGCAACAGCACGCCGATCGCCGCACTGCCCAACACCCCGCCGACCTGCCGGAAGGTGTTGAACAACCCGGATGCCGCGCCCATCTGCGGCAGCGGAACCGAGGCCGTCGCCAGGTTCGCCAGCGGCGAGAACACGCAGCCGAAACCGAATCCGCAGACCAGCAGGCCAGGAGTGAGCAGCCATGGGTTGGTGTGCTGTCCGGCCTGCACCGCGATGATCGCGATCCCGACAGCGGTGGCCGCGAACCCGGTCATGGACACGTACTTGCCGCTCATCCGGTCGGAGAGTTTGCCGGCGAACGGCGCGACAATGCCCGACAGCAACGACATCGGCGCGGTCAGCACCCCGGACATCAGCGGGCTGAAGCCCAGTACCGACTGGATGTAGATGATCAGCGGCAGGAACATCCCGGTCGTCGCGAAGCCGATGGTCAGGTTCGCCACATTGGCGGCGGCGAAATTCTGGTGTCCGAACAACGACAGCGGCATCAGCGGATCGTGTCCGATCCGGGCGCCACGCCGTTGCCACCACACGAAACCGATCAGGATGACGACACCCGCGCCGATGAGTTCCGGGATGGTGACCGGCCCGATCGCCCGGCCCCAGTTGTCCTGCTGGCCGTTCTGCACGCCGTAGACGACGGCGAAAAGGCCGGCCGCGGACAGTATGGTGCCGATCAGATCGAAGCGCTGCCGGTGCTTGGGCAGGTCACCGGGAACGAAGAATATCGTTGCCAGCAAACCGACAACGCCGATCGGCACGTTCACCATGAAGATCCACTGCCAGCCGAAGTTGTCGACGAGCACCCCGCCGAGCAGCGGTCCGGCAATGGTGGCGAGGCCGGCGACCCCGCCCCACACACCCAGCGGCGCGCCACGCTTGTCCGGCGGGAACATGTTGGTGATGAAGGCCATCGTCTGCGGGGTGAGCGCGGCGGCGCCGAGCCCCTGCACCACTCGTGCGGTGATCAGCATGTCCGCGTTGCCCGACAACGCGCACCACAGCGAGGCTCCGGTGAAGACGGCAAGGCCGC
This sequence comes from Pseudonocardiaceae bacterium, assembly GCA_036268955.1. Taxonomy (GTDB): domain Bacteria; phylum Actinomycetota; class Actinomycetes; order Mycobacteriales; family Pseudonocardiaceae; genus CAJCJE01. The sequence goes on from DATATE010000004.1 coordinate 40,704, forward strand.
CGAGGAACATCGTCTTGCGGCCGATCCGGTCGCCGAGTCGGCCGGACACGAGCATCGGCACGGCAAAGGCCAACAGGTAGCCGCTGGTCACCCAGACCACCTGGTTGAGGCTGGCGTGCAGACCGGTGATCATCGTCGGGATCGCGACGCTGACGATGGTGGTGTCCAACAGGATCATGAAGAACCCGATGCACAGCGCGGACAGCGCCACCCACGGGTTGGCTGCTCTGCGGTTCATCCCGTCGCCCCCTCGTCCGAGTCGTGCGCTGGTTCTTCGTTCGCCGACGCCCCGCTCCGACGGTCGTTGTTGTCGCGCACGATGCGCAGCACCTCGCCGACCGCCTGCCCGGCCCCCGGTCCGGTCGGCCAGGTCAGCTCGCCGTCCTCGATCTGGCGGGTCAACTGCGTGGTCCAGGTCAGCTCGGCCTCGGCCATGGCGAGCTTGAGATAGACGTCCACCCAGTACATCTTGTCGATGTTTCGCCTGGTCAGGTCCTTGATATAGATCTTCGCGGTGGCGACCTGCCCGGTGAGGTCCAGTTGCCTGCGGTGCAGTTGAACGAGCGCGTCGTCGCGGTCGAGGGTGTGCAGCATGCTGATCCCGACGTGATAGATCGGGAACTCCTGGGCCGGTTCGGCGACGATCTCGCGCAGCCGTTCGGCGAACGCGTCCCGGCCTGCGTCGGTGATCCGGTAGCTGGTGCGTTCCGGCCGCCGGCCTTCCCGACTGGTCTCGACGACCTCGATCAGTCCGTGCTCGGCGAGTCGCTCGACCGTGTGGTAGAGCGAGCCGGGGGCCAGTTTGACCAGCCGGCCGGTCTCTCGGGTGCGCATGATCTGGTGCATCTCATAGGGATGCGTCGGTCCTTCGTGCAGCAACTCCAGCGCCATCAGCGCGAGCGGGGTCAGCACGGCCCGGATGCGGGGCGGCATGTTTCACTCCAGCTAGATCATTCCGTATCGTATAGTCCACGTGGACTATATAGCTGGGCAGGCGCCGTCGCCAACTAATTCACTGCGTGCTTGATCGACTCCGCAGCGTCCGAAAGCGGCTCTGAGCAGCTGTTTTATCGGCGCTTCGAGCGGGGGTGGGGCTAATGCGGGAAGGCTGGTCGGGTCAACGTGGGAAGGCGGAGGCGCGCCAGGAGCCCGGTCCGTGCGGCAGCGTTCGGCGCACCGAATTGGCCGGATCCGACCAGGCCGACCGCTGCGGCCGCGCGGGCCCAGCCTCGTCCGCGCTCGCGCCCGCACTCGCCGATGCGATACCCAGCACGACGGTGGTCAACGCGACCAGCTCCGCGTCGTCCGGCTCACCCCGGACAACGCGCAACAACGGCCGCCCCACGCCTTCGTCGGTGTCGCTCACGGAGCCACCTCGCTTCGGCTGCTCCCTGCGTCTTCTGGTTCGCTCGCAAGCTCGCTCACAGCGGGATGTTCCCGTGCTTCTTGGGCGGCAGGGTTTCCCGTTTCTCCCGCAGGATGTTCAGCGCGCGGGCCACGTAGCCGCGCGTGTAGGACGGCGGGATGACCGAGTCGACGTAACCGCGCTCGGCGGCGATGTAGGGGTTGAGCAGGGTGTCCTCGTACTCCTGGTCCAGCTTGGCGCGCAGCGCGTCCACGTCCTCGCCACGCTCGGCCGCCGCGGCCAGGGTCTTGCGGTGCACGATGTTGGACGCGCCGGACGCGCCCATCACCGCGATCTGCGCGCTCGGCCAGGCCAGGTTGATGTCGGCGCCGAGGTGCTTGGAGCCCATCACGTCGTAGGCACCGCCGTAGGCCTTGCGGGTGATGACGGTGACCAGCGGGACGGTCGCCTCGGCGTAGGCGTAGATCAGTTTCGCGCCGCGCCGGATGATGCCGTTCCACTCCTGGTCGGTGCCGGGCAGGAAACCGGGCACGTCGACGAAGGTCAGCACCGGCACGTTGAACGCGTCGCAGGTGCGCACGAACCGGGCGGCCTTCTCGGCGGCGTTGATGTCCAGGCAGCCGGCGAACTGGGTCGGCTGGTTGGCCACCACCCCGACGCTGTGCCCGTCGATGCGGCCGAAGCCGACCACGATGTTCGGCGCGTACAACCCTTGCACCTCAAGGAATTCGCCCTCGTCGAGGACGCGGGTGATCACCTCGTGGATATCGTAGGGCTGGTTGGCCGAGTCCGGGATCAGCGTGTCGAGTTCGGTGTCGGACTCGGTGATCGCGTCCGCGACCGAACCGGTGCCGGGCAGCGCGCTGGAGAACACCGGCGGGTCGGAGAGGTTGTTGGAGGGCAGGAAGGACAGCAGCTCCTTGACGTAGGAGATGGCGTCCTCCTCGTCGGCCCCCATGTAGTGCGCGTTGCCCGACTTGGTGTTGTGCGTGCGCGCGCCGCCGAGGTCTTCGAGGCTGACCTCCTCGCCGGTGACCGTCTTGACCACGTCAGGGCCGGTGATGAACATCTGCGAGGTCTTGTCGACCATCACCACGAAGTCGGTCAGCGCGGGGGAGTACACGTGGCCGCCCGCGTTGGCGCCCATGATCAGCGAGATCTGCGGGATCACCCCGGAGGCGTGCGTGTTGCGGCGGAAGATCTCGCCGTAGAGGCCGAGCGAGACGACGCCTTCCTGGATCCGCGCGCCGCCGCCCTCGTTGATGCCGATGATCGGCCGGCCGGTCTTGATGGCCAGGTCCATCACCTTGACGATCTTCTCGCCGTACACCTCGCCGAGCGATCCGCCGAAGACGGTCACGTCCTGGCTGAACACCGCGACCGGCCGGCCGTCGACGGTGCCGTACCCGGTCACCACGCCGTCACCGTAGGGCCGGTTGCGCTCCTGGCCGAAGTTCGTGGACCGATGCCGCGCGTGCTCGTCAAGCTCCACGAACGAGCCGTCGTCCAGCAGCATGTCGATCCGCTCGCGCGCGGTCATCTTGCCCTTGGCGTGCTGCTTCTCCACCGCCCGCGCCGACCCGGCGTGCACCGCCTCGTCGTTGCGTCGGTAGAGGTCGGCCAGCTTGCCGGCCGTGGTGTGGATGTCCGGCTGCTCGCCGTCTGGTCCACCGGTGGCTCCGCCGATGGGCACCGTCGCGCTGCTCATGAGAATGCAGCCTAGCCAGCAGCGGCCAAGACTCCAGACCTGGCGTTGCCCATCTCACTGTCTCTAGTTCTTGTCCTAGTGCCCGGCGCGGGCACCCGGTGGGCCGGTCCTGACCAGCGAGTCCGGGCCACCGAATCACTCCTGGTCCTGGGGCAACGACTCCAGGACGGCCCGGATCAGCGGAACGACGGCAGGCAGATCAATGGCCAGGACCTCCGTGTGGGCGGGATCGATCGCGTCCGATCGCGGGCCGGCTTGACCTCCACTGAGCTGGAGGTTGCAGGCTGGTGCCGGTCCCGCCGGCCGTTCCGCTCCGACCGGTCGGCGGGATCACTGTCCTCAGCTTCACGGCCGAGTTTTACGGCTGGGCTTTACGACTGGTGGCCGAGCCGGCAAGCGTTCGGGTTGGCTGGCTCATATCCTGATCGGGTGACCACGACCGGTGCTCCACTCGACCAAGCCACCCTCCGCGCCCGACTGCTGGCGCCCAACGGCCCCTATGCGGCGCTGGACGTGGTGGAACGCACCGGCTCGACCAACACCGACCTCGCCTTCGCCGCCCGCCACGACGCCGCCGACCGCACCGTGCTGATCGCCGAACAACAGACCGCCGGTCAGGGTCGCCGGTCGAGGCAGTGGACCTCACCGCCCGGTGGCGGCCTCTACCTGAGCGTCCTGCTCAGGCCCGGCGACGTGCCGCCGGTGCGGCTGAGCTGGCTGACGCTGCTCGCCGGCGTCGCCCTGGTCCGCGTCGCCAACTGGGCCGGCGCGACCGGCGCGGGCCTGAAATGGCCCAACGACCTGCTGCTCGGCCCCGAGGCGCGCAAGGCGGCCGGCGTGCTGGCCGAAGTCAGCGACCAACGGGGCAATGCCGTCGTGCTCGGGATGGGCATCAACGTGCTCCCGCTCCCCGAGGACGTCCCCCTCGGTGCCGGCGGCCTTGCCGCAACGTCCTTCGCCGAGGCCGGTGCCCGGCAACTGGACCGCACCGAGCTGGCCGTCCGCCTGCTCACCGAGCTGGCCACCCTCGACGACGCCTGGCGCGCCGCCGACGGCAACCCGTTCGCCTCCGGTCTGCACGAGGAGTACCGCCAGCACTGCGTGACCTTCGGCAGCCGGGTCCGGGTCGAACTCGGCGGGATCTCGGCCGACATCGAAGGCGTCGCCAGCTACCTCGAAGGAGACGGCACCCTGGTCGTGCGCACCGACGACGGCACCGACCATTCGGTGTCCGCGGGCGATGTCGTGCACCTGCGCACCGAGGACTGACGCCGGCCGCGTCGATCTGGGGCAGAATTGTCGGTGATTCGCGACCCCAAATGACGGCCGGACCGTGGTGTGCGCAGGTACCGTGATCGTCATCGACTGCGAAGCGTGACATACCGGAGGAGTGCCGTGGCCTACCCCGAGAACCTGCTCACCGAGGGCGAGGAGGTGGTGCTGCACAAGCACCCGCACTGGAAGATGCTGATCATCCCGGTGTTGATCTTCCTCGTGGTGGTTGGTGCCGGGGCGTACTCGTCCGCGCTGCTGGCGAAGCAGTCCTGGCACGAGGTTGCCTGGATCGCCATCGCGGTGGTCGCCATCGTGCTCATCGTCTGGTGCACCATCATCCCGCTGATGCGTTGGCGCACCACCCACTTCATCGTCACCACCGACCGCGTGATGGCCCGCGAGGGCGTGCTGAACCGCACCGGGATGGACATTCCGCTGTCCAGGATCAACAGCGTCCGCTTCGAGCACGGTCTCATCGACCGCATCTGGGGTGCCGGCACGCTGATCATCGAGTCAGCCTCCGACGAACCCCTGGAATTCGACGACATCCCGCAGGTCGAGTACGTACATTCGTTGCTGTACCGGGAAGTCAACGACAACCCGAACGACGACTTCCATGCCCACCACGGCGACCGCGACCGCTACGACGACCGGGACCGCTACGAAGGCGACCGCTACGACGACCGCCGCCGCTGACTGCTGTCAGGTCGGCGTCACCGTTTCCGACTCGTCCGCATGAATTCACGCAGCCAGGTTCGGACCATGTCCACCGGTATTTCTGGCTGCGCCCTGCTGATACCAGATCTCCAGCGCAACCCTGGGCTCTTCCTTCGGTACTTTGCTCAGAATAATGCAGATCCCCTGCTGCGATTTCACGCCTGAAATCGTGTTGCCGATGGGGTGGACTTTGTTGACCTGGCGCGAATCTGTCGCCTCCTCACTCTCATGTCGGTTCGCCGCGACGAGGAGGGACGCGATGCGCGAATCGGAATCCACCATCCGTAGTAGGGAACTTGGCGACGCCCTGAGGTCGGCCATGGAGCGGGCCAAGCTGAACGGCAAGCGGGCCGCACGGTTGCTCGACTAGTCGGAGAGTCGGATGTCGCGGCTGCTGAGCGGCAAACTGGGGGTCGATCAGCTTGATCTGGCCTCGTTCCTGGCGATCTGCGGAGTCACCGGCGAGGAGCGGTCCCGGCTACTGGCCCTGAACAGCGAGGGCATCAGGCCGGGTTGGTTGCAGCAGTATGGGTCCAGCTTGCCTGAGCAGCTCACGACCTTGGTCAACCACGAGATCAAGGCGGTTGAAATCCACGAGTTCGAGCCGCTGCGAATTCCCGGTCTGCTCCAGACCGCCGACTATGCGCGGGCTTTGCTTGAACGATCCGCCAGTGTGCCGGCAGCTGAGGTGCAAACACGCGTAGACGCACGGCTTGCCCGGCAAGGTTTGTTCAACCGGGACCACCGTCCCAAGCTGGGCTTCTTTCTCCACGAGTTCGTGCTCAGGCTCCCGGTCGGGAGCGCCGAAGTGATGTCTGGACAACTCCACCACCTGCTGCAGATGGGTGTGCGGTCCTACATCACGATCAGGGTGATCCCGGCGGTATTCGGGGCACATGCGGCCATGGCCGGAGCTTGTCGGTTGATGGAGTTCGCTGAGTTCAAACCGATCGTCTACGTGGAAGAACAGACTGCCGGTCACTTTTTGGAGGAACCAGACGAGATCTCGATCTATCGGGTGATTTTCGACTCGTTGGCCAGTTGTGCCCTGGACGAGGGACAATCCAGGGACCTGATCGCCGCGCTGGCGGTCGAACTGTACGCGGATCGAGAGGATCGAGATGACCGCGACTGAGTTGGACGGCATCGTCTGGCGCACGAGCAGTTACAGCGGGACCAACGGTAACTGCGTGGAGGTCGGCTGGCGGAAGAGCAGCTACAGCGGGACCAACGGTGACTGCGTGGAAGTCGGCTGGCGGAAGAGCAGCCACAGTGGCGGCAACGGGGACTGCGTCGAGGTGAAGGTTGAGTTGGCCGGGGTGGCGGTGCGGGACTCCAAGCACTCGACCGGGCCTACGCTGGCCTTCCCGACCTCGAACTGGCGGGCGTTTCTGGAAGGTAGCCGGTAATGACTGCTCGTGATGTCGGCCTCCCGGCCGTCGTGCCGGCGCCGCGACCTGGGGATCTGCCGGCCGAGGTGACGATCTGGGAGGTCGGGGCGCGGGACGGGTTGCAGAACGAGGAGACGGTGCTGCCGGTCGGCACGAAGCTGGAGTTCCTGAGTCGGCTCGCCGATGCCGGGCTGACGACCCTCGAAGCGACGAGTTTCGTCTCGCCGAAGTGGGTTCCGCAGCTCGCGGACGCCGAGGAGCTGCTCGACGGGTTGGATCGGCGCGGCGGCGTGCGGTATCCGGTGTTGGTGCCCAACGAGCGGGGGTTGGATCGGGCGCTGGCAGCGGGGGTGCGGGATATCGCCATCTTCGGCAGCGCCACGGAAACGTTTGCCAAGCGGAATCTCAACCGGACCCTCGACGAGCAGTTTGCTATGTTCGAGCCGGTGGTGAGCAGGGCGCGGGCCGAGGGGCTCGACGTGCGCGGGTACGTGTCGATGTGCTTCGGCGACCCGTGGGAGGGCGCGGTCGCGGCCAGGCAGGTGGTCTCGGTCGGGCGGCGGTTGATCGAGATGGGGTGTTCGCAGCTCTCGCTCGGTGACACGATCGGGGTGGCGACGATCGGGCAGGTCGAGGCGCTGCTCGGCGAGTTCGCCATGGCTGGCACCGATATCGCGACCCTGGCCGTGCATTTTCACGATACCTATGGCCAGGCGCTGGCCAATACGCTCGCCGCGCTCCGCCTTGGTGTGTCTACTGTGGACTCTTCGGCCGGTGGGCTCGGTGGGTGTCCCTATGCCGAGTCGGCGACCGGGAACTTGGCCACCGAGGATCTGGTCTGGGCGCTGGACGGGCTCGGTATCCGCACCGGGGTGAACCTGGACAAGCTGGTCGAGACGAGCGCCTGGATGGCGGGGCAGCTCGGTCGGCCGAGTCCCTCGCGGGTGGTGCGCGCGCTGGCCGGCTGACGACGCGACTCGTCGAGCTGGTCGGCGTCGACCTTCCCGGCGCTGGAGGACCTGTTCGGACCTGATGGCGCGGTCGAGTGCGCCCTCGTTCGGTTGAACCTGCGGTAACGGATGGCCTCGGCCGACAATATCGGTAGATATACGGAAGACACCGGGAACCGATCGAGCCCATCGGTCGTCAGATGACCAACGAGGGCCATGCCCGGCGAGGCAGAAGGACCGGAGGTGGGACATGGCTAGCCACTCCGAGCAGGTCGAGGAGTTGCTCGCCGACTACCGGCGCACCCGCGAGCAGCTCGCGGAGGTCCACCGGACGCTGCTGGCCATCAAGGAGTCGGTGACCAACCCCGACGGTCTGATCACCGCGACCGTCGGACCGCAGGGCAATCTGATCGGACTGGTCATCGCGGACGCCGCCTACCAGCGGTATCGCGCGGCCGAGCTGGCTCAGGAAGTGGTCAAGACGGTCGGCGCGGCTTCGGGGAAGGCGGCGATGCGGGCCAATGACACGCTGCGTCCTGTCCTGCCGCCCGATGCCGATCCGGCCGCGCTGCTCGCCGGCCGCGCCGATCTGCAACCTGCCGAGCTGGTGCCCGAATCGCCGCCGACCCCGCCGCGTCCCGTTCGGCGGCAACGTGACGACGAGGACAGCGATGAGGGCAGCTTCGAGGAGCAGAGCTGGATGAGCACCGTCACTCGTGAGCGCGGCACCGGGCGCACCGGTCAAGGAAGGCGTTCCAGATGACCAGCGGTTTCAGCGCGGACCCCGCACAGCTGCGCCAGCACGGCGGCGAGTTCGCCGGCCATGCCGACCGGACCGGCGCGATTCACACCGAGCTGACCGGTGCGCTGGCCGCGACCGGTACCTGCTGGGGCGAGGACGCGGCCGGGCAGAGTTTCGCGGCGGGCTACCTCCAGCCGGCTCAGGACACCCTGGCCAAGCTGGGGTCGCTGCCGGCAGGACTGGCCGACGTCGGTGACCGGTTCACCGCGACGGCCACTCGATACGAGCAGGTCGACCAGCAGAACGCGGCAGGGCTCCGAGCGCAGGACTGAGTCGCCGGGTCATCGGCGACGGGCAAGAACACGGCCGTACAGCAGGATCTAACCGATGGAGTGCGGATGGGCATCGAACTCCCCAGCGAACTGGCTGGGGTCGCCGCCACGGCCGGGGTGCAGTGGCCGCAGGCCGATGAGGACGCGATGCGGTCCACGGCGCAAGCCTGGCGACAGGCAGGCCAGTCGCTGTCCTCGGTGACCAGCGACGCGGATAACTCGGCGAGCAAGGCATTGGCCTCGGTGCAGGGGCCGACCTCGACCGCTGCCGCGCAGCACTGGAACGGCTTCATCGAACCGGACTCCGGGCACCTCACCAGTACCGTCCAGGGTTGCAATTCCGCAGCCGACCAGCTGGAACATGCCGCTGACCAGGTCGGTCAGGCCAAGGTGCAGATCGTGCAGCACCTCGTCACGCTGGCCAAGAACAACGATGCCGCTCAACAGGCCGCTGCTGCCGGGAATCCGAACGCGCTGCTCGGCCTGGACAGCGCGGTGCGCGGCACCTCGGCGAACGTCGCGCAGGTCAACGCGAACCTGACGAACTCGATCCGGTTGGACAGCGGTTCGACGGTGTACGGGCAGCCGAGCCCGGTCAACGCCAGCCCCGGCGGCGGACTGGCCGGCGTGGAGTCGGTGCTGGGCCCGAACGGGCCGCTCGCCCACGGGGCCGGCAACCTGGTCGCCGGGACGACGCACGCCGCGACAGCGACGGTTGACACGGCGACCGCGGGCGCGGGCCAGCTCACCGGGGCCGCCACCGGCGGAGGACATGACTACGGGCCGGCCGGGTCGCTCCCCGGTCAGAGCGGTCAGGGCGGACAGGGTGGGTCTCCAGGCCAAGGACTGTTGCCGGGAGTGCAGGGCGGAGTCGGTCAGGGCGGGCTGGTGCCCGGTGCGCCTCCGGTCCTGGGTGGACACGGTGCTGGCGGGCCGACCTTGCCGGGGAGTTCGGAGAACACCGGGCCGATCCAGCTCGGCGGGAGCGGAGCCGGGTATCCGGGGCCGGCCGGGATCGGCAGTGACCCGCACGGCGTCGCGCACACCCCGCCGATGGGGGTCCTGCAGCAGTCCGGCTACGAGGGACCGACGGCGGCTCCGCCGGTGCAGTCCTTCGGTGGGCCTGCTCCGGTCGCGCCGGTCGGCCCGGTCGGGGACGCCTCGGGGAACTTCGGGCCGGGTATGGGCGGCTTCACGGTCACGCCGGATGCCGGGATGGCGGCCGGTTCGATGGGCGCGCCGGCCGGGTTCGGTTCGACCGGCCCTGTCGGCGGGTTCGGTGGGGCCGGGCCCGTCAGCGGGAGCGGCGGTTCGGTCGGCGGCGGAGCCTCGGGGACGTCCTCGGGCTGGGGTTCGGCGGCAGGCGGCCAGTACGGCGGCGGTGCCGCAGGTGGGGCCGTAGGTGGGGTCGCGGGAGCGGTCGGTCCGGTGGAGGTCGGCGGTGGGCAGGCCGGGTCCGGTTCGCGACTGGGCGGCGGTCAGCCTGGTGGTGGTCAATGGGGCGGCGGGCCGGGCAGCAACCAACCCGGCAATCAGCAAGGCAATCAGTCTGGTAACGACGCGAGTGTGGTCGACCAGCCAGGAGTGCCGGCGCAGGGGCAGGCCTCGGCACGGGGGATGCGGCGTTCCAGCGGGCCACGGGACCCTGGGGTCGCGTTGTTCCTGGTCTACATGTTCCCGATCGGGCACCTTCCGGTCGCCACCTCGCGCCCGGCCCGGCAGCTGCCGGTGCCGAGGACCGAGGACGATTTCGTGGCCGGGTCCCGGTTCGAGCCGCACGACCACCCGGACTCCTCGGTGTTCGACACGATCACGATCGGCGGTGACGTCGACGGCCTCACCGACGGGCTGGACGCCGATGACCAGCAGGTTCAGCAGCTTTCCACTGGCTACGACCCGCTCGGCGAGGACAGCGAGCGGGACTGGGACCGGCGCTTCCTGGTTCGGTCGGCGGCGGACGGCCTCGCGGCGGAGTTCGCCTGGCCGCCGGGGCAGACCTTCCCGGAGGGCGGTTGTGATCACGGCGAGGCCGTCGTGCTCGCGCCGGGCACGGTCCTCGACCGCTTCGGCGACAACGAGGGCCGGGTGTTCTCCGCAGACGGCACGGCCTTCGCCGCCCGGTCGCTGCCACCGGATCGGCTGACCACCGGCTACCACCGCTACGAGGTGCTGCGTGAACTGCCGATGTGGTGGGCGCTGTCGACGGGCTGGTTCGGGCAGTCCGGTGGCGGCGTCCGCTACCGAGCCGTCTACCCGGCGGCTGATCTGGTCGCGCTCGGCTTCCTCCGCGAGATCACCGAGCCGAGCCAGCCGAATCAGCCCAGCGAGTCGGGTCAGCTGAGCGAGCCGGGTCAGCCGAGCGAGCCGGAACAATCGGGCCAAGCGAGCCAATCGGGCCAAGCGAACGAACCAAGCCAGCCGAGTCGGGACAGCGAACCAACTCGGTCCGGTGCACCCGAACTCCAGCCAACTGTTGAGGGAAGCGCATGAACGCCGAGTCGATCTCCACCTGGCTGCGAGCGGTCGGGGTACCGGCCGAGGTGGTCTCGATCGGTGCGGAGGCCGACAACTGCTGGTGCCTGCTGCGCGAGGAACACCCCGCCGAGGACGGCGTCGTCACCTGGGAGGTGTTCTGGCGCGAGCAGGGCAACCGCTACGACTGGGCCAGCTTCAGCAACGAGCAGGTCGCCTGCCACTACCTGTTCGGGCGGCTGACCTGGGCTCAGGTCAGCCGGGGCGTGGTCGGCCTGCTGCCCGGCGCCGAAGCGGAATCGGCGCCGGTCGCCCCGGCGCCCGCGCCCGAACCGACCCCGGACTCCGACGATTCGCCGAAGACGGGGCCGATCGTGCTGCCGCCGGTCAAGCCACCGTTCAGTCCGCCGTTGAGCCGGTCGCGACCGATCGGCTGAGCAGGCCGAGCGCGGCATCGTGCAGGGTGCCGTTGGTGGACAGCGCTGAGCCGCCGGTGTGCCGGGCAGCGCCGGTCAGGTCGGTGAACCGGCCGCCTGCCTCCTCGACGATGACCTGTAGCGCGGCCACGTCCCAGTCGTTGACGATGGCCTCGGCCGCGATGTCCATGGCACCCTCGGCGACGAGGCAGTGCTGCCAGAAGTCACCGAAGGCCCTGGTCTCCCAACAGGCGTCGACGAGCGCCAGATAGGACTCGCGAGAGTGGTACTTGGTCCAGGAACCCAGATGGGTGGTGGACAGGTAGGCGTCGGCGAGGTCGGTGACCGAACTCACGGAGATCCGCTGTGGGTTCCCGGCGGTACCGAAGCTGGTCCAGGCACCTTCGCCGGCACCGGCCCACCAGCGTCGACCCAGCGCCGGTGCGCTGGCCACGCCGACCACCGGCTTGCCGTCGACCAGCAGAGCGATCAACGAAGCCCAGGCCGGGACGCCACGCAGAAAGTTCTTGGTGCCGTCGATCGGGTCGATCAGCCAGGACCGGCCCGCGCCGACCTCGCCGCCGCGTTCCTCACCCACCACGATGTCGGTCGGGGAGTACTCGGTCAGCAGCGCGCGGATCGCGTCCTCGACCGCAAGATCGGCGTCGGTGACCGGCGTTCGGTCGGGTTTACGCTCCACCCGCAGGTCAGCGGCACGGAACCGGGCAGTGGTGATCGCATCGGCCGCATCGGCGAGCCGGAGTGCGAGCGCAACATCGGAATGGGAGATTGACACGGTTTGGATGCTGTCACGAATACGCTATGTCTGTGAGTAGGCCTATGAGCGAACAATTGGCCGAAACGGTGAATTGTGGACAGCGCCGATGTGAGCTGGCGAGGAGCGTCCGATGAGCGTGGTGTTGTTGGCCGAGGACGATCCGGCCATTGCCGACCCACTGTCGCGGGCGCTGCATCGGGAGGGGTACGCGGTGCACGTCGTCGGCGATGGGCCCGGCGCGCTCGAATCGGCCAGCAATGGCGGCATTGACCTGCTCGTTCTCGACCTCGGTCTGCCCGGCATGGACGGCCTTGAGGTGTGTCGGCGGCTGCGCTCGGCCGGTCGCGAACTGCCGGTGCTGATGTTGACCGCGCGGGCCGACGAGGTCGATTTCGTCGTCGGCCTCGATGCCGGCGCCGACGACTACGTCGCCAAACCGTTCCGGCTGGCCGAACTGATGGCGCGGATCAGGGCGCTGCTGCGGCGCAGGGCCCCGGACACGGTCGAGACCAACGGGGTGCGGATGGACCTCGGCGCCCGGATGGTCACCGTGGACGGCCAGGAGATCCAGTTGGCGAACAAGGAGTTCGAACTGCTGCGGGTGCTGATGCAGCACGCGGGGCAGGTGGTCAGCCGCGACGAGATCCTCTCCGAGGTGTGGAGCGGGCCGGAGCTGAAGAACAGCAAGACCCTGGACATGCACATGTCCTGGTTGCGGCGCAAACTCGGCGACGGCAACCCGCGCTCGGCCGAGCGGCGGATCGCCACGGTCCGCGGCGTCGGTTTCCGCTTCAACGCCGAGTAGCGGGACCGGCTCGTGCGGCGGCGGATTCTGCTCGCCATCCTGCTCGCGGTGGCCGTCACCGCCTGCGCCCTCGGTATCCCGCTCGGTTACTCGGCCATCGTCGTCGTGCAGAGCGATCGGCTGGACATCACGCAGGCCGACGCGCAGAAGGTGGCCAACGAGGTCGACAACATGCTGACCAACGGGCATATCGACCAGGCCCGCATCGACCTGCCCTCCGGCAGCCGCGCCACCGTGCACTACACGCTGGCCAAGCGTCCGATGACCTTGGTGATGGGCCCCGATCCCGGTTCGGACGTGCTGGTCGGGACCGCGCCGTTGTTACACGGCGGCGACCTCACCCTGTCGGAGTCGGCCCGTTCGCTGCGCACCCTGCAGGCCGAGCTGACCGTGCTGGTCGCTCTGCTGGTCGTGTTGTCCGTCGGTACCGGGACGGTGGTGGCCACGGTGACCGCGCGCAAACTCGCCGAACCATTGCGGCACGTCGCCGACCGGGCCGCACGGCTCGGCGCAGGCGACTTCCGGCCGGACACGAACCGGTACGGGGTGGAGGAGCTGGACATGGTCGCCCAGGCGCTGGACACCTCCGGTTCGGCCCTGGCCGATCTCGTCCAACGCGAACGCGATCTGGTCGGTGATGTCTCCCACCAGCTGCGCAGCCGGTTGACCGCGTTGCAGCTGCGGTTGGAGACGATGGCGGGCGCGTCCAGCCCGGAGACCGCCGAGGATGCCGCCGCCGCGCTGGAACAGTCCGAGCGGCTGGCCCAGGTGCTGGAGGAACTGCTCGCGGCGGCCGGCGCGGCCCGGGCGGTGCAGGCCGAGCCGATCGACCTGGCCACCGAGCTGCCGGCGATCGCCGGTGACTGGCGAGAGCTGCTGCGCGCGGACGGCAGGGCGCTGCGGGTCCGGGTACCGGACGGGCTGCTGGCCAGGGCGACGCCCGGCCGGCTGCGCGAGGCGATCGGGGTGTTGTTGGACAACTCGCTGCGGCACGGCACCGGCACGGTCACCATCGCCGCCCGCCGAGGTGAGGGCACCGCGGTGATCGAGGTCAGCGACGGCGGCCCCGGTGTGCCGGACGAGCTGGCCGCGCACGTCTTCGAACGCGGCGTCTCCGGTGGTGGTTCGACCGGGGTCGGCTTGGCCCTGGCCAGGGCGCTCGTCGACGCCGATGGCGGGCGGCTTGAGCTGTCCACCTCCCGCCCGGCCACCTTCGCGCTGTTCCTGCCGGTGGCCAAGGCCGGCGACCTGGTCGCCACCCCCTGGCGCGCCGAACCCGGCCCCCGCTGAGGGGAGGCCGGGTTCGGCTGTCGAGCTGAGGGTTGTCGAGCTGAGGGTTGTCGAGCTGAGGTGGCCGATATGGGTTTGTCGAGCTGAGGCCGGTGAGATCAGGGCTGTCGAGGATCAGGCCGGCGTGGTCAGGCCGTCGAGATCGGCCTGGTCGATGCGGTCGAGGTCAGGCGACGCGCTCGTCGGTGTCCTCGTCGCCGACCGCGTGCAGCTGACGCACACCGCTCCGTCCGGGGCGGGCGTTCTCGGCCGGGAAGACCCACTTCTTAAAGGCCCACCAGCGGAACACCATCGCGATCAGGGTGCCGATGATCGAACCGAAGATGAAGTCCGACACTTCCTGGGTGAACACCGACACGGCAGGCGCCTGCAGGTCCAGCAGGTAGCGGGAGACGGCGGTCGGGACCAGGTTCAGGCCGACCGAGATCCCGCTGAACAGGAAGAACAGCGCGGCCTCGTGGTGGCGTTCGCGGCCACCCCTGGTACTGAACGACCACTCGCGGGACAGGACGTAGGACACGATCGTCGCCACGATGATGGCGATCGCCTGCGCGGTGATCGGCTTGTCGTTCAGAATGGTCAGCTTCAGGCCGTACCAGATGATGTTGGTCACGATGAAGCAGAAACCACCGACGACGGCGAACTTCAGCATCTCGCGATGCTTGATCAGGAGCGAACGCAGTGGCTCGGGCACCCGCGCCAGTGTTGCTTCGACTATGGACACAACATCCACAGTACCCAGGCGATCCTGCGAGTTATCTGTCAGGGCGCGCGGCCGCCGCCCGAAAATGGCTCGCGTTCAGGGCTCCCCAGCCGGCGATCCGACGGGTTGCCGCAGGTCGTTCGGGTCCTTGCGTGCCGTTGACGGATGGTCTTTCGACTGTGATGAGCACGATGCCCGATTGGTCCCAGCACGATTGGGCCACGGCGGATGTTGACGACCTGGCTGTCTGCACCATGATGTGAGCCGATGTCCCGACCTGCCGTATACACCGGGTGGCGGGATCGTGCGACCGCTGGCCAGTCGCGGTCACACAGTGCGGCCGTTGGTGACGACCAGCGGCCGGGAAGGAGCAGTGCCGATGTCCGGTCCGTACCCGCCCCAGGGCTATCCCCAGCAGCCTGGCCAGGGCGGCTGGTCGGGTGGCCAGCCGACCGGTGGGGTTCCGACCGGCCAGTACGGCCCGCCGGGCTACGAGTTCCCCGCCGTCGGCTACGGCGGCCTTTCCGGTCAGGGGCCTGCCGGTCAGGGTCTTTCCGGTCAAGGCAGTTCCGGTCAGGACCATGGGAACTGGCACTCCGACCAGGGCAACTGGAACTCCGGCCTGCCGCCCACCCCACAGCAGAGCCCTCGACCGCCGCGCAAGCGCAACACCGGTCAGATCATCGTCGCGGTGATCGCGGCGCTGGTGATCGTCGGCGGGGTGGCCACCGGGATTCTGCTGCTCAACAACCGCCACCAGCAGCAACAGGCATCCCCGCCACCGGCCACCAGCACCGACCAGCCGACCGCGACCGGTCAGCAGAACACCGGCTCCGACACACCGACCGGCTCCGACACCGGCAACAGCGCCAACGGGATCACCACACTGTCGGTCGCACCCGGCGAGTGCGTCACCGCGACCGTTGCCGGCCAGCAGTACTCGGTGACCCAGCAGGCCACCTGCGGTTCGGCGAACTCGGACTTCATCCTGGACAAGGCCGTGACCAGCCTCGACGGGTGCAGCGTGCACCAGTACGTCGTGGTTCAGGGCACCGGCGGCACGGTCTACTGCTTCACCCTGGACATCAAGGCCAACGACTGCGTGGACATCAACTACCTGAAGGTGCCCTGCGCCGGCGCGGCCTTCACGGTGATCAGCACCGAGGCCGGCCCCGGTGGCTCCGACTCCTGCAAGAGCGCGCCCGGCGCGAACCACTGGCTGCCCGCAGGCCGCGAGCCGGTGCAGATCGCCTGCATCGGACCGCCGACCAGCTGAGCAAAATGCCCCCAGCTGAGGGAACTACATCGGGCCGAGCAGGCCGCCGAGCACCGGGCAGACGATGAAGCCGAGGCCGGCCTGGTTGTGCCCGGTCGGGCCGGTCCCGGTGTCGGTGCAACCCGGAATCGGCGGCGCGGTCGGCGTCGGGGTCTGACTCGGAGCTGAGGGCGTCGGGGTCTGCCGCGTCGTCACCGGAGGCAGCGGATCGACCGGTTGCGGCGGCGGACCGGGCTGTTTGCTCCCGACCGGTGGTGGGGTGGTCGTCGTGCCGGTCGGTGGCTGCGGCTGCCTGCTCGGCGGGTTCGGGGCCGGGTTGCTCGACGACGGGTTGGGCGAGGGCAGCAGCGGTGTCGGCGGCAGCGGTTGCGGCCAGTCCGAGCAGTTCAGGATCACCTGCTTGGTCACGCTGCCGAGGACGCCGGTCACCGTGACCGAGTCGTCCCGATGCCCGCCGTAGAGCCGAATCCGCAGGATGAGCGTCTGGTTCGGCGCGATCGTCATGATGCTGTGGCAGGCCGTGCTCTGGTCATCGCCGAGACAACTCGCCGCGGCGTCGGTGGACACCAGCGTCCCGGTCCGGTCCAGATCGACATCGATGATCTTGGTGCTCGTCCCGGTATTCGTCGCGGTGATCTGCACGGTCGGATAGCGGTTGAACGGCCAGAGCCAGATCGGCAACCAGATCGGCGGCTGCCAGCCGGCGACCTCCCGCGCGGTCAGTGAGAGCCCGTCGTTCGACGGCGGCGGGGGCGGTGGTGGCGGTACCTGCACGGTGACGGTGATCTGCACGCTGACCGCGCTGCCCGCGTTTACCGTGCCGGTGATCGTGCCGCCCGAGGTGCCCTTCGCCGCCGCCAACCGGAACATCAGCACCACCGACTGGCCGGGTTGCAGGCTGGTCGGCCCGGTGCAGGTGACCGTGCCGGTGCCGCCGGGGCAGTCGACCTGCGGCAGTTGCCCGCCGGCCTGCCTGGCCAGGCCCTGACTCTGCAACGCCAGTTGTCGCGCGGTCGGCAGGGTCCAGGTGTCCGCGGCAGGCCCGGCCTTCCCCGCTCCCTGGTTGGCTCCGCCGGGGCCCGTGGAACCGCTGGCCGGCCCTGCCGTGCCCTGGCCGGGGGCCAGCGCACTGACCCCGGACGGCAGGTTCAGCGTCGCGCTGACCGGCCCGGAGGGCGCGGTACCGGTGTTGCTCGCGGTGATCGGCACCTCGACCGGGCCGCCGCCGGGGGTCAGGGTCACCGTGCTGGCCGGACCGGACGCGATGAGGCCCGGTTTGCCCGGCGCTGGCGGCGGAGCCGGCGTGGACGGAGGTGTGGTCGGAGGCGGGTTCTTGGCCGGTGGGCTCTGCGCCGGCGGCGGATTGTTGGCCGGGGGGCTGCCCTTCGCGGGCGGGGTCTGCTGTTGCGTCGGCGGCGGTGGTGCGGCTGCGGCCGGGATGTGCTGGGTGGAGGCGCTGGCCAGCGCGATCACCAGCGCGGCAGCCACCGCGGCAGCGGCACCACCGACCCCGAGGAGTTGCCGGGGCAGCGCCGCCGCGGCCCCGGCGGCGGCTTTCCCACCGGCCGCACCGGCAGCGGCGCCACCGACTCCGGCGCCCGCCCCCGCGCCGACGGCCACCGCGGTACCGGCGACGGCGTTTCCGGTCAGAGCGAGGTAGCCGGCGGTGCCGGCACCGAGTACCAGCGGGGCGATGATCAGGCGCAGCGCGCCGTTGACGTCGGCGAGTTCCGCGGCCAGCGCACGGCACCGGGAGCATTCGTCGAGGTGTGTCTCGACCTGTGTGGTCTCCCGTTTGGACAGTCCGCCTCGGGTCCAGGCGCCGAGCTTGTCCACGGTCGCGCGGCAGCGTTCCGCGGTCGTCTCGGCGAGGTGCACCTGCAGGTAGGCCTGGCGAAGGCCCTCTCGCGCGCGGTAGGCCAGCGCGGAGACGCCGTTGGCGGTGAGGCCGAGCAGCGGTGCGACCTCGGCGGGGGACTGGCCCTCGATCTCGGTGTGCCAGAGCACCGCCTGCCAGCGTTCCGGCAGCTTGGCGAAGGCGCGGGCGGCCATCGAGCGTTCGAGGCCGGCGACCGCGGTGTCCCGGAACGGGACGCTGACCTTCTCGGTGTCCACCCCGCTGACCTCGGTGACGTCCTCGGCCAGTTCGAGCCTGCGGTCGCGGCGGGTCTTGTCGTAGGCGACGTGCCGCAGCGCGGTGAGCAGGTAGGCGCGGAACGCCGAATCCGGACCGTGCCCGGTACGCAGGGTGTCCAGCACCTTCGAGAACGCCTCGGACACCAGGTCGTCGGCTTCCGCGCGGGACCGGGACAGCTGACGCGCCAGGTTGTAGGCGGCGTTCACGTGCCGCTCGTAGAGCGGGCCGTAGGCGTCGATCGAGCCGTTTCGAACCGAGGTGATCAGCTCGGCATCACTTGGACCATGGACTTCCGCCGGGACGGTTGCCACGAGTCCCCTCCTCCGCGAGCCGTTGCCGGTTGCCCGGCCTGCGAGCACTCATCCGGCCCTGCTGTAGTCCGCCGCCGTAAACGCTGAGCACACAATTGACGTCGTCAGTGTGACGGACATGAATCCGGCTCGCCACGCCTACCTCGTCGAACCAATTCGAGATCAATCAAGCGGACTGCCGTCACGCAGGGCTTCCGGTGACGTCTAGTGGTCGGAGCGGTTGAACATCACTCGTTCAGCGCAACACACCAGTTGTGAGATTAGTTCACGACTGACCCGGAGTTACTGAACTAGGTAGTTCCGATGGATGTCGTCAAGGTAGGCCGACTACCGGTATCGGCAGCACAGTGGTTGGAGGGTATGCGGCGGTGGGAACGCGTGAAGTGTCGCCACGTCGTTGGCACGATCATCGTGGTGAACCGATCCGCGCGCTTCGTTCGCGCTGGCGCACCGCGAGCCTCACCGCGGGCTGGGCCTTCCCCAACGACTGGCCGCTGGCCGAGATCGACGTGGTCTGCCGGGCCGTCCTGGACGGCACCGACCTGTCCACGGCACTCGCCCGCCTCGGCAGGGCCCGCGCGCAGGCCGGCGCCGGCCTCGGTGAGACCCTCTGCGACCTCGCCGCCCTGCATGCCGTGCTGTCCGTCCCGTCCGCCCCCGACGGGATCATCTCGCCCGACCCGGACGCCACCCCGGCCCGCCTACTGCGGGTGACCGCGCTGGCCTGGGCCGATGTCGTGCTCGACCAGTTGGCGCACACCGAGGTCTCCGACAGCCTGACCGGCCTGTCCAGCCCCGCCTACCTGCGGGCCCGGCTGCGAGAGGTGTACCGGGAGGCCGCCGCCGAGGAAGTCCCGGTGCGGAGCAAGTACGTGCTGGTGCTGCTGTCCCCCGACGTTTCGGCGACCTCCGGTTGGTCCCGCCTTGCCGCGATGGTCCTGCTCGCCGACGCGCTGCGTTCGGTCTACGACGGCGGCCAGACCCTCGCCGCGATCGGCCCGACCACCCTCGGTGTGCTCGCGGAGCGTGACGGCCGCGCCGCGGCCCGGCTGGCCGAACTGCGCTGGTCGGCGGCGGCCCGGCTGTCGGTCGACCCGCAGCTGTGCGAGATCGGCGCGCCCTCGGTCTGGCTGGAGCAGCTCCCGCCGACCCACGAGGCCGCCTGTCGCCTGCTCGCCGAACTCGCCAGAAGCTGAACCTGGCGCTGGGACTCGGGCTCGTCGGCCGGGTCAACCGGGCGGGCGCGGATGTGCGCGGTGCCACTCGGCGGCCACTCCGCGCCGCCGACCGCGCTCCCCGGTGAAATCCCCAGTTCACCGGCCGTTTAGGGTCCCCGTTCTGTGGACCCTCGAACCAGCCTTCCCATCGTCGGCATGGTGGGCGGCGGCCAGTTGGCCAGGATGACCCATCAGGCCGCCATCGCCCTCGGCCAGTCGCTGCGGGTGCTCGCCGTCGGCGCCGACGAGCCGGCCCCCCTGGTGACCCCGGACGTGCGGCTCGGCTCGCACACCGACCTCGCCGCGCTGCGGGCCTTCGCCGCCGAGGTCGACGTGCTCACCTTCGACCACGAGCACGTGCCGACCGAACACCTGCGGGCCCTGGTCGCGGACGGCGTCCGGGTGCACCCCGGCCCCGACGCCCTGGTGCATGCCCAGGACAAGCTGGTGATGCGCCGCCGGCTCACCGAGATGAACCTGCCGGTGCCGGAGTTCGCCGCCGTCGAGGACGCCGAGGCCCTCGTCGCGTTCGGCACCGAACACGGCTGGCCGGTGATGCTCAAGGCCGCCCGTGGCGGTTACGACGGTCGCGGGGTGTGGCTGGTCACCGACCCGGCCAAGGCCCGCGAGCTGGCCGGGGAGCTGCTCGCGGCCGGTACGCCGCTGCTGGTCGAGCAGCGGGTCACCATGCGCCGTGAACTCGCCGCGCTGGTCGCCCGCTCGCCGTTCGGTCAGGGCGCGGCCTGGCCGGTGGTGGAAACCGTGCAGGTCGACGGCATCTGCGTCGAGGTCCTCGCGCCGGCCCCCGGCCTTGACCCGGCCCTAGCCGACGAGGCGCAGCAGTTGGCCCTGCGCGTCGCCAATGAGCTGAACGTGGTCGGCGTGCTGGCCGTCGAGCTGTTCGAGACCGCCGAGGGCCTCGTCGTCAACGAACTCGCCATGCGGCCACACAACTCGGGACACTGGACCATCGACGGCGCCCGCACCTCCCAGTTCGAACAGCACCTGCGGGCCGTGCTCGACTACCCGCTCGGCGCGACCGACCCGCTCGCCCCGGTCACCGTGATGGCGAACGTGCTCGGCGCGGAAACCACTCCGAAAATGGGCGTCGACGAGCGGCTGCACCACCTCTTCGCCCGGTTCCGGGAAGCCCGCGTGCACCTCTACGGCAAGGCCGAACGGCCCGGTCGCAAGGTCGGCCACGTCACCGTCCTCGGTGAGGATCTCGCCACCGCCCGCCGCACCGCGACCCTGGCCGCGAACTGGCTCGCCACGGCGCGCTGGGCCGACGGCTACGACATCCACGGCTGAACCAGCCCAACCGCTGGACAAGCCCAACCGCTGGACAAGACTGAAACATGACGGAGGAAGGACTTCAGGTGGTCGAGCAGGACACGCCCCGAGTCGGCGTGATCATGGGCAGCGACTCGGACTGGCCGGTGATGCAGGCGGCCGCGCAGATACTCGCCGAGTTCGAGGTCGCGCACGAGGTGAGCGTGATCTCCGCGCACCGCACCCCGCAGCGGATGCTCGACTACGCGCACTCCGCCGCCGACCGCGGCCTCAAGGCGATCATCGCCGGGGCCGGCGGCGCGGCACACCTGCCCGGCATGGTCGCCGCCGCCACCGTGCTGCCGGTGATCGGCGTCCCGGTGCCGCTGAAGTATCTCGACGGCATGGACTCGCTGCTGTCCATCGTGCAGATGCCGGCCGGTATCCCGGTCGCGACCGTGTCGATCGGCGGCGCCCGCAACGCGGGCCTGCTCGCGGTGCGCATCCTCGCCGCGAACGACAAGGACCTCCAGCAGCGGATGCTCAACTTCCAGCACGGCCTCGAACAACTCGTCCTCGACAAGGACGCGGCCCTGCGGCGGGCGCATGAGCTGGCTCATCCACCGCGTCCCGCGTCCGAGTGACCCAGACCGTGTGAACAAGCGCTAGCATCGTCCTCGGGACAAGCTACTGAAAGGTAACCACGATGGACGCCAGCTTCGGCACCTACCGGCTCGCCGACGAGCACGATGCGCTGCGCGAGGCTGTGCGCGCCATGGCGGAGAAGGAGATCGCGCCGTACGCCGCCGAGGTCGACGAGGCGGAGCGGTACCCGGTCGAGGCGCGGGACGCGCTGGTGCGTTCGGGTTTCCACGCGGTGCACATCCCGGAGGAGTTCGGCGGCGAGGGTGCCGACTCGGTCGCCACCTGCATCCTCATCGAGGAGGTCGCGCGGGTCTGCGCGTCCTCGTCGCTGATCCCGGCGGTCAACAAGCTGGGCACCATGCCGATCATCCTGTCCGCCTCCGAGGACCTCAAGCGCCAGGTGCTCTCGAAGGTCGCCGAGGGCGAGATGGCCTCCTACGCGCTGTCGGAGCGGGAAGCCGGTTCGGACACCGCCTCGATGCGCTGCCGGGCTCGGCGCGACGGCGACCACTGGGTGCTCAACGGCACCAAGGCCTGGATCACCAACGCGGGCGAGTCGACCTGGTACACCGTGATGGCGGTGACCGACCCGGACGCCGCGAAGCCGGCCAACGGCATCTCCGCCTTCGTCGTGCACGTCGACGACCCTGGTTTCGAGGTCGGGCCCAAGGAGAAGAAGCTCGGCATCAAGGGCTCGCCGACCCGCGAGATCTACTTCACCGACTGCACCATCCCGGCCGACCGCATCATCGGCGAACCGGGCACCGGTCTCAAGACCGCGCTGCGCACCCTCGACCACACCCGCCCCACCATCGGCGCCCAGGCCGTCGGCATCGCCCAGGGCGCCGTCGACGCGGCAGTGGACTATGTCAAGGAGCGCAAGCAGTTCGGCAAGGCCGTCGCGGAGTTCCAGGGCGTCCAGTTCATGCTCGCCGACATGGCGATGAAGGTCGAAGCCGCCCGGCACATGGTCTACGTCGCCGCCGCCAAGGCCGAACGCGGTGAGCCGAACCTCGGCTTCATCTCCAGCGCCGCCAAGTGTTTCGCCTCCGATGTCGCCATGGAGGTCACCACCGACGCCGTGCAGCTGTTCGGCGGCGCAGGCTACACCCGCGACTTCCCGGTCGAGCGGATGATGCGCGACGCGAAGATCACCCAGATCTACGAGGGCACCAACCAGATCCAGCGGATGGTCATGGCCCGCAACCTGCTGCGCGGCTGATCTACTGCCGTTCGGCGGTCCAACCGGCACGGTGAGCCCGGACGACCGAGTTCGGGCTCACCGCGGCCGGTCGAAATGCGAGGTTCTCAGCAGCCCGCGACGCAGCTCGCCGCCGCGCTGAAGAACAGCACCAGCAGAATTACCGCCGGAATCAGCGACACCAGCGAACACACCAGACCGGTAACGCCCATTCCGAAACCGCTGCGTCCCTGAAAGCGTGCCTGGCGCATACCGACGATCGACAGGATCAGGCCGATGATGCCGACGATGAGACCGCCGAACGGAATCCAGAAACCGACGACGGCCAGGATGCCCAGGACCATGCCGGCGACGCACATGCCGCTCGTCGGTTGCGCGACCGGGTAGCCGTAACCTGGCCCCTGGTAACCCATCGGCGGCCCTTGGTAACCCATCTGCTGTGGTGGTGGCGCCTGGTAGAACGGCTCCTGCGGGTCGGTCACGGTGGAACCCCCATTGCACGTGTGCGATTGCCGGCAGTTCCGGGTGGAGCGGCCGTTGCGGCGAGCACTATACAGAGTAATTCGGCCTGCTGATCAGCGGTAGGACAAGAAAGTTGCGCCGGCAAAATTCGACAGGTCGTCGATGCGCATTCCTGGAAAGGCGGCCAGGTCGATGCCGGAGTTCAGCCGATTTCGGCCGCGATGATCCTGGCGCACTCGATGGACTCGGTATGCGTGGTGTCGACCTCAAGGTCGTAGCGGACGCCGACGTGCACCACCGGGGCCTGGGAGGCGGCTTGGCCGGGGACCCGGTTGCCTCTGGCGATTTCCCGGCCCGCCGCGACCGAGGGTTCGCAGTGCACGCCGACCCAGAAGGTGGGCAGATCGCCCAGTGCGTCGAGCCAGTGCTGTTGGGACCGCGCGCCGCTGAGGAACACGTCGTCGACGATGATCCGGGCGCCGGCTCGGGCCATGGCCGCGATGCCGTGCATCCAGGCGGCCTCAAGGGTACGGAAACCGGCGCCGATCGCGACCTGGCCGTCCGGGGTGATGTCGATACCGGCCGCCGTGTTGTGCAGTGACCTCGGCATCGCGTCGAGCAGACTGTCGATGCTGAAGGTCAGCCATGGATCGGGCAGCAGGAACTGGAGGCACCGGGCGAGGCCGGTCTTGCCGGCGCTCGACGAGCCGTTGAGCACGATCAGCCGGGGTCCTGCCACTGTTGCCACGGTTACCGAGGATACGGCCGGTTCAGCGGGTGCCGAACGATGTGGTTCCGTCATACGGACTGGTCAGGGTCATCGGCGTGGTCGCGATGTCGCGGGCCCGCTCGGGGAAGCGGGGGCCGGCGAGATAGTAGCGGGCGCGGGTCCGGCCAACCGGCGCGAGCACCTGCGCGGTGACGAGATCACGCAGATCGCGTTGCGCCTGCTGGAGGCTGAGCCCCTCTGCCTGTTCGTAACGAGAACGGCGGACTCGACCTGCCATTGCGACATCGTGCAGCGCGGACACCATGCGCTCGTCGAATCCGCTGTCTTCGGCGAACCCGGCCAGGACACGCCATACCTGACTGGACCGGTCCAGTCTCTTGTGGACAGTCTGGGCCTGCTGATGGTATGCGCCGAGATTGAACCGGACCCAACTCGACACGTCCTGGTCGGGCCGGTAGGCAGGGCCTCTACTGGCGAGTTCCCGGTAGTACTCCCAGGTATTGCGGGAACGGCCGAGCCACGCTTCGATGGAGGAGAATTCGGGCGCGAGCACACCCTCTCGCGCGATCAGCAGCGTTTGCAGGGACCTCGACATTCGGCCGTTGCCGTCCGACCACGGATGGATCGACACCAGGTGTAGATGTGCCATCGCGGCACGGACCAGCGCGTGGGTGCTGTCCTCGGTATTGAGCCAGTCGACCAGTTCGGCCATGAGATCGGGAACGCGTTGCGCCTCCGGCGCCGTGTAGGCGGCGATGGTCGGATCATCGGCATCCGTGACGAAAACCGGCCCTCGGCGCCACTGCCCAGCCGGTGTGCGCGTGCTGTGCCGGTGGCCCTGCAACATCCAGTGCAGCGCGTTGAGCAGGCCCTTGCCGTAGCGGAAGTCCGGTACGTCGTGCAGGGTCTGGATATAGGTCATCATCCGCTGGTAGGCGAGCGTCTCCTCGCGATTTTCCTCGGACACGTCCACGTCGTGCTCGCCCGCGATCAGGTCCTCGACGTCGACCGTGGACACTTTGAAGCCCTCGATCGAGTTGGACGCGGCAACCGCATCCGCCGTGAGGAATTTTCCCAGGTCAACGGTCCACTTGCGGGGTGTGTCGGTCACCTGGTGGCGCAGTTCGGCGCGCGTCGCGTCGATCTCGTCGAGTACCGACCGGTCGGCATCGGTCAGTGCGGGCGTGGGGTACAGCATGATTCGATGATAGATTGACGTAATTATTGCGTCAGCTGGTCAAGGTGACGGTGGTGCGTTCGCTGGCCTGACGGTCGGCCAGTTTGGCGGGGTCGGTGTTGGCGCACTGCACGAGTGAGCCGCCGGCGGCCAGTATGGACAGCAGGCCGTCGATGATGCCGTCCGGCACTGCCCAGTCCTTCGTGGACAGTACGCGGGCGCCCTCGGTGATGCCGAGGACCGCCGCTCGGTCCGCCGCGGCGGCGACTACATCGTCCACTGTGGAATCCAACAGTGCCGGTGCGTCGCCGGACACCGACTGCCAGGGATCGAAGGAGTCACCGTAGACGCGGATCTCGTTGAGGTAGTCCAGCTTTCCCTCCCCCGGCGTCTCGGCGAGGCCGCGACCGAGCGGGTCAAGGGCCACCACGGCGACGGTGGCCGCGCGGTCGGCGGCACCGTCGGGTGCGATGAACGCGACCTCGGCCCCGGCCGGGTCGGCGGTGATCCGCGCCCCGCACCACCAGGCGCCCAGCAGCACGCCGACCGTCTGCCAGTGCGCCGGCAACGCGACCGCGACCTGCGCGCCCGGTTCGACATCGCATTCCTCGCGCAGCCAGTTCGCCGTCTTCGCCGCCCAGTTCGCCGCCGTCGCCCTCGACAGCTCGACCCTGGCTCCGGT
This sequence comes from Pseudonocardiaceae bacterium, assembly GCA_036268955.1. Classification (GTDB taxonomy): domain Bacteria; phylum Actinomycetota; class Actinomycetes; order Mycobacteriales; family Pseudonocardiaceae; genus CAJCJE01. The sequence continues at coordinate 66,759 of DATATE010000004.1, forward strand.
CGCGTCGTCGTAATAGGTGATCAGTGGGGTCGCCGGCTGCCGCAGCAGCGGGGTAAAGAGCTTTTCGGTGACACTCAAACGGAACTCCAAGTACTCAGTCGACCTCAGTCGACACAGGGCACGCCGTTCACGCTCACCGGCGGGGTCGGCTCGTTGGTCGGGCTCGGCGGCACCGAGGTCGTGACGGGTGCCTTGGTGGTCGTTGTCGGCGCGACGGTGCTGGTGGCCGGCTTGCCGGGGGCGGTCGTGGCCGGGGTGGTCGTCGTGGCCGGTGCCGTCGTTGTCGTCGGCGGTGGCGGAGAGCTGGCCAGCAGGTTGGTCACGAACTGGTGCACCGCCGGCACGTTGACAGCCACGATGCTCTGGCCGCTCGGGCTGCGCGCGTTGTCGTTGACCACCGGGATCGTGACGAACTCGACATTGCCGGACACCAGGCTCTGCGCCTGCTGGGCGAAGGTGATGAGGTCGAGGCCGGGGTCGGTGGTCAGCGAGGCCCGCACGGTGTTCGCAAGGCCGGCCAGCGCACTGGGGTTGGTCAGCGTGCCGGCGGAGAGGATCTTCTTGGCCGCCGAGGCGAGGAAGACCTGTTGGCGCACGATCCGGTCGAGGTCGCCGTTGGGCAGGTTGTCGCGCTGGCGGACGAACGACAGCGCGTCACTACCGGAGATCAACTGCTCACCAGCACGGAAGTCGGCACCGGAGTTCTTGTCCGTGGTCGCGTGCTTCAGGCAGACCTCGACACCCCCGATCGCCTTGCTGAGCAGGTAGAAGCCGTAGAGGTTGATCTCGGCGTAGTGGTCGATGTGGATACCGGTGAGGTTCTGCACCGACTCGATCAACGCCAACTGGCCTGCCTGCCGGGACTCCTGCTGGATCTTCGTCTGGTCGGTGACCCCGGAGGCCCGCAGCTGTTGCGCGGTCTGCGCCTGGATCACTCCGTAGGCCGCGTTGATCTTGTCGTCGTGCCAGCCGGGGATGGAGACGTAGGTGTCGCGCGGGATCGACACCGCGTACGCCTTGCCGCCGTTGTCGGGAATGCGCAGCACGATGATCGTGTCGGTGTTCACGCCCGCGTCGAACTGGGTGCGCAGTTGGGCGAGCACGCTGGCCGGCAGTTCGTGGCCCTGCGCGTCGGTGCGGCTGTCGCTGCCGACGAGCAGGATGTCGGTGGCGCCGTCGTCGGCGGGCGGTTGGTTCGGCGCACTGTTCAACTCGGACAGTACCGGCGTGGTGTTCGTGCTGTGGCGCAGAGTTTGCACGCCGTACCAGGCGATGCCGGTGACGGCCAGCGCGATGGCGGAGACCAGTGCGACGGCGACCCGGCCGGTGATCAGCCACGGCCTGCGGCGTCTGCGGGTGGTGCCGGGCGTCGCGGTCGAGGGCGCGGCCGGGGCCTCGGTCACCTGATCGGCCTGCGCCGCTTCGGCTGCTGCCGGCTCGGCCTTGTCCGCGAGCGGCGAGTCCTCCGTCGCCCCCGCTTCGCCCCGCGCTGCCGGCGGCGTCACCTCGGCCGGCAGTCCGGCGTCCTGTTCGGCGTGCCCCGACACGCCATCGGACGTCGACTCGTCCACCGTTTCCTCCCTTGCCCGCTTGTACCGCTACCCGGCGGCGAGCACAAGGCTAGCGGGACGGGCCGACGGTCCGGGCGCGCAACCCGCTAGTCGACGCAGGGAATGCCATTGGCGGTGATCACATTGGTGCTGGTCGGCGGGCTGGAAGTGCTGCTGCTGCCGGCATTCGCGGAACCATCGGGTGAATTCGACGAACTGGGGGAGACCGTCTCCGTCGGGGTGTCGGTATCGGTGAACGGGGTCCCGTTGTCGGCAGCGCCGACCATGCCCGTCACGAACTGCGCGACCTTGCTCGGGCTGATCTGCGTCACGTCCGCGCCGCCCGAGGTGGTGAAGTTGTTCCCGGTCGGGATGGTGGCGAAGGAGATGTTCCCGCTGCTGAGGCCGGCCATCTGCTGGGCGAAGGTGGTGATGTCCCAGCCGCTGCTGAGCACGACCGAACCCTGCACGGCCTGGATCAACGACTCCAGCTTGCTCGGATTGGCCAGCGTGTTCGCGCTGAGGATCTTGTTCGCCAGCGAGCCGAGGAACACCTGCTGGCGGACGATCCGGTCGAGGTCGCCGTTGGGCAGGCCGTGCCGCTCGCGGACGAACTGCAGTGCCTGCACGCCTTGCAGGGTCTGCACGCCGGCCGGGAAATGCGCGTGCGTCTCGTCGTCGTAGGTCGGTGCCTTGAGACAGACCTGAACCCCGCCAACGGCTTGCGAGAGGTTGTAGAAGCCGACGAGGTTGATCTCGGCGTACTCGTTGATCTGGATGGAGTTTCCGGTCAGGTTCTGGATGGTGTCGATGAGGTTCTTCCGGCCGGCGTCGTCGGCCTGCCGCTCGATGGCCGCGGCGTCGGTCTGACCTTGTTGTTCCAGTTCGGTCTTTTCCGCATTGTGCGCGAACGCGTACGCGGAGTTGAGCCGGTTCATCCCGAACCCGCCGGCCAGTTGCACGTAGGAGTCGCGAGGGAAGGAGATCGCGACGGCCCGCTGCCCACCGGCCGGGATGTGGACCAGGATCATCGTGTCGGTGTCCTGCTCGCCGTCGTCGGGGCCCGCGTCGAGCATGGCCAACTCGTTGGCGGGCAACGGATTGCCCTCCGGGTCGGTGCGACTGTCGATCCCGACGACCAGGATGTTGACCGCGCTGTCCAACGGTGCGACCGAGCCCCCCTGCGCGGCCTGCGGGGCGACGGCGGCCGGGTCGATCACGTTGGTGCGGGCGATGCCGTCGTTGAGGGCGCGCACGTTCGTCCATGCGTACCAGGTCGCGACGAGTACCGCGATCGAGGCCAGCGCGATGATCGTGCGGCCGGTGCCGAAGAACAGCCGAGCACCCAGCGAGCGGCGCGGATACCGGGACGGATCGGCCGAGGAGCCGGTTTCGGTCCGTACCAGCGCGCCCGCTGGTCCACCGGCCGGATCGCCGTCAGTCTCTCGCAAGCCGTTGGCGGGGCCTTCGGTGTTCGGCTCGGCCGCGCTCGCGGCCACCGGCGCGTCCCCCGGCTGCGTCGCGGCCACGGGCTCCGACCCGAAAGCGGATTCGGTGTCCCCGCTCACACCCTTCTCCTCCGCTCGCTGCCTGCCGCCACCCGACCGACCCCGACAAATGCCCTGATCGGCGAGTGCTGGCGAGCGCATACGCCGACCAGTGCGCCCATGCGCCTGTTAGTAATACGTCCGACCCCACCTGTTCGTTGCACAGCCGTGCGAAAATTCTGGAAATTCCTCGAACGGGTGGAGCGGATCTTGAGTATCGCGGTCTCCTGCGACAACGCGGCCACCGGCCCCGCACCGCTGGCCTTGCTGATTCCCGGTGGTCACGGCCAGTTGGGCAGTGATCTCGCCGCGCTCGGCGCCCGCTACGGCGAGGTCTCCGCACCCGGATCGACCCAGTTGGATGTGACCGACGTCGCTGCCGTGCGGGCCGCGGTCGGTGAACTCGCCGAGACGGCTCGGGCGGCCGGCCGGTTCCCGGTGGTCTGCAATGCCGCCGCCTACACCGCGGTCGACCGGGCCGAGTCCGATGTGGATGGCGCGACAGCGGTGAATTCCTTTGCCCCCGGTTTACTCGCGCAGGCCTGCGCGCGGCACGGTGTCCCGCTGCTGCACGTGTCCACCGACTACGTCTTCGCCGGGGACGCGGGCACCCCGTACGAGCCGGCCGACCCGACCGGCCCCCGGTCGGTGTACGGCCGGACCAAGCTGGCCGGCGAGGAGGCGGTGTCCGCAAGCGGCGCCGATGCCTGGATCGTCCGCACTGCCTGGGTTTACGGCGCGACTGGTAAGAACTTCGTGAAGACGATGGTGCGACTGGCCGGCGAGCGCGACACACTGTCCGTTGTGGATGACCAGCAGGGTTCGCCGACCTGGTCGGCGCACCTCGCCGCCGGACTGCTGGAGCTGGCCGCGCGCCTTGCGCGGGGGCGCGGGCCCGCGCAGCGGGTGCTGCACTGCACCGGTGGCGGCCGGACCACCTGGTTCGGGTTGGCGAGGGCGATCTTCGCGGAGATCGGGGCCGACCCGGAGCGGGTCCGGCCGTGCACGACCGAGCAGTATCCGTTGCCCGCGCCCCGGCCCGCCTATTCGGTGCTGGCGGACACCTCGTGGCGGGCGGCCGGCCTCACCGCGCTGCCGGACTGGCGCGCCGCGCTCGGCACGTTCTTCGCCGAGCACAAGGAAACCCTGCTGAGTTGATCAGCCAGCGGCCTGCCGGTAGGCGCGGACGGTCTGCTGGGCACAGCGCCGCCAGGTGAATCCGGCGGCGTGCGCGCGGCGGGCGGCCAGCACGCTCGCGGCCGGCGGGTCGGCCAGCGCGGCGACCATCGCCGAGGCCAGCGCCTCCACATCGCCGTAGGGGACGAGGGTGGCCTGGCCGCCGGCGACCTCGCGCAGCGCCGGCAGGTCCGAACACACCACGGGTACGTTGCACGCCAACGCTTCCAGCACCGGCAGCCCGAAGCCCTCGTCCCGAGAGGGCAGTACCACCGCCGCCGCGCCCGCGACGACGCTGCGCAGGTCCGCCTCGGGCAGGTAGCCGGTGCGCACCACCCGGCCGGCGTGCCCGGCCGGGCCGGGACCGGTGAGTACCAGTGGCGGCAGGCCCGGTGCGCTGGCGTGCGCCCGCCGCAACACTTCGAGACCCTTGCGCGGTCCGCTGGCGCCGATGAACAGCAGGTACTCGTTGGGCAGGCCGAGCCGGTCGCGCAGGTCGTCGGTGGGGCCGTGCGCGGCGAACCAGGCCGGGTCGACCCCCAGCGGTGTCACCACGATCTTCTCCGCCGGCACCTCGAACCGCTCGCGCACCTTCGCCGCGACCGCCTCGGTCGGCGTGCAGATCACCTGCGCCCGCTCGACCGATCTGCGTACCAGCAGCGGCAGTTCGAAATCGCTCGGCGCCAACTCGTTCGGGGCCTCGAAGAACGCGAGGTCGTGGATGGTCAGCACGCCACCGGCATGTGCGGCGACCGGCAGCACGAAGTTGGTGCCGTGCACGACATCCGAGAAACCGGCGATCAGCTCGACCGGTGGGAACTGTGAGCGCACCCAGAATTTGCGCAGCAGTCGAGCCGAACACGGCAGCCCGCGCGCCTGCACCCCGTGCGGCAGCACCGAACGCAGCGCATGCCAGCCGCGCAGCGTGAACGCGACCGCTCGAATGTCCACTTCGGAGGCTGAGGCGAGTTCCTCGGCGAGGGCGGCGGTGTAGCGGCCGATGCCGGTCCGCTGGCCGAGCAGCGGCGTACCGTCCAACAGCACCCGCAGGCGCTTATTCGCCATCGGTACGTCCACCGGCGAGTCGACGGACCCGGCCGAAGGCCCGCCGCGCCACCTCGCCCGGGCCACCCTCGTTGAGATAGCCGCGAATCAGGTCGACATCCCGGCGCAGCGCCGCGGCGCCGCGTACCGGTGGGGTGGCCACCAGCGGTCCGGCACCGGGCAGCCGGTCGGCGGCCGGGTGCGGGTTGCGGCAGTACTCGACCAGCGGGCGCAGCGCCCGCTCCCAGGTGAACTCCTCGCGGACCACGGCGATCCGGTCCCGGCAGCCGGCCGCGAACTCGGTGTCGTAGAGCACCCGGTCCAGCGCGTAGGCCAGCGCGTGCGCGTTCTTCGGCGGCACCACGACACCGAGACCCTCCCTGCGGACCAGGTCGGCGAAGGAGTCGCCGTCGGTGGTGACGATCGGCAGCCCGGCCCACAGGTAGTCCAGCACCCTGGTGCGGAAGGCGAAGGTGGTCTCGACGTGTTCGAAGTGTGTCGTCACCCCGCAGTCGGCGTCCAGCAGCCAGTTCTGCCGCTGCTGGTAGGGCACCCAGCCCTCGTTGAAGAACACCTGCCGCCCGGTGAGGCCGAGCTGGTCGGCCAGTGCTCTGGTGCGGACGGCGATGTCCATCACCGGTACCTCGGGGTTGGGATGGCGCATCCCGAGGAACACCAGTCGCGCGTCCGGGTGGCTCTGGCCGAGTTCGGCCATCGCGCGGATCAGGGTCAGCGGATCGAACCAGCTGTACACCCCGCCCGCCCACAGCACGACGCGGTCGTGCTGGCCGATCGCCGGCAGGCTCGCGCGCAGGCCGGGGCCGGTGTGCTCGGGCGGTTTGCTGGGCAGGCCGAAGGGCACCACCGACAGCAGCGACCGGGAGGTCGGGTCGGCGTCGTAGAGCGAGGGGGTCAACCGGCCGAGGCCAGCGAGGTGGCCGAGCCAGAAGTACCGCTGCCGGTCGGAGGCGCACAGGAAGAAGTCGCCGCGTTTGAGCTGTGCGTTGAGCACCTTCGTGATCGCCTTGAGGTCGTCGTCGCGTTCGGTATCGGTCGCGGACTTGCCCTGTTCCAGCAGTTCGAGGTGCATCGGGTCGTAGATGTCGCAGACCACCAGCTTGGTGGAGTCGGCCTTCTTCAGCTCGGGCACCATTTCCAGCGCATGCCCCTGGAGTACGACGATGTCCGCCCACTCGACGTGCGCCGGCAGTTCGCGCCGGGTGCTGCCGCACAGCTCGAACGGGGCGTCCAGCTGCTGCCAGCTCGGGTTGAAGGTGACCAGCCGGACCTGGTGTTCACCGGAGAGCACATCGGCGATGTGCCAGGCCCGGATCGCCGGACCGGCCATCCGTTCGGCGATCGCGTCACCGGTGAGCACCAGTACCTTGCGCGGCCGACCGAAGACGGCCTCGATGTCGAAGGCGTTGAGCAGGATCTCGTGCGCGGCAAGATAACGCGGCAGCGGATACGCAGGCTCGATCGCCTTGCGCATCAGCGAGACCAGGTCCGCGTCGGTGCGGATCCGCGCCGCCTGCTCGACCGCGCGGGAGGTGGCCAGCTGGGGGAGCAGCTCGACGAACTGGTCGATGGCCAGCATCCCGGCCAGCGCGGTGCGCGGAATGCTCACCTCGGTCGGCTCCGGTGCGCCGGTCCTGCGGGTGATCTCCAGCTGGGTCGGGTCGATGTCGCCGCGCGCGGTGGCCCTGCGCACCGCCAGCGCCAGCGCCGCCGGCAGCACCTTCGCCAGGGTCTCGTCGGAGAGGTTCTTGTAGAGGCTGGCCAAGGCGTTGCGTTCCAACAGGTACAGCTCGCGGGCCTGATCCTCGCCGTCCACATCGGACATCGAAGCGTGGTGCCGGTGATAGGCGATCGAGGTCGGCTCGTAGCGGACCCGCCAGCCGCGCAGGTTCAGCCGCCAGCCGAGGTCGACGTCCTCGTAGAACATGAAGAAGCGCTCGTCGAAACCGCCGAGTTCGGCGAACACCTCGGCACGGACGAACATCGCGGAGCCGGTCGCGAACAGCACGTCGCGGGCCACCAGATGGTCTTCCTGGCGCAACCGCTCGATCGGCGTGCCGGCGTGCCGCTTGTAGCCCATGCCGAACCAGGTGAGGCCGGCGTCGACGAAATCGACGCGCTCGCCGTCCCAGTCGAGCACCTTGCTGGCCACCGCGGCCACCGTCGGATCGGCACGCAGCACCGCGACCGCGGCCCGCGCCCAGTTCCGGTCCGGCCGGGCGTCGTTGTTCAGCAGCGCCAGCACCGCGCCGGTCGCGGACTTCGCGCCGAGGTTGCAGCCCCCGGCGAAACCGAGGTTGGCGCCTGCGTCGATCACCTTCGCGTCCGGCACGGCGGCCCGGATCCTGGTCACGCTGTCATCGCCGGAGCCGTTGTCGACGCAGATCAGTTCGAGCTGCTCGGCGGGATAGTCGAGTTCCTCGCGCAGCGCGCGCAGGCAGGTGATGGTGTGCTCGGCGCCCCGGTAGTTCACGATGACCACCGATACGCGCGGCGTGGTCGCCACCTCCGGCACGTCGCGCTCCTTCCTCCCGGCTGACCCCTGCAACCGACCCACCCAGCTGACCGGTCGGGCCGACGGTCCTGACCAACAGTGCCGTCAGCCGTGGTCCGTGCCTGCCCGATCGTGCGCACCAGTCAGTCCACCGACTGGGCCGATCGGGGTAGCCGCCCCGACCAGATATCGGCTAAGCCTGCCCTATCCCGTCACACGCGCATCGTCGTGGTCACGTTTTCACCCACCGTGATCAACTGGTTGCGCGGCCCGTCCGGCCCAGGCCCGCCAGACCGCCGCCCGCGACACCGCGCCACGCCGGCCGATCCTGGCCCGCGCCACCAGCGTCGCCGGCAACCGGCCGAGCACCTCGGCGAGCACCAGCAGCCGCAACGCGACCGTGTAGTTCGGCGCGGCCGGGATCGCCACCCCGCGCGCCCTGCGCAGCGGCAGCGCCGCGGTGATCGCGGCGAACCTGGCCAACTGGCCCAGTGCGACCGTTGCCGGCGCGCAGCGCAACAGGGTCAACAGCCGGTTGCGCTCGTTCCAGCGGTGAAACCGCCGCGATCCGATCCGGCTGCTCGCCCCGTGCCGGTGCGCCGCCCGCGCCCCCGTGACTCCCACCACTCGCCAGCCGCCCAACCGCAGCCGCCAGGCCGTGTCGGTGTCCTCGTAGTAGCAGAAGAAACCGCCGGGCACCCCGCCCGCCGCCGCCAGCGCGGTGGTGCGCAGCAGCACACTCCCGCCGCAGAAACCGAACATGGTCTCCTGGACCGAGGCAAGGTCGACGCCGTAGCCGTCGGTGGTCAGGCCGACCCCCGCCGAGACCGAGCCGTCCGTGCCGATCAGCACCCCGGCCGCCGCCGCCGCCCGAGGATCGGCGTCCAGTTCGTCCTCCAGCGCGGCAAGCCAACCGGGCTCCGGTGCCGCGTCGTCGTTCAGCCAGGCCACGAACGGAGTGCGGACCGTCGGCAGCGCCGCGGCCAGTCCGCCCGCGTAACCGCGGTTGCGCGACAGCCGCAGCACGCCGATCTCCTCGGAGCGGGCGTTTCGCCAGTCCGCGATCACCTCGGCCGTGCCGTCGTCGGAGGCGTTGTCCAGCAGCACAACCGTGTGCGCGCGGTCCTGCGCGGCCAGCGCGGCAAGACAGGCGCCGAGGTGTTCGCGACCTCGCCAGGTGACCACGACGACCGTGCTGCGCACAACACCCCGAGCACTCGGCACATGCTGACGGTACCGGGGTGTTCGTGCGAGGCTGGTTCACGTGCCCCAGCTTGTCGTGCTCGCCGAGCAGTTGCTGGCGCCGGTACCTGGCGGTACCGGCCGGTACACCCGTGAGCTGCTGACCGCGCTGGCCGCGAACGCGCCGGCCGGCTGGACGGTCTCCAGCGCCGTCGCCCGCCACGCCGATGCCGCCGAAGCGGTGCTGCCCGGCGTCGACGGCCCTAGGGTGCTGCCGCTGCCGCCGAAGCTGCTCACCGCTGTGTGGCAGCGCGGCGTCGGGCTGTGGCCGGGCGGGGACGCCGTGCACGCCACGACACCGCTCGCGCCGCCCGCGCCGAAGCGCGGTCGCAGCCTGGTGGTCACCGTGCACGACACCGTGCCGTGGACGCATCCGGAGACACTGACCAAACACGGCGCCGCCTGGCACCGCGCGATGATCTCCCGCGCCACCCAACGGGCCAGCGCGATCGTGGTGCCCACCAACGCCGTCGCCGCCGAACTCAGCCAGCACGCGCCCGGCACCGCCCGCGTGCACGTGATCGGGCACGGCGTACCCAAACCGCTGACCGAACCGATCGAGGAGGGCGCGGCCGACCGCATCCGCCGCCGCCTCGGCCTGCCGGGGCGCTACGTGCTCGCGATCGGCACCGTCGAACCGCGCAAGGGCCTCGACGTGCTGATCGAGGCGATGGCCCGGCCGAGCGCACCAGGACTTCCGCTCGTCGTGGTCGGCCAACCCGGCTGGGGTGGGGTGAACCTGGCCGCGCTGGCCAGCCACCGGGGCCTGCCGGCCGAACGGCTGATGGTGCTCGGCAAGGTCAGCGACGCCGAACTCGGCGTGATCCTGCGCGCGGCGGCCGTACTGGTGGTGCCGAGTCTCGCCGAGGGCTTCGGCCTGACCCTGCTGGAGGGGATGGCCCTCGGCGTGCCGGTGGTGCACTCCGACGCGCCCGCGCTGATCGAGGTCGCCGGTGGCACCGGGGTGATGGTCCGGCGCAACGATTCGGCCGCGTTGGCCGGCGCGCTGCGTGGCGTGTTCGCCGACCAGGCCCGCACCGAGGTCCGGGTCGCCGCCGCGCAGGCGCGGGCCAGCCGCTACAACTGGGACAACGCTGCCCGATCTGTCTGGAACATCCATCTTGAGCTGTATCAGGCGAGTCGGGTCAGCATGATGTGAGCCCTACCGCATCGACGACATCGAGCGGTCTTGACGTTCCGGGTCGACAACCTCGCGCGCGGTAATACGCTGCCAGACGTGTTTGGTGCCGAGCCCAGTGTGCTGATCGACGCCACCGCGGTGCCCGCCGACCGCGGTGGCGTCGGTCGCTACGTCGATTCGCTGGTCACCGCCCTGGACGCCCAGGGCGCCCGGCTCTCGGTGGTGTGCCAGCCGCGCGACCTCGACCTCTACGGACAGCTGGTGCCGCACTCCGAGGTGCTGGCCGCCCCCGAGTCCGTCGCGACGAGAACGGCGCGGCTGAGCTGGGAGCAGACCACCCTGCCGTGGCTGATCCGCAGGCTCGGCGTGGACGTCGTGCACTCCCCGCACTACACGGCGCCGCTGGCCAACCCGGCCGCCTCCGTGGTCACCCTGCACGACGCGACCTTCTTCACCGACGCGGTCCTGCACTCCTCGGTGAAGGCGCGGTTCTTCCGCGCCTGGACCCGGTCCTCGCTGCGCGGCGCCGACCTGTGCATCGTGCCGAGCAAGGCCACCTCGGCCGAGCTGGTCCGGGTCGCCGGTGCCGACGCGCGCCGGATGCAGATCGTCGCGCACGGCGTGGACACCGACCGGTTCCACCCGCCGACCCTCGACGAGGTCGCCGATGTCCGCGACGGCCTCGGTCTCGGCGTGGGCGAGTACGTCGCCTTCCTCGGTGCCCTCGAACCGCGCAAGAACGTGCCGGCGCTGATCCGCGGCTTCGCCGAAGCCGTCATCGGCAGGCCCCATCCGCCCGCGCTGGTGCTGGCCGGCCAACCCGGCTGGGACTCCCAGGTCGAACGCGCCCTCGACGCGGTGCCGCACCGCCTTCGGGTGATCCGCGCAGGCTACCTGCCCTTCGACTGGCTGGCCGGCTTCCTCGGCGGCGCGGAACTGGTCGCCTACCCCAGCCTCGGCGAAGGCTTCGGCCTGCCGGTCCTGGAAGCGATGGCCTGCGCCAGCTGCGTACTGACCACCCGGCGGCTGTCCATCCCCGAGGTCGGCGGCGACGCGGTCGCCTACTGCGGGGTGGGCGCCGGGGACATCGCGGCCGGCCTCACCGAACTGCTGGCGCGGCCCTCCCGCCGCGCCGAACTCGCCGCCGCGGCGCAGAGCCGGTCCAAGGAGTTCACCTGGGCCAGCACCGCGGAAGGCCACCGCGAGGCCTACGGCCGCGCCCACCTCGTGCACCGCAGAGGCCGCTGACCCGGTTCACGGCCCGCGAGGCAGAATGGTCGCCCGTGGATGAGCAAGCGCGGCTCGGCGTCGTCGTGGTGACCTACTTCCCCGGTGAGACGCTGGAGAAGTTCCTGGACAGCCTGGAGAAGGCGACCACCAGGGAGGTCCGGGTGGTGCTCGCGGACAACGGCTCGACCGACGGCGCGCCCGAGCGCGGTGCCCGGCGGCCGGGCGTGCAGTTGTTGCCCACCGGCGGCAACCTCGGCTACGGCACAGCGGCCAACCTCGGTGTCAAGGCGCTGCCGGCCGAGATCGACTGGGTGGTCGTCGCCAACCCGGACCTCGAATTCAAGCCCGGCAGCCTGGACACCCTCATCGGCGCGGGCGAGCGCTGGCCGCAGGGCGGCGCGTTCGGTCCGCTCATTCGCGACCTCGCCGGTGAGGTGTACCCGTCCGCGCGGCTGCTGCCCTCGCTGGGCCGGGGGATCGGGCACGGCACGCTGGGCCGGGTCTGGCCGGGCAACCCGTGGACCCGCGCCTACCGGCAGTCCGACTCGGCGGTGATCGAGCGGACCGCCGGCTGGCTGTCCGGCTCCTGTCAGCTGCTCCGCAGGGCGGCCTTCGACGCCGTCGGCGGCTTCGACCCGCGCTACTTCATGTACTTCGAGGACGTCGACCTCGGCGACCGGCTCGGCAAGGCAGGCTGGCAGAACGTGTACGTGCCCTCCGCCGAGGTCGTGCACGAGGGCGGCAAGGCCACCGAACGGGCCTCGGCCGCGATGCTCGCCGCGCACCACCACAGCGCCTACCGGTACCTCGCCGACCGGCATCCCGGCCCGCAGTGGGCACCGGTACTCGCGGCGGTCAAGGCCGGCCTCGACCTGCGGCTGAAACTGGAGACCCGCACCGACGGCTGACCCGTTCGCTCCCTGCGGGGGCGCCTCGGGTCAGCCGCCTGCCAACTCAGTCGCCTTCCAACCGGCGGGACAGCGTGCTGCGCGGGTTCGCCGGCTGCTGCACGGTCGGCACGAGGCCGTCCAACTCGCGCGGGGCGGGCGGCTGCTCCGGCTCGGGCGCCGGCCGGTAGTTCTGCTGTTGCTGGACCGGCACCTGTACCTGCTGCTGCACCGGCTGCGTCGGGGTCGACTCCAGCAGCGCCGGGCTGATCGGCTCCTGCTGCTGTTGCGGGACCTGGTTGTGCTGACCGGGATACTGCTGCTGAACCGGCAGCTGCTGCGCGGCCTGCTGTTGGGCCTGCGGCTGTTGCTGCGGCTGCTGGGCTTGTTGCTGGCCCTGACCTCGGGCGAGACCGTTGGCGATCACCATCGTGGTGTCGCCGTCCTGCCGGTTGGTGTCCAGCGAGTCGACGACGGCTCTGGGGATCTGCTGGGTGTTGGTCGCGTCCATGGGCGAAACCGCATCATCGGGTGTCACCACGAAAGCGCCGCGAGCCCGAGCGCGGGCCAGCGCAGCATCCGCCCGATCACGGGGGTCCATTCCTCGACCTCCCTGCGTGCAGGTGCCTGTCAGGTAGCACCCTATCCTCGCCGACCTCCTGGCGGAGGTCCACAGCCGACAGAGGTTTCCCGCCCCCCATCGGTACCACCCACCGGTCTCGACCATTGTTCACCGGTGCTACCCCGGACCTTGTCGGGTCCGACGCCCATCTTTCGGCGGCGCCCTGTAAGACTATTCCCTTCCTGGGGTCGCCGTCAGTTCAGGAGGGAAAACGGCATGTCGTCGAGCAGCGCATCGCCCGACACCGCGCACACCGAGCAGGTCGCGGAGGTCGAGGCGGTGGTACTGGTGGGTGGCAAGGGCACCCGGCTGCGGCCGCTGACCCTCTCGGCACCCAAGCCGATGCTGCCCACCGCGGGCGTCCCCTTCCTCACCCACCTGCTGTGCAGAATCAAGGCCATCGGGATCAGGCACGTCGTACTCGGCACCTCCTACCGGGCCGAGGTGTTCGAGGAGCACTTCGGCGACGGTGCCGCGCTCGGCCTCGAACTGGAGTACGTGGTCGAGGCGCAGCCCCTCGACACCGCGGGCGGCATCCGCAACGTCGCGCAGCGGCTGCGCGAGCGGGACGTGTTCGTCTTCAACGGCGACGTGCTCTCCGGCGTCGACCTGCGCGGCCAGCTGGCCACGCACCGCGCCACCGGCGCGGACGTCACCCTGCATCTGGTGAAGGTCGACGATCCGCGCGCTTTCGGTTGTGTGCCAACGGATGTCGATGGCCGCGTGACCGCGTTCCTTGAGAAGACCGAGAACCCGCCGACCGACCAGATCAACGCGGGCTGCTACCTGTTTCGCCGGAGCGTGATCGACGCCATCCCGGCCGGTCGGCCGGTGTCCGTGGAGCGCGAGACCTTCCCCGGCCTGCTCGCCGAGGGCGCCCGCGTGCAGGGCTACGTCGACACCTCCTACTGGCTCGACCTCGGCACGCCCGCCGCTTTCGTACAGGGCTCCGCCGATGTGGTTCGCGGCATCGCACCCTCCGGCGCGCTGCCCGGCGACGTCGGTCAGGCCCTGGTCCTGCCCGGTGCCTCGGTCGCGCCGGACGCCGTCCTCACCGGCGGTGCCACGATCGGTGCCGGCGCGGTCGTCGGTGCCGGTGCCCGGATCGACGGCGCTGTGCTGTTCGACGGTGCGGTCGTCGAGGCGGGCGCGGTCGTCCAGCGCAGCGTGCTCGGTGTCGGCGCCCGGATCGGAGCGGGCGCCGTCCTGCGGGACGCGGTGATCGGCGACCGGGCCGTTGTCGGTCCGCGCTGCGAACTGCTGCACGGCGCCCGCGTCTGGCCGGGCGTCGAGCTGCCCGAGGCCGGCGTGCGGTTCTCCACGGACGCCTGAGCATGTCCGACCTCGACGATCGAGGTGTGGCGGCGGCCGGGCTGTCCGGCTCCTGGTCGCCGTCGTTCCCGGTCGACGTCCTCGCGCTGCTCTCCCCGTTGAGCAGAGGTTCCGGTGACCCGACCTACCAGGCCGACTCCACCGGCCTGCGCTGGCTGGCCGGCAACACCCCGGACGGCCCGGCGAGCCTCGCCCTGCGTCGGGTCGGGCGCGGCCCGATCGAGGGGACGGCCTGGGGGCCGGGAGCGGAGCGGCTGATCGCCGGCCTGCCCGCGCTGCTCGGCGCCGAGGACGACGACACCGAGTTCGTCGCACACCACCCGCTGGTCGCGCGGACCCGCGCCCGAATGCCCGGCCTGCGGCTCGGCGCCACCGGCCGGGTCTGGGACCTGCTGCTCGGCACGGTCCTTGAACAGAAGATCACCAGCATCGAGGCACACCGCTCCTGGCGCGAACTCGCCCGCCGTTTCGGCTCACCGGCACCGGGTCCGGTGCCGACCGGGATGCGGGTACCGCCCAGCCCCGCGCAGTTGCTCGCCATCACCGACTGGCAATGGCACCACGCCGGCGTCGACGGCGCCCGCCGCCACACCCTCATCACGGCCGCGCGGGTCGCCAACCGCCTCGAACGGGCCGCCGAACTCCGCGGTGCCGAGGGGCGCAAGCTGCTACGACTGATCCCCGGCATCGGCGCCTGGACCGCGGCCGAGGTCGCCCAGCGGGCCTGGGGCGACCCGGACGCGGTCAGCGTCGGCGACTTCCACATCCCCGCGCTGGTCGGCTACGCCCTGACCGGCCGCCGCCTCGACGACGCCGGCATGCTCGCCGAACTCGCCCCCTACGCGCCGCAGCGGCACCGCGCGGTCCGCTACATCGAGGCCTCCGGCTTCCGCAAACCCCGCTTCGGCCCGCGCCTCGGCCCCCGCGACTACCGGGTCATCTGAGGTCCGCTCAGCGGAGTTCGTCGAGTTCGATCGTGACCGGGAACGGGTCCACGGCATTGTGCTTGCCGGTGATCGCGCCGTCGTCGGCATAGCCGAGATCGCCGGCCAGATGGCAGGCCAGCAGTGATACCGGTGCGTCAAGGTCGATGATCCAGTAGTGGCTGATCCCGGCATCGGCGTACTCACCGCGCTTGATCACGTGGTCCATCCGGACTGAACCAGGCGAGACGATCTCGACGACCAGCCTGACCTCGTCGGCGTGGATCAACCGGCCCTCGTTCTCAGCCCGATCAATCGTGCCGGCCTCGATCACGATCAGGTCAGGTCGACGAGCATGGCCAGGACGGCCAGCGGGTACCAACCCCAGGTCGACATCGAGGTCGACGATGGCTCGCAGGCCGGCCGGGAGTTGCGGGTGTAGCTGCAACAGCAGCAAGCCGGCGGCCTGCATGTGTCGGGCCGATGGACTGGGCGACATCACGAGCGAGCCCTCCTGGAGTTCCCAGCGGTGCCGGTCGTCCTCGGGCAGCGCCGCGAACTCGGCAATGGTCAACATCGGGCCGGGTTGGTCAGGTAGCGCAGTCATGTCGGTTCCTCCCGTCAAGGCCCAGTCTTCCAAAGAACCCGTCCACTGGCGCAACGCGTCACCGACATGGCTGGTGGCGGTTCGTCAGTAGCGGGTGCGGGCTAACGCGGCGGTGATCATGTCGTCGAGGTCGCCGGTGCCGTCGGCGGCGCCGGGGAGTTGGGTCAGCGGCCACCATTGCAGGTCGATCGACTCCGCGCTGCGGACCGGTTGCGCGCCGACCGGGGCCCGCAACAGGAACCGGACATCGAAATGCCGGGTCGGTACGCCGAGCGAGCAGGTGACCGGGTGCACGTCAAGGTGCAGCGGTTCGAGTTCCAGGCGCAGGCTCGGAATACCGGACTCCTCAACGGCTTCCCGCAACGCGGCGCCGGTCAGGGTCTCGTCGTCCGCCTCGCAGTGGCCGCCCAGTTGCAGCCACCGGCCCACCCGAGGGTGCAGGGTCAGCAGCACCCGCTCCGCGCGCGCGTCAAAGACCAGCGCGGACGCGGTCACATGGCCAGCGGCGCACGAACGCGCACAGGAATCAGGGCGGGAGTTCAGGAAACCGAGGAAGGCCTGCCGCAGCGGCTCCTGGCCCGGCGCCTCGGGACGCCACCGGTCCAGGGTCGCGATGGCATCGGCGTGCGGACCGAAGACCGAAGGAGCGCTCGCGGGCTCGCTCTGTCTCAATGGTTCGCTCTGCCTCGACGGTTCGCTCGCGGGCTCGCTCACAGCTCCACCAGGAACTCGCCGTCCTGGCGCGGCTCGCGCGGCGCCAGTGGGCCGTCGACGGGGTGGCCGACCGCGACCGCGCCGAGGGGTTCCCAGTCGGCAGGGAGGTCCAGTACCGAGCGGACCACGTCCGGGGCGAACAGCGTCGAGGAGACCCAACAGGAACCGAGGCCGTCGGCGGCGAGGGCGACGAGCAGGCCCTGCACGGCCGCGCCGGCCGCGACGGTGAACATGGTCTGCTCGGCCGTGCCGCGCCGCTCGTCCGGGTACTCGTGGGCGCCGTCCGGGACACGGAACGGGAGGACGAGTTCGGCGGCGCCGTAGAGCAGATCGCCTCGGGAGACCCTGCGGTCGATGCGCTCCTCGGTCATCCCGTCGCCACGCAGATCGGCCCGCCACGCCGCACGCAGCGCGTCGAGCAGTTTGGCGCGCAGCGGCCGGTTACGCACCCAGACGAACCGGACCGGGTGCGTGTGGTGCGGCGCGGGCGCGGTGAGGCCGACCGCGATCGCCCTGCGCAGCGCGTCCGCGTCGACCGGTTCGGGGCCGAAGGAGCGGATGGAGCGCCGCAGCAGCACCGCCTCCCGGCGCCCCCTGGCGACGGCTTCGGCGACACCGGAGGAGAACAGGTCCTCGTCGCCGGGTCGGAGCAGGTCCCGCGCGGTCGAGCCGTCGTCCGCATAGGACAGTCCACGGACCACGGCGACGGCGACGCCGCCGAGCTTGCCCTTCACCAGATCGGCGGCGGAGGCGATCTCGTCGGCGATGGCGACCTCGGTGACGGCGAGTTCGTTGCCCTGCGCGTCCACGGTGCCGGCGTAGCGGTGCAACACGCTCAGACCCGCCGCGCCGATCGCGGCGTCGGTCTGGCCGATCCGCCAGGCCCGGCCCATCGTGTCGGTGACCACGATGGCCACCTCGACATCGAGCAGGGCGCGCAGGGCCGCGCGCAGGGCGGCGGCGGAGCCGTCCGGGTCCTCCGGCAGCAGCGCGATCTCACCGGAGGCCACATTGGAGGAGTCCACGCCGCTGGCGGCCTGCACGATGCCGAGCCTGTTCTCGGTGATCGCGTAGTTGCCGTAGCGGGCGACGATCCGCACCGCCTCGGACTCGACAAGGGCCCGCCGCGCGGCCTCCCTGCCTGCCACCTCGGTCGGCACCGCGACCAGCCGGCCTTCTACTTTGGACAGGACCTTGCTGGTGACGACCAGTACGTCGCCGTCGCGCAGCCACGGGGCCGCGGTGGCGATCGCGCCGGCAAGGTCGTCGCCGGGCCGGAACTCCGGCAGCCCCGGTACGGGCAGCAGTTCGACGCCGGTACTCGCGTGGTCGTTCACAGGCTCACTCCGGCCAGTTCCAGCGCGGCCCGCGCCATCTCGGCGGTCGCGTCCACATCGGACATCAGCAGCGGCACGGCACGCACCTCGACCCCCGCCACCTGCGCGGTATCGGTCTGGTGGATCAGCCAGCCATCCAGAATTCCGGACTCGGACTCCTTGCGGGAGCCGAGATGACCGCCGACCGCCGCCGCGGTGGTCGGCACGTTGATCGCGGCGAGGCAGGCGTCGGCCATCCCACGTACCGGTGCCTCGCCGATGATCGGCGAGAGCCCGACCACCGGCGCCCGGTTCGCCCGCAGCGCCTCCCGGATACCGGGCACCGCGAGGATGGTGCCGATGCTGACCACCGGATTGGACGGTGCGAGCAGCACGACGTCGGCCTCTTCCAACGCGCCGAGCACGCCCGGCGCCGGTGTGGACTCCTCGGCGCCGACCGGCACGATCGAGTGCGCGGGCAGTTCCGCGTGGTAGCGCACCCACCATTCCTGGAAGTGCACCGCCTTGCGCTCGGACTCCCCGGCGGCACCCTCCGCGCCGTCCTCGGCCGGTAGGTCGACCACGACGTGGGTCTCCACCCGGTCGTCGCTCATCGGCAGCAGGTTCACGCCGGGTTGCCAGCGGTGACACAGCGCCTCGGTGACCGAGGAGAGCGGATAGCCGGCGCGGATCATCCTGGTCCGGACCAGATGCGTTGCGATGTCCCGGTCGCCGAGACCGAACCAGGTCGGATCGGCGCCGTAGGCGGCCAGTTCCTCCCGGACCGCCCAGGTCTCGTTCGCCCGGCCCCAGCCGCGCGAGGTCTCGATCCCGCCGCCAAGGGTGTACATGCAGGTATCCAGGTCGGGGCAGATCCGCAGGCCGTGCATCCACAGGTCGTCACCGGTGTTCACCACCGCGGTGACCTGATGCCGCGCGTTCTCCGTCGGCCCGACGGGCGCCAGCCCGAGCGCGGCCTTCAACCCGAGCAGGAACCGCGCCCCGCCCACTCCACCGACTGCTACAACCACCTTCACAGACCGGCATCCTCGCACGTGCCCGGCGACCCGGCGAAGGCCACCCGCCCGCTGGGAACGACCGAGCCCGGCGGTCAGTGCCGCCAGAACAGGAAGTTGTACTGACCGAGCTGCGCGAGGTCCACGCTGCCGTGGAACACGCCGAGCAGGTAGTCCGCCGCGTCGTAGAGGACCGCGCTGACACCGGGCAGTCCGATCAACACCGCGAACAGCACCAGCGGCGCCCAGGGCCGGACCTGCTGGCCGAAGCGCTTCGCGTCACCGGACATCCACGGCTCGATCGCGCCCCAGCCGTCGAGGCCGGGGATCGGCAGGATGTTGATGATGAAGGCGATGACCTGCAACAGCGCCAGGTAGGACAGCGCACCGGCCAAGGCCAACATGTTGCCGGTGATGCCGTTGGACCACAGTGCGCCTGCCACCTCGGCCAGTACGACGCCGATGACCAGATTGGACAGCGGACCGGCCAGCGAGACCAGGGATTCCATTTTGCGCGAACGCATCGCGTGATGGTTGAGCCACACCGCGCCACCGGGCAACGGGATGCCGCCGATCAGCAGGTACAGCACCGGTAGCAGCAGGCTGAACAGCGGGTAGGTGTAGCGGCGCGGATCAAGGGTGAGATATCCCTTGGCACGTACCGAATAGTCACCGGCCTTCAGCGCGACGTACGCGTGGCCGAACTCGTGCAGGCACAGGGTGACGGTCCAGCCACCGAGCACCAACAGCACGGTGCCGGCGGTCTGCGCCGTCGACGAGTTCAGGGTGCACAGCAGGGCACCGCCGATGGTGACCACGACGATGCCGAGAAAGATCGGGCTCGGTCCGGCTGTCCGCCTCAGGCGCTTCACACGCTCCAGTCTGCCGCAGTCCGCGGCCGGCCCGTTTCCAGTGCCGGTGAAGGAGGGTTCCCCGCGCCCGTCGGTATCGTTTCCGCTGCTGGGCCCGATGCGGTGTGCCGGCTTGCCCACGACGGCCATCGCCGGCCATGACTGCCAGGTTTCTGCCAGATTTCTGCTCATTTCGGCCCGGTCAGGGTCCCCCGCTCGGGTTGACTTCGCTTGACCGCCTGGCATGACACGGGTGTAATCACATTGGTGTCATTCATCGCCATCATGCGGCGGCGAATGGTGTCCGCCATCGGGGAGTGCGGAAAGGCAGGAGGCGGACGGGGATGTCAGAGGTATCAGAAGACCGCGTCGTGGAGTGGGACGACGCGCCGACCGAGGAACTAGGTGTTCTCGTCGACCTCTTCGAGGTCACCGACGAGGAACAGGAATGGCAGGAACGCGCCCTGTGCGCGCAGACCGACCCAGAGGCGTTCTTCCCGGAGAAGGGCGGTTCCACCCGCGAGGCCAAGCGAATCTGTCTTGGCTGCGAGGTACGGACCGAGTGCCTCGAGTACGCGCTTGAGCACGACGAGCGCTTCGGTATCTGGGGCGGCCTTTCCGAGCGTGAGCGGCGAAAGCTGAAGAAACGCGCGGTGTGACGCACCGCCGGTAGGGCACCGGTCACCGCCGGTGGCGCCCTGCTTCGGTGCCGTCGTCTTCGGACATGTTCGGACATGTGTTGTGGGGCACGTGTTGCGGGACAGGTGCCGCGGGAGGCGGTGTGGACAAGTGTCGACACTGGTGTCGATGAGCTGGTGTCGAGGAGTTCGCGCGGCAGGTGTCGACGTACTGTGTGGTGGCGGTCGCCGCCTGTCGCGTCGTGCCGGCGCCGGGTCGCCAGCCGGCGCCGAGGGGCGTCGGGTGGCCGGGCCGGATTGCCGGATGTGATCGCGACGGGAGGTCGTGCATGGCTCCCGTTCGCCCCGGTCTCGGTCGGTCGCGGCGGTTGGTCGCCCAGTCCGTCGCCCGGTCTGGGGTAACTCGGACGGGTGGTTTTCCTCGCTGGCCGAACAATCGGACCAGACACCGGTCGAATTGTTCCTCGCACCGCTCGAACGGCGGGCGCTAGTGGCCCATCACGTGGCCGCCCGGCCGGTTGCCCGCCTCCGCACAGTGCCCGTTCTCGCGGTGCTGGTCTGTCATGACGGGGCGAGCTGGCTCGGCGAGGCGCTCGACGCGCTTCGCCGGTCGGCGCCCCGACCCCGGCACGTGCTTGCCGTCGACACCGGTTCGACCGATGCGACCGCCACGCTGCTCGCCGCCGCCGCGACCGGCCCTGACGCGGTGCTGGACGGGGTACTGCGGGTCGATCGCGGCGTCGGATTCGGTGCCGCGGTGGCGCAGGCGCTCACGGTCGCGGTGAACCGCTGGGGTGATCCAGGGCAGTGGTTGTGGCTGCTGCACGACGACTGCGCACCGGAACCGGACTGCCTCGGGGTGTTGCTCAACGCCGCCGAACTCTCGCCCGCCGTTGGCGCACTCGGGCCACTGGCGTTGGACTGGGACGATCCTCGGCTGGTCGTCGAGGTCGGACTCTCGACGGACGCCTCGGGACATCGGCAGACCGGAATCGGACCGACCGAACTGGACTGGGACTCCTTCCAGCGGAACCGGGAAGCCTTCGCGCGAGCCGAACCGGAAGCCGGGTCCGCCGCGCCGGCAACGGAACCGACGCAGCCGGCGGAATCGGCTGCGCGGAGCGAACGGCCTGCCGCGGCGAGCAGTCGGTTCGAGCAGAGCAGCGAGGTGCTCGCGGTGTCCTCGGCCGGCGCGCTGATCCGCAGGGAGGTCTGGGACGCCCTCGGCGGTTACGATCCGGCGCTGCCGCTGTTGCGTGACGATCTCGATTTCGGTTGGCGGGCCAACCGATCCGGCCGGATCGTGCTGTGCGTGCCGGCGGCCAGAATGCGCCATGCGAGGGCCGCCTCCCGTGGCCTTCGCGACCTCGACGCCGTCGCGGCGCCACCGGGGCCGAGGTTGCGCGCGGTCGACCGGGCGCACGGCATGCGGACCCTGCTCGTCAACTGTGCCACCCCGGCCTTCCTGATCGGCCTACCCCGGCTGCTCGGGCTGAGTGTGTTGCGCGCCTTGGGTTTCCTGCTGTTGCGCCGCGTCGCCGACGCGCGGTCGGAACTGCGTGCCGCCGGCTATCTGCTGCGCGGCAGGGCCGGTCTGCGGGTCGCGCGTGGTCGGCGGCGGCGGGAACTCGGGCGGGCGGCCGGCACGGTGCGCGGCCTGCTCACCACGCGACTGACCAGACTGCGCAACCTGTTGCGCACCGGGGCGGTCAACTGGGTCCGCCGCAGGGTCGCCGAGGACGTCGCGCTCGGCCGGTTGCCGGCGCAGCGCGCCTCGGCCCGGATTCTGCCGGACTACCAACCGGAATCGACTCGACCGATCGGCCCGGCCGCGCTACCGGCCGGTGCCCTCGGCAAGTCCGGTTCCCGCCGCGTCGCGGGCCTGCGTCGGCCGGCGACCTCGGTCGTGGTGCCGCTCGCCGAGTCGACCGCGTCGCAGCCATCCGACGGCCTTCGGCCCAGCCCCCGCCCTCGGCCCTCACCCTCGCCACGGACCGGGACGAACCGGCCGTCCGGCCCCAGCCAGCGCGAACTGGTGCTCGTCGACGTCGGCAAGGGCCGGATCGCCCGCGAGCTGCTGCTCGCCCCGCCGCTGCTGCTGGTCCTCGCGCTGACGGTGATCTCGTTGGCCACCAACCTCCATCGGCTCGGCGGCGGCCTGGCCGGCGGCGGACTGCTGCCCGCGCAAGGACTTGCCGGCACCTGGTCGGAATACCTCGCCTCCTGGCACGCGGTCAGCGGCGGCGCCACCACCCCGGCCCCTGCTGCGCTGGCCGTGCTCGGCGTGCTCGGCACCGTGCTCTATCCGTTCGGCGGCCCGCCCACGGCGCTGGCCGTGCTGTTGATCGGCGACGCGCCACTCGCCGGCCTGCTCGCGTATCTGGCCACCCGGCGGCTGTCCGTGCCGCGCTGGGTCCGCGCCCTGCTCGCCGCGGGCTATGCGCTGCTGCCGCCGGCCACCGCCGCCGTCGCGCAGGGCCGGGTCGCCGTTGTCGTGGTGCACGTCCTGCTGCCGCCGGTGCTGGTCGGCGTCGTCGCCGTGCTCAACCCGGCGACCCGACGGCGCGGCGCCAACTCCTGGCTGTCCACCGCCGCGACCAGTTCGCTCGGGCTCGCGGTGATCGGCGCCTTCGCCCCACTCGCGCAGCTGCTGGTGCTGGTGTTCGCGCTGGCCGGGTTCGTCGTGGTGCCCAACAGGGAGGGCGACAGCAGGCGTCGGGTGGCGGCGCTGTTCGCGGTGGTGCTGCTGCCGTTGGCGCTGCTGGTGCCCTGGCCGGCCGTTGTGCTCGAACATCCGGCCCTGCTGCTCTCCGGCGTCGGCAACTCCACCCCCTCCGCTCCCGGCAACCTCACCGACCTGCTCATGCTCGATCCCGGCGGGCCTGCTTCGGTGCCCTGGTTCGGTGCGCTGGTCGGTCTCGCCGCGCTCGTCGCGGTCATCGTCCGGCCGAGGAGGGCCGCCCTGCCCGGTTTCGCGCTGGTGCTGCTCGGCGCGGTGGTCACCGGGGTACTCGCGACGGTCGCCCTGCCCGGCTTCGACGGCCATCCCGAGCTGTTCTCGACCGGACCGGGCCTGATCGTGGTCGGCGGCGGCCTGCTGTGGATGGTCCTGGGTACCTGCCGAACCGAGACCCGCTCGACCGCGAGGACCCGGACGACCGCGAGGACGACCGCGAAGGCGCGGCGGACCGGCCAGTACCCGGTGCCGATGCTGCGGGTACTGGCCGGACTCGGCGTGCTCACGGTGCTCGTCCTGGCCACCGGCACCCTGCTCGCCGGCCGGGCCGGTCCGCTGCGCGCGAACGGCGCGCCGACCCTGGCACCCGTGCTGACCAGCGAACTGGCCCAGACCGGCCGCTCGACGCTGGTCATGGCCGCCGACGGGCAGCCGACCAGGACGGCAGGCGGGCGGACCCCGGCCTTCGGCGACGACGACATCGCGCCCGCACCGGGCGCCCTCGCCCGCCTCGCCGACTGGGACGACGGCCTGCGCTCGGTCGACGCGGCCACCGCCAAGGACGCCGTCGCGGACGCGGCGATCGCCGGCGTGCTGTTCGTGGTCGCCCCCGATCAGGCCACCGCGCACCGGCTGGAGACGCTGGCCGGCAACCTGGTCTCCCCGGTGCCCAGCGCCTCCGACGGCCGCCCGGTGCTGCGGCTGCAACCGGCAGGCGGCGCGGCGACCCTCATTTCGACCAGCCTCGCCAACGCCGCAGTGACCGGCGGCCAACCACCGACCCGGCTCGGCGTCGTCGGCGTCAGCCCGGTCGACGCGGCCCCGCCGGACGTCGCGGTCCGGGTGTCCGAGGGCGCGGCCGGTCGGCTGCTGGTGCTGGCCGCGGAGGACCAATCGGGCTGGCAGGCGACCGTCGACGGCCAGACCGCGCCGATCACCCGCGCCTGGGGGCACCTTGTCGCGGTCGTGGTGCCGCTGGACGGCGCGGACATCCGGATCTGGCAGCCGACCGCGCTACGCGACATCCTGCTGCTCGTCCAGGCCGCCGTGCTGCTGTTCGCCGCGCTGACCGCCATCCCGAGCCGCCGATAGGCCCGAGCCGCCACCAGCCGTGCGCGGGCCTCAGCCGGACTCGCCGTCGACAACGTCCGGGTCGAGGTTCAGATATGCGGCGACCTGCTCGACCAGCACCTCGTGCACCAGGTCGGCGAGGTCGGCACCGTCGCGCGCGCGAACCTCCAGCGGCCTGCGGTAGACCACGATCCTGGCCCTCGTCGGCTGTCCGCGCCGGTCGACCCCGGCCGGCACCAGCCTGGCCAGCGGCACGTCCCGGTCCTCAAGCACGCCCTCTTCCCAGGGCCCCGGCTTCTTCGGGTCCACCCGCAGGTCGGGGACGTCGTCGACGGCGACGTCGAGTTCGGTCAGCTCGGTGCGCCAGCGTGCCTCGATCGGTTCCAGCGCTTCCAGGACCAGCGCGTCGAACCGCTCGGTGCGGCTGCGTGAGGCCGGCAGGTCCGCCGGATACAGCAGCCCGCGCAGCCCTCGGCCGCGCCGATCCCGGCGCGCTCGGCGTCGACGCTGCATGCGTGTCCTCATCACGTGAACCACCAAAGCCAACTCAGTGCAGATCGGGCATCCCACGCCGACCGGGGACAGGTGTCCTCGGGCCGCGCGCGGGCTTGGCAGAAGCGTACGCAGATGTCCGTGTGTCCTGCGCCGGCCGGTCGGCCCGAGGCGCTATCGTCGACGATTGTGCGGAGCGTGAGGCGGTGCTCGCGGACCGGGTGTCTCAACCCGGCTGTCGCCACACTCACCTACGCCTATGCCGACTCCACGGCCGTCGTCGGCCCACTGGCCACCTACTCCGAACCGCACAGCTACGACCTGTGTGAGGAGCACGCGCTGCGGCTGACCGTGCCGCGTGGTTGGGAGGTCGTCCGGCATCAGGGCGAGTTCCTCCCCGAGGCCCCCTCCGACGACGACCTGACCGCGCTCGCCGAGGCCGTTCGCGAGGCGGGCCGGGGCGATCGGGTCGTCGAGCCGCCCGATGCCGGCAGTCCGTCCGGCCGGCGCGGGCACCTGCGGGTCCTGCCCGACCCGATCGAGGACTAGACCCCGCTCCCACGAGCAGCGAAACCGCCGCTCTCACGCACCGCGAGCCCCCGCACGTGCTCCCGGTAGGCTTCGCACGCAGGTCTACCAGGGCCTGAAGCCGGAAAACGAGCCGAGACACCACTGGGAGCTGGCGTGCGCGACTTGTCCGACATCGTCAAGGCATATGACATTCGAGGGGTGGTCGGCGAGCAGCTCGACGCCGACATCGTCCGCCGCGTCGGCGCCGCCTTCGCCCGGCTGGTCGGCCCGAGCAGCGGTTCCGAGGGGCGCGGCGCCGTGGTCATCGGGCACGACATGCGCGACTCCTCGCCCGCGCTGGCCGCCGCGTTCGCCGAGGGCGTCACCCGGCAGGGCCTCGACGTGGTGTCCATCGGCCTGGCCAGCACGGACATGCTGTACTTCGCCTCCGGCAAGCTCGACCTGCCCGGCGCGATGTTCACCGCCAGCCACAACCCGGCCCGGTACAACGGCATCAAGCTCTGCCGCCCCGGTGCTGCCCCGGTCGGTCAGGAGACCGGCCTGGCCACCGTCAAGGCCGACGTCGAGGCCGAGACGCCCGACGCGGTGGACGTGACCCCCGGCACCGTGACCGAGCGCGACCTGCTCGACGACTACGCCGTCTACCTGCGCCAGCTCGTCGACCTCTCGGGCAGCCGCCCGCTGAAGATCGTGGTCGACGCCGGCAACGGGATGGGCGGCCACACCGTGCCCAGGATGTTCCAGGGACTGCCGATCGACATCGTGGAAATGTACTTCGAGCTGGACGGCAACTTCCCCAACCACGAGGCCAACCCGCTCGACCCGAAGAACATCGTCGACCTCCAGGCCAAGGTCGTCGAGGTCGGCGCGGACGCGGGCGTCGCCTTCGACGGTGACGCGGACCGCTGTTTCGTCGTCGACGAGCGCGGCGAGCCGGTCAGCCCGAGCGCGATCACCGCGCTGGTCGCCGTCCGCGAGCTGGCCAAGGAGCCGGGTTCGGTGGTCATCCACAACCTGATCACCTCCAAGGGTGTGCCGGAGATCGTCGCCGAGCACGGCGGCAAGCCGGTGCGGACCAGGGTCGGGCACTCGTTCATCAAGCAGGAGATGGCCAAGACCGACGCGATCTTCGGCGGCGAGCACTCCGCGCACTACTACTTCCGCGACTTCTGGCGCGCCGACACCGGCATGCTGGCCGCGCTGCACGTGCTCGCCGCGCTCGGCGAGCAGCCCGGCCCGCTCTCGGAGCTGACCGCCGAGTACTCCCGCTACGCGGCCTCCGGCGAGATCAACTCCACCGTCACCGACCAGGCCGACCGCCTCGCCGCGGTACGGGCCGAGTTCGGCGCTCGCGACGGTGTCACCCTCGATGAGCTGGACGGACTCACGGTGAACCTGCCCGACGGCTCCTGGTTCAACCTGCGGGCGTCCAACACCGAGCCGCTGTTGCGGCTCAATGTCGAAGCGGTGAACACCGACGCGGTGGCTGCGCTGAGAGATGAAGTTCTGCACATCGTCCGGGGCTGATCGCTGGATTTGTGCTTGTCTGGGTATATCGCCGTCGGGGCCTGCTCGCGCCCGAGCGGATATCGCGATCCGGTATCCGCTCGGCCCCGGTCGGTGACCCGGATCTGGTACACCCGGAGAATGTGGGGAGAAGCTCCACCGGAATCCGGACAGTATGAGTCAGTGCCTGTGCCTATGGAACCGACTCACCGGGTTCCACCGCTCGACCACTCGCCGACACGGCGGCGGGTGCGCCAACCCAAGGAGGCAACAGTGGCCGTCGCGCTTGATGCCGCGCTGCTGGAGATCCTGGCCTGCCCGTCGCCCGACCACGCGCCGCTGGCCGTCGGTTCGCCGACCGATCCGACCGCTGACGTCCTGACCTGCACCTCCTGCGGCCGGGCCTACCCGGTTCGGGACGGCATCCCGATCCTGTTGCTGGAGGAGGCGGTACTGCCCGCCGATGGGAGTGCTGCCGCCGAGGACCCGGCAGGCGGGTGAAGGCATTGCTCGACGACAGTCTGCTGGACGACACGGAGCGCCTGGCCAGTGCCGACGGGCGGGCCGGCGGGTGCCTGCGGGCCGTTGCCTCGGCCGGCGCGCAGGTGCGCGCCACCCAGGAGGCCGCGGCCGAGACCGGGCTCGCCGCCCTGGCCAGAGACCGACCGAGGGCCCTGGTCATCGTGACCCGGCCCGGCGTCGGTCCCGCGGTCGCCCAGCTGCTGCTCGCGCTGTTGCCGCCGACCTGTCCGGTTCCCGTGGTGATCAGTGAGGACGTGCCCAGCTGGATCGGACCGCTCGACGTGCTGCTCGTGCACAGCGACGACCCCGGTGACGTGCAGCTGGCCGGTTCGATCGACAGGGCGCGCCGCTACGGCGCCACCGTGGTCATCACCGCGCAGGCCGAGGGACCGGTCGCGGCGGCCGCCGCCGGCACCGTGCTGCTGCCGCCGAGGATCGACCTGCCGGTCGGTTTCGGCTATCCGAGAGCGCTGTCGGCCGGGCTGATCCTGTTCGACACCCTCGGCCTGCTGCGCACCGACCTCGGCCGCCTCGCCGACGAGCTGGACCGGGAAGCCGAACGCGACCACGCCAGCTACGAGTCGTTCGTCAACCCGGCCAAGTCCCTTGCCCTGCGCATCGCCGACCACACCCCGCTGCTGTGCGGGCTGGACAGCGTCGCCACCGCGGTCGGCTGGCATGCCGCCGAGGTACTCGCCGGGTTCGCCGGAGTGGTCGCGAGCAACGCGAGCTACCCGCAGATCTGCGGCCGACGGGTGCTCTACCGGTCGGCCATCGGCGCCAGCGCGGGCGCGGACATCTTCGCCGACCCGGACGACGCGGTGCCGGGCGGACCTCGGGCGCTGCTGCTGTCGGTCACCGACGATCCACAGGCCGTCGCCAACCGGCTCACCGCGACCGACGACCTGCCCGGCGCGGACCTGTTGCAGCCGGCCGAGGAGACCGAGGGTGGTGCCGCGGTCCGTGCCGCGGTACTGGCGCTGCGGTTCGAGATGGCCTCGGTCTATCTCGGACTCGCCAGCGGAATGTTGGGTGGGTCCGGCCGTTACGAGCCGATCAGCGCATAGGGAGGCACCAGCCGGAAGGGCCGGCGGTGTGGGTTTGGAGAGTGAGTTCGACGGTGGAGTTGCTGCGAAACGCGGTCCGACCGTACGCGTGGGGGTCGCGCACGGCCATCGCGCAGCTGCAGGGCCGCGAGGTACCCACGCCGCACCCGGAGGCCGAGCTGTGGATGGGCGCCCACCCGGACGACCCGTCGACGGTGCTCGGCGACGACGGTGTGGAGCGGTCGTTGTTGCAGGTCCTCAACGCCGACCCGGTGGGCATGCTGGGCGAGGCCTGCGCGAAACGCTGGGACAACCGGCTGCCGTTCCTGCTGAAGGTGCTCGCCGCCGAGGAACCGATGAGCATGCAGGCGCACCCTTCCGCGGCCCAGGCGCTCGCCGGGTTCGCCAGGGAGCAGGACGCCGGCATTCCGCGCCTCGCGTCCAGCCGCAACTATCCCGATCCGACCGCGAAACCCGAACTGGTCTGCGCGCTCACCGAGTTCCACGTGCTGGCCGGTTTCCGTGATCCGCACCGGACCGTCGAGCTGCTCAAGGAACTGGACGCGGACAATTTCGACCGCTACGCCAACCTGCTCGCCGAACAGCCGGATGCCGACGGCCTGCGGACCCTGTTCACCACCCTGATCACGTTG
This sequence comes from Pseudonocardiaceae bacterium, assembly GCA_036268955.1. Lineage (GTDB taxonomy): Bacteria > Actinomycetota > Actinomycetes > Mycobacteriales > Pseudonocardiaceae > CAJCJE01. The sequence continues at coordinate 95,884 of DATATE010000004.1, forward strand.
CCCGCCGCGGTGCTCGACGATTTACTGCCTCCGGTGCTGGACGCCTGCGTGCGGCAGGTCAAGGAGCACGGTCCGTTCAGCATGGAGTGCCGGACCGTGCTCGAACTCGGCGAGCTGTATCCGGGCGATGTCGGCGTGCTGGCCGCGCTGCTGCTCAACCGGCTGGTGCTCGGCCCCGGCGAAGCCGTCTACCTCGCCGCCGGCAACCTGCACGCCTACCTGCGTGGCACCGCGGTGGAGATCCTCGCCAACTCCGACAACATCCTGCGCTGCGGCCTGACCCCCAAGCACGTCGACGTGCCGGAACTGTTGAGCGTGCTGGACTTCGGCCATGGCGACATGCCGATCCTGCGTGGTGAGCGGACCGCCCCGCACACGCTGGTCTATCCGACCGACGCGCCCGAGTTCGAACTGTCCAGGCTGGAATGGCCCGGCGACGGCGCTGAGGAGGACGCGGTGATCGACCACATCGGTCCGCAGCTGCTGATCTGCACCGAGGGCGCCGCCGAACTCTGCCGGCCCGGCTTCCCGCCGCTGACCCTGGCCCGTGGTGACTCGGCCTGGCTGCCGGCGCGGGACTGCACGGACGGCCCCGTGCTCGTCCACCCGCTCGGCGCGGCCCGTACCCAGCTGTTCCGCGCCACCGCGGGCTCGATGTAACTCACTTACTGTTGGGGTAGAAGGAAAGTAGGAGTAAGCGAGTGTCAGCGCAGGGCGGCGGTAAGGCCGTTGTCGCCGCGCTCTCGGCCAATGCCGGGATCGCGGTCGCCAAGTTCGTCGGCTTCCTGTTCACCGGTTCGTCCTCGATGCTCGCCGAGGCGGTGCACTCGCTGGCCGACACCTCCAACCAGGGCCTGCTGCTGTTGGGGCGCAAGACATCCAAGCGCGACGCAACCCAGCAACACCCCTTCGGTTTCGGCCGGGAACGCTACTTCTACGGTTTCGTCGTCGCGTTGCTGCTGTTCAGCGTCGGTTCGATCTTCGCGCTCTACGAGGGCATCGAGAAGATCCTCGACCCGCACCCGCTGGACGCGCCGCTGGTCGCGATCGTCATCCTGTTCCTCGCGGCCGTCCTTGAGGGCCTGAGCTTCCGTACCGCGATGCGCGAGTCGCGGGTCACCAAGGGCAGCGTCAGCTGGTGGGCGTTCGTCCGCGAGGCCAAGTCCCCCGACCTGCCGGTGGTGCTGCTTGAGGACACCGGCGCGCTGATCGGGCTGGTGTTCGCGCTGTTGGGGGTCGTGCTGTCGGTCCTGACCGGCGACCCGGTCTTCGACGGCATCGGCACGGTCTGCATCGGCGCGCTGCTCGGTGTGTTCGCGACCGTACTGATCGTGGAGACGAAGAGTCTGCTGATCGGTGAGGGCGCCGCGCCCGCCCTGCTCGCCGAGATCGTCGGCCGGCTGGAGTCCGGCAGGGTCGAGCGGGTCATCCACATCCGCACCCAGTACCTGGCCCCGGACGAGCTGCTGGTCGCGGCCAAGATCGCCTTGGTCGCACAGCTGCCGCTCGACGAGGTCGCCCGTGCCATCGACGACGCCGAGCTGCGGGTGCGTGCCGCGGTGCCGGCGGCCAAGCTGATCTACCTCGAACCCGACCTCGACCGCGCATCCGTGCGGATTCCACCCACTGTGGAGTAGTGGCCGACCAGCGGCCGGTAGCGTCGCAACCATGACGACGCTTCTGGTCACCGGCGCGGCCGGCTTCATCGGCTCCCACTTCGTCCGGCACTGGGTGCACGAACACCCGCAGGACTCGGTTGTCGCGCTGGACGCGCTCACCTACGCCGGCACCGAGACCAACCTGGCCGAGGTCCGGGACTCCATCGCCTTCGTGCACGCGGACATCGGCGACCAGCCGAATGTGGAGAAGGCGCTGCGCGAACACCGGGTCGACGTGGTGGTCAACTTCGCCGCCGAGTCGCACAACAGCCTCGCCGTCCTGGACCCCGGCCGGTTCTTCCGTACCAACGTGCTGGGCACCCAGACCCTGCTGGAGGCCGCCCGGCAGGTCGGCATCGGCCGCTTCCACCACGTGTCCACCTGCGAGGTCTACGGCGACCTTCCGCTGGATGCCACGGAGGCGTTCACCGAGGAGAGCCCGTACCGGCCGCGCACGCCGTACAACGCGAGCAAGGCAGGCGCCGACCACGCGGTGCGCGCCTACCACGAGACCTACCACCTGCCGATCACGATCTCCAACTGCGCGAACAACTACGGCTCGCACCAGTTCCCGGAGAAGGTGGTGCCGCTGTTCACCACGCACGCCCTGGACGGCACCCCGCTGCCGGTGTACCGCTCCAAGCACAACCGCCGGGAATGGATTCACGCGCTGGACCACGTGCGCGCGATCGAGGCCATCCTGGACCGTGGTGTCGTCGGTGAGACCTACCACGTGGGGACCGGCGTCGAGGCCAGCGTCGAACAGCTCGCCGACCTCGTCCTCGACGAACTCGGCCTGCCCGACACGCTCAAGCACGAGGTCGCCGACCGGCCCGGCCACGACCGCCGCTACCTGCTGGACTCCGGCAAGATCCGCAGTGAGCTCGGCTGGGCCCCGCGGATCGAGTTCGACGCCGGCATGCGCGAGACGATCCGCTGGTATGCGGAGAATCGCGCCTGGTGGGAGCCGCTGCGCGACCGCAGCCCGGTCGTCGAGGGTTCCTGGTCCGCCTCGTAGATGTCCGAGGTCCTCTGCCTCGACGTCGGCTCGACCTGGACGAAGGCCGCGCTGATCTCCGGTTCCGGTGAGCTGCTGGGCACCGCGCAGCACGCGACCACCCCGCCGGAGGTGCTCGACGGCATCGCCGAGGTGACCACCGCGCTGGGCGCCGACGGCGTCGCGGTGCTGGCCTGCTCATCGGCCGGCGGCGGCCTGCGGTTGGCCGTCGTCGGCCAGGAACGGCTGATCAGCGCGGAAGCCGGTTACCGGGTCGCCCTCTCGGCAGGCGCGAAGGTCGTGCACGTGTCAGCGGGTGAACTCGACGGGGCCGGCATCCGCGCGCTGCGCGCCGCCCGGCCCGACGTGCTGCTGTTGGCCGGCGGGACGGACGGCGGCGAGACGCGGGTCCTGCTGCACAACGCCCGCAGGCTGGCCGCGAACCGGGTGACCGCGCCGATCGTGCTGGCCGGCAACCTCGTCGCCCAGCCCGCGGCGATCCAGCTGCTCGCCGAGACCGGCCGGCAGGTGGTGGCGACCGACAACGTGCTGCCCGACGTCGGCGAACTGGCGCCGGGGCCGGCGCGCGCCGCGATCCGCGCGGTCTTCCTGACCCACGTGATCGGCGGCAAGGGCCTGTCCAAAGGGCCCCGGTTCCGCCAACTCGTCAGCGCGGTGACCCCCGATGCCGTCCTGGTCGGCGTGTCCTGCCTGGCCAGAGTGCTCGCCGAGAGCGATTCGGACGGGGCAGGCGCGGTACTCGTCGTCGATGTCGGCGGGGCCACCACCGACGTCTACTCGGCCGTCTCCGCGCAGTCCGCCGAGTCCGGCCCGGCCCGCGCCGTGGCCCTGCCCCCCGAACGGCGCACCGTCGAGGGTGACATCGGGATGCGTTGGTCAGCCCCTGGCATTGTCGCCGAGGCCGCCGCCGAGCGCCTGCTCGCCGACGGCGAACACGACACCCTCGCCGAGGCCGCCCGCTTCCGCGCCGAGCACGTCGAGTTCATCCCGGCCGATCCGGCCGAAGTGGCGCTGGAGCGCCGCCTCGCCGGCCTCGCCGCGGTCCTCGCGCTGCGCCGGCACGTCCGCATGGTCGATGGCCGGTTCGGCCCACGCGGCGCCGGCATCCTCATCGCCTCCGGCGGCGTCTTCCGCCACGCCACCACGGAAACACTGTCCATAGTGGAGTCAATGCTGCGCGCGGACCCGGTTCTGCGCCCCGTCCTCCGGCACGCGGCCATCGTCGTGGACCGGGACTACGTCCTCGCCCCGGCCGGCCTGCTCACCGACGCCGGCAACCCGGTCGCCGCCGAGAACCTGTTGCGCGCCAACCTGTTGTCGAAGGGCTGAGCTTCAACCGGCGGCCGACTTGCGGCCGGGCAGGCGGAACAGGGCCGGTTGGCTGGTGGTCATCGACGGTGATTCCATGCCGGCCGCGCAGGCGAGGGCACGGTCCCACTCCGGGTCGGAGTAGTAGTCGCTGTGCCGGTGCACGCCGGGGGCCCAGCGCCGGCCGGGGAACGGGCCGCGCGCCGGGTCGGGCAGCCAGTGGTCGCCGCCGAGAACCAGCGCCCCGGTCGGGCTCACCGTCGCGGCGGGCAGGGCGCCGGACTGGGCGTCCGGGACGAGGCCGACGCCGATCAGCTGACCGTCGAAGACCTGCCGGTCCCAGGTGGTGACCCCGCCGCCGATCGGATCGGTGCCCCGGCACAGTGACCGCCAGCGGCCGTTGAGATCGGTGCACAGCTGCGCGAGCCCGTCGTAGCCGAGCACCGCGGGGAACGCGCGCACGTACGCCGACTGGACCGGTGAGCCGGCCATCACCAGCCCGAGGCGTTCGGCCTTGCGCGGCGGCAGCGTGTCGAGCAGGCGGCTGGCCGCGACGCAGACCAGCACGCTGCCCTGGCTGTGCCCGGTGAGCACGACCCGAGTACTGGGCTCCGCGAGGTATTCGGCGGCGCGGGCGGCCAGTTCTGGCACGACCTTCAGCGCGTAGCAGGGCGGCACGACCGGATGCGCCTCGCGCGGCCAGAAGTTGGCCAGGTCGGAGAACCCGCCGAGGCGCCGCGCCGAGTTCGGATTCCGCGCCGCGAGGTAGACCTCGTGCAGCAGCGCACCGGCCAGGGTGGCCAGCACGACAACGCCGAACGCGGCGAGTCCGGTGCCGATCTGGCCGAGGACCGTGTTGCTGTTCATGTTGTTCGGCAGCACCTGCCAGCGGCGCAGTAGCACCGCGAGGATCGCGCCGAGCCCGACGATGATACCGAGGCCCATCAGCACGAACGGCGGTGATTTCCGCGCCCAGCCCGCCAGCCACCAGGCCTTGGCCGCCTTCGCCGCGTCGGCGGGCCGGTCGGCGTGCAGCAGCGGCACCTCGGGCGGAACGCCGCGACCACCCCGGCCGGCCACTATCCGCCGCGTGCCGAGCACCATGGCCGCGACGATCATCGCGGCCACCGCGAACAGGCCCGCGATGCCCACAACAGGCTGACGTAGGCGTAGCCGCCGGGCAGCTCCAGCGAGCCGGCGCCGAGCAGGGTGCGTACGGTCAGCCCGATACCGGCGCCGAACCCGCCGCCGAGCGCTGCGGCCAGCGCGAGCACCGGCGCGGCCAGCCAGCCGCCCGCCCACGGCCGCAGCGCCTTGGGCTGCCCGGCCCACTGCGAGCGGGCCAACAGCGCCGTCGGCACCAGCAGCACGGCGACGAGCACACACACCACGGCCAACGCGATCGCGATGACCTCGACCGTCGAATCGGCGCCCGGCAGTGTCGCCGGCAGCGTCGGCCGCGCGATCACCACCAGGACGACCAGCGCGAGGTTCACGGCCAGCAGCAGCCTGCGCGGCACCGCCCGCAGCGCCGCGCGCAGCCAGCGGCCGTTCCGGTCCGGTCGGGCCCCGGTCGGGTCGCCGAACACCACAACGCCCAGCAGGCTCATCCCGAGCAGCGCGACCGCGATCGTCCAGCAGACCCGCCCGACCCCGCCGCCGACCGGCCCGGCCGGACCACCCAGCGCCAGCAGCACCGTCGTGGCGAGCGCGGCCGTCAGGTGCAGGGTGCGCAGCGCGGGCGCGTCCGGATCGGCGGTCAGGCCGGCGCCCGGCAGCCGGGACAACAGCCGCGGCGTGCCGGCATCGGCCCCCGCGCCGGTCCCCGGACCAGCCTTCGCGTCAGTCCTCGACGCACCCTTCGACTCGGCTTTCACGTCGATCTTCGCCTCGGTCCCCGAGCCGGCGGAAGAGGCGGCAGAGGCGGCAGAGGCGTCGGCGGGGGAGTCGGAGTCGACCGTCCAGTCGACCGTGGACACCCTGTGCAGGATCAGCACGACGATCAGGACCGGCAGCAGGCCGATGATCGACCGGATCCCCGGTTCGACGCGCACCCAGTCGGGGACGGCGGAAAGACACCTCGAACCGGGGGCGAGACACTGCGCGGCGAACAGGTCGAGCGAGACCGCGGCCAGCTGGCCGATCAGCAGGATGGTCAGGAGCAACGCGGCCAACCGCAGCAGCGCCCGGCAGCACATCGCCAGCGTCTTGCCGAGCCTGCTGCCGGCCGGGACCGGCGGCAACATCCAGGAGGCCATGTTGGCCAGCGAGAACGGGAACAGCAGCGCCCAGATCGCCTTGGCCGCGCCACCGGAGGTCAGTCCACCCCAGACGTACCCCTCGACGGTGCGCGGCAGCGGGCGGCCCTCCGCCTTCAGTACCGGGCCGGGCGCCGGGCGCCGCAGCCGGTCGGCCGGGCGGACCAGCCGACCCTTCCCGTCGCCAGCCACGTCCACCGCGGCGACCGAGTCGACGAGGTCCTCCGGCGTGGTGCCCAGGATTCCGTGCACCCGCAGCTCGACGACCCGCGTGTCGGGGCCGGGAATCAGCACGTTTCCTCCAGTAGTTCGGTACTCGCCCTGCGTGACCACGTTCGACGCCGCGTTCGACCCGCTGCCGGGGACGGTCGTTCCCGGTGATACCCGATCGCGACCGACCTCAACGCCCCCACCACCGTGTCATCCCTGATCCGGCCGCCGACAGCCGCCTCCAGATCAGGCGTCGCCGTTGGCCGCGGCGAGTCGGTGGCGAGTCGGTGATGTCACCGACAACACCAATAAGCACTAATCAGGAGGTTGCCCAACCTCGACCCGGTAGGGTCTGGCTGACCTCTTTTGACTCAAGGAAGGCGCCATGACCGTGGTCGAATCGGACCGGTTGCAGTCCCGTAATGGCATTGATTTCGCTGTCGCCGATCTTTCGCTTGCCGAGTTCGGGCGCAAGGAGATCCGGCTGGCCGAGCACGAGATGCCCGGTTTGATCGCGTTGCGCCGGGAGTACTCGGAGGTCTACCCGCTGCGTGGCGCCCGGATCTCCGGTTCGCTGCACATGACGATCCAGACCGCGGTACTGATCGAGACACTGATCTCGCTCGGCGCCGAGGTCCGGTGGGCGTCATGCAACATCTTCTCCACGCAGGACCATGCTGCAGCGGCGATCGTCGTAGGGCCACACGGCACGCCGGAGGAGCCCAAGGGCATCCCGGTTTTCGCCTGGAAGGGTGAGTCGCTGCCCGAGTACTGGTGGGCCACCGAGCAGATGATGACCTGGCCGGACGGTCAGGGCCCGAACATGATCCTCGACGACGGTGGCGACGCCACCATGCTCCTGCACAAGGGCGTCGCCTTCGAGAAGGCCGGCGTCGTGCCGGCCACCGACGAGGAGAACGACCCCGAGGAGTACCAGGTCTTCCTCCAGGTGCTGCGTGCCTCGCTGGCCAGTGACGCCACCAAGTGGACCAAGGCCGCCGAGGGTATCCGCGGCGTCACCGAGGAGACCACCACCGGCGTGCACCGCCTCTACCAGCTGGCCGCCGCCGGTGAGCTGCTGTTCCCGGCGATCAATGTCAACGACGCGGTCACCAAGTCGAAGTTCGACAACCGCTACGGCATCCGGCACTCGCTGATCGACGGCATCAACCGCGGCACCGACGTGCTGATCGGCGGCAAGGTCGCGGTCGTCTGCGGCTACGGCGACGTCGGCAAGGGCGCTGCGGAGTCCCTGCGCGGCCAGGGTGCGCGGGTCGTGGTGACCGAGGTCGACCCGATCTGCGCCCTTCAGGCCGCCATGGACGGCTACTACGTGCGCACCCTGGAGTCGGTGCTCGGCGAGGCCGACATCATCATCACCACGACCGGCAACAAGGACGTGGTGACCGCCGAGCACATGTCCCGGATGAAGCACCAGGCGATCGTCGGCAACATCGGCCACTTCGACAACGAGCTGGACATGGCCGGCCTTGCCCGCTGGTCGGGCATCCGCCGGATCAACATCAAGCCCCAGGTCGACGAGTGGGTTTTCCCGGACGGTCACTCCATCCTGGTGCTGTCGGAGGGCCGGCTGCTCAACCTCGGCAACGCGACGGGGCACCCGTCCTTCGTGATGTCCAACAGCTTCTCCAACCAGGTGATCGCGCAGATCGAGCTGTTCACCAAGCGCGAGGAGTACGACCGCGAGGTCTACCGGCTGCCCAAGAAGCTGGACGAGAAGGTCGCCAGGCTGCACCTGCAGGCGCTGGGCTGCGAGCTGACCAAGCTCACCAAGGAGCAGGCCGAGTACATCGACGTCGACGTCGAGGGCCCCTTCAAGCCCGACCACTATCGGTACTGATTTCAGACACGGATGGTCACAACCGCGCCCGTTAGCTCGAATGGTTGAGATAACCGGGTGACATAGATAACATCACGGTGCGGTAAAGCCGACCGTACGTAAGTATCTGTCCCCGGAAGAGTGAACTGGGCGCGGTTGGGTCCACCATACGGAGGTATGAACAGTGAGCTCGGCTACTTTCGGTAGCTTAGGTGCTGGCATGGCTGACCGACCTATCTCGGTCGGCGAGCTGCTGCGGCGCGAAGGCCACCAGTCGGAAGCCCATGACTCGCAGGCCCGGCGCGCTCTCGGTGGCGTCGCCGTCGGTGCGGTCCTCGCCTTCGGCGCCGTTGTCGGCGGGCTGGTCCTGCACAACGCCGCGGCCACCCCCGACAGCCTCCCGTCGGCCGGCGGTGGCGCGGTGGGCGGAGCGGGCTTCAACGGTGCCGTACCGGCCGCCGCGACCGGCACGATCGGCAGCGCGCCCAACGTGCGCCCGGCCGCGCAGGTCAACAGCACCGCCACCAAGACCAGCCCGGTGCGGATCAAGCTGCCCAGTGCGCCGAGCGCTCCGGCCGTGCATGTCCCGTCGACCTCGACGGTGACGCCGACCAGCGACGCTCCGGCCAGCACCCCGCAGACCACCACGCAGACCCCGACCGGCACCTCGACTCCGACCGGCACCTCGACCGCGACGAACCCGAACACCGGCTCGTCGACCGGCACCACCAGTCCGCAGAGTCCCTCCTCGCCCTCGACCGGTACGAGCAGCAGCGGCGGCAGCGGCGGTGGCCTGCTCGGCACGGTCACCGGCACCCTCGGCGACATCACCTCACCGGTCTTCAACTGGTTCGGCGGCAACTGACCCCTCAGGGGTAAATCGCTTGATCCGTCCGGCCAAGCCCTGAGAACATCGATCCCAGTTCTTGGCTGGACGAACCTCACAGCCCGGCTGGTAGTCCGGGTGGTCGTGCCTGCGGCACGGCTCGTTGTCCCGTTTCGGGAAACCAGATCAGCCAGGTCGCTTCGTGCTGCCTGGAGGTTTCTTGTCATGAGTGGGTCGTTCACCGTCTACTACGACGGCCAGTTCTGGATCGGGCTCGTCGAGTTCCGGGACACCGACGGCGTCCGAGCCGCCCGGCACGTCTTCGGCAACGAGCCGAACAACGCCGAACTGCTCGCCTTCGCCAGCGGTCGCGAGTTCGACCAGTTGGCCCGCCGCGCGCACGCCGCCCCGCCCGTCTCCGACGACCAGCGGCCGACCCAGCGGATCAACTGGAAGCGACTGGCCAAAGCCGCGGCCAAGGAGCAGCAGGAGGTCGGGGCCGGCACCGCGGCGCAGCGGGCGCTCAAGGAGGACCTGATGCGCCGCCTCGCCGAGACCGGCGCCAAGCACAAGGAGCACCGGGAAGCCGACGCCGAGCACCGCAGGGCCATCGCGCGCGCCAAGGCCAAGGCCAAACACCGAGGCCACTGATACCAGGGCCATTGACGCCGAGGCCACTGAAGCGGGGCGCCGACCGAACCGGCAGGATGCCGCAGCATGGGCAGTCTCGTGGTGGTCGAAGGTCTCGACGGTGCCGGCAAACGCACCCTCACCGACGCGTTGTGCGCCGCGCTGCGCGCCAAGGGCGCCAGGATCGCCCAGCTGGCCTTCCCGCGCTACGAGGCCGACCTGCACGCCCAACTCGTCCGCGACGCCCTGCACGGCAGGCTCGGCGACCTGTCCGAGTCCGTGCACGGCATGGCGGTGCTCTACGCGCTGGACCGGCTCGGCGCCCGCGAGAGCATGCTCGCCGACCTCGCCGAACACGACATCCTGCTGGTCGACCGCTACATCGCCTCCAACGCCGCCTACGGGGCCGCCCGGCTGCACCAGACCTGGGACGGCGAGTTCACGCACTGGCTCACCGACCTCGAACTCGGCCGGTTCGGGCTGCTCGTGCCCGATCTGCACCTGCTGCTGCGGGTGCCGGTCGACGTCGCCGCCGACCGGGCCGCGCGGCGCGAACGCAGCGAGCCGGGCCGGCAGCGCGACAAGTTCGAGTCCGACGAGGGCCTACAGGCCCGGTGCGGGGTCGTCTACGACCAGCTCGCCGCGAACAGCTGGCTGGCCCCCTGGGAGGTGCTCGACGGCGCCGCCGGCACCGACACCGACGCGCTGGCCGCACGACTGCTCGAACTGCCGGCCCAGCGGTAACGTATCGACCCCGAAAAGCGGTCTAGCAGCAGATGGATCGAGTGTGACCGCCGCGCCGAAGGGGTGGTTTGGCATGAGCAACGACGGGACCGGAACACAGGCAACGGACTGGGCGCCGGTGACGGCACCAGCGACATCGGCGCCACCGATGTCGGCCGGGGGTGCCGGAGATCACCGGGTGCCGCACGCGCGAGGCGCGGCTGGTGCGACGATATACGGTATGAAGGCACGCGTGCTGGTCGTCGATGACGACCCAGCTCTGGCGGAGATGTTGACGATCGTCCTGCGCGGCGAGGGATTCGACACCGCGGTGGTCGCTGACGGATCTCGGGCGATGCCGGCGTTGCGCGAGTTCAAACCGGATCTTGTGTTGCTCGACCTGATGCTGCCCGGTATGAACGGCATCGACGTCTGCAAGGCGATCCGCGCCGAGTCCGGGGTACCGGTCGTCATGCTCACCGCCAAGACCGACACCGTCGACATCGTGCTCGGACTGGAGTCCGGCGCCGATGACTACGTCGTCAAACCGTTCAAGCCCAAGGAACTGGTCGCCAGGATTCGGGCCAGACTGCGGCGCACCGAATCCGAGCCCGCCGAGTCACTGACCATCGGCGACCTCGCCATCGACGTGCCCGGCCACGAGGTGCTCCGCGAGGGCGCCGCCATCCAGCTGACCCCGCTGGAGTTCGACCTGCTGGTCGCCCTCGCGCGCAAGCCGCGCCAGGTCTTCACCCGCGAGGTCCTGCTCGAACAGGTCTGGGGCTACCGGCACGCCGCCGACACCCGGCTGGTCAACGTGCACGTGCAGCGGCTGCGCTCGAAGGTCGAGCGCGATCCCGAGCACCCCGAGGTGGTCCTGACCGTCCGCGGCGTCGGATACAAGGCCGGCCCTCCGTGATCGAGCCGGTCGATGGCGGGATGAGGCGTGAAGCCGGTGGACGGCGCGGGTGAACCTGACCGGTCGGGCTGGCGCCGTCGCGGTGCGCGCCTTCGTGGCGCGTCACGGCGGCCGGATCGTCGCTGAACTCCGTCGGCGCTGGGTCGCCTTCGGTGTGCTCTGGCGGCGATCACTGCAGGTCAGGGTGGTCGTCTCGACACTGGCGCTGTCCTCGGCGGTGGTCTTCGTACTCGGCATGGTGCTGCAGAACGAGATCACCGACCGGCTGCTCGCCGCGAAGGTCGCGGCGGCCACCTCGCAGGCGCAGTCCGCCCAGCAGACCGCGTCCACCGTGCTGCGCGGCGTCAACTCCGGCTCCGACGACCTGCAGACCAGGATGGCCAACGCGCTGAGCAGCCTGACCAGCTCGGCGACCGATCCGCAGCAGGAGGCCAGCTCGGCGGCGGGCGGTTTCGTGCCGGTACTGGCCAACGACGACGCCGACCAGCCGCCCGACCAGCTCGTCTTCTCCGGCCCCTACGCCGACGTGCCGAGCGCGCTGCGCCAGGCCGTCGAGGGCGGTCGGGTCGAGTACCAGATCAACACCGTGCCGAGCACCGCCGGCAACACCACCTTCCTCGTCCTCGGCGTGCCGATCACCAGCGCCGGCCAGCCGATGCAGCTCTACCTGCTGTTCCCGCTGACCGCCGAACAGCAGACGATCTCGGTCGTCCAGGACACCCTCGTCGTCGGCGGCCTCGTCCTGGTGCTGCTGCTGGCCAGCGTCACCAACCTGGTGATCCGGCAGGTCGTGCGCCCGGTGCGGCGCGCCGCCGAGGTCGCCGAACGCTTCGCCGAGGGCCATCTCGACGAGCGGATGCGGGTGATCGGCGAGGACGACGTCGCCCGGCTCGCCGAGTCCTACAACCAGATGGCCGAGAGCATCCAGGACCAGATCCACCAGCTGGAGGAGTTCGGCCAGTTGCAGCGCCGGTTCTCCTCCGACGTCTCGCACGAGCTGCGCACCCCGCTGACCACCGTCCGGATGGCCGCCGACGTGCTGCACGCCTCCCGCGAGCAGTTCCCGTCCGGCCTGGCCCGCTCCACCGAACTGCTCGTCGACGAGCTGGACCGGTTCGAGGCGCTGCTCGGCGACCTGCTGGAGATCAGCAAACTCGACGCGGGCGTCGAGGACCTCGCCTCCGACCTCGTCGACGTCGCGGGCCTTGCGCGCAGCGCGATCGCCTCGGTACAGGGCATCGTCGGCGGCACCACCACCGTCATCGAACTGCACCTGCCGGAGGGGCCCGACCCGTCCATCTCCGACGTGACCGCCGAGGTGGACGCCCGGCGGGTCGAACGCATCCTGCGCAACCTGCTGGCCAATGCCATCGACCACGGCGAGGGCCTGCCGGTCCGGGTCACCGTCGCCGGTGACGACGACGCGGTCGCCGTCACCGTTCGCGACTACGGCGTCGGCCTGCGCGCGGGCGAGGGCGAGCTGGTGTTCAACCGGTTCTGGCGCGCCGACCCCTCCCGCAACCGCCGTACCGGCGGCACCGGCCTCGGTCTCGCGATCAGCCTTGAGGACGCCCGGCTGCACAGCGGCTGGCTGGACGCCTGGGGCGAGCCCGGCCAGGGTGCGAGCTTCCGGCTGACCCTGCCGCGCCGACCGAACACCGAACTCACCGACAGTCCGCTACCACTGAACCCACCCGATGCCCAGGCCCCCGTCGAGGCCGCCGAGGCACCGACCGTGTCGGCGACCCAGAACGCCACCGGCACGGCCGTTGTCGGCCTTGTCTCGGCCAATGCCGAGGTCTACGCGGTGCCCTCCGCCCCGGAGGGACCCGCGCCGACAAGCTGGCTCGGCAAGGACGCGGCCGACTACGGCGCCGACGAGGACACCGTCGGTGCGAACGGCCTCGACAGGGCCGAGGGAGCGGAGGGCACCTACACGGCTGCCGCAACCACCAGGGTTGACCGGGCCGACACCGCTGACGACACCGTGTCCGACCGCCAGGACCAGCGCGGGACCTCGACCGAGAGCGCCGGCCTGAGCGTGCCGGCCGCGCGGACCGAGGACCGTTCATGACCAGACGTCGCCGCCTCCCGCTGCTGCTCGCCGCCCTGTTCGGCCTCGCCCTGCTGCTGGTCAGCTGCGCGACCATCCCCACCCAGACCGATCCGCTGCCACTGCCCTTCGGCAACGGGCAGTCCGCAACGGCCCCGGTACCGCAGCCGCCCAGCGGGGACAACCCGTTCGACCTGGTCCGGGACTGGATGCGTAGCGCGGGCAACCCGGTCGGCAAACATGCCGCCGCCCGCGCCTACCTGTCGAACTCCTCGAAAGCCGGCTGGAACGACGCGCTGTCCCTGACGATCATCGACGACCTCTTCGTCACCGACCCCGGCCCGCCCATCGAAGGCCATTCCGGTGACGAGCAGACCGTCATCGTGCGCGGCCACACCATCGGCCTGCTCGGCGCGGACAACGGTTTCCAGCCCGAGTCCAGCAGCCTGGTGATGTCCATCGACGTCGCCAAACAGCCCGACGGCAGCTGGCGCATCACCACACCGCCCGACGGCGTCGTGATGACCCAGTCCGAGTTCGCCCTCTACTACCGGCCGGTCAAGGTCTACTTCTTCGACCCGTTCTACGGCGCGCTCGTCCCCGACCTGCGCTACATCGCGACGGACCCGCAGAGCGACGAGCCTGCCAGGGTGATGGACCTGCTGTTCTCCGGTCCGTCGAACGCGATGGCCAATGCCGTGCGCACCGCGATACCCAACCAGGTGACCACGAGGACGATCCCGGCCGAGAACACCTCCGACGGCTCCATCGAGGTCAATCTCGCCAACCTGCCCGACGACGAGACCGAGCACAACAAACAGCTGATCATCGCGCAGATCGTGATGTCGCTGCACGAGGTCTCCTCCAGCCCGGTGGTCGTCGAGTCCGACGGTGTCTCGCTCGCAGGCCACGCCAAGTGGGTCGCCGCCGACCTGCCCTCCTACAACGCCACCACCACCCCCAACGCCGGCCAGCCCGGCCTGATCGCCGCGCACGGCAAGCTGGTCTCGCTCAAGGACGGCAGCCCGGTCGCCGGTGATGCCGGCGACGGCAGCTACCAGGTGATCACCGGCGCGCAGTCGGAGGACGGCTCGGAACTCGCGCTGGTCTGCTCGGCCCCCAACGGCCAGGAGCAGTTGCGTGTCGGCGGCTACGGCAAGTCCGATGCGGTCGTCGAACTGTCCGCGACCCAGCTCACCCGACCGACCTGGGCACCCGGCGACGCCGCGGGCGACCCGAGCAAGGAGGTCTGGACCGTCGTCGACGGCCAGTCCGTCGTGCGGGTGCTCAACACTCAGCAGAACACCTGGATCGCCAACAACGTCGACGCCAGCGCGCTGGTCACCTTCGGCCAGCTCACCGACCTCCGGCTCTCCCGCGACGGCACCAGGGTCGCCGCCATCGCGGGCGGCCATCTGCTCGTCGGCGCCGTCGTCGCCGATCCGCAGGGCTCGGTCACCATCAAGCAGGTCACCATGCTGCAGGCGGCCGCGATCACCAACGCGGTGAGCGTCGACTGGCTCGACCAGACGACCCTCGCCGTGGCGACCAGCCAACCGAACCTGCCGGTCGTCAGCGTCTCGGTCGACGGCCTGACCCTGAACAAGTACGCCGCCAACCTGACCGTCCCCACCTCGATCACCGCGGCCGAGGCCCGCCCGGTCGTGGTCGCCGACTCGGCCGGGATCTGGCAGACCTCCGACAGCAGCGACCTCTGGGAAGCCATGGTCCCCCAGCACGACCCCGGCAGCCCCGCCATCCCGTTCTATCCGGGCTGACCGCGCCCTGCCGGTTTCCGGCCGCCCGGCCTCGATCCGATCATGAACTGTCAGGGTGCCAAGGCACTCTCCTCCCATGCCAACCACCACGCCCACGTCCGTCGCCGCCCGATTGCTGGCCCACCCCCTCGCCGCAGGCGCCCTCCTCGCCGACCTGGTCCTGCCACTGCGCTGCGCCGGTTGTGACGCGCCGGGGTCCGGGTTGTGCGCCCTGTGCCGGCAGGCCCTCGACCCCGGTGCCGACGGCCCCGTCGCCGTACACCGACCAAGCGCCTCGACCGGCCCACCCATCTACGCCCTCACCGACTACCTCGGCCGCGCCCGCTCGGTCCTGCTCGCCTTCAAGGAACGCGACCGCCGCGACCTGGCCGCGCCCCTCGGCGAACTGCTCGCCGCCGCGCTGCTCCGGATCCCGTCGGTCCACCCCGCCGCCGACGGCACCTGGTGGCTGGTGCCGGCCCCGTCCCGCGCCCGCGCCGCCCGCAGGCGCGGCGGCTCACACCTGCTCCGGCTCGCCCGCGCGACCGCGACCGCCCTGTCCGCCACAGGCCATCCGGTCTGCGTCGCGCCGGCGTTGCGCCTCGCCGCCGGGGTCCGCGACTCGGTCGGTCTCGACCGGCGCGGCCGAACCGAGAACCTCGCGGGCCGCGTCCTGCTCCACCCGGCCGCCGCGCCACCGCCAGGAACGTCGGTGATCCTGCTCGATGACATCGTCACCACCGGCGCCACCGCGACCGCCTGTGCGCAGCGCCTGCGCGCGGGCGGCGTCCCGGTCGGGGCCGTCCTCACCATCGCCGCCGTCTGACCCACGAAGCCGTCTGACCCCCCACGCCGCCGTCTGACCCACGAAGCCGTCTTACCCCCACATCGCCGTCTGACCCACGAAGCTGCGGCCTCCTCACCTGCTCGTCTGATTGCCTGGTCAGGGGCGGCTCTGCCGAGGCTGAGTCGCGGCGTCGAGCACGTCCACTGAGTGGTAGTCGAACCCCGATCTGTCCCACATACTGGAACTGTCACCGACTACTTTTTGTCACCCGAAAGTGTGAGGTCGCAAGATCGGCAACTCGTTCCGCGATGGCCGATCCTGCCGTGTTGGCCAGCAGGGGAACCTTGGTGATCGGGACTGCGTTGATCAGGTATGGGCTCGTCAACCGGTCGGCGCAGGACATCGGCCGGTCGGACGTGTGCCCAGCGTGGGCCGGGCTGTCGGGTCGATGTCGAGATCGTCGACCTGGACCCTTGCGTCGGATTTGTCGCAAGATCCAATGCTCGCCGGTCGCGCAGCGTCACCGACGCCATTCGCGCCGTTTCCCCCGAGTCGGGGACTGTTGCTCCGGCTCAAGGCGGGCTAACGTGCTCCGCTATCAGCCGTCCCGGCAAACGGGAAGGAGGCGACAAGCCCATGCTCCTGGCGCCGGCGCAAGCCCAAGGCGACGAGTCATGATCGTTCGCTGACACTCCGGGTTCGCGCAGTCTTCTTTCGGCGCCATCGCCAGCAAGCTCGCAACCGCGAGGGAGGTCGTGTATGGACATCGTCGTGAAGGGTCGTAACGTCGAGGTTCCCGAGCACTATCGGGTACATGTCACGGAGAAGCTGAGCCGTCTCGAGCGCTACGACAGGAAGATCGTTCGTTTCGACGTAGAGCTGTTCCACGAGCCAAACCGCCGGCAGCACAAGAGCTGCCAACGTGTCGAGATCACCACCCAGGTACGCGGTCAAGTGATCTGCGCGGTAGCCTGCGCAGGCGACTTCTACGGCGCACTCGACTGTGCCACAAGCAAGCTCGAGAGCCGTTTGCGGCGGATTCATGACCGCCGTCGAGTACATTACGGCCGGCGCAGCCCGGCCTCGGTCGGCGCGGCCGTCGGTGCCGCGACCCCCACAATGCTCGCCGAGGCCGACGTCTCGGCCGAAGCCGAATACAGCGCCCTCGCGGCGCAGACAGCAGTGCTGGAAGTGAACCGTGAGCCGGAGGAGCGGGAACTCGACGCGCCACGGATTCCCGAACAGCGCTGGTCAGCGGAAGCCGACGAGTACCAACCGGGTCGCATCGTGCGGGAGAAGAAGCACACCAGCGATCCGATGAGCGTCGAATCCGCCCTCTCCGAGATGGAACTCGTCGGGCACGACTTCTATCTCTTCACCGACGCCGACTGTGGCCTGCCGAGCGTCGTCTACCGCCGTAAGGGCTTCGACTACGGCCTCATCAGACTGGCCTGAGCCCCAACTCCGTCACCCACAACCACCACCAGCTCGGCTGGTAGGTCACCCACATCCAAAACGGCTGCCGCGATCCCCTCGTCCTGCCGACAGGGGGATCGCGGCATGTCAGCCTTCGTTCCCCGGATCCTGGCAACTCCCTGTGACTGTGCGTCGTTGACTTGTTACTCGCCGCTGCGCTGGCTACCCTCACTCGGCTGACAGGGGAGGGATAGCGATGACAGCTGGCGGATTTGCCGTGCAAGTAACGGACTTTGCGGCTGAAGCACCCAAATTTTCCGATGCCGGAACCGAGCTGACGAACGCCACCAACAAACAATCGGCAGCCTTGAACGCGCTCGGCGCCTTCTGGGGCACGACCGCGAACGGCCCGGATTTCGGCAAGCAGTACCAGCAGTACGCGACCAAGGTCCTCGCGCTGGCAAGCGGGTGCGGGATCGCTTTGGAAGGCATCGGCGACGGTTTGCAGCAGATGGGCAAGCAGTACGGCATCACCGAAGATCAGATCACCAAAGCAATGCAAGACACGCTCGGTGGGATCGAGGGCCCCAAGGGCAAGGGCGAGGGGGCCGATTAGTGGTCGACGTCGCCGAAGTCCTCAACGCCGTCGGCGTCCCCTGGCCGGACGCGAATACCGAGAAGGCCACGGATGCGGCCAATGCCTGGAAAGCCCTTGGCGCTGCGGCCCAAACCGCGCTCGAAGAGGGCAACAACGCCGCCAACGTACTGTGCGCGAACAACACCGGCCAGGCAATGACCGCCTTCTCCCAGTATTGGGACGAGTTCGGCGGCACTGGCAAAGCCGCGAATCTTCAGGTTCTGGTCGGCTGCTGCAACGCCATGGCCCAGGCTTGCAACCAGTTTGAGAATGCTGTGACCACGGCAAGGAAGGATCTTGCGGAGAAGGCCGCCGAGATAACAGCCGCCGTCGGCGGCGGCGTTTTACTCACTCTGGTCACCGCCGGCTTCTCCGACGCGGCTGCCAGTGCCGCTGTCGCGGCGATAGTTCCCGAAGCGGTCGCGACCTTCACGCTGTTGGGCGCCACCGTGGCAGACATTGCCGGCACGGTGCTGGCCGGCGCTGCGATGGGCTTGCTGGAAACCACGATGGCACAGGTGACCACGGCGGCTATCCAGCTCGGCTTCGGTCAGAAGCCCACGATGCCCACCACATTGGACGAGGTGAACGCCCTGGTCGTCGGCGGTTTCACTGGGCCGATCGGTGCCGGAATCGCCGGTAGCGCCAAAGCGGGAACCGCAGCCGCAGCAGCAGGCCTGTCGGACGATATCAGTGTGGTGGCACCGAAACTGCCCGGTCTGATGAACTCGCTGCCGGACGCGGTGGACACGCCTGCGGGCAAGGCGCTGGTCGATCTGGTCAGCAAGACGACGGCCTCGGGAATGGTCAATATCGCCGAGAACAAGGATCCCGAGATGCCCTCTACCGAGGAGGTCGTGGGGGCCATGCTGGACTCGAAGATCGAAAGCGCGGCGGACAGCGGTGACGGCTGACGATGAGTGGCGCGTTTGTGCGGCACCAGTACGATCGGCGGATGCTGGTCGTACCGGCAAGAATCGGGATTAGTAGGTGACATGATGATCGTCAAGGTTCTGGTCACCGGCTATGGGCTGATATTCCTGGGTGGCCTGTTTACGGTTGGCATTGGCCGCGGTTTCTTTCAAAAAGTGCTTCCGCAGATCCGCGTCGTTCGCAACGGCCATCTTGCGGACGGGAAGATGCTTGGGATGCAACTGCCGGTGCAGGCGGGGTACCGCACGCAGCGCCCTGTTCTGCAGTTTGTTGCCCCGGATGGCAAGAACATCCGTTTTCAGGACCTGAATGCGCAGAATTGCAAGAAGCAGCCGGGCGATCCCGTCACTGTTCGATACGACCCTGCGGACCCCAAGCGCACAGCCACGATCCTGGACATGCGCGACGCACTTCGCTACGCCCGGACTGTGATCATCAGTTTGCTGGTCTGTCTTGCGATCGTTGCGGTCGGCGTTCTGATCGTGATCGGGGTGATCACGTTCTAGATGCGGACGGCGTCGCAAACGTCGGCTCCGCCCGCTGCGTCGTATTCACGCTCTCGGATCGGCGGGCGGCATCATGACGTATGAGACTCTGCTCGCCGGCTACGGCCTGATCGTCATGGGCGGCGCAATCGGTTGTGCTGCTGCTCGGGTCGTCTTGGTCAAGGCGGTTCCCCAGATCAGGATTGTGCGGGGCGGCCGGCGAGCGGACGGAAAGATGATCGGGAAGCGGATGCCACTGAAGGCCGGGTATCGCACGATGCGTCCCATTCTGCAGTTCACTGGACCGGATGGGACGAAGATCCGGTTCCAGGACCTCACCGCGCAAAACTGTCAACAACAGCCTGGCGACACCGTCACCGTTCACTACGACCCTGACGATCCCAAGGGTTCCGCAACGATCCTGGACCTGCGCGGCGCCCTGCGTTATTTCCGGACCCTGACGATCGGCGCTGTCATCTGCTTCGCGTTCGCCGTGGTCGGCGTCCTGATCGTCACCGGGACGATCACGTATTAGCCGACCGAACTCACGCCTCCGCCGACCGCGATGACTGCCTCACGTAGCGTGTTGATCACCCGGTGGAACTGTCGGCGGGGCTCGGGCGTTGGAGAGCGGGAGGGCCACGCCGTACCGCCGTCCGCGACCAATCGGGTCGGGCCGGTACACGGCGCGTCTCGTCTTGCCTACGATAAGCGCAGGGCGCCCAGTTCCGGGCGCGTCACAAACCAGCTAGTGAGGTCGGCCGGATGGTGTTGAATCGACTGCTCCGCGCAGGCGAGGGCAAGATGCTCAGGCGCCTGGAGAAGATCGCAGAGCACATCGACTCCCTGGAAGATGGGCTGGTCGAGCTGTCCGACGCTGACCTGCGGGCCAAGACGACGGAGTTCCGCGAGCGCTACGCCGACGGTGAAAGTCTCGACGATCTGCTGTCGGAGGCCTTCGCGGTCGCCAGGGAAGCGGCCAGGCGCACCCTCGGTCAGCGGCCTTACCAGGTCCAGCTGATGGGTGGCGCGGCACTGCACCTCGGTCAGGTCTCCGAGATGCGCACCGGTGAGGGCAAGACCCTGACCTGCGTGCTGCCGGCCTACCTCAATGCCCTGTCCGGCGACGGCGTGCACGTCATCACCACCAACGACTACCTCGCCAAGCGCGATGCCGAGTGGATGGGCCGGGTACACCGCTTCCTCGGCCTGACCGTCGGCGTCATCCTCAACGATATGACGCCCGCGCAGCGCCGCGAGGCCTACCACGCCGACATCACCTACGGCACGAACAACGAGTTCGGCTTCGACTACCTGCGCGACAACATGTCCTGGTCCCTTGAGGACTGTGTGCAGCGCGGCCACAACTACGCCATCGTCGACGAGGTCGACTCCATCCTGATCGACGAGGCACGGACCCCGCTGATCATCTCCGGCCCCGCCGACCAGTCCTCCCGCTGGTACACCGAGTTCGCCCGCCTCGCGCCGATGATGAAGAAGGACATCCACTACGAGGTGGACGAGCGCAAGCGCACGGTCGGCGTGTCCGAGCAGGGCGTCGCGATGATCGAGGACCAGCTCGGCATCGACAACCTCTACGAGGCCGCGAACTCCCCGCTGGTCGGGTTCCTGAACAACGCGTTGAAGGCCAAAGAGCTGTACGCCAAGGACAAGGACTACATCGTCCGCGACGGCGAGGTCTTCATCGTCGACGAGTTCACCGGCCGCGTGCTCGCCGGCCGCCGCTACAACGAGGGCATGCACCAGGCGATCGAGGCCAAGGAAGGCGTCGAGATCAAGGCCGAGAACCAGACGCTGGCCACGATCACGCTGCAGAACTACTTCCGGCTCTACGAAAAGCTCGCCGGCATGACCGGTACGGCCCAGACCGAGGCCGCCGAGCTGCACCAGACCTACAAACTCGGCGTGGTCAGCATCCCGACCAACAAGCCGATGGTCCGGCAGGACAAGCCCGACCTGATCTACAAGACCGAAGAGGCGAAGTTCGACGCGGTCGTCGAGGACATCACCGAGCGGCACGAGAAGGGCCAGCCGGTACTGGTCGGCACCGTCAGCGTCGAGCGCTCGGAGTACCTGTCCAAGCAGCTGGTCCGGCACGGCATCCCGCACGAGGTGCTCAACGCCAAGCACCACGACCGGGAGGCGCTGATCGTCGCGCAGGCCGGCCGCAAGGGCGCGGTCACCGTGTCCACCAACATGGCCGGTCGCGGTACCGACATCGTGCTCGGCGGCAACCCGGATATCCTGGCCGACCACGCACTCCGCGAACGCGGCCTCGACCCGGTCGAGACCAGCGAGGACTACGAGGCCGCCTGGCCGCAGGTCGTCGAGGAGCTCACCCAGCAGTCCAAGGCGGAAGCCGAAGAGGTGATCGAGGCCGGCGGCCTCTACGTGCTGGGGACCGAGCGGCACGAGTCCCGGCGCATCGACAACCAGCTGCGTGGCCGGTCCGGCCGGCAGGGCGACCCCGGCGAGTCCCGGTTCTACCTGTCCCTCGGTGACGAGCTGATGCGCCGGTTCAACGCGGCCATGGTCGAAACCGTGATGAACCGGCTGCGGGTGCCTGACGACGTCCCCATCGAGCACAAGATGGTGACCAGGGCGATCCTGTCCGCACAGACCCAGGTCGAGCAGCAGAACTTCGAGATCCGCAAGAACGTCCTCAAGTACGACGAGGTGATGAACGAGCAGCGCAAGGTCATCTACGCCGAGCGTCGCCGCGTCCTTGAGGGCGAGGATCTCAACCCTCAGGTCCAGCACATGATCACCGATGTCGTCGGCGCCTACACCAGTGGCGCCACCGCGACCGGTTATGTCGAGGACTGGGATCTCGACCAGCTGTGGACCGCGCTCAAGACCCTCTACCCGGTAAAGCTGAACTGGAAGGACCTCGTCGAGGAGGGCAAGGAGTCCGGCGACGACCTGTCCAGGGAAGCCCTTGAGGAGGCCGTCCTCGACGACGCCCGGCAGCGCTACGCCGACCGGGAGACCGAGATCGACGGCTTGGCCGGTGAGGGCCAAATGCGCGACCTGGAACGTCGGGTCGTGCTCACCGTTCTCGACCGCAAGTGGCGCGAGCACCTCTACGAGATGGACTACCTCAAGGAGGGCATCGGCCTGCGCGCGATGGCCCAGCGCGACCCGCTGGTCGAATACCAGCGCGAGGGCTTCGACATGTTCAACGCGATGCTCGACGCGTTGAAGGAAGAGTCCATCGGCTTCCTGTTCAACCTGCAGATCCAGGTCGAGGCGCCGCCCGAGGCCGTTCAGCCGGCCGCGGGCGAGATCCCCGGCGGCGTCCGCCCGGCCAACGGCCGCCCGCCCAACGGTCAGGCTCCGGCCGACGGCCAGCCGGCCCGCCCGGCTCGACAGGCCCCGCCGCCACCGCCGCCCGCCCCGGAAACCGAGGTCCCGCCCGCACTGCGCGGCAAGGGTCTCGGCGAAGCGGGCCAGCAGCGGCTGAGCTACAGCGGTCCGGCCGAAACCGGTGGTGTGCAGAAGCAGAACGGGAATGCCGATGACGACGAGGACGCCGTCGGCGTAGGCGGTGGCACCCGCCGCGAACGGCGTGAACAGGCGAGGGCGAAGGCGAAGACCGACCGCAAGCGCCCCCGTCGCTGACCACCCTTTCTTCGCTCACTGGTTCGACTCCCTGCGCCCTGCTCAGACCATCCTGAGCAGGGCGCAGTGCCATTCCCGCTCGGCCCGCTCGAACCGTCCCACCATGGCGCGGGTCCGCGCGCCGACCTCGACCGTCGCGCACACCTCGACCACTCCCTGCGCCGGAACGCTCGGCCAGACCGACCGCAACCGCCACGGCCCGGCCGGCCCCGTCTCCGCCTCACGCAACAATCCCCGACACTCGGCCGCCGGCAACCAGTCCGCCAGTTGGCGCTCGGGCCGCCGTCGATCCAGCACTTCCAGCACCGACCGCAACAGCCGACTCAACTCCGCCCGACTCAACTCCGTCCGACCCGGCGAAGCCAGTTCGGTGCACGCCGGTGTGCCGTTTCGAGCGTCTGGACCCGGCTCACCTGGACTCGGCTCGTCTCGGTTGGGCTCGGCCACAACGCTGATCAGCGGCCGACGGTCAGCCCGCCCGCTCGCTGCGCGCCGGCGCACATCCGCGAGCCGGCGGACGACCACCATCGGCCGGTACGGCATCGGCGAACCCGACGGTTGCGCGGTCGCGGCGCTCCTCGACGGCGTCGACCCGGTTACCGGTTCGGCTTCGTCGAAGCGAACGGCAGTGGCAATACGAACGGCAGTAGCAATAGCTGACATGGTGTTTCCCGGAGTTGGCTCCGGCCTTGCCGGAGACGGTTGACGAGTTCGGACCCTTTACAGAGAGACCGACCCGGCAAATCCGGACATTGTTCACTCCATCGCGCGACACTCACGGCGTGTCGCCCGGTTGGATATCCGGGATGGCCGTGCGCATCGGGTATGTGGCACGTAGCAGTGCGGGAGGACCAAGGATGAGCACCGAGTATGTGAAGTGGGCCGATGTGAAGGCCACGCGGCGGGAAGTTGATCCCCGCAGCGAGGTCGAACGGGCACTCGGCGAGGAGGTCGCTCGCGAACGTCATGAGGCGTATCTGCGCGGGCACCAGCTCGCCGAGATGCGCAAGACAACGGGGGTCACGCAAACCGTACTGGCCGAACACATGGGCGTGTCACAGGCCAGGATCTCCAAGATCGAGCATGGCGAGGTCTCCGGAATCGACATCGTCCGCGCCTATGTTCTGGCCCTGGGCGGGACGATCGACTTGGTGGCGACGGTGGGCGACCAGAGTTGGAAGGTGGCCTGAGTTATCAGTTACCAACGACACGCGTTGACAACGACATTCGTTAACGTCGTAAAGTCAGCGCGTGCTCAAGGGGCTGATCGTCGACTACGGAGGAGTGCTGACGGACCTCGGTCCGGACGGCGCCAACGGACCGAACCTCATTGAGGCGCTCATCGTGGCGCGCGAGCACGAACTCAAGACCGGCCTGCTGTCCAACGCTGACCGACTCGCGCCGAGTATGGCGCCGCTGGCCAAGATCTTCGACGCGATCGTGCTCTCCGGTGAGGCCGGTTTCGGCAAACCCGACGCGCGCAGCTACCTGCTCGCCGCGCGGCGACTCGAACTTCCGCCCGAGGAATGCGTCTTCGTCGACGATCTTGCCGTCAACGTGCGTGGCGCGGCCGAGGTCGGCATGGTCGGCGTCCAGCACCGCGATGTCGAAACCACCCTCGGCGAGCTGACCATCCTCTTCGGCTTCCCCTTCACCGACCAGGCCTGACCCTGACCAACCCGCACGGCCAACAACGCGACCCGCACGGCCAACAGCCGGTCGACGAGGGCTCAGGACGAGGAGGCCTGGCGTCGGCGCAGCAGTTCGAAGCAGAGCACCGCGGCCGCGCTCGCCACGTTCAGCGATTCGACCTCGCCGGCCATCGGGATGGCCAGCCACTCCTGAATCTGGGCACGCACCCCATCGCTGACCCCGGCCGTCTCCCCGCCCATCACGAACGCCGCCCGGCCCGGCACGGTAGCGGTGAACACCGACTTCTTTGCTGTGCCGTCGAGGCCGAACAGTCGGTAGCCGGCGCTCCGAAGCGCGGTCGCCGCCTCGGTCGCCGTGGGCACGCGCAGCACGGGCGCGCGGAAGGCGACCCCGGCCGAGGCCTTGATGACCAGCGGATCAATACCCGCGACCCCGCGCCGTGGCAGCACGATGCCGCCGATCCCCGCCGCGGTCGCGGTGCGCAGGATCATGCCGACGTTCGCCGGCGTCGTGATCCCGTCCAGCACCAGCACGGTGCGCGGCGGCCGGGTGCGCAGGGCCTCGGTGAGCAGCCGCATCCTCGGCGCCACCACGTCCGCGAGCACGCCCTGGTCCTGTTTGCCGTTGCCGGCGAGCACCTTCACCCGGTGCGCGCTGGCCCGCTGCACCACAACGCCCCTCGCGCGGGCCGCGCCGAGGATCTCGCCGGCCGCCGCACCCCGTGCGCTGTCGGCCAGGATGACCTTGTCGACCTGCAGATCGTCATCGGCCAACACCTCAAGTACCGGCTTGCGGCCGTACACGGTCACGAACCGGTCCTTGGGCGATGGCAGCTCTGGTGAGGGCGGGGCATCTTGCACGGCAAGCAGCATCGCACGGGCACCTCGGTATGCGAGTATCGGCGGTATGGCCAACCGCCTCTCGGCCCTGGACGCCTCGCTGCTCTACCTGGAGGATGCGACGACGCCGATGCACATCGGCGGCGTCGCCGTGTTCCGGCGACCCCGGTCCGGCTTCGACTACGAACGGCTCGTCGAGCTGATCGAACGGCGATTGGCGCTGGTCCCGCGCTACCGGCAGAAGGTCGCCGTCGTGCCCGGCCACCTCGCCCGTCCGGTGTGGACGGACGACAGCAACTTCGACATCACCCACCATGTGCGCCTCTCGGCCCTGCCGAGGCCGGGAACCGCCGAACAGCTGGGCGAACTGGTCGCCAGGCTGATGTCCCGGCCGCTGGACCACAGCCGTCCCCTCTGGGAGCTGTACCTGGTGGAAGGCCTGGCCCGCAACCGGTTCGCGCTGGTCACCAAGACCCATCACGCGATGGTCGACGGCATCGGCGCGCTCGAAATAGGCCACGTCATCCTGGACGTCACCGCCAACCCAGGCGCCGAACCGGAGCGGCTGTGGATGCCGGAACCGGAGCCGAGCCAGCTGCGGCTGGTCACCGACGCCGTGTCCGAGGTGGTCCGCCAGCCCGGCGAACTCGTCGAGAACGTCCGCTCGGCCGCCGATGACCTCGCCTCGGTCCTACAGCGGGCGTTCGGCGTGGTATCCGGCGTGACCGACATGCTCACCACGGCCGTCCGGCCCACCCACCAGGGCCCGCTGAACGTCCGGGTCTCCCGCGCCCGCCGCTTCGCCGTCGCCAAGGCGCAGCTCGCCGACCTCAAGAAGGTCCGCGCCACGCACGGCGGCAGCGTCAACGACGTCGTACTCGCCGTCGTCGCGGGCGCCTTACGCAGCTGGCTGCTGTCCAGGGGCGAGGTCGTCACCTCCTACACCACGCTGCGCGCGATGGCGCCGCTGTCGGTCCGCGACGAGGAGACCACCAACACCCCGGCCGGCATGGTCGGCAGCAAGGTCACCGCGCACCTTGTCGACCTCCCGGTCGGCGAACCCAATCCGGTCGTCCGGTTACACCAGGTCAGCCATGCCATGCGCGCGCATGCCGACTCCGGCCAGTCCGTCGCCGCCGACGCTCTCGTCCGGCTCGGCGGATTCGCCCCGCCCACTCTGCACGCCTTGGGCGCACGGGCCGCCAGCTCGTTCTCCCAGCGGATCTTCAACATCCTGGTCACCAATGTGCCCGGCCCCCAGGTCTCGCTGTACGCGGCGGGCGCGAAAATGCTGGAGATCTTCCCGGTCGTACCGCTCGCCCGCAATCAGGCCGTGTCCATCGGCGTCACGTCCTACGATGGTGGGGTCTACTTCGGACTCAACGCGGACCGGGACGCCATGCCCGATGTGGACAACCTCGGCAGGATGGTCGAGGAATCCATCGAAGAACTGCTGGCCACGGTTGCCCCGTGACCAACGTGAGCTGCCTGAAGAGGATGTTGCGGTGAGGGTGTACGTACCGGCCACGCTGTCGATGCTCAACACGTTGGTGAAGACCGGTGAGCTGCGCGCGGTGAACTCCACCGCGTTCGCGCTCACCCCCGCGCTGCGCGAGTCCTACTCGACCGGTGACGCCGAGGAACTGGAGTACGCGGCCATGCTGGACGCCGCGCGCGCCTCCCTGCGGCTGCTCGCCGGCGAACTCGACTCCGATCCCGAGGCCCGTCCGCGCCGCGCCGTCGTCGCCGCCGACCTTGAGGAGGTCACGCTCCGTCCCGACCTTGACTACGCCGTGGTACGGCTGCCCGGCCCGCTCACGATGAAACAGATCGCCGCGGTACACGTCGACAACGAAGCGGCCGAGGAGGCCGTGCGCCGCGCCGCCGCCGTCGTCGACGCCGCCGACATGGGCGACTCCGACGCCGAGTTCACCCTCGGCGACGCCGAGGACCACGAGCTGGCCTGGTACGCGCCCCAGGAACTGTCCTTCCTCCTTGAGCTGATGTAGCGCTCTGTCGCCCGCGGCGCGGACCGCTCTCGATCGGAGCCGGCGGGCGGGCTCGTGTCAGGATGGGAGTCAGGTGGCCACAAGCCACGGCTGAACTGGCTGACCAGCCAACGACACCCAGGAGGCAACCGCGCCATGGACGCCATCACGTCCACTCCCGTTCCCGCCAACGAACCGGTGCGCGGTTACGCGCCAGACAGCGCGGAGCGTGACTCGCTGCAACGCCGCATCGCCGAACTGGCCGGCGAAGCGCACGAGCTGACGATGACCATCGGCGGCGCAAGGCGGATGGCAGGCGGTGACTCGTTCACCGTCGTCGCCCCGCACGACCACGCCCACGTGCTCGGCGTATCCGCGCAGGCCACCGAGGCAGACGTCGCCGACGCCGTGCAGGCCGCGAAACAAGCCGCCCCGGCCTGGCGCGAGCTGCCCTTCGACGAGCGTGCCGCCGTCCTCCTGCGCGCCGCCGACCTGCTCGCCGGCCCCTGGCGTGACACCCTCAACGCCGCGACCATCCTCGGCCAGTCCAAGTCCGCGCAGCAGGCCGAGATCGACGCGGCCTGCGAGCTGACCGACTTCCTGCGCTTCAACGTCAGCTACGCGCGCGGCATCATCGCCGAACAGCCGGCCTCCGGCCCCGGCGAGTGGAACCGGATGGAATACCGGCCGCTGGACGGTTTCGTCACCGCGATCACCCCGTTCAACTTCACCGCCATCGCCGGCAACCTGCCGACCGCGCCCGCCCTGATGGGCAACACCGTCGTCTGGAAGCCCACCCCGTCCCAGCAACTCGCCGCGCACCACACCATGCGCCTGCTGGAAGCCGCCGGTATGCCGCCCGGCGTGATCAACCTGGTCACCGGCGACGGCGCGGCCGTCAGCTCGGTCGCGCTGACCGACCAGGACTTCGCCGGCCTGCACTTCACCGGCTCGACCAAGACGTTCAAGATGCTGTGGCGCACCATCGCCGACAACCTCGACCACTACCGGTCCTACCCGCGCATCGTCGGCGAGACCGGCGGCAAGGACTTCGTCCTTGCCCACCCCTCCGCCGACCCGGCCTCGCTCGCGGTCGCGCTGGTCCGCGGCGCGTTCGAGTACCAGGGCCAGAAGTGTTCCGCGGCCTCCCGCGCCTACCTGCCCCGTTCCCTGTGGGAAGCCGGCCTTCGCGACCAGCTCGTCGCACTGACCGAGTCGATCACCTACGGCGACGTCGCCGACTTCGGCAACTTCGGCGGCGCCGTGATCGACGTGCGCGCGTTCACCAAGCACAGCGAACTGTTCGAGCGGGTCCGCAACGAGCGACTTGTCGACATCCTCACCGGCGGTGTCGCCGACGACAAGGTCGGCTACTTCGTCTCGCCGACCATCCTCACCGGCGACGACCCGCACCACGACATCTTCACCAGCGAGTACTTCGGCCCGATCCTGTCCGTCCACGTCTACCCGGATGAGGACTACATCAAGGTCCTCGACCTCGTCGACACCTCGACGCCGTACGCGCTGACCGGTTCGATCTTCGCCACCGACCGCACCGCCATCGACGAGGCCTCCAACGCGCTGCGCTTCGCCGCCGGCAACTTCTATGTCAACGACAAACCCACCGGCGCCGTCGTCTCCCGCCAACCCTTCGGCGGCTCGCGCGCGTCCGGCACCAACGACAAGGCAGGCTCCCCGCTCAACCTGTTGCGCTGGGCCAGCCCGAGGACGATCAAGGAAACCTTCGTCCCCGCGACCGACCACACCTACCCGCACATGGGCTGATCACACCATGCCCTGTCCGGCGCGTCCGTCCATGGACGCGCCGGACAGGGTTGGTCTTCGGTCATAAGCCGAGCGCGGCCTTGACCTCCTCCCACGACATGCTGCCCGGACGCGGCCGACCGGTCCGTCGTATCTCGTCGACGGTGGCGAACAGCTGCCGCTGTCCGGCCGGGTCCGGCTCGGTCATCAACGCGATCCTGCGCCAGCAACGCAGCACATCAGGTCCGCCTGCCAGGAGGGCGGCCTCGAAGTCGCCGATCTGCTCCGGTAGTAGCGCGGCGCGGATGGCCTCCGGCGAGTCGAACCTCACCGCCGCGAGTGCATCCCCTGCCCATTGCGTACCACCGACAGTGGAATTGCCCCGCTGGCAATCCGGCGGATTTCTTGCTTCGTTCGAGTGGAAACTGATTTCGCTGCCCTCGACTTTCCGTGAGGTGGCTTAGGTTTGCCCGCGTCAATGATCACGGAGGCGGGCAGTGAAAAGGAACGACTCGTCGGCACGCAGCCGAGAACTGGGCGTGGAACTGCGAAAACGTCGTGAGGCCGCCCGTTGGCGCGCCAACGACCTCGCGTACCAGCTTGGCTGGTCGGCGACCAAGGTGTCCAGAATGGAAAGCGGCGAACGCGGAGTATCCGAGGTTGACGCCGCCATCTATCTGACATTCTGCGGTGTCCTCCGCGAAGAACTGGACGACCTGCTGAACCTCGCGCGCGAGGGCAGCGACGAAACCTGGCTCCAGGAACACGGCGAACGCCTCACCGATGAGCTGCGCACCCTGATCTTTCACGAGACCGCTGCGGTGACCATCGCCTGGTACGAGCCGATGTTGGTGCCGGGGCAGTTGCAAACCGAGGACTACGCCCGCGCGCTGTTCGAGTTCGCAAGGATCGTTCCCGAAGATCGAATCGACCACGCTGTGCGAGCCCGAATGGAACGTCAAGCTCTCCTACGTCGCCGCGAGCCTCCGGAATTTCAGTTCTTGGTCCATGAGAACGGATTGCGTGCGCCGGTCGGTAATGCGCAGATCATGCACGAGCAGCTGCTGCACCTCGTGTTCCTCAACTCTCGACCGCAATGCGAGATCCGGGTGATACCAGCCGCATCAGGACCGCATGGCGCATGGTTTGGCCCATTCATGTTGATGCGGTACCAAGGACATGGCCCGGTCGTGTACGTAGAGGGTCTGACCACCAGCGTGTTCCTGGAGACGCGACAACATATCGACGCCTACCAGAACGTGCTCAGTCGGCTCGACCGGGCCGCGCTGGACGTGGCACGATCGAGGGACTTGCTTGCCCGGCTGGCAAGCGAATACGACAGGTCGGAGGAAGAGCCCGATGAGCACGCCTGAACCGGTCTGGACGAGCTGGCGCAAGAGCAGCTATAGCGGTGGTGGCGGAGGCGCATGCGTCGAGGTGGCGTTCATCGCGGATGTAGTCGCCGTTCGTGATTCCAAGAACACCAACGGACCGACCATCACTGTCGCGCCCACTGCCTGGCGGTCCTTTCTCAGCGCCGCTCGCTCCTGACGACGTGCCACCGTCGCTCCGCAGGCGAGAAGCCGGCAACGAGGTCGGCTGGCTCTGAGATCTGACGACGCGGTCCAGGACCCCAGACAAGTAGCCTTGACCGATCCGATGCGCTTCACCGCCTCGAAGCTGGTCTGAGCAGCGTCCTCCCAGCCGGTGGGAGGGCGTGGGCTGAGCTGAGCGCGAGAACGGAGCGAGAAACGTTCTCGTCAACCACGGCAGCGACTCGCGACCGATTGCGCGACGAGAAGACTTCTTGAAGCACGAAAAATCGCCCTGACCGACGCGGAACGGTGCGCCCAGCGAGATCCGGTCAACGGGTGTTCATCCATTCGAGCCAATGAAGTGATCTCATCAACTTTCAGTCGATCCGGCCGTGTTCGAAATGGGTGAGTACGAGTGCGGCTTTGACGATGGTGCCGATCTTGCGGGGACTGGTGGTGATGTGGCGGAGTGCGCGCCAGCGGCCAACGAGTAGC
>DATATE010000005.1:0-14594 GCA_036268955.1 Pseudonocardiaceae bacterium
GGAACGCGCGCAGCTTGTTCATCAGCGGTGAGATCACCTGGCTGCGGCTGGAGTCGGTGAGTTCCTCGTACCAGCTCCAAAAGCCTCGCAGGACCGGGTCGGTGACCCCGGCGGTCACCCGTGAGCGGAATGCCTCGTCGATGAGGAGCTTGGGCAGGTCGGCCAGGGTGGCGACGCCTTCCTGGGTGCGCAGGGTCAGGCAGGCGGCGCGCATGACGTCGTCGGTGCGTGGTCCCCAGAACGCGGAGTACACCCGCCGGAACACGCTGACGAGGTTGTCGACGGTCAGGTCGGTCTCCCCACCATCAAGGGGATTCAGGCACGGCGGACGGGACTTCGAGTCGGCGTCGAACAGCACGACCCGATCCGCCACCGAGCGCGGTAGCCGACTCAACACGTCGGTGACCAGATCGCCTTTGGGGTCGATCAGCACGATCCCGCGCCCGGCCTCGGCATCGGCCAGGATCATGTTGCCCAGCAAGGTGGACTTGCCGGAGCCGGTGGCGCCGATGACGTGCAGGTGATGCCGCGCGTCGGGCACCTGCAACGCGACCGGTCGCTCGTGTCCGGTGTCAGTCATCCCGAGCGGCTTGGCCTGCGGGCCAGGCGTCGCGATGCCGGGAGGCGGCGAGATCGCGCGGGCGCCGGCACGCTGAACACCGGGGATGGACTCGTCGGTGGGTAGGTGCGCCAACGCCGCCAACTCCGGCACGGACAGGAGATCTCCTCGACCGAGGCGGCGTTCGTCGAGCACGGTGCCGGAGTGGCGGATGCGTTTGCGGCCGTAGCGGTTGTGCTCGGTGTAGGAGGCGAACGACGCGGCCAGGGCGTGTGCCCGGCCGCGGGCGACGTCGCGGGCGGTGCGGACCTCGCGGTCCCCAGCGTCGGTGGGCAGGAGGGTGGCCACGGCGTAGCGGATGACCGTCTCGAACTGACTGCCGCGCTGTTTGGTGACGATGGCGCGGTTCTGCGCTCCGTACTCCAGCGAGGTCTGCGGATCGCTGTGCAACTGTCCCGACTTCGTGGTGTTCCGGGTGCTGCTGGTCTTCACGCCGGGGGTGACGAGGTCGAGCAGCCGCCCAACCAGGCGGGTGGAGCCGCCGGTGTGGACCCGACGCGCCGAACGCCGCGCGCGGGCTACGCGGCGGCCGGTGACCGGGCGGGCGAGGATCTGCACGCAGGCGTACTCGTCGCGCCCCAACCCGACGGGCGCGCCGATCAGGGCGCGGATCGGGTCGGCGTCGAAGTCGGTGCGGATCGGCAGTGCCTCCGACCGCGCGAGGCGGAGTTCGCCGCCGACGACCAGCCGCCGCTGATCCTCACCAGGCTGCGGGAGTGGCGGTTCGGCCGCGCTGACGCGGGTGTGCGAGCCGGGCCAGGCTGCCTCCACGGCGCGTTCGACCAGACCGGGTGGGATGACGCCGGGCACCCACAGCCGGATGGCGACCCCAGCCTCGGAGAACACGTACTCGCAGGCGACATGCGGCTGGCCGCTGAAAACGCGGCGCCACGCGGGCCTGAGCAAGCCGACGAGGTTGGACCACAGCGCGGCACCGCCCGCGGGATCGACGGTGGGCGGGGCGAGCACGGCGATCTGACGGGCGTCGGCGATCAGGGCGGCATGGCGACGCCCGGCCCGCCACCGCCGCTGCGAGATCACCACGAGTACGGAGAAGACGACGAACACCGACACGGTGGGCCACCACACGGCCAGCCACTGCCCGATCGGGCCGAGCACCGCGCGCAAGGTGCCCAGGGGATCGCGCAGGTACTGGCCGAGCCAGCCACCGGACAGGCCGGTCGGTGCCGGCCCGGTGCCCGACGGCGCAACGGTCGACAGCGGGTGGATGAGGGCAGCAGGTATCACAACGGGCATTGCGAAAGTCCTTTCACCAGAACGAAATTGAGTCCCCGACACCGCAGGGTGGAGGTGTCAGGCGGCGTCGAGTTCGATGTGGTCGTCGGGACCGGCCAAGCCGAACTCGTCACCATCACTGGCCTGTGGCGTGTCGTCGGCGAAGCCCAGATCGACGAAGGATTGCTCGGTGTCGGCATCGCCGATGTCGCCTGTCTCGGCGTAGCCGGCGAGTTCGGCCGGATTGCTCGTGACGAGGTAATGCTCGGTCGGCGACGCGATGGACTGGAACGCCACCCGCTGTGTCCCGGCCGAGAGCAGGCCCTGTCCCTTGTCAGCCGACAACAGGAACTGACGCTCCCCGGCCGACAAGTCGAAGGTCTGAGTGATCTCGTCGATGGCCTGCGACGCCTGGCGCAGCAAAACCTGGGTAGCGGCGTTCGCCACAACGGCTTTCCCGAGATCGCTGCCGAGAACATCGGCGGTGTCCTGGGTGCAGACGGTCAACCCGGCCCAGTGTTTCCGGGAAGCCTTCGCCATCCTGAACAGAAACTCCGCGCCGGACCGCTCCTTCATCAGCAGCCACGCCTCATCCACCACAACCAGACGCGGACGCCGAATCGCCGGGTTGGACACCCGCCGCCACACCGCGTCCAACGTGAGCAGCGTGCCGATCGGCTTCAACTCGTCGGGCAGGTCCCGCAAGCTGAACACGATCAAATGCCCGTCGGGAGTGGTCGTGGTTGGCCCGTCGAACAACTGCTTGAACGCGCCCTCCACAAACGGGTGCAGCCGCGCGCCGAGCTCGGTCGCGGCCCGGTCACCGGCGTGGCCGGCGGCGGCCAATTGGTCGCGCAAGGTCCGCAACGTGGGCGCGGGGCGGGTCCAGGTGCGGGCGTCGGCAGTGATCCCGACCGACTGGTAGGTGGCGGCGATGGCCCGGTCCAGCGCGGCCCGCTCGGCGGAGTCCGGCTCGCCGCCGACCAGGACGGCGATGACGGTGTGCAGGAACAGCGACCGCCGCACGAGAGCGTCTTTCGGGGCCGTGCGGCGACCGTCGTCGGTGCGGTGGATGGGCAAGTCGAACGGATTGAGCCGCACACCCGCCGCACCCAAGTGGACGTACGTGCCGCCCACCGCAGCGGCCAGCCGGGCGTACTCGTCCTCCGGGTCCACGACCGCGATCTCGATTCCCCGGTACAAGCTGCGCAACAGTTCGAGCTTGACCAGGTAGCTCTTGCCCGCGCCGCTACGGCCGAGGATGACACTGTTGTGGTTGTGCATTCCCTCGCCGAACCGGTCCCAGTGCACCAAGCCCTGGCTCCCGACGTTGTAGCCGTAGAGCACCCCGGAGGGAGCGGCCACCGAGGTCGGGTCGGCCGCGGGCAAGTCGGGCGAGGTGAACGGGAACGCCGCCGAGAGCGCGCTGGTGTCGAACGTGCGCCTCATCCCGATGAGGTCCAGGCCCATCGGCAGGCACGACACCCAGCCCTGCAGCGACCGGTAGGTGGTGTGCTTGGCGTCGAGCAGCAGGCTCGCCGCCAGGGATCGCAGCGCGCCCACCTCATCAGCCAGTGCCCGCTCGGTCGGGGCGTGGATCGTGAGGTACAGGCCGACGCGGAACAGCTTCCCCTCGCCCCGCGCGACCCTGGAGGACAGGTCGTAGGCGTCTTCGGTGGCGGCCTCGACCTGCGGGTCGTACAGGCGGCCGTGCTCGGCGGTGTGCCGGCGCCCGGACTCGAGTTTGGCGAGTTGCTTCTTGAGCCGAGCCGCGGCGGTGGCCGGGTCGATCGGCTCGACGTGCAGCGCGACATCCAGGCGACCGGGGTAGGTCAGCAGCGGGGCGAGCCAGCCGGGGTGAACCTCCCTGGGGAAGCCGGTGACCGCGAACGAGGACACCCACTCGTTGCCGACTTCCAGGTGGCGGGCGCCGACGGAGAGGGCGTCGGGGGTGAACGCGGCGGCGCGGGAGGAGGGCCGGGTGGTCGGCGGCTGGTGGGGCGGCGCTGGCCGCGCCGGGTTCGTGCTCGGGTGGTCATCACAACCGGCCCCTTTCGTCCTCGACGTCATCGTCGTTGTCTTCGCCGTCGTCGTAGTC
Source organism: Pseudonocardiaceae bacterium (assembly GCA_036268955.1). Lineage (GTDB taxonomy): Bacteria > Actinomycetota > Actinomycetes > Mycobacteriales > Pseudonocardiaceae > CAJCJE01. The sequence goes on from DATATE010000005.1 coordinate 3,954, forward strand.
CCAGTCGTCGATGTCGTCGTCCGGGTCGGGCTCGGCGTGGCCGTCGGTGCCGCCGCGATCGGCGTGCCAGAACCTGGTGTCGGCGAGGTCGTCGTCGCTCAGGTCACTGCCGCCGGAGGTGGTGGTGATGACCTCGTCGGCCCCCGCCAACCCGGCCGACGGAGGCAGAAACGTGTCGGGGTTGCAGGCGCTGGCCAGCACGCTGGTGGCCTGCCCGGCGTCCAGCGGGGTGACCACGATCCCGGCCGGTGCCAGCAGCTCGACGGCCTCGCCCAGGCGGCGCACCAACCGCGACTCCGCCGCCCGCCGCACCCCGGCACTCACCCGACCGGTGTCGGTGTTCGTGCGCCGTCGACCTCGGGCCAGCGCGGTCAACACGGACAGCGGGGACGGCCCACCGAGGCCGTCGGTCGGGGCAGCGGTGGCACCCATCGGTTCGCGCAGAACCAGCAGCACCTGGCGGCGCAACAGGTCGGTCTGCTCGCCGAGCTGCGCGAGGTAGTCGGCGTGTTCGACGGCGGCGGCCTCCAACGCCGGATGCGGCAGCCCACCGGCACGCGCCAGCAGCTCGCTGATCTGCCCGGACAGATCGAGGCGTTCGGTGCGCACGAGGATCTGCACCGGTGCGGTCAGGCTGTGCAGGTAACGGCCGAAGCTGGCGACCAGCGCCTCTTGCTCGGCGGGGGTGCGCAGTGCGAAGTTCACCGTGGAGGCGACGGCGACCACGGCCTGGCCATCGGCACCGAGGTCGACCACGCCGGTGTCGGTGATCGCCTCGGCGGGCAGCCGCAACGCCGAGGGCGAGATCTCCTCCCGCACCGGCGCGGTGCCCTTGCCCTTGCCGTTGCGTTCGCCGCGCCCGGTGCTGGTGGCCGCGGTCTGGCTGGTCAGCCAGGCCGGTGCGGGTCGCACTCCTTCGGGGGCGGAGACGCGGTGGCGGGGCGCGACGCGCTGACGGATCGCGGCCACCAGCATCCGGTCCATCGAGATGCCGTCGCGTTGCCCGAGCGCGAGGATCGCCGCAGCGGTCCCGACGGGGATGGCCAGCGCGAGGAACACCGGGATCGGCAGGAACGCGCGGGTGGCCGCCCAGGCGGCGTAGAGCACCAGTCCGGTGACACCGAGGATCGCCAACTGCCGCGCGGTCAACGGCCCCAGGACGCGGTCACGCATGTCGACGTCGGCCGGGATACGCACGGCGTAGGACCCAGCTGTGCGGCTGTCGTAGGCACTCATCGGTCCTCGCCTCGCTGGTGGCCGGGGCCGGTCGCGGGGCGCCGGGAGGTAGGCGCGGACGGGCCGCGCGCGCCGCTCGGCCACGTGCCACCGCGGCGGCGCCGGTGGCGACGCGGCGGCGGGAGGTGGCCCTCGCGGCGCAGTTCCTCGGTGACCTCCCGTTGCAGGGCGGTGATGTCCTCCACGGTCAGCCCGTCCGGGCTGTAGTCGGGCGTGGTCATGGCGTTCCTCCGGAAGTGGGTTTCGGTGGTTTCGGGAGGTCCAGCGGGAGCCGGAGCTGCCGTCCGCCGCGCGAGGCGGGCCGTGGCGACGCGGGCGTGGCGGGCGGGACTCGGCGGACGCCGTCCAGCGGCAGTGAGTACTGCCCGGATCGGGTCGGCCGGTTGCCCTTGTAGGGGTCGAACGGCAGTTCCATCTGCGTGCCACGTGGCCGTGAGGGTGGTGGCGTCGGCGTCGGTGGGCTGGCCGGGCGCGGCGTGCGGGTCACGCCCAGCGGCAGCGGGTACTGCCCCGAGATGGTCGGCCGGTTGCGCCGGTACGGGTCGAACTCGAACTGCAGTTGCGGCCCGCGACGACCGGGCGCCACCGGATCCCGGCTGGCTGGGTGAGGCCGGAGGCGGGGTCGGCTTGACCCGTTCCACGTCCAGCGGCAGCCGGTACTGCCCGTCCCGTCCGAGGACCGGCTTGTTCTCCGGCCAGTCATCGCCCAACGGCAGCGCGAGCTGGCGGCCTGCGGCGCCGCCCGGCTTGGGCGTGGGAGCGGGCCGGGGTTTGGGTGCCGGGCGGGTGCGGCGCACACCGGGCAGCGGCAGGACGTACTGCCCGGTCGCGGTGGTGCGGGTGTGCGCGTACGGGTGGACCGGTCCGCTACCACCGCCGCCACCGCCCCGGCCGCCGCCGGAGGGACGCGGTTTGCGGCTACCACCGCCACCGCCGCCGAGTAGGCCGAAGGTCTTGTACGCGAGGAACCCGCGCACCAGCGACCCGACCAGGGACCGGCCGCCGCCACCGCGGAGTGAGCCCAGAATCCAGAACGGGATCTTGAACAGGATGTACATCAGAGCGAGCGCGACCAGCAGGTTGACCAGCCCGGACAGGGTCGGGCCGAACAGGGTGAACCCGCCGGGGGCGAGGAACACCTTCATCGCGGTGATCAGCGTCAGCGACTGTCCGACCTGGATGGCCAGCACCCCGCCGTACGCCTTCCACCACCACTTCGCGATGCCCTCGGTCTGCGGTAGCGCGTGGAACATCAGCGCCAGCGGCGCCCCGGCGATCAGGATGATTGTCAGCGCGACGCGGACGATGTAGGTGACGAGTAGGACGATCAGCATCCCGGCCAGGAAGATGCCGACGAAGATGATGAAGATCCCGCCGTTGAGCGAGCCCAGGACAGGTTCTTCAGCGTGTCGCCGGCCGAGCTGGCGTCCAGCCCGCCGCCCAGGACGGCCTGGGCGAGGCCGTTGGCGATCTCGATGCCCTTGGTCGCCACCCACAGGCTCAGGGCTCCGGCGAGGAACCCGACCACGATCCGGGGCGCGATCTCCTTGATGGAGTGCCGGGTCTGCACAGTCTCGTAGCCCATGACCAGCACCCCGGCGATGAGCACCAGCAGGGCGTAGGAGGCGAGCAGGATCTGCCAGGAGTTGTTCCACAGCTCCCCGACGCGCGGCAGCGAGTCGAGTGTCGGTGTGGTGAGCAGGGTCTTGGACAACAGGTCGAGCAGCGGGTTGAGCGCGTCGGTGACGACGCCCCGGAAGAAGTCGTTGATCGCGTTGGTGATGCAGCCGCCGATGTTGGTGATCCCGCAGTCGCCGTCGCCGTTGCCGCTGTCACCGGACGAACCGCTGCCCGGATTGGACGGTGCGGGCGCCGAGGTGGTGGGCTGCGGGATGCAAACCCTCGCCGGTGCACGCCGGAGTCGTGGGTGCGGGCGCGCTGGTACCCGGTGGCGTGGTGCTGGTGGGGAGGTTGCAGATCGGCAGCGGCGAGCCCGGCGGGCACGAGTCGACGGTCGGCAGCGGCAACGGCGGGGGCGGCGTGGGCGTGGATTGCGCGGCGGTCAGCCGGGTGGGTGCGGCGGCGGCGTTGACGGCGAGCGTGCCACCCAACAGGACGACCAGGCTCAGCGCCAGCATCGCCACTGCCCGGCCTCGCGTCATCCGCGGCAGCCACCCCGCGACACGCGCGAGCCGACAGCGCGGGCGGCCTCCGGCGCGACGAATGGTGCTCGCCGTCGGGGGCGCGAGCTGGTTCCGCTCGGCGTCGGTGTCGGCGTGGGTGGCTGCCGCCGGACGTGGCGGGGCGGGCTCGTCGGTGTGCAGGCGGCGGACGGTCGGCGGGACGGATGTCTGGTGGCGTGGGTGCCTGGTCGCGGACATCGCTCAGGCCCCCACGATGCCCTGAAGCACAGTGACAACCAGCGGCGCGAGCGCCGCGAGGGCGTAGCCGATCCCGGCGGCCTTGAAGCTCGTCTTGGCCTTCTCGATCTCGCCGGGGTCGCCGCCGCCCATCACGTAGCGGACCCCGCCGACGGACAAGAACACCGTCGCCAACCCGGCGAGGATGCCCATCACCCAGTTGCGGATGTTGGTCAACACCTGATCCACCGACCCGGCCAGCGCGAGGACCTGGGTGGTCTCCGCGTGCGCTGCCGAGGCGGACAGCAGCAGCACGAGAACGGCCAGCTCGGTGATCACCACGAGCCGCCGCCGCACCGTGCGGCGACCGCCCCTCGACCCGCGAGAGATCGGAGGTGTGGCGGCTTGCTCGTCGGTCGACCTGGCGGCGCACGAGCGGGCGAGCCGGCCTCGCCGGGGCGCGGTGGCGTGCTGGGCGCCGGGTCCATGGCCGGGCCGGGGCGTGGTGGGGCGGCGGTCGGAACGGGGCTTTCGGGGTGAACGGGTCAGGCGCATCGCGGCACCTCCGGAGTCGGGTCCGACGGCCGCCGGGTGGTCCCGGTCGGCTGGTCGAGCGAGGCGGTGTGCGCGGGAGCGGCTGCTTTTCTCCCGCAGCCCTCGACTCCGAATTTCGGGGCGTTTTTCAACACGCGACCCCGAACTTTTTTCGATGACTTTCCGCCGATGTCGGTCACCGTGTGTGACTCGTCGGGGTGGGATGTGGAGGGGTGCGTGGCCTGGCGGGCGGCGGCGGTGATGGTCACCGCGTTGACCGCGCGGATCTCCACATCGCGTTCGCGACGGTCGCTGGGGTCATCGAGCGGGGCCTGCTCGGTGAGCCAGGCGGCCAGCCGGTGTTCGGCGCGGCGGCGGACTTGTTCGATGGCCTTGTAGCCAGCTTTCGCCTGAAGTGAAGGCCGCCGTACTCGGCTCGGTACGTACCCAGATCGCCTTCTCCTTGGAACTGGACGATGCCCGCGCGCTGGCGCCACGTCTCGCGCCCCTGACTCCCGAGGACCTGACCGGCTTGCCCGCGTACGAGATTGCACTTCGCGCGTCGGTGAACGGCTCGACCTTGCCACCGGTCACCGGTCGGACGCTGCCACTCACTTCCGCCAGCACCAGCGGAGCAGCCGTGGCCGGCTGGAGTCGGGAGCACTACGGCATCCCTCGCGCTGATGTTGAAGCCGCCTTGGCTGCTCGGATCACCATCGCCCAGAACTCGGCACGCCTCGGTCGTGAAGTCCACCCCGGAGGCCAGGCATGATGGCGGCCGGTGTTGTCCTCGGTGCTGTGTTCGCTGTTGTGTTCGCCGCACATCTCGCAGGCCGTCTGACCTCGGTAAAGAGGTTCACAGTGCCCACGAAATACCGTACCGCCACGGGAGGTTCGCCATGAGCGGGGCAGCCGAGCGTCAGCAGCCAGCAAGCCACGGAAGTAGTGCCCACCAGGTCGAGTGGGTGCGGGAACGGTTGTCCGCCCGCGATTGGGCAATCCTGACCGACCTTGATCATCTTCGGATGCTCTCGGCTGATCAACTCGAACGTTTGCACTTCACCTCACTGTCTGGTCGTAGTCGAGAAGTTGTCCGAGGTCGGGTGTTGCGGCGGCTCGTGGTCTGGCGCGTCGTCAGCCCGCTTGGGCGGCGGATCGGTGGCACCAAGCGTGGTTCCTCTCCCACCATGTACACCCTCGACGTGACCGGCCAACACCTCATGCGGGAACGTCACGCTGCCGCGCTGCCGACCAGTCGTGTTCGGCGGCCACGCCCACCAGGCGAACGCTTTCTGGCGCACACGCTGGCCGTAAGCGAGCTGTACACCAGCCTCGTGTCACACACCGCGCAAGCCGGTATCACGTTGGCGGCTTTCGATGCCGAGCCAGCCGCTTGGTGGCCAGATGGACGTGGTTGGCTGAAGCCGGATGCCTACCTGCGGCTGTCCGCTCCGCAGTTCGATGACCACTGGTGGGTGGAGGTAGATCGCGCTACCGAGAGCCTGCCGACGCTCAGGCGCAAGCTGAATGCCTACCTGGACTTCTACCAGCGTGGTCAATTGGGGCCAAACGGCGTCATGCCTCGGGTACTAATCAGCACCGTGACCGAGCGGCGGCGGGATGCGCTGCGGGATCTGGTGGAGCACCTACCCGAACCGGCCGATGCGCTGTTCACGGTCGCCCTCGACCGTGATAGCTGGCTGATGCTGTTGGGTAGCCTCAAAGAATGAACACATGCACAACGTTGTTCATTCTACTGCACACATATGTGCACCATTGTGGTAGAATTGGAGTAATTAAGCGGAGGACCCCATGAACGACAACAAACACGACGGCCGGTCAGTATCGCTGGGTACGTTCTTGCGGGAAGCGCGGGAAACAGCCGGGCTGTCGAAGCTCCAGGTGGAGGCCATGAGCGGTGTCGGCCGCATGACTATTCAGCGCTTGGAGAGTAACTACTACAGTGAACCATCACCGGACGACCTGGCACGCCTCGCACGGGCGCTGGAACTCAACGACACCGATCTGTTCCTGCTCGCGGGCTTGCCGGTGCCACAACAAACGGCCAGCCTTGACGTCATGTTACGTGCCGAATACGGTCTGCCACCAGAAGCGATTGACGAAGCGAAGCGCAACATCGCCGCTATCGTCGCTCGGTACGACCAAAAACACACTGGCAATATTGACTAATGTAAACGAGACCCGATCAATAACAATCACACTCATGAAAGGAGGAAAACTTCATGAGCGAATCTATTTCTACGACCTTGCCGCGAAACATCGTGGCACAACTACGCGCGATTGCACCGCTTCGCCCGCTGACCCAAGGCGACGCCTATACCGTTGCTGAGCGACAGGCGACGAAAGCATTGCAGCTCGCCGGAGTCATAACGCCACACGTTAGCTTGGCTTGGATTCTCGACCAGCCGCGTACTGAAGTGCAGCTCGAACCGCGCCACAAGATGGGTCGCCTGTCCGGCTCCACCACCTTCAGCAAGGGTCGCTACCTCATCTTGGTCAACAAGAATGACGCACACGCCCGTCGACGCTTTACGTTAGCCCACGAATGGAAGCATCTGCTCGACCACACCGCGTCAGACGTACTCTACCGACAGTTCGGTCACGGCGACCCGCACCAGCGCGAACGCAAGATCGAACTGGTAGCCGACCATTTCGCCGCCTGCCTACTCATGCCCCGTACCTGGGTCAAAAACGCCTGGACAAGCGGTATCCAAGACATCCCTGCGCTAGCCGGACTTTTCATGGTTTCCGAAGAGGCCATCCGGGTCCGGCTTACTTACCTTGGCTTGCTGGATGAGGAAGAGCGACCGACGCGAACCTATTTCCGCCGTGCCAGCAATCTGGACCTCTGCCCGGTGGCCTGACAATAAATCTCGCGAAAAGGAGGTAAACATGAGTCAAACGACGCTCAACACGCGAGTGGCAAGCGCGCCACGCGACGCTCGAAGCAAAAAGCGAGCAGTTCTCTATCTGCGCGTCTCCACTCCGAGCCAGGTACACACTGACTACAACCCTGAAGGAATATCTATTCCCGCCCAACGGGACGCGGGGACACGCAAAGCCGCCTCGCTCGACGCTGACGTTGTGCGGGAATTCGTAGAGCCAGGTCGTACCGCGACCAGCATCGAAAAGCGTCCGGTATTTCAGGAAATGATCGCATGGGTCAAAGCCCAAAAAGACATCGACTACGTGATCGTCTACCACTTCAACCGCGTCTTCCGAAACAGTGTCGATGCGGGCATCACCAAACGCGACCTTGGCAAGGTCGGCACCCGAATCGTCTCGACTGTGCTCGACATGGGCGAAGGCCCCGAAAGCGCGATGGTCGAAACCATCATCCACGCCGTAGACCAGTACCAATCGCAAGCCAGCGGCGCGGATATTCGCTACAAGATGGGTCAGAAGGTCAAGAACGGTGGCACGGTCGGCCAAGCCGCCCTCGGCTACCGCAACGTGCGGGAAGCCAAACCCGAAGGCGGCGAAATCCGCACCGTCGCCGTTGACATCGAACGGGGTCCGCTCATCGCCCAAGCTTTTGAGCTGTTCGGCACTGGCCAGTACAACGGCAAGCAAGTACTCGACCGGATCACGGCGGCCGGACTCACGACACGCGGTACCCGTCGGACATCACCCAAGCCAGTCTCGCTGAGCCAGCTCTACAACATCCTGAGCGACCGCTACTACCTCGGCTTCGTGGAGCATGACGGCCAGGAGTACCCCGGACGACATGAAGCGCTGGTCACCCCCGAGCTGTTCGACCGCGTACAGCGGGTACTCGCCCTCCACGGCGGTGGCGGCACCCGTGCCCGTCAGCATGATCACTGGCTCAAGGGCCTCATCTGGTGTGGGCGATGCGGCAAGCGCCTGATCGTCACTCCCGGCCGGGGCAACGGGGGCACGTACTTCTACTTCGTCTGTCGAGGTCGCCAAGCCCGCACCTGCGACCAGCCGTACCTGAAGGTCCAGGACGTTGAGAAGGCCGTCGAACAGCAGTACGCCACGGTGCGACTCAGCGACCAGTTCAGGGCCAACGTCCGCCACCAACTCGACGACACGGTTCTCACCGAGCTTGGCAGCATCGACGCCCTCAAGAAGCGGCTCACCGCCCGTCTGGACGAGCTGGACGCCAAAGAGGAGCACTATCTCGACCTGGTGGGCGAGCCTGGCTGGCCCAAAGCCAAGCTTCAGAAGAAGCTGGCAAGCATCGCGGGGCAACGGGCAGAGATTGAGGGGCAACTGGCCGACACCACCAGCAAGCTCGACATGGGTCGCAAGTTCTTCCTGACAGCGCTGGAACTGCTCCGTGATCCCCAAGCCTTCTACCGACGTGGCGGCGCAGGCGTCAAGCACGCCCTCACCAAAGTCATCTTCTCGAAGCTGTACTTGGACATGCGGGACATAACCGTCGTCAGTGCCCGCGACCTGACAGACGGGCTGGGAGATCTGATCGCGGCAGAGGAGCGGAGCCGGACGTTCTACCGGCGCAGCGACACGCTGAACTGGGATGAAGAGGGACAAGACAACAACAGGCCCGTCCTGTCGGACGGGCCTGCGCTGAACGATCTTACCGCTACAGACCTACTCGCCTGGTCGGTGGTGGACCAGGGTTCGAGTAAGGCTGTTTTGGTGGGCGATACTGGGATTGAACCAGTGACCTCTACCGTGTCAAGGTAGCGCTCTCCCACTGAGCTAATCGCCCGAGGCGGAGGCGGGAATCGAACCCGCGTACAGGGCTTTGCAGGCCCTTGCCTAAACCACTCGGCCACTCCGCCGTTCCCTGTGGACCCAAGGCCCCACAGGAGACGAGCCTGGACCGTGAAAGGCCGCTGCCGAGCGGACGACGGGATTCGAACCCGCGACCCTCACCTTGGCAAGGTGATGCGCTACCAACTGCGCTACGTCCGCATTGCTTGTCACGATTTGGCTTTGTGAGCTTCACCGTGACGCGTGGAGAACTTTATCGGAAGCCCCGAACAGACTCCAAATCGGGGTGCCCGACGCAGGTCTGGAGTGGGCACCCCGGCATCAATGATCAGCCTCTGTCGTTCGGGATCATCTGCGCGAGCGCATCATCAAGATCAACCCAGAGATGCTCGTTGCCCGGCAGGACGACGTCGTAGGTCCGGTCCAGGAAGTCTGCGAACTCCTGGGCCGACGCCTCGAACACCGCATGTCCGGACGGCGAGTTCAGTTCGACGACAACCACCTCGGGGTCGTCTGCCGAAGGACGAATTCGGACATCTCCCTCGCCGGCGGCCGCGATCAGGCCGTCAGCGAGCAAGTCGCGGGCAAAGACCCACTCCACCCAGCCGGCCTTGCCGGTCCGGAAAGCGGCAACCACCGCATATGGGTCACGGGTGTCATATCGCAACTCCACCCGAACAGGCACCGCGGGACACCGCGGCGCCAACAGATCAAAGACCGCGGTAGCACGTAGTGTCACGTGGTCGTTTCGCATCGTCGTACCCCTCCTACTCCTTCCCCGGCCAGGAAACGACCGAGCTACTCCGTTGTGACGTCAAAGTGAGCAGCGTCGCGCATATTTTGACGTAATGTCACTCGTCCGGGCCAAGGCTGCTGCACAGCGCGACCATTTCACTCCGTTCCGTAATCGAAGGCCCCTCGATCGTTCCCAGTCCATCATGACGGGTGGGGCCAGCGCCAGATAGCGCATTCCTCCTAATGTTGGGTGTGCGTAATCTCGCGGACGCGCACGATCGGGGTACGTGCTCCCGCGCGGCCACCGCGGACGCGCAGAGTCAGCGAAGGTGACCCTCGCCGACTGCCCATCCGCCCGTCCTGTATTGTGATCCGCACGCCGCCAGGAGCGGCGATGGGGGCGATTAGCTCAGCGGGAGAGCGCTTCGTTCACACCGAAGAGGTCGCAGGTTCGATCCCTGCATCGCCCACAGTATGTTTTCGCAGCTCAGATGGCCTGTCGATGATCTTCATCGACAGGCCATCGGTGATTGTGGGAGCAAAAAAAGGGAGCAGGGCCTGCTGACCACTCCCGCGAATCCGAAGAGGTCGCCCCCGCCATCACCTACGGCAGATGCCTCGCAACGGTGGTTCATTTGGTCGCATCCGTCGGCCCGCGCAGAAGTCTCGACCGTCAGTCGAGTGATCTTCGAATGGATCAGCGGCACACACACCTTCCTGACTGGTGCGTCCACCGGAGTCGGACGGCGCCACGACACCCAGACGATGCTCGGGATACTGCCACGGCGGATCGTGGTCGTCGCCACCGTTGGCATCGTGGACGAGTTCACGCCGCATCCTGTTCTGGGTCGGCATGGCTTGCCCAACTCCAGCCCCCGTCGTGCTCCCATCGGCGTTGGAGAGCCGCCAGCGTTTCCTCGATCATTGGGTTGGTGATGTGGGAGTAGAGGTCGTCGATGTCTTTGCGCTTGTGTCCGAGTCGCTCCAGCCGCATGATCCGGGGCACGTGGTCCTCGACGAGCCAGGTCTCGTGCGTGTGTCGCAGGTCATG
>DATATE010000006.1:0-7013 GCA_036268955.1 Pseudonocardiaceae bacterium
CGGTCATTCGGTGGGTGAGATCGCTGCCGCGCATGTTGCTGGTGTGTTCTCACTGGAGGATGCGTGCGCGTTGGTTGGTGCGCGTGCTCGGTTGATGCAGGCGTTGCCGGCGGGTGGGGCGATGGTTGCGATTCAGGCGGCTGAGGATGAGGTCGTGCCACTGCTTGTCGAAGGGGTCTCGATCGCGGCGGTGAATGGGCCGCGTTCTGTGGTGGTGTCGGGTGTTGAGGCTGCGGTGGTGGAGATTGCGGGTCGGTTTGCGAAGACGCGGCGGTTGACGGTGTCGCATGCGTTCCATTCGCGGCTGATGGATCCGATGCTGGATGAGTTCGCGTCGGTGGTTGCCGGGTTGACGTTCCGTGAGGCTCGGATTCCGGTTGTGTCGACTGTGGAGCAGGGTGCTGATCTGGCGACGGCGGAGTACTGGGTGCGGCATGTGCACCAGGCCGTTCGGTTCGCGGACGCGATCAGCGCGGTGCGGAACCAGGGGACGGCGACCTTCCTTGAGCTGGGCCCCGATGGCGTGGCGACCGCGATGGCCGGTGAGGTGCTGGCCGGTGACTCGGATGCGCTGACGGTGTCGTTGCTGCGCAGCGACCGGGACGAACCCGCTGCCGCTGTTCGCGCGCTGGCCGCGCTGCACACCAACGGGGTTTCCCTCGACTGGGCCGGCTTCTTCGCCGGCAGCGGCGGGCACCGGATCGAGCTGCCCACCTACGCCTTCCAGCACGAGCGGTACTGGACCGAGTCCATGGCCTCGCGGGTCGGCAACGTCGCGGCGGCCGGTCTTGAGACGGCCGGACACCCGCTGCTCGGTGCGGCGGTCGGCCTTGCCGGTGCGGACGGTGTGCTGCTGACCGGTCGGCTGTCGCTGCGTACGCACGCCTGGCTGGCCGATCACGCGGTCGGCGGCGTCGTCCTGTTCCCCGGCACCGGTTTCCTGGAACTGGCGATCCGAGCCGGTGACCAGGTCGAGTGCGATCGGGTCGAAGAGTTGACCCTGACCACACCCCTCATCCTGGCCGAGCGCGACGCGGTTGCCATCCAGGTCTGGGTCGGCGGCGCGGACGACTCCGGGCGCAGGAAGGTGAACATCTACTCGCGGCCGGTGGACGCCCCCGAGGACGCGCCATGGGTGCGGCATGCCACGGGATCGCTCGCGGCCGGTGAGGAGGCCGCGTCGTTCGACACCTCGGTCTGGCCGCCGGCCGGCGCAGAGGAACTCCCGGTCGACGGACTGTACGAGCAGCTCGCCGAGGGCGGGTTCGGCTATGGCCCGGTCTTCCAAGGACTTCGGGCGGCCTGGCGGCACGGCGAAGAGGTCTTCGCGGAGGTGAGCCTGCCGGGCGACGCGGAGTCGGCCGCCGCCTCCTTCGGTCTGCATCCCGCCGTCCTCGACGCCGCCCTGCACGCGTCGACTTTCCTGAACCTGGACACCACAGGTGGGGTGCGGCTGCCGTTCAGCTGGACCGATGCCTGCCTGCACGCCAACGGCGCTGCCACTGTCCGGGTGCGACTGACCAGGACCGACGATGAGTCGATCGCGATCGCGGCGGTCGACTCGGCGGGTGGGCCGGTGTTCTCGGCCGCCTCGCTGGTGCTGCGTGCCGTGCCGACCGATCAGCTGACGGCCGCTCGCGGCCCCCAGGGGGTGGAACGCGATTCGCTGTTCCGTGTCGAATGGACCGGTCTGTCCGAACTGCCACCGGTCGACGCCGAGTCGCAGCTGGTGGAACTGGCCGGTGACCTTGATTCGGTCGAGCAGGTGCCGGCACTGGTGGCCGTCACCCTCGCCGCGACGGACGCCGAGGACGTCCTCGGCTCGGTGCACGAGCTGACCGCGCGGACGCTGAGTCTGCTCCAGCGGTGGCTCGCGGACGAGCGGTTCGCCGACTCCCGGCTGGTGCTGTGCACCAGCGGCGCGATTGCCGCGGGCTCCGGCGGGTCGGTCACCGATCTGGCCTCGGCGGCGGTGTGGGGTCTGGTCAGGACGGCGCAGTCGGAGAATCCGGGCCGGTTCGTCCTGATCGACTCCGACGGTTCCGAGGTCGACCTTTGTGCGGTGGTGGCCGTTGGCGAGCCGCAGTTGGCGGTGCGGGACGGGATCGTGCTGGTGCCCCGGCTGGCTCGGGTGTCGCCGAAGAACACGCAGGCCGCACCGCGAACCGACGGCGACAAGGTGCGGGACATGCTGTTCGGTCCCATCTGGACCGAGCTGGCGCCGGCCGCGCCGGCCGACGAACTGGTGGAGTTGACCGGCTCGCTGGCGTCGCTGACCGAGGTACCCGCGCTGGTCGCGGTGACCCTCCGCGCTGCGGACACCGGGGACGCGCGCGCCGAGACGCGCGAGCTGACCGCGCGGGTACAGGACCTCCTCACGGAATGGTCCGCGCAGGACCGGTTCGCGGGTTCGCGGCTGGTCGTTGTGACGCGCGGCGCGGTCGCCACCGAGCACGGCCGGTCCGTCGCCGATCTCGCCGGTGCCGCCGTGTGGGATCTCGTCCGGTCCGCGCAGTCGGCGAATCCCGGCCGGTTCGTGCTGGTCGACGTCGACGATTCGGATATCGACCTGCGTGCCGTCGTGGCGACCGGCGAATCGCGGTTGGCGGTACGCCACGGGGTTGTCCTTGCCGCCGGGCGCGCGCCGCTGGTCTCGGGTGAGGGCTTGCTGCCGTCGGCTGGTGGGGTGCCGTGGCGGTTGGGCAGCCGGCAGAAGGGCAGCCTGGAGACCCTCGACCTGATCGCCTGCCCGGACGTGTTCACCCCGCTTACCGGCCACCAGGTCCGCGTCGCGGTGCGAGCGGCAGGCCTGAACTTCCGCGACCTGCTCGACAGTCTCAACGCCTTGGGCTCGTTCCAGGACAAGGTCGGCTGGATGGGCGGCGAGGCCAGCGGTGTCGTCCTCGAAGTCGGCCCCGAGGTCACCGAACCGCGCGTCGGCGATCGGGTCACCGGCCTGATGGACGGCTCGTTCGGGCCGATCGCGGTGGCGGTGGACAGCACGCTGACCCGCTTCCCCGCCGGCTGGTCGTTCGAGCAGGCGGCGACGGTACCGATCGCCTTCCTGACGGCCTATTACGGACTGCTGGACCTTGCCGGCCTGCGAGCAGGCGACTCGGTGCTCATCCACGCCGCGACCGGTGGCGTCGGGATGGCCGCGATCCAGGTCGCGCGCTGGTTGGGTCTTGAGATCTTCGCGACCGCGAGCGAGCCGAAGTGGGAGGTGCTGCGCTCGCTCGACATCGATGACGCGCACATCGCCTCCTCGCGGACACTGGACTTCGAGGAGAAGTTCCGCACCACCACCGACGGTCGTGGCGTTGATGCCGTACTGAACTCGCTGACCGCCGAACTCGTCGACGCCTCGGCGCGGCTGATCCGGCCGGGCGGGCACTTCCTTGAGATGGGCAAGACCGACATCCGCGAGGCCGCCAGCTTCCCGGAGATTCACTACCGGCGCTTCGACATCCTTGACGCCGGTCTCGACCGGCTGAGCGCGATCATGGCCGCACTGCTCGAACTGTTCGAAGCGCAGGCGCTGCATCCGCTGCCGGCGACGGTGTGGGATGTGCGTCGCGGCAGGGACGCGTTCCGGGCGATGAGCCACGCGCGGCACACCGGCGAGATCGTGTTGCGGATACCGAAGCAGTGGCTGCCCGCCGGCACCGTGCTGATCACCGCCGATGCCTTGGGCATCCGGCTCGCCCGGCACCTCGTCGCCGAACACGGCGTCCGGCACCTGCTGGTGGCCGGCAGTGACGAGCGCACGACCGAACTGCGCGACGAACTGGCCGCCCAGGGCATCGAGATCACGATCGCGGCAGCTGACCTGGCCGACCGCGACCAGGCTGCCGCGATGATCGCCGGTATCCCGGCCGAACACCCGTTGACCGCGGTGATCAACACCGGTACGGCGGACGCCGCCTGGCAGCTGCACGAGCTGACGGCCGAGCTGGATCTCGCCGCGTTCGTCACGGTGGCCACCTCGACGGAGGGCTGGCTGGACGCGCTGATGTCGCGGCGGCAGGCAGCCGGCCTTGCCGGACTTTCCCTGCGCGTCGAGAACTCGGTCGAGGACCTGGATCTCGACCTGTTCGACAGCGCGCTCCAGTCCGATGAGGCGGCGGTCGTCATCGATCCCGCCGCAGCCCCCGAATCGGCCGACAGCCGCGCGCTGACCTCCTGGGAACCCGACGGCACTGTGCTGATCACCGGTGGCACCGGCGGACTCGGCGCGCTGCTGGCTCGGCATCTCGTGGTCGCACAGGGCGTGCGGAGCCTCGTACTGACCAGCAGGCGCGGCCTTGACGCACCCGGTGCGACGGAACTGCGCGAGGAGCTGGTCGGCTACGGCGCCGAGGTCACCGTGGCCGCCTGCGATGTGGCCGAGCGGGCCGAGGTCGCGGCCGTACTCTCCACGGTGCCGGCCGATCGGCCGCTGATCGGCGTGATCCACGCCGCCGGAGTGCTGGACGACGGCATCCTCGGTGCGCTGACGCCCGAGCGGCTGGCCTCGGTACTGCGACCCAAGGTCGACGGGGCCTGGCACCTGCACGAACTGACCAAGGATCTCGACCTCGCCGGGTTCGTGCTGTTCTCCTCCATCGCGGGCCTGCTCGGCAATCCCGGTCAGGCCAACTACGCCGCGGCCAACGCCTTCCTCGACGGACTCGCCCAGCAGCGCGGAAACGCGGGACTTGCCGGCTCGTCGTTGGTCTGGGGTCCCTGGGCGCAGGACGCCGGCATGACCGCCGGCCTGCCCGCCGCCGACACCCAGCGGTCGGCGGGTCCGCTGCCGCTGATCTCGGGCGAACAGGGCGTCGCCTTGTTCGACGCCGCACTGGCCATCGGCGAACCGATCCTCATCCCGGCCCGCCTTGACGTCGCCGCACTGCGCGCCGTCGGTGACCCGCCCGCCTTGCTGCGCGGCCTGTTGCGCACGCGCCGCGCGGCCGTCGGCGGCGCGGCCGCGGTCAGCACGCTGCTCCAGCGGTTGCTGCCGCTGGCCGCCGCCGAGCGGGCCGAGCTGATGGTGGATCTGGTCCGCACCGAGGTCGCCATGGTGCTGGGCCACGTCTCCCCGCTGACCGTCGACGTCCAGCGCGAGTTCCGGGAACTCGGCTTCGATTCGCTGACCGCCGTCGAACTGCGCAACCGGATGGCCACCGCGACCGGCCTGCGAGTGTCCTCGACGCTGGTGTTCGACTATCCGACGCCGAAGATACTTGCCGAGTTCCTGTTGGCCGAACTGCTCGACGAGGACCAGATCGCGCAGGAGCCGACCGTCCTGCGGCCGGTCGCCGATGACCCGATCGCGATCGTGTCGATGGCCTGTCACTATCCGGGCGACGTGCACTCGCCGGAGGACCTCTGGCAGTTGCTGAGCGAGGGACGGGACGGGATCTCCGGTTTCCCGACCAACCGTGGCTGGGACCTCGACTCGCTGTACAACCCGGATCGGGAGGCACGCGGCTCCAGTTATGTGCGGGAGGGTGGCTTCCTGCACGGGGCCGCCGAGTTCGATCCGGCGTTCTTCGGTATTTCGCCGCGTGAGGCGTTGGCGATGGATCCGCAGCAGCGGTTGTTGCTGGAAACCTCGTGGGAGGCGATCGAGCGGGCCGGTATCGACCCGGTGGCGTTGCGGGGCAGCAGGACCGGTGTGTTCGCCGGCCTGATGTACCACGACTATGTCTCGCCCCGCGTCGAGTTCCCGCTGGAGGTCAGGAGTTTCCTCGGCACCGGCACCGCCGGCAGTGTCCTGTCCGGCCGGATCTCCTACATCTTCGGGCTGGAAGGCCCCTCGGTGATGGTCGACACCGCGTGTTCCTCCTCGCTGGTCGCGATTCACCTTGCCGCGCAGGCGCTGCGCTCGGGTGAGTGTTCGCTGGCGCTGGCCGGCGGTGTCACCGTGATGGCGACCCCGGACGCATACGTCGACTACAGCATCCAGGGTGCGCTGGCCGGCGACGGCCGGTGCAAGTCCTTCGCGGAGGCCGCCGACGGCGTCAACTGGTCGGAAGGCGTCGGCGTGCTCGTGCTTGAGCGCCTGTCCGATGCCCGGCGCAACGGGCACGAGGTATTGGCCCTGGTGCGTGGTTCGGCGGTCAACCAGGACGGTGCCTCCAACGGGCTCACCGCACCCAACGGTCCTTCCCAGCAGCGGGTCATTCGCCAGGCACTGGCCGCGGCCGGACTGACCTACGCCGACGTCGACGTGGTGGAGGGCCACGGCACCGGCACCACGCTCGGCGATCCGATCGAGGCGCAGGCGCTGTTGGCGACCTACGGCCAGGACCGGGAACGGCCGCTGTGGCTGGGTTCGATCAAGTCCAACATCGGCCACACCCAGGCCGCCGCCGGCGTCGCAGGCGTCATCAAGATGGTGCTCGCCATGCGCAACGGCGTGCTGCCCAAGACCCTGCACGTCGACGAGCCGTCCTCGCACGTGGACTGGTCCATGGGCGCGGCGGAACTGCTGAGCGAGCCGGTCGACTGGACCGAGAACGGTCATCCTCGGCGCGCCGGGGTGTCCTCGTTCGGCTTCAGCGGCACCAACGCGCACGTGATCATCGAGCAGGCCTCGGCCGTCGTGGAGTCCACTCCCGCCGAACCTGCCGTGCTGCCGCCCGCGCTGGCCTGGGTGGTCTCGGGCAAGACTCCGGAAGCCCTGCGCGGTCAGGCCGAGGCCCTTGCCGCCGGTGTCGAGAGCCAGGACGCCCTCGATGTCGCGTACTCCCTGCTGTCGTCGCGATCGGTGTTCGAGCACCGCGCCGTCGCCATCGGTGGCGACCGGGACGAACTGCTGGCCAGGACGACCGGTATCGCCTCGGGCGAACCGCTGCCCGGCGTGGTCTCCGGTGCGGCCGATGTGCAGGGCAAGTTGGTGTTTGTGTTCCCTGGTCAGGGGACGCAGTGGGTGGGTATGGGTGCTCGTCTTCTGGATGAGTCGGCGGTGTTCGCGGAGCGGATGGGGGAGTGTGCTGCGGCGTTGGCGCCGTTTGTTGATTTCTCGG
>DATATE010000007.1:0-3804 GCA_036268955.1 Pseudonocardiaceae bacterium
TGGCGTTGTTGGGTTCTGGTGAGGGTCTGTTGCCGCCGGCTGGTGGGGTGCCGTGGCGGTTGGGCAGCCGGCAGAAGGGCAGTCTCGACCAGCTCGACCTGATCGCCTGGCCGGATGCGACAGCACCGCTGGCCGCCGACCATGTGCGGGTTCAGGTGCATGCCGCCGGCCTGAACTTCCGCGACCTGTTGGACAGCCTCAACTCGCTCGGTTGGTTCCAGGGTAAGACCGGTTGGATGGGCGGCGAGGCCGCCGGTGTCATCGTCGAGGTCGGCTCGGACATCACCGATCTGAAGGTCGGCGACCGGGTCACCGGCATGATGGAAGGCGCGTTCGGACCGCTCGCCGTCGTGCTGGGCAGCAAGATGACCCGGTTCCCGGACCACTGGTCGTTCGAACAGGCCGCGACCATCCCCGCCGTCTTCCTCACCGCCTACTACGGCCTGATGGACCTCGCGCAGCTGCAACCCGGTGAGACGGTCCTGATCCATGCCGCGACCGGTGGTGTCGGCATGGCCGCTGTCCAGTTGGCGCAGTGGCTGGGCGCCGAGATCTATGCGACGGCGAGTGAGCCGAAATGGGATGTGCTGCGCTCGCTCGGTATCGACGACGATCACATCGGCAACTCGCGGACGTTGGATTTTGAGGAGAAGTTCCGAACCGCGACCGGTGGTCGTGGTGTGGACGTGGTGTTGAACTCGCTGGCTGCCGAGTTCGTGGATGCGTCCGCGCGGTTGGTGCGGCCGGGCGGCCGATTCATGGAGATGGGCAAGCTCGACATCCGCGATGCCGCCGACTTCCCCGACCTGCGGTACAAGTTCTACGACGTGCTCGACCCCGGCGCGCAGCGCGTCCGGGACATGATGATCGAAATGATGCCGCTGTTCGAGGCAGGAATTCTGCGGCCACTGCCGACCACCGTCTGGGATGTGCGTCGTGGTCGGGAGGCGTTCCGGACGATGAGTCAGGCTCGGCATACCGGCAAGATCGTGTTGCGGATGCCGAAGCGCTGGGATCCTGCTGGCACGGTGTTGATCACTGGTGGTACGGGTACGTTGGGTGCTCAGCTTTCCCGGCATCTGGTTGCTGAGCATGGTGTGCGGCATTTGTTGTTGACTTCTCGGCGGGGCATCGACGCGCCGGGTGCGGTCGAGTTGCGGGACGAGTTGGCTGGTCTGGGTGTTGAGGTTTCGGTTGTCGCGTGTGATGTGGCGGATCGGGATCAGGCAGTGGCGCTGGTTGCGGCCGTGTCGCCGGATCATCCGTTGACTGCGGTGGTTCATACGGCTGGTGTGCTGGATGACGGTGTGTTGACGGCGTTGTCGCAGGATCGGTTGGATTCGGTGTTGCGGCCGAAGGTCGATGCGGCGTGGAATCTGCATGAGCTGACGCGGGACATCGACCTCGCCGCGTTCATCGTGTTCTCCTCGCTGTCCGGCCTGATCGGCACACCGGGCCAGGCGAACTACGCGGCGGCCAACACCTGGATGGACGCGCTGATGGCGCAGCGGCGTGCTGCCGGCCTGGCCGGTCAGTCGCTGACCTGGGGTCTGTGGGCGCAGCAGAGCGAGATGAGCAGCGGCCTTTCCGACACCAGCATGCAGCGGATGAACGCGGCCGGCATGCCCCCGATCAGCACCGAACAGGGCATGGGCTTCTTCGACGTCGCGATCTCCTCCGACGAGCCGCTCGTCGCCCCGGTACCGGTCAACCTGCGCAGGTTGGCGCAGGGCAACGTGCCGCCGATGTGGCGCGGCCTCGTGCGCGGCAACCGGCGGATGGCCGTTTCGGCAGCGGCCGACGAGGGTGCGCTGGTCGCGGAACTCGCCGGCCTCGCCCAGCCGGACCGGCTCCGGCTGCTCATCGACCTGGTTCGCACCCAGGCCGCCGGCGTGCTCGGGCATTCCTCGCCGGAGATGGTGGAGGTCCGGCGCGAGTTCCGTGAACTCGGGTTCGATTCGCTGACCGCCATCGAACTGCGCAACCGCCTTACTACGGCGACCGGCCTCCGGCTGCCGTCCACGCTGGTTTTCGACTACCCGACGCCGGTCGTCGCGGCGGAATTCCTGCTCACCGAACTGATGGGCGAATACGGCGACGCGATCACCAGGACCATCACCTCGGTCGCCGACGACCCCATCGCGATCGTGTCGATGGCCTGCCACTATCCGGGCGGGGTCAACTCGCCGGAAGACCTGTGGCGCCTTGTCTCCGAAGGCCAGGACGCCATCGCGGCGCTGCCGACCGACCGTGGCTGGCAGATGTTCAACAACCAGGACATGGAGGGCGGGTTCCTCTACGACGCCGCCCAGTTCGACGCGGGCTTCTTCGGTATCTCCCCGCGCGAAGCGGTCGCCATGGACCCGCAGCAGCGGCTGCTGCTGGAAACCGCCTGGGAGGTCTTCGAACGAGCCGGCATCACGCCAGGATCATTGCGCGGCAGCGAAACCGGTGTCTTCATCGGCGCGGCAGCCTCCGGCTACGTCCCGCCCGCCGACTCGCGCGGCCACATCATGACCGGGCAGCTGACCAGCGTCGCCTCCGGCCGGCTGTCCTACGTCTTCGGGCTGGAAGGCCCGGCCGTCACGGTGGACACCGCCTGCTCCGCCTCGCTGGTCACCGTGCACATGGCCGCGCAGGCCCTGCGTTCCGGCGAATGCTCGCTGGCCCTTGCCGGCGGCGTCACCGTGATCTCCAGCCCGGCCGCGTTCGGCGAACTCGATGCCCAGGGCGGCTCCTCCGGCGACGGCCGGTGCAAGGCGTTCGGCGACTCCGCCGACGGCACCGGCTGGTCGGAAGGCGTCGGCCTGCTCGTCCTCGAACGGCTGTCCGACGCGCAGCGCAACGGGCACGACGTACTGGCCCTTGTGCGCGGATCGGCGGTCAACCAGGACGGCGCCTCCAACGGGCTCACCGCCCCGAACGGTCCGGCTCAGCAGCGGGTCATCCGCAGGGCGCTGGCCAACGCGGGACTCTCTCCGTCCGATGTGGACGCCGTGGAGGCGCACGGCACCGGCACCTCGCTCGGTGACCCGATCGAGGCGCACGCGTTGTTGGCGACCTACGGCCAGGACCGGGACCGGCCGCTGTGGCTCGGCTCGGTGAAGTCGAACATCGGGCACACCCAGCTGGCGGCGGGCGCGGCCGGCATCATCAAGATGGTCATGTCGATGCGGCATGGTGTCCTGCCCAAGACCCTGCACGCGGACAACCCCTCGCCCTTCATCGACTGGACGCTCGGCGCGGTCGAGCTGTTGCAGCAGCCGGTCGACTGGGCAGTCGACGGGCGTCCGCGCCGCGCCGGGGTGTCCTCGTTCGGGATCAGTGGCACGAACGCGCACGTGATCATCGAGCAGGCCCCGACCATCGTCGAATCCACGCCGACCGAACCCGCCGTGCTGCCGGCCGCGCTGCCCTGGGTGCTGTCCGGCAAGACAGCCGGCGCGCTACGCGGTCAGACCAACCGCCTGGCCTCCTACGTCCGCGCCGACGAATCCGAGCTGACCCCGGTCGACGTCGCCTTCTCGCTGCTGTCCTCGCGCACCCTGTTCGCGCACCGCGCGGTCGCCCTCGGCGCCGGTAACGAGGAACTGCTCGCCGGTCTCGACGGGCTCGGTGCCGCCGTGTCGGTGCCGAACCTGGTGTCGGGTATCGCGGACATCGAGGGCAAGTTGGTGTTTGTGTTCCCTGGTCAGGGGACGCAGTGGGTGGGTATGGGTGCTCGTCTTCTGGATGAGTCGGCGGTGTTCGCGGAGCGGATGGGGGAGTGTGCTGCGGCGTTGGCGCCGTTTGTTGATTTCTCGG
>DATATE010000008.1:0-31077 GCA_036268955.1 Pseudonocardiaceae bacterium
CGAACGCGCCAACGCCCAACTCAAGTACTGGCGCATCCTGCACAAAGTCCGCGTCAGCCCCCGCCGTATCGGCCGACTGGCCAAAGCCATCCACGTACTACAGAACTACGAAGCCGCCACAGGATGAAAAAGACTCAATGAAGTCCCATTTATCGATATCGGTATACGACACTATTACTCTTCGTCGATACGTCTGGCGATAGCGGGAACGACGTGCCCACGGTAGTGGCTGGCCCACTCGGGTTCCCGCCAGTCGCTTCCAGTGACGATCCGCCGGCATGTGGCGGCCCCACACCGGCGCGACATGCGAAAGCTCGACTCTGCGGTCTGGATCGCGTAATCGACCGTGATCTCGTCGCCGGCTCTGACCTCCCGTCTCGTCGCGAGCGTGTACGCGTCGGTGTGCCAGACCGGCCAGCACGGCAACTGTGGTACCAGCAGTGATCAACCGAGCGGCGAAAAGACCGCGACCTGGATCACCGAAGTCCGTATCTGTATATCCGGATGCAACCAGCAGGTATCAGATCCGCTGTCTCGGTCGGTATTCCCCATGACCGCATTGTCCTCGCTCAGGCAAGGCCACCGATTCGCTTGACCCCTAAGGGTTGTCCCGTACCCAGGTCGTAGGGCTGGATCAGTCCGTGGTGGGACGATCGCGCGCTGATCGGTCAATAGAGTCGGGACGCCCGATGGCGTGGGAAGTGACTTCGCGCCAATTCATCGGATCATGCGACAAAAGAATAGGAACAGATGTGATGCGGCTGAATCAGGGTTCCACCCACAGACCGCCGAGCAGACGCAGGCGCCTGCGCGGGTTGTCGGCGATCCTGGCGATCGGCGTGCTCGCCGTTGTCGTGCCGGCGACCGCCTCGGCGTCTCCGATGGCAGGCCCGCCAACGGTTCCCACTCTCGACTGGCATAGCTGCGACAACGGTTTCCAGTGCGCGACGGCCACGGTACCGCTGGACTATCGGCAACCGGGCGGCGCGACGATCAGCATCGCCGTTGTCCGGCACCTGGCGACCGATCCCGCGCACCGGCTCGGCTCGCTGTTCGTCAACGGGGGCGGTCCTTCCGAGCAGATCGACACCTTCCTCGCCGACTATTCGCAGATCCCGGCCGCGTTCATCGCGGACTACGACCTGATCTCCTTCGATCCACGCGGCTTCGGCTACAGCACCGCGGTCCAGTGTTTCCCGACCCTTGCCGAGGAGAACGCCTTCCTCGCGGACCTGCCGGGCGGATTCCCGGTCGGCGCCAAGCAGATCTCGACCTGGGAGAGCCTGTACGCCCGGTTCGACGCGACCTGCGCGCGGACCAACGGCGACCTGCTCGAACACGACAGCACGGCCGATGTCGCCAGGGACATGGACCTGCTGCGGCAGGCCGTCGGCGACCCGGTGCTGAACTATGTCGGCCTTTCCTACGGCACCGGGCTCGGCGCGATCTACGCGAACCTGTTCCCGAACACGGTCGGCCGGATGGTGCTGGACGGGAACCTCGATCCGGTCGCGTGGACGACCGGCGACAGCGGGTTGCCGACCTTCCTCCGGGAGGACAGTGACGAGGCGTCCTCGGCCACGTTGACCGCCTTCCTCGACCTGTGCGGCGCCGCGCCCACCGCGAAGTGCGCGTTCTCCGCCGGTTCGGCCGCCGCGACGCGGGCCAAGTTCAGCACGCTGCTGGACCAGCTGGCCCAGCATCCGGTGACCGTGACCGAAGGGTCGCAGCAGGAGAGCTGCGGTTACGCCTGCGGGGTCGGCATGGTTCCGCTCGGCCAGGCCAGCGAGTGGGCGGACGGTGCCGCCGTGCTGCAACAGCTGTGGGTGGCCGCCACGACCGGTGGCACGGTTACCGAACCCGCCGACGAGTCGTTGCGGGACACGCAGGCCGGCTCCTATGTGCTCGGACGGTCCGAACCCGACCGATCCGGCCGCGTACTCCGCCTACGCGCGGTTTGCCTACGCCAGGTCGGGGCCGATGGGCCCGCAGTGGACCTGGCCGACCGAGCCCTGCGCGGACTGGCCGAAGAGCGCGGACACCTATCAGGGCCCGTGGAATCGGCCGACCGCCAACCCGATTCTGCTCATCGGCAACACCGGTGATCCGGCGACCGCCTATCGGGACTCGGTCGCGATGTCGCATGATCTGGCCGACGCCCGCCTGTTGACCGTCAATCAGTACGGGCACACCGAATTCCAGAATCCGGATGCCTGCGCGGCCGACTACGAGGCCGACTACCTGCGGACCGGCGCGCTACCGCCGGTCGGCACCGTCTGCCAGCAGCCCGTGATGCCCTTCCAGTAGCCGGCTGAGCCAATAGACAGCTGGGCGTCCGCGCACCGCCGGGATATCCGGCGGTGCGCGGTTATTCCCGAGGGCCGGTCAGGACACCGGAATCCCGCCAACTGGGCAGTTCGGCGGCCGACGAAGAAGATTCGTTGCCGGTCCGCGCAAGCCTGGGTTACGGTCGATTCGTAGCCGCCGCCAGCCGTTGACCTGGCCTTGCGCGATCCGTGACGGCCAGGCGCCGTCCAGGATTCGGGTTGACTCGTCCAGAAATGGGATGCCCTTTCATGTCCGACACACCGACCGGTATCGCACCACTGCATCTTGCCGTCGCGTTGGACGGCGCGGGCTGGCATCCGGCTGCCTGGCGCGAACCGGACGCCGATCCGGCCGGCCTGTTCGGCGCGCCGTACTGGCAGCGGCTCATCCAGCAGGCCGAGCGCGGCGCGCTGGACTTCGTCACCATCGAGGACTCGCTCGGGTTGCAGTCCAGCCGGTTCGACAGCCAGGACGACCGGACCGACCAGGTGCGCGGCCGGTTGGACGCGAACCTCATCGCGGCCAGGGTCGCGCCGCTGACCAGCCATATCGGCCTGGTGCCGGTGGCGACGGTGACGCACACCGAGCCGTTTCACACCTCCAAGGCGATCGCCACGCTCGACTACGTGAGCAACGGGCGGGCCGGTTGGCAACTGCGGGTGTCGGCGAGGCCCATCGAGGCGGCCCAGTTCGGCCGACGGGAGTTCCCGGACTTCACACTGGCCGACCGGGACCAGCCTGCGGTGCGCGCGTTGCTGACCGAGTTGTTCGACGAGGCCGCCGACTACGTCGAGGTGGTCCGCAGGCTGTGGGACAGCTGGGAGGACGACGCGGTCATCCGGGACGTGGCGACCGGCCGGTTCGTCGACACCGACCGCCTGCACTACATCGGGTTCAGCGGAAAGTGGTTCAGCGTCAAGGGTCCGTCGATCACGCCGCGCCCGCCGCAGGGCCAACCGCTGGTCACCCTGCTCGCGCACGGCACCACCCAGTACCGGCTCGCCGCGCGTAGCGCCGACCTCGTCTACGTCACACCGGACGACGTCGAGGCGGCCGAGGTGATCGTGCGGGAGATCCGCGCCGAACAGGAGGCCGCCGGCCGGGCCGACGAGCCGCTGCACGTGTTCGGTGATCTGGTGGTCTTCCTCGACGACACCGAGCAGGCGGCCCGCGACCGCGAGGCACGGCTGAGTGAACTGGCCGGCGTCGAGCATACCTCCGACGCGCACGTCTTCACCGGCACGCCGAGCCAACTCGCCGACCTGCTCATCGACTGGCAGACAGCGGGACTGTCCGGTTTCCGGCTGCGCCCGGCCGCCCTGCCGCACGATCTGACCGCGATCGTCGAGGGCCTCGTGCCGGAGCTGCGCCGACGCGGCCGGTTCCGTCGGGAGTACGCGGCGAGCACTCTGCGTGGCCTGCTCGGCCTTGCCCGTCCCGCCAACCGCTACACGGCCGCCTGAGGGGACCAGTCATGCCGAAACAGATCCATCTCGCCGCGCACTTCCCCGGCGTCAACAACACCACGGTGTGGAGCGATCCGCGCTCCGGCAGCCAGATCGAGTTCAGCTCCTTCGCGCGCCTGGCAAGGACGGCCGAGCGCGCCAAGTTCGACTTCCTGTTCCTCGCCGAGGGTCTGCGGCTGCGCGAGCAGGGCGGCGAGATCTACGACCTCGACGTGGTCGGCAGGCCGGACACCTTCACCGTGCTGGCCGCGCTCGCGGCGGTCACCGAGAAACTGGGCCTCGCCGGCACGATCAACTCCACCTTCAACGAGCCCTACGAGGTGGCCCGCCAGTTCGCCAGCCTCGACCACCTTTCCGCTGGTCGCGCCGCGTGGAACGTGGTCACCTCCTGGGACGCGTTCACCGGGGAGAACTTCCGGCGCGGCGGGTTCCTGCCCAACGAGGAGCGCTACGCCCGCGCCCAGCAGTTCATGCACGCCACCTGGGCGCTGTTCGACTCCTGGCGGGGTGAGGAGATCGTCGCGGACAAGGAATCCGGGGTGTTCATCAGCGATCCGCGTGCCGGCTCCTTCGACCATCACGTGCCGCACTTCGACATCACCGGCCAGTTCGCCGTGCCGCGCAGCCCGCAGGGCAGGCCGGTGATCTTCCAGGCCGGTGACTCCGACGAGGGCCGGGAGTTCGCCGCCGCAAGCGCGGACGCGATCTTCACCCGGCACGGCACGCTGGAGGCCGTCGCGCGTTCTACGCGGATGTGAAGGGCCGCCTCGCGAAGTACGGCCGGGCGGCCGATTCGCTGAAGATCCTGCCCGGCGTCACCTTCGTCCTCGGTGACACCGACGCCGACGCGCAGGAGAAGGCGAGCGTCATCCGGCATCAGCAGGTCAGCGGGGCGACCGCGATCAAGCTGGCCGAGCAGCTGTGGAACCGGGACCTGTCCGGCCACGACCCGGACGGTCCGCTGCCCGAGGTCGATCCCGAGGTCGGGGAGAACACGATCGCCAAGGGCAGGGCGAGCGTGCGGATGCACAAGGACCCGCTGGCGACGGCGAAGCAGTGGCGGGAGATCGCCGAGGCGAAGAACCTGTCACTGCGTGAGCTGATCATCGAGGTGACCGGCCGGCAGTCGTTCATCGGCACCCCGGCGAAGGTGGCCGAAACCCTCGACGAGTTCGTGCAGACCGACGCCAGCGACGGCTTCATCCTCGTCCCGCACCTCACCCCCGGCGGCCTCGACGAGTTCGCCGACACCGTCGTGCCGCTGTTGCAGGAGCGCGGTGTGTACCGCACCGAGTACGAGGGCGACACCCTGCGCGAGCACCTCGGTCTGGCCGCCGCCCCTCGGGTGATCGCCTGAGATCCGGTTAGCGGCCGAGCCCTCCGACACGGAACGGGCCCGGCCGCGAGCGGCGGTCAGAACCAGTCGGCGTTCATGTCCAGCGTGGTCCGGTCGAGGCTGGCAACCAGGTCGAGCTGCGGTCCGACCTTGGGCAGTTCGTAGCGGAAGAAGTACCGCGCCGCCTGCCGCTTGCCCTCGTAGAAGTCACCGGTCTTCTCCGCTGCCGTGAGCAGCTGCTCCAGCCAGAGCCAGCTGATCACGATGTGGCCGACGGCTTCCAGGTAGGCGGTCGAGTTCGCCAGTGCCAGCTCGACGTCACCACTCCCCCAGACCTGCGCGGTCACCTCGCCGGCCCGCCGCAGCCGGGCCGCGAGTTCGGCACCGAACTCGGCCGCGAGCCCACCCTGGGCCTGCGCCTTCGCCACGGTCGCGCCGATCGTCTCGGCGAGCAGGGCGAGGCCGGCGCCGCCGTTCATGGTCACCTTCCGGCCGAGCAGGTCAAGACCCTGGATGCCGTGGGTGCCCTCGTGGATCGGGTTGAGCCGGTTGTCCCGGTAGTGCTGCTCGACGTCGTACTCGCGGGTGTAGCCGTAGCCGCCGTGGATCTGGATGGCCAGGTCGTTGGCGGCGAGGCACCACTGCGATGGCCAGCTCTTCGCGATCGGGGTGAGCATCTCCAGCAGCAGGTGTGCACGAGCCCGGTCGGCCTCGTCGGCGGCGGTGTTCTCCTCGTCGACCAGCCGGCCGCAGTAGAGCGTCAGCGCGAGCGCACCCTCGACGTAGGACTTCTGCGCGAGCAGCATCCGACGCACATCGGCATGCTCGATGATCGGCACCTGCGGGCTCGCCGGGTCCTTCCCCACCACCGGACGGCCCTGCGGCCGGTTACGGGCGTACTCCACCGACTTCAGATAGCCGGTGTAGCCGAGCGCCATCGCGCCGGCACCGACGCCGATCCTGGCCTCGTTCATCATGTGGAACATGTAGGCGAGGCCCCGGTTGGGCTCCCCCACCAGATAGCCGACCGCGCCCGGTGCCCCGCCGGGCCGGTACCTGCCCTCACCGAAGTTCAGCAGCGCGTTCGTGGTGCCGCGGAAACCCATCTTGTGGTTGAGCCCGGCCAGTACGACATCGTTGCGCGCACCGAGCGAACCGTCGGCCTCGACGAGCACCTTCGGCACGATGAACAGCGAGATGCCTTTCACGCCGGCAGGCGAGCCGGGGATCTTGGCCAGCACGAGGTGCACGATGTTCTCGCTCAGCTCATGGTCACCAGCGGAGATCCACATCTTGTTGCCGAACAGCCGGTACGTGCCGTCGTCCTGCGGTTGCGCCTTCGTGGTCACGTCCGACAGCGAGGAGCCGGCCTGCGGTTCGGACAGGCACATCGTCCCGTAGAACCGGCCGGCGATCATCGGCAGCGCGTAGTCGCGGATCTGTTGCGGGCTGCCGTGCGCGGTGAGCAGGTTGGCGTTGGCGATGGTCAGGAACGGGTAGGCCGAGGTGCCGATGTTCGCCGCCTGGAACCAGGCATGGCTGGCCAGCGCGACCACCTGTGGCAACTGCATGCCGCCGACCGAGGAGTCCATCGCGCCGCCGGTCAGGCCGGCGTCGGCGTAGGCCCGCAGCGCCGGTTTCACCTCGTCGATGACGTGCACGGTCGCACCGTCGAAGGTCGGCTCGTGCGCGTCACCCAGCTTGTTGTGCGGCGCGAACTGCTCGGTCGCGATGCGCTCGGACAGGTCGAGCACGTCGTCGAACGTCTCCTTGGAGTGGTCGGCGAAGCGCGGTCGTTTGATGAGTTGCTCGACGTCGAGCCATTCGTAGAGCAGGAAGTCGAGGTCGCGGCGGGAAAGCAGAACTGAACGCACCGGCGCGCTCCTGTCCGTGGTCGGTGATGTTACTTGCCAGTATCACACCTGAGCGCCCGTGCTGGCGATGGTCAGCCGATGGTAGGCGGATGGTCAGCGGTCGCGGCCAGCCTTGTGCCCGACACCGACAAGCGACACCGATGACAAGCGGATCGGCAACAAGCGGCATCGGCAAGCGGTATCGCCAAGGCGAGGAGCACTGATGAGTGGCGAGAACATCCTGATTTCCGGCGCGAGTATCGCCGGGCCGGCACTGGCCTACTGGCTACAGCGCTACGGCTTCCATCCCACCGTCGTGGAACGCGCGCCCGCCCTGCGCGAGGGCGGGCAGGCCGTCGACTTCCGTGGCCCGGTGCACCTGAACCTGCTGCGGAAAATGGGCCTGCTGGAGCGCATCCGCCACCGGCAGACCGATATGGGTGTCCAGCGGGTGCTCGACTCGACCGGAAAGGTGAAACTGACCCTGCCGGCGTCGTTTCTCAGCGGTGACGTGGAGATCCTGCGCGGCGACCTCAGCGAGATACTCTACGAGGCGGGCGCGGCCGGCACCGAGTACGTGTTCGGCGATTTCGTCACCTCGCTGACCGACACCGGTTCTGGCGTCGAGGTCACCTTCGACCGCGCGGCGCCCAGGACCTTCGATCTGGTCGTCGGCGCGGACGGCCTGCATTCCGGGGTGCGGTCGCTGGCCTTCGGGCCGGAGTCGGCGTTCACCCACTTCTCCGGCTACTACTACGGCGGCGCGGCCGTGCCCAACCATCTCGGCCTCGACCGCACCGGTCTGCTCTACAACGTGCCCGCGCGATCGGTGTCGCTGTCCAGCACCGGCGGCGACCTCGCGGCGGCCGGTTTCGTCTTCGCCTCACCCCGGTTGGACTACGACCGGCACGACTCGGACGCGCAGCGCAAGATCGTCGCCGAGGCCTTCCACGGTGTCGGCTGGGAGGTGCCGAGACTGATCAAGGCGATGACGGCGGCGCCGGAGATCTATTTCGACTCGATCAGCCAGGTTCGGATGGACTCCTTCACCAAGGGTCGCGTCGCCCTGCTCGGCGACGCGGGCTATGGCTCGACCATCGGCGGTATGGGCTCCGGCCTCGCCGTGATCGCCGCGTATGTCCTGGCCGGTGAACTGGCGGCGGCCCGCGGTGACCACCGGATCGCGTTCCCCGCCTATGCGAGCCGGATCGAACCCTATGCGCGAGGGTGCCAGAAGATCGGCGGCAACGCGGGCCCGTTCCTCGCGCCGGCCACCAGCGGCCGGCTCTGGCGTCGCAACCAGGCCTACCGGCTGCTGGCCAACCGCTGGTTCTCCGGCTACCTCAACAAGCTCACCACCAAGGCCGCCAGCGCCATCGACCTGCCCGACTATGCCGGATGACCGTCGGCCGTCACCACTTCGGTCAGTGCGGCGACGGCGGTGGGACGCGGCAGCGCGGCACTCGAATCGAAGAGTTCGGCGTACCGCTGGGCTCCGAGAGCCGTGGTGAGTCGCTCGACGGTTCGAGCCAGGTCCGGGTCATGGCCGACGCCGGTATCCAGGATCGCGGCGGCAAGGCCGAGTAGCCGCACGGCGTGGTCGGCCTCGCCGCTGTCGGGGTCGTCGGTCCGGCTCAGCGCGCAGGCGAGGCCGGTGACGGCGGTGGCGAGGCCGTGCAGGTTGCGGTTGGCGCTGGCGACCGTGACGGCCGCGCGGTGCAATCGCACGGCTTCGGCGAGGTCGCCCTCGGTTTCGGCGAGGCGGCCGAGCGCACCGAGTACTCGGGCACGGGCGCCGGCGCTGAGCCAGTCGGTGCCGCAGTCGTGCAACGCCGCCTCCTGCAACCGCCGAGCGGTGGTGCGGTCGCCGCGCAGCCTGGCGACCTCACCGAGTCCGGAGCGGGCCAGGATGTGCGTGACCCGCAGCCGGCCGGTGCGGGCGAGGTCGGCCGCGCGCTGGTAGTCGGCCTGCGCGGCGGCCAGGTCGCCGGTCCGCAGGAGTCGGTCGGCGCGGCGGCAGCGCATATCGGCCAGTTCCTCGCCCGCGCCGAGTTGGCCGACGAGATCGAGCGCTTCGTCGGTGAGGGCGATCGCGCGGCCTACTTCGCCCCTGGCATCGGCGAACATGGCGAGCGCTTCGACGGTCTGCGCGAGGCCCCAGCGTTCGCCGAGTTCGCGGAAGGCGGTCAGCGCGGCGAGGCATTCGGCTTCCGCGGTGTCCAGGTCGCCTTCGGCGAACCAGCGGGTGAAGCTGATCGACAGCAGGCTGATCGCCGGGCACCACGGGTCGGGGCTGGCCAGAAAGCTACGCATGATCGGCAGCAGTCCGTGTTCGTCGAGTTCGGCGGGTGGGCCGTTGGTCAGCCCCCAGGCCACGACGAGGAACGGTTGCCGCACCGGTCCGCGCAGCGCGCCCATCAGCGCTTCGACCCTGGCCCGATGAGCCTGATCGGCGGTGCCGCTCAGCACGGTGTGCAGCACGCACAGGACATATTCCTCACCCAGTTCGGCGGGCGGCTCGGTGCCGAGCACGGTCAGCAGGTCGGCCGCGGTCGCGGCGACCTCGCTGCGCACCCCGCGCAGATACCAGTACCAGGACAGTGCTCCGATCAGCCGCAGCGCGGTCGGCGGATCGGCCGGCACCGACCAGTGCAGTGCAGTGCGCAGGTTGTCGTGCTCGGCGGTCAGCGCGGCCAGCCAGGTCAGCTGTTCGGCTCGGCGCAGGTGCGGATCGGTTGCCGTTGCCAGGGCGAGGAAGTACTCGGCGTGCGCGCGACGGAGTCCCGGTTCCTCGCCTGCGGTCAGGAGTTGCTCGGCGCAGAAGGCCCGAATGGTTTCCAGCATCCGGTACCGACCAGCTCCACTGTCCACAAGGGATTGGCCAACCAGGTCGGCGAGCAGTTCCTCCGCCCGCGCGCGGGGAAGCCCGCAGACGGCGGCGACCGCGTCCAGCGTGGCGCCGCCGGCGAACACGGCGAGGCGGCTGGCGAGTTGGCGGGCGGGCTCGGCAAGCAGGTCCCAGCTCCATTCGACGACGGCGCGCAGCGTCTGATGCCGGGGCGCGGCGGTCCTGCTTCCCCTGGTGAGCAAGCGGAATCGGTCGTCGAGGCGGTCGGCGATCTCGGTGATGGACAGTGCGCGCAGCCGCGCGGCGGCCAGTTCGATGGCCAGCGGCAGACCGTCCAGCGCGGTACAGATCCGGTGCAGGGCCGCGAGATTTCCCTTGTCGACGACGAAGTCCGGGACAACCGCGACGGCTCGGTCGATGTACAGGCGGGCGGCCGGGTAGTCGACGGTGTCGGCCACGGTCGCCTCGGCCGGTGGGACGGGCAGCGGGAGGACGGGACGCAGGGTTTCACCGGTGATGGCCAGCGGTTCGCGGCTGGTGGCCAGTACGCGCAACCGTGGGCAGCCGCGCAGGAGTTCGTGCACGCAGTGGGCGGCTTCGGCGACCAGGTGCTCGCAGTTGTCCAGCACGATCAGCAGGGACCGCTCGGCAAGGGCCGCGGTGAGCCGTTCGACGACGTCCGGCTGACCGGTCGCGGCCGGCAGCAGCGGGGCCTCGCGAAGGCCGAGCGCGCCGAGGATGGCCAGGGCGACGCCACCGGGTCGGCGCAGCGGCGCGAGTTCGACGAAACAGACCTCACCGGAGTACCGGGCGCCCGCTTCGACCGCGAGCCGGGTCTTGCCGACACCGCCGGGGCCGACCAGGGTGACCAACCGGACGGTGTCCAACGCCGTCGCGAGGTCGGCGAGGTCGGCGTCCCTGCCGACGAAACTGGCGAGTTGGGCGGGCAGGCCGCGCGACGGCGCGGGCATCGGCGTCCGCGTCGGCGCGCGGAGGATCGCGAGGTGCGTTTCGGCGAGTTCGGTGGCCGGATCGGCGCCGAGTTCCTCGGCGAGTCCGCGCCGGATGTCGGCGAACACCGTCAGCGCCTGCGCGGTGCGGCCGAGGCCGTGCAGGGCGCGCATCAGCTGGGCGTGCGGCCGTTCGCGGAGCGGGTTGGCGGCGACGGCTTCCTGTAGTTCGTCGAGGACCTCGGCATAGTTGCCCAGCGCCAGCTCGGCTTCGGCATGATCCTCGACGGCGGCGAGGCGCTGCTGGTCGAGCCGGGCCCGCGCGGCGCCGGCGAACGGGGCATCGGCGAGGTCGCCGAGCGCGGGGCCGCGCCACAGGTCGAGGGCTTCGCGCAACAGGTCCGCCACGAACTGCTGGTCGCCTGCGGCGAGGGCTTGGCGGCCTTCGGCGGCGAGTCGGCCGAAGCGGTGGCTGTCCACCTGGTCCGGATCGACGGCGAGCCGGTAGCCGGCCGGGTGAAATTCCAGGATGTGCTCGGCGGCCCCGGCCGTGCGCAGGGTCCTGCGCAGCCGGGAAACCTGGGATTGCAGGGCATTCGCGGCGCCGGGCGGCGGGGTGGCCCCGTACAGGCCGTCGATCAGTCGATCGGTGCTGACGAGGTGGCCCGCGTCCAGTAGGAGCAGGGCGAGCAGGGCACGTGGTCGCGGCCCACCGATGATGACCGGTTCGCCCGCTGCCGAGCGGACCGTCAACGGGCCGAGGATGCCGAACTGCACGGTTGCCACGGTTGCATTGTGGCTGTTGATCGGTTCGGGCAGTGCTCAGGACACTTGCTGGAGCCGCTCCTCGAACTCCGGCACCGCGAACTCGGGCAGCGCACAGCCACAGCCGCCGGAGATCGACGCGCAGTCGATGACCGACGCGTGCCTCGGCGTATCGAGATCGGCGCACCGCTCGTCGGTGCATTCGGCGAACCCACCGTCGAGGTGTACGACGAGCGTGCCGTGACAGTGGTCGAGGCCACTGCGACAGACCGCACACACCATGTTCTCAGACACCTTCCGTGCCGTTCGCGCACTTCTCCCCCACCATCGACCCGCACCGCGCGGCCCGTGGGGAGGAACTCCGCTGGCTACGTTGCTACCACCGAGGGCCGCGGCAGCCTTGCATCTGCGCGGCGTGTCGTGCGAACAGGTGTGCGACATCGCGGCCGGCCGAGCCGGCCGCCGGGCTTCGGTCAGGCGGAATCGTCAGGCGGGATCGTCAGGCGGGATCGTCAGGCGGGATCGGCCGTGGGATCGTTAACGGAAACATGACCGAAATCAACCATTTGGACGATCTCGCTACCAATTTTAGATCAGCTGATCTATAGTTCGATCGTGCGATCTAAAGCTGACGGCAACACACGCACCTTCGCCGATCAGGCGCGGCGGGCGCAGATCGTGGCCTGTGCGATCGAGGTGATAGCCGAACTCGGCTACCCACAGGCGTCGATCCGCAAGATCGCGGAGCGGGTCGGCGTCGCGATGAGCGTTGTGCTCTACCACTTCGACAACAAGGACGAACTGGTCGCGGCGATCGCGACCGAGCTGTACCGCGCGTTGATAGCGGTGATGGGGCCCTGGATGGCGGCGGAATCGACCGCCACCGGCAAGTTGCGTGCCTATATCCGGGGCAATGCGCTGTTCATCCACTCGCACCGGCCCGAGTACGCGGTCCTGTTGGATATCGGCCTGACCTTTCGCTCCAGAACGGGGAAGCGACTCTACGAACTGGATATCGCCCCCGAACTTCAGGGCGACCTCGCGAAGCTGGATCTCGAATCGATCCTCCGACTCGGTCAGGAGACCGGCGAATTCCGCCCGATGCACCCCAAGTCGATGGCACTCGCGGTACGCGGCGCGCTCAACGGGGCAGTGCTGCAGGTCGTCATGGAACCCGGCTTCGACGTCTTGGCCTACGGCGAGGAACTGGTCACCACCTTCCACCAAGCAACGAGGAGAACACGATGACAAGAGTGGCGATAGCCACGATCGGGACACGAGGTGATGTCGCGCCGCTGACCGGCGTCGGTGTCGCACTACGCGAGGCCGGGCACGAGGTGATACTGGCCGCCCCGTCAGCCCACGCCGAGGAGATCACCGGAGCCGGCCTCGAATTCCGGGCGATCGGCGGCGACGTCCGGGAGTCGGACCTGAAGGGCGCGAACCTGCTGAGGCTGCTCACGGCGGCGATCGCGCCGTCCGTCATCCGGTGGATGGCCAATGCGGTGGTGGACGCGCTGAAGGACGACCCGGCCGATGTGCTGCTGCTGACGCCGTTCGCGGAGTTCGGCGGCCTCCCGCTCGCCGAGGCGCGCGGGATTCCCAGCATCGGCCTGCGGTTTCAGCCGCTGAGCACCACCGCCGCGCATCCGCCGTCGGTGCTCGGGTCGTGGTCGGCCGGGCGGGCCGGGAACCGGATGGCCGGCGCTGCCGGCGGCGCTCTGGTGGACCGGCTCTACGGCGGTGTCATCGCCGACGTCCGCAAGCAGCTCGGGCTGCCCTCGGTGCCCGCCCGTGCGCTGCGGCGGCAGCGGACCGAGGCCGGCTGGCCCATCATGAACGGCTACTCCCCCACCGTCGTACCGCGTCCGTCCGACTGGCGCGGCGGCCTCGACGTCGTCGGGTACTGGTGGCCGCACGTCGACCCGGCCTGGCAGCCGCCGAGCGAACTGGTGGACTTCCTGGCGGCCGGGCCGCCGCCGGTGTTCCTCGGCTTCGGCAGCTTCATGACCAGCGAGAAGACCGCTGCCCGGCTGTCGGAACACGCACTCACCGCGTTGCGCGCGGCGGGCGTGCGCGGTGTCGTGCAGGCCGGCTGGGCCAATCTCCAGGCCTCCGGCGATGACGTGCTCACCATCGGCGAGGCCCCACACGAGTGGCTGTTTCCCAGGATGGCGGCGGTCGTGCACGCCTGCGGAGCCGGCACCACCGCCGCCGGCCTGCGGGCTGGGGTGCCGGCGATCGGGGTTCCGGTCGCCGGGGATCAGGCCTTCTGGGCACGAAGGCTGCGCGAATTGGGCGTCAGCACGGCCACGGTGTCCTACTGGCGGGTCAACGCCGAGCGGCTCACCGCCGCGATCCGTGACACCGTCAGCAACCCGGCGCTCAAGACGAACGCCGAGGAACTCGCCGCGCGGATGGCCAAGGAAGACGGGGCAGCCGCGGTGGTCGACGCGGTCGAGAACCTGCTCAGCTGACCGTTCTCGGAATGAACCCGCCAGGTCAGGCGGATTTGCGGGTTCGCCTCGGCCTGCTCTCGCCGGCCGGTTTCTTCGCCGAACCCCCGGCCGTCGAACTCTCCTCGGTCGCCGAGGCGCGAGTTCGTTTGGCCGGTTTGTCGGCAGCCTTGTCCTCGGCCGCATCCGCCGGGCGTTTCGTGGTTCGGGCCTGCGCGGACGGGCGATTCTTCTTCGCCGCGCTGACACTGGCCTTGAGCGCGTCCATCAGGTCGACGACCTCGGCATCCCCCGTGACCCGACCGGGCTTCGCCGCCTCGCCGCCACCGACCTTGGACTCGATCAGCGACTCAAGGGCCTCGCGATAGCTGTCGGCGTACTTGTCCGACTCGAACACCGGCTCGGACAGTGAGTCGATCAGCGAGGAGGCCATCGCCATTTCCTGGGAGCGCACCTGCGGCTGGTCGTCGTGCAGGAAGGCGAAGTCCGGCGTACGCACCTCGTCCGGCCACAGCATCGTCGTCATCACCAGCACGTCGGCGTGCACCCGCAACAGGGCGAGGCTCTCCCGCTGGCGCAGCGCGACCTTGGCGATCGCGACGTGGCCGGACTTGTGCAGCGCGTCGCGCAGCAGCACATACGGTTTCCTGGCGGCCTGCTGGGGTTCGAGATAGTAGGTCTTGTCGAAGTGGATCGGGTCGATCGACTCCAGCGGTACGAACTCGACGACATCGATCGTGCGGGAGGTGGCCAGCGGCAGGTCGGCGAGGTCGGCGTCGGTCAGTACGACCATTTCGCCGTCGTCCAGTTCGTAGCCCTTGGCGATCTCGGCGTACGGGACTTCCTTCTCCTCGGCCGAACAGAACCGCTTGTACTGAATCCGCGCACCGTCCGTCTCATGAACCTGACGCAGGGTGACATTCTTGTTCTCGGTGGCGGCATACAGCTGGATCGGGATGGCGACCAACCCGAAGGACACCGAACCCTTCCACATCGCGCGCATCGCCATCGCCGGCCACCTCCACGGTCCTCACCAGCACCAACGTAAAACCGACGGTACCCCGCCAGCGGTGATCGGCAACACCGCAAAAGTGTGGATCGCCTCGGCGTCATCTCGGGCTGATGGCTCCTGACCTGGTCGATCGCCGGAACCGGACGATCAGCCGAGTGATCGTCGGGGACGGTAGGCTGCCATTTCGTGCCCGCCGACCTGCCACGATCGCTGCGCACCGGTCGCGGGAGCCGATCATGGCGAACCATTTCCTACGAGCGCAGGCTGCTGGTCGTCGTGCACAACGTGACCGCGGCGACCCGGTTGTTCGACGTGCTGCCGTTGGTGACCGAGGACCGTCGGGTGCAGACCTACTACACCTGCCCCGGCTCGTCGGCCTTCACCACCGGCACCGCCGAGTTCCTGGCCGCGCGCGGCCTGGCGACCATTCCATGGCGCACCGCGGTCCGTGGCCGATTCGACCTCGCGATCGCCGCGAGCCACGGCGGTGACCTGCACAAACTCCGGGCGCGCCTCATCATTCTGCCGCACGGAATGGGCTACAATAAGACCTTGAAACCGGAAACCGGAAACCGGAAACCGGAAACCGGAAACCGGAAACCGGAAACCGGAAACCGGAAACCGGAAACCGGAAACCGGAAACCGGAAACCGGAAACCGGAAACCGGAAACCGGAAACCGGTCTTTGGGCTTTCCGAAGAGTGGCTCATGCGCAACGGCAAGCTCATTCCCGCCGTGCTCGTCCTCTCGCACGAGGAGCAGTTGCACCGGCTGGCCAGATCCTGCCCGCCCGCGGTGTCGGTCGCGCTGGTCGCCGGTGATCCCTGCTTCGACCGCATCCTGCTCAGCCGTGGCCTCCGGGCCAGTTATCGGGACGGTTTCGGGTTGACCGAGGGCCAGCGGTTGGTGGTGATCTCCTCTACCTGGGGCCCGAAATCCCTCTACGGCCAGCACCCGGAACTGCCGGTCGCGCTCGCCGAACAACTGCCGCTCGACGAATACCGGATCGCGCTCGTGCTGCATCCGAATATCTGGTACGGCCATTCCCGTGGCCAACTCGATTCCTGGCTGGCCGGTTGCGCGCGGGCCGGGATCACCATCATCGCGCCGGAAGAAGGCTGGCGGGCCGCTCTCGTCGCTGCCGATCTGGTTGTCGGCGACTATGGCTCGGTGTCGTTCTACGCGGTGGCGCAGGGCGCTCCGCTGCTGCTGGCGGCGCATCCGGCCGGCATCGTGGACGCCGAATCACCGATCGCGGCGCTACTGGCCACCGCGCCGCGTCTCGACCCCAAGCGCGGCCTTCGCGAGCAGGTCGAGGAGTGCGTCAGCGACTACGACGCGGAGCGGTACCGGTCGATCAGCGCACAGACCACCTCGGCGCCCGGCCGCGCAGCGCAACTGCTGCGGTCGGCGATCTACCGCGAACTGCGGCTGTCCGAACCCGCAGCGCCCGCCTCGACCTCGACGGTTCCACTGCCGGCGATCACGATCGCGCCGATC
This sequence comes from Pseudonocardiaceae bacterium, assembly GCA_036268955.1. Lineage (GTDB taxonomy): Bacteria > Actinomycetota > Actinomycetes > Mycobacteriales > Pseudonocardiaceae > CAJCJE01. The sequence goes on from DATATE010000008.1 coordinate 16,514, forward strand.
GGTGCGCAGCTTGTCGGCGTCGCCTTCCCGGACGGCATGGACCTCGCCGAGGTGCGGCGGTTTCCGGCCGAGGTGCTCTACCGGACGACGGGGACCGGCCGGGGCCGGTATCTGGTGGTCGGCACGGACCAGCCTCGGCAGCTGTGGCTGGAGCGGGCCGACGCGCTGCTGCGGGACACGCCGAGCAGGACGCGGGACTGGATGTCGACCAGCCTCGCGGCCCTGCCCGGTTGTCTGGTCGCCGCCGAGCCCGACAGGGCGGGCCGCTGGCTGGTCGGCGACCGGGCCGGCCGAGTGGTCCGGTTCGACGCCGACGACCAGGCGGCCGGTCGGACCAGCGCGTTCGGCGCGTGTTGTGCCGCCGTGGTGTGTGCCTGGTCGGCGGCCGGACTGCGGTGGGCGGAGCTGCCGAAGCGGCTGACGATCACGCGCAACGGCCTCACGGTCCGGGTCAGCGTTGCCGTTCAGGACCCAACCGGGCGAGCCGATGACGTAGTCGCTCCGCCTGTGCGGTGAACGCGCCGTTGGTGTATCCGGCCAGCGCTTCTGCGTAGTTCTCCCGTGCCTCGGCCAGGTTTCCCTCGGCTGCCTCCAGGTCGCCGAAGGCGGCGAGCACCTGGAACCGGTCGAACGGCCGCCCCTGGGCGTTCATGGTCGCGAGGGCACCGTCGAGTGCGGTGCGGGCGGTGTCGAACGGCCCGCCGGCCTCGGTGAGCTTGATGGCCCGCCAGAGCGCGATCTTGGCCATGTTGACCGGTTCGTTCAGCGGTGCGAACAGCGTGTCCGCCTCGGCCAGCAGCGCCAGCGCCTCCCTCGGCGCCTCGGCCTTCGCGCAGTGCAGGCAGGCCAGCGCGATCCTGCGATCGTCCTTGATCTTCCTGGCCAGTTTCAGGTTGCGCCGCAGCGCCTCCCTCGCCCGCTGCTCGTCGCCGCCCTCGATCAGGGCGAGCCCGTAACCTTCCAGCCCGGTGGCCTCCAACTGCCGGACGGCGACCGTGGCCCCGATCCTGGTGGCCTCCTCGAAGGCGCGCAGTGCGCCGTCGGTGTCGCCACGGAAGTTGTGGCCGAAACCGGTCTGGGTCAGCAGCAGGCTCCGCACGGCCACGCTGCCGGTCTTCTCGGCCGCGTCGATGCCGAGCGGATGAGTGGCAAGCAGGTCGTCGGCGTACTTGCCACTCTCGTAGAACTGCCAGAGCAGCACGCACCACTGCTGGACCCGCTGCCAGTCCTGCACCGAGTACGCGTACTCGACGGCGGCCCGGATGTTGAGCCGTTCGGTTTCCAGCCAGTGCCAGGCCGAGGCCTTGTCCTCGAATGCTTCGGTATTGGCGATGTCCGGGTAGAAGGTCGCGCGCCACGGGCGTTGCGGCGCAAGGGATTCCGCGTCGGCGGTGCGCTGGAAGTAGTGGTCGAGCAGTCGCTGGGTGCCCGCCTCGTACTCGGCCGGGAAGTCGACCCTGGCGACGGTGCCGGCATGCAGCCGGATCAGTTCGCTGACCCGATACCGATCCGGGCCGGCCTCAGCGACGAACCGAGCCGCGACCAGGCCGTCCATGGCGTCGCGGACATCCTCGGCGTCCGGCCAGCCAACGGCGGCCGTCAGCGCGCCGAGACTGATCTCACCGGTGCCCGACGGCAGGCCGAGTGCGCGATAACAGGCCTTGGCGGAATTGTTCAGCAGTTCGTAGGCCGCGCTGAAAACCGCCGACACCGAAAGGTCGTCGCGGGACAGCGCGGCGAGCCTGCTTTCGGCGTTCTCCAGTACCCGCAGCGTTCTGGCGATCAGCCGCACCGGCGGCCGGGCGAGCATCGAGCCGACAACGCACAGCGCGACGGGCAGCCCGCAGCACAGCTGGATGATCCTGTCGACGGCGTCCGGTTCGGCGGCGATCCGCTCGGCGCCGACCAACCGGGCGAGCAGGCCACGGGCGGCCTCGACGCCCAATGGCTCCATGGCGAAGAACCGCGTCGGCACCGAAGGGCCGAGCGTGTTGAGTTCGCGCGCCTCGGTGACGATCACCAGCGAATCGCCGCCGGGCAACAGGGACCGCACCTGCGCGGTGGTGGTCGCACCGTCGATGATGAGCAGTACCCGGCGGTTGCTGGTGAGGGACCGGAACGCGCTGGCGCGGGCCTCGGTCCGCTCCGGGATGTCGTCGCGGCCGACGCCCAGCGCGATCAGGAAATCCTTGAGGTTGTCGCTGACCAAGCCCGGTGCTTCCAGATCGATGTCGAGCCGGGCGATCAGTCGCACATCGGAATAGGTGTCGCGCAACTCGTCCGCGGTGACGTGCGCGAAGGCGCTCTTGCCGACTCCGGCGCCACCGCTGATGATCGCGACCTTCGGCCCGCCGGCCCCGCCGTTCGCGAATTCGAGAATATCCGTGAGCAGTCCGTCGTGATTGACGAAATTCTCCCGATCGAACGGCTGGATCTGATTGTGCAGGTGCACTCGGCCACCCCCTTGTCGCTGGCAGCGTACCGAGTTGACCACCGACCGTCATGGCCAACGGCCGGACAACGGACATATTGCCGGTTGAGCATAGGATCGCGGGTGGCGGGTAGCCACTGCCGCGCAGGTGCCGAGAAAGGGGTTCGCGGGTGTCCAGTACGGAGCTGTTGGTCGACTCGTTCAATCGGATTCAGGAAGTCGTAAGAGAAGCCGTCGAGGGGCTGACCGAGGAACAGTTGGCGTACCGGGCGGACGGGGACGCGAACTCGATCGCCTGGCTGGTCTGGCATCTGAGCCGGGTACAGGACGATCACATCGCCGAGGCGGCCGGGGTGGAGCAGGTCTGGACGGCGGGCGGTTGGGAGAAGCGGTTCAACCTGCCGCTGGACCGGCTGGCGACCGGTTACGCGCACAGCAGCGCCGAGGTCGGTTCGGTCAAAGCCGGCGCGCGGGATCTGCTGGACTATCACGACGCCGTGTTCGCACAGACGCTCTCCTACGTTCGCACCCTGACCGACGAGGACCTGACCCGCGTCGTCGACACCTCGTGGGACCCGCCGGTGACCTTGAGCGTGCGGTTGGTCAGCGTGATCTCCGACGACCTGCAGCATGCCGGCCAGGCCGCTTTCGTTCGTGGGCTGCTCGACCACGCCTGAGCGTGTGACCGGCGCCGACTGATCCGGAATCAGCCGGCGGGGAACCGGGCCACCCAGCGTCGCTGCCAGGGCGTTTCCACCGCCCGACGGTGATGTTCGGCGCGGACGAACTCGATCGCCTCGGCCGGGGCGAGCCCGGATCGCACGGCGAGACAGGCGAGCACGGTGCCGGTCCTGCCGATCCCTCCCCCACAGGCGACCTCGGCCCGAACCCCGCCGATGGCCTGCTCGTGCAGGGCGATGATCGCGTTGACGGCGTGCGCGTGGTCGCGGGGCAGCAGGAAGTCCGGCCAGTCGAGCCAGTCGTGCGACCAGGTCAGCGCGGGATCATGCTGGTCGCGCAGTCGGCGCGAACCAAGGTAGAGGCCGTAATCGGGCAGCGGACCGGGCGGCAGCGGGTCACTCAGGCCACGACCGCGGATCCAGCTGCCGTCCGGCAACCGGAACGAACCGGCCAAGCGCTCCTCGGGCATGCCTCATCTTGGCGCAGCTGTCACCCGACCGGATGACACTGCGCCAACAGCGAACGCGGTCAGCCGATCTGGAGGACGACGACGCCGGAGACGTACCGGCCGCCTTCCACGTCGCCGTCGGTGACCAGGCGCGGCTGGGCGAGCGCGGTGCCGTCCTCAGCGGTTGACAGCAGCAGCGGCCGGCCGCCGACGTAGTTCTCGACGAGGTGGCGGCGGCCCCGTAACCGTCCGAGCCGACGGCGACGACCGAGGTGTCCGGGGTGGGCAGGATAGAGTTCGAGCAGTTCCCCGTTGGTACGCAAGGACTCCCGGATGGTGCGCCGCAGATCGGGGGTACGACCGGCGGACGCGGGCCGGGTGCGCCGCGTGCGGCGACGCGGTGGGGTCAACCGGATGGTGGCCATGATCGCGCGCAGCGCGGCCGGTTCCCGCTCGGTACAGGCCGCGAACGACTTGCGCCGCAGCACCTCCACCGCCGAAGCCCGCAGGCCGAGCGGCGCCTCCTCGGCGGGTTGTTGTTCATCGGGCCCGTCGACGGCCGGTGCCTGCAAGGTCGACGCCATGTCGAGTTCCGCGTTGAGCCGCAACAGTTCCGCGAGCGGAGTGCCGGCATCGAGGAAGAACCGCTGGAAGGTCTCATGGTAGACGGGCAGGTCCTCGGGGCGGCTGATCAGTGTTGTCGCGCCGGCCCAGTAGAGGTCGATGAGATCGGTCGGGTCGAGCGGGCCCAGCGCAGCACAGTAGGTGAGCACCTCGCCGGTGCCGAACACGATGCCGGCCGCGCGAAGGGCGTCGGCGAAGTCGACGAGCACGGCGACGAACCCGTTGCCCTCCGGTGCGTTCGACCGGGCCCGGTGCTCAGCCATCGGCGGTTGCCGTCAGCTCGTCGAGACTCTCCCGGACCAGGAGCAGGTCGTCGTGTTCCTTGACCACCGTGCCGATGGTCGCCTCGGCGGCCGAGACGGTTCCGATGTTACTGGTCGATCCCGGTTTTCCGGCCTGCTCGTCAACCGATCACTTGACCCCGAGCGGTGGAAGCGGCAGCGGTCTCCTCGACGATCCTGGCGAAACCGCTCAGCACGCTGCCGCGCCAGCCGCCGTTCATCATCTTGCGCATGGTCTGCTGGATGGCGTCGTCCGGATCGAATCCGGTGTGTTCCAGGAACATCCGGGTACCCCGGCCCTCGGCCTCCAGTCGCCAGGTCACCACGGTTTCCGAGGTGTTGGCCGGATCGGCGTCGCCCCAGCTGATCCGCAACAGCTTCAGCGGCTCGACCGCCAGCACCGTCGACCTACCGGTACCGGAGAAGTTCGCCGCCGGGATCGGCTTGGCATGGAAGTGGAACGTGTGACCGACCTCGGGCCTGAAGTCGTTGGGCATCAGCCACCGGGCCATCAGCTCCGAGGTGGTCAGTACCCGCCAGACCAGCTCGGGTGGGTGCGGAAAGAACTGGTCGACCCTGATGCTGGTCAGTTCTTCGGTTGCCTCGTCGGTCATGGTCAGCCGTCCTCGTTCTTCTCGTTGGTCATGTCGTTGTCGGGTGCGGGGTCCGCCACGGCTTCCCGCGCGGCCACCTCGTCGAGCAGTTCGCCCATCGCGGCCAGCCGATCGCGCCAGAACCGCTCGTAGGGGCTCAGCCACTGCCCCAGCTCGTGCAACGGCTCGGGTTCGACCGAGTAGTAGTGGAATCGGCCCTGTCTGGTCTCCGCGACAAGGCCGCTGTCCTTGAGCACGCGCAGGTGCTCGGACACGCTCGGCCGCGCCATGTCGAAGTGCGCCGCGATGTCGGCCACCGTTCTCGGGCCGTGCAGGAGCAGGTCGAGCACGTCGCGGCGGGTCGGGTTGGCCAACGCGCCGAACAACCGGTCGGTCGCCGAGTCCTTGGTTCGCTGGGGCACGACCCGACAATACGTAGGAGACTCCCTACCCGTCAACCGTAGGAAACTTCCTACCTATGAATACGCCCGAGACTTGGTCCTGTGGCGCGTGACTCGGCGACGGTCGCGCCTCGGACCTACCGGACAGGCAGGTCGGGTGAGCTGAACCGAGGCGGTTCGACGCCGGGCCGCTGACCGGCCTGACCTGCTGCCGAACCGGCCGGAGCCATCAGGCGGGCGACCGCGTCGACGATCGCGGCCCGGCAAGCGCCCTCGCCGCTGTCCCGCCCCGGATACGACGGCACGACCGAGGGACTGGCCGAGCCCCAGGCCGCTGAGATGGCGAGGACCAGAGTGAGCAGCACCGATGGCGACAGCGACGGATCGACCGCGCCGTCCCGCTGCACCGAGGCGATCGAATCGAGCTTGTGCCGGTAGGAGTCCTCGACGGCGGCGATGCCGTTGGCGGAGTCCCCGCCACGTTCGAGACGGTGCCAGGTGGCCAGTCGCAGCAATTCGGGATGCGCGAGGTAGAAGTCGAACAGCCGACCCGCGTAGCCGGGCAGGTCCTCGGCGGTGAAGGGGACCTCGTCCATCACCCGGACCACATTGGCGTCGAAGACCGCGTCGAACAGCTTGTCCTTGCTGGAGAAGTACACGTAGATGAGGTTCTTGTTGGCCTCGGCCGACGCGGCGATCCGGTCGACGCGCGCACCCGCGATCCCGTAGGCGGAGAACTCCGCTGTCGCGGCGGCGAGGATGCGCCCCTTGGTTGCCTCCGCTCGTGACATTCCACGATGGTACCGGTTGACTAACCGGTTAAGTTATCTTCGGCTCGCGCTGCTCCTGGTCATGTCCACGCCGAGATCATACGACCGATAGTTCGAGTCATTTCGAACTATCGGTCGTACCAGCGAGCGTCCTGACCGTGTCAGTGGTTGGCCGACGCGGTCCAGTCGAAGGTCTTCGGTCCGCCACGCAGGAAGTCGATCAGCAGCGAGTTGACCATCTGCGGGCTCTCCAGCGGGATGGCGTGGGTGCCGGGCAGCACGGCCAGCCGCGCGTCCGGGATCGCGGTGGCCACCGCCGCACTGTGTTCCAGCCGCACCTCGTCCCGGTCGCCCTGCAGAACCAGGGTGGGCGCGCTGATCTTGGCCAGCTCGGCGAGTTCGACGCCGGACCAGTCGGCGACCATGTCCACGGTCTTGGCGAACACGACCGGGAAATGCTCGACACCATCAGGTGACACCGCGGCATAGACACTGCTGAGGAAGGCAGGCGGGTTGTCGCGCAGCCCGACCAGTTGGCCGACGAGGCCGCCCTCGACCTCACCGGTCGAATCGAAGTACTGGCCGATCAGCACCAACCGGTCCACCAGCTCCGGCCGGTGCCGGGCGACGAGGGCACCGACCACCGCGCCGTCGCTCCAGCCGACCAGATGCGCCCGCTCGCCGACCACCGCGTCCAGGAACGCGGCGGTCTCCTCGGCCATGTCCTCGTAGCTGAACGGACCATCGTGATCGGGCGAGTGTCCGTGCCCGCTGCGTTCCGGGACCCATACCCGCATTCCCGCCGCCACGAGCGCGGGCACCTGGCCGACCCAGGCATCGGCGCCGCTGAGGCCCCCGTGCAGCAGCACGACCGGTTCACCGTCGCCGGTAACCTCGTAGTAGATCGACCGGCCGGCCACCTCGGCAATAGTCACCTTTCCACCCCTCCTCTACGCTTGGTGCGCACCAGGATCTTAAGCAGACCGGCCCCTCGCCCGCCGGCAATCGGCCTACTTCGAGTTGACTTCGACATTACTTGAGGTTTCATACTGGGCACGCACCACCGACACCGTGTGAGGAGCACCGATGGCATTCACCACCGACGAGTTGACCTACCTGGCCAATCAGCGGCTCGGCCGCCTGGCCACCTCAGCGCCGGACGGAACGCTGCAGGTCAGCCCGGTCGGCTTCAGCTACAACGCGAAACTGGGCACGATCGACATCGCAGGCTTCCGTATGTCGCTGAGCAAGAAGTACCGCAACGTGCTCGACAACGGCCGGGTCGCGTTCGTCGTCGACGACATCGTGTCCACCGACCCGTGGCGGGTGCGCTGCCTGGAGATCCGTGGCGTCGGCGAGTGCGTGGAACCGCCGGCAGGCTCCGCTTCGACCGTGGGGGTCGACGGCGCCCTGATCCGGATACACCCGCGCCGGGTCATCAGCTTCGGCCTGGAGAACGCCGACATCGAACCGCACAAGCTCGTCGCGAACCGGCGCGACGTGAGCTGATCGGCCGCTTTGCCCGTAGGCTTGGCTCGGCGAGCGTTTCGACCAGGTCAGCGGCGGGGACCGAGGTGGTTCCCGCGCCGTCGTCTCCGGGAGCGGCATGGCGAGTCTGCGGGAGTACCGCCGTCGGCGCGACCCTGGCCGGACACCGGAACCGGTGCCGGCGCAGGGTCCGCTGCCCAAGGGCGGTGACGACGTGTTCGTCGTGCAACAGCACCATGCCCGGCGACTGCACTACGACGTGCGGCTGGAGCGGGACGGAGTGCTGGTGTCCTGGGCGGTGCCCAAGGGCCTGCTCATGGAACCGGGCAAGGTGCGGCTCGCGGTGCACACCGAGGACCATCCGATGGAGTACGCCTCCTTCGAGGGCACCATCCCCAGTGGCGAGTACGGCGGCGGTGACGTGGTCATCTGGGATCGCGGCCGGTACGAGACGATCAAGTGGTCCGCCGACGAGATCGAGGTCGTCCTGCACGGGCAGCGGGTCGAGGGCGGGTACGTGTTCTTCCGTGGCAGCGGCGAGGACGATCCGCGGAACTGGCTGGTCCGCAGGAAGAAGTCCGCTGACGACGAGCCGCGGCAGACGAAGATCACCGTGCGGGTCGGCGACCGCCAGCTTCGCCTCTCCAATATGGACAAGGTGCTGTACCCGGCCGACGGGTTCAGCAAGGCCGAGGTCATCGACTACTACCGGCAGATCGCCCCGGTCCTGCTCCCCCACCTCGCCGACCGGCCAACCACGTTCAAGCGGTATCCGGACGGGGTCGAGGAGAAGTCCTTCTTCGAGAAGGACGTCTCCCGGCACGCGCCGGACTGGGTGCGCACCATGCGGCTGGAAACCCCGAGCAGCACGAAGGGCACCGAGTACTCGGACTATCCGATGATCGACGACCTACCGACGCTGATCTGGGCGGCCAACCTCGCCGCGATCGAACTGCACATTCCACAGTGGACCGTCGGCCCTCGTGGCGGCAAACGGGCACCGGACCTGATGGTGTTCGATCTCGACCCCGGCGCCCCCGCGACACTGGTGGAATGCTGCCGGGTCGCCGAGCTGATCCGGGAGGTGCTCGCCGAGGACGGACTGACCGGGTTCCCGAAGACCAGCGGTGCCAAGGGTTTGCAGCTGTACGTGCCGGTTCGGGTCACCTCGGCCGAACGGACCTCGCAGTACGCCAAGGCACTGGCCGAGCGGCTGGCCAACGAGCATCCCGGTGAGGTGCTCGCGGTGATGGCCAAGGCACAGCGCAGGGGCAAGGTCTTCATCGACTGGAGCCAGAACAATCCGGCCAAGACCACGGTCGCGCCGTACTCGCTGCGCGCCCGCGAAGCGCCTACCGTGTCGACCCCGGTGACCTGGGCGGAGGTAGCCGACTGTGAGGAGGTCGCCGACCTGATGTTCGGCACCGAGGAGGTGGTGGCCAGGGTGGCCGAACTCGGCGACCTGCTCGGGAACATGGCCGACAACGCCGTCCGGCTGCCGCGCTGACCCACCCGGCCGCGCACCGACCGGCGCGCCTGGCCCCTGTACTGCGAACGGGTGGCCGATCTCCGAGCCGGCGTTTGGCCGATGTCGAGGCGGGTACGCGAAGCTCATGGCTTCCATCCCACAACTGATCCTGCCAACCGGCCACTCGATCCCCCAGTTCGGCTTCGGGGTGTTTCAGATCGACTGTGCGGACACCGCGGCGTCGGTGCGGACGGCACTGGAGGCCGGCTATCGGCACATCGACACGGCGCAGATGTACGGCAACGAAAAAGAGGTCGGCGAGGGCATCGCCGGCTCGGGTGTGCCCCGGTCGGAGATCTTCATCACCACGAAGCTGGCCAACGACCGCCACGGATACGACAGCGCGATCACGGCGTTGGACGAATCGTTGGAGCGCCTTGGCACCGACCACGTCGACCTCTACCTGATCCACTGGCCGCTGCCCAGGAAGAACCGCTACGTCCAGACCTGGCAGGCGTTCGAGAAGCTCGCCGCCGACGGACGCGCACGGTCCATCGGCGTGTCGAACTTCCAGCCGGAGCAGCTGGACACGCTCGCCAAGGAGACCGACACACTGCCGGCGGTCAACCAGATCGAACTGCACCCGGCCCTACAGCAGGAGCGACTGCGGGCCTACCACCGCGCGGCCGGCATCGTGACCGAGGCCTGGAGCCCCATCGCGCAGGGTGCGGTGCTCGACGACCGCGACATTCGCGAACTCGCCGACAAGTACGACAAGACGCCGGCCCAGGTCGTGCTGCGCTGGCACATCCAGCTGGACAACGTGGTGTTCCCGAAGTCGATCAACGCCTCCCGCGTTCGGGAGAACATCGACATCTTCGACTTCGAACTGGATCCCGGCGACATGGCGACGATCGGCACACTGGACCGCGGCCACCGGACCGGGCCCGATCCGGACACCTTCACCGGCTGACCCTCGTCAGGGGCCGAGCCTCGTCCGGTCGACGTCGACGACCGGTGTCGATCAGTGTCGACCAGGACGGCTCAGCTCTCGGCCGGAGCGTTGATGGCGCTGGCCAGGTCGCCGTGAATGTCGAGGACGCTGTCCAGACCGGTGACCTCGATCGGCCGCAGCACGGCCCGTGAGCCCGCGACCACCCGAACCTTGGGCAGCGACTGGTCGGACGCGCGTTTGGACGCCTCGGCGAGGACCGCGAGACCGGCGGAGCCGAGGAAACCGACCCCGGTCAGGTCGAAGATCAGCGCCCGACCGGCCGAGACACCGTCGTCGCCGACCTGATAGTCGATCTGCTCGGCGAGTACCGGGGCAGTCAGCATGTCGACCTCACCGGTGACATGCAGTACCAGCCAGCGCTCGCCAACGGGTTCCACCGCGATGGCAACGCCATCCGCGGCCTGCACGGGCGTCGCCGCCTGGTCCGAGCCCGGTTCACCGGACTGCCAGTGACCTTCGCCCACTAGTGCCTCCTGAGCGGTCGAGATTCGGTACGTCGAACGCACCGCCGTGTGCGATGGTCCGACCGGGTTGGGCCAGCCACAACTCTAGCGGCCGCCCGGCTGGTCACGAATGGTAGGCCGTCGACTGGGACTGGCTTACCTCGATACCGACCACGAATCCGCCGCCATCGGCCGGGGTCACCGAGGCGCTCGCCGAGTCGGCCAGCGTCGTCAGCACCCGCCAACCGAAGGTGTCCTGGTCAACGGGCGCGTCACTGTCGGAGACCACGCTGGCCAGCACGCCGATCGTGCCGTCGGAGGCGGTGAGCTGACAGATCAGCTGCTCACCGGGCTTCGCCCTGGGCACCAGGGTGGAGCAGATCTCGTCGACGGCGAGCTTGACGTCCTCGACGGCGTCCAGCTCGAAGTCCTGCCGGATCGCGATCGTGGCCGCCAACGCTCTGACCACGAACAGCTGGCCAAGGTCGGCGACAAGTCGCAGCTCGACCGAGACAGCGTCGCCCTGCTTGTGCTCAGCTTGCCCCGCTTGCGGTTGGGACACAGGTTCACCTCGATATTCCCTCACCCGTGCCGGCGCCGCAGCCGGCCCGTTCGACACCTAGAGTGCCCAGCGTCATGTGGTCAAAACCCTACCGGTCGCCGACGAATTGTGACGGTTGGCGGCCATATTCCCTCAACTGGGTTTGACGGCGACGCGAACGGGGAACGTACGCCGTACCTGACACCTGACCCGCGGCAACGACGGCGCGACCGGCCGAGAGGGAGCTGGCGAAACCGATGACGGATCAACAGGAGTTCGAGGACACGATGGGCGCCGCCTTGGACGCCGTCCAGCTCAACGACCCTGACCGCACCATGCACGCGCTCGCCGACCTCACCGCACTCGGTGAACCGGCCCTGCGAGCCGCGGCACTACGGCTGGCCGCCGATGGCGCCGACCTGATCAGAAGACTGCTGCCCGACCAGGGCCATGACTCCACCGACTCTCCGGATTCCACCGACCCGACCGATTCGACGCGCTCGATGGTCGAACTGCGGCTGACCGATGTCGACGGCTCGACGGTCACCATCGACGACCTCGAACCGACCCTGCGCTCGGCGATCCGGATGGTGCTGTCGCTGGTCAACGGCGGCGAGGCCAGCGTCATGGAACAGCTGGACCTGGTGTGCGGCGTCACCGACGACAGTGACGAGGGGCAGCTCGCGCTGGCCAGCGTGGTCATCCAGCTGCTGATGTGGACGACACAGCTGGACGAGCACCGACCCGGCCAACGACCGTGGCATTGACCGACGGCGGGCGAGGTCGTCGGGGCAACGAAGGATCACAGTATGAGCATGACGAGCATCGCCGGTGACCCGGCAGTGCACCGCAGGGCGGCCGCCTTCGACCATCCGGCGCTGTTCTACCGCGACACCGACGACTACCTCGCTGGCACCCTCGAGTTCGTCCACGCCGGTCTGAGCAACGGTGAAGCCGTCGCGATCGCCGTACCGACCGCCCGACACGACCTGCTCGCCACCCACCTGGGAACGGTGGCCGGTCAGATCGAACTCATCGACCTGACCCGAGCGGGGCGTAACCCCGGCCGCATCATCGGCGGTGTGCTGCGTACCTTCGCCGACCGCCATCCCGACCGGGCGGTGCGCATCATCGCCGAACCGGTCTGGCCGACTCGTTCGGCGATCGAGTATCCGGCCTGCGTACAGCACGAGGCGCTGGTCAACCGGGCCTTCACCGGTCGACTCGTGACGATCCTGTGCCCCTACGACGCCGCGGCCCTCGATCCGCGCATCATCCAGGACGCGGCCCGCACCCATCCCGCGCTCATCGAACACGGAATCCGCAGGCCAAGCTCGGACTACGCGCCCGAAAAGGCCCTCGCCGGACACAACCGGCCGCTGACCGCCCCGGCGGAGGCGATCAGGCTGCGCGTCGGGCCGGGGCAGCTGTCCTGGCTGCGCGAGGCCGTCACCGAACACGCCTGCGCCGCCGGTATGTCCGAGGACCGCCAGGCCGACTGGGTACTGATGCTGACCGAGCTGGCGACCAACAGCATCGAGCACGGTGGCGGCAAAGCCACCGTGCGCCTGTTCAGCGAGGCGGGCCAACTCGTCGGCCAGGTCCGCGACAGTGGCCGGTTCCTCGACCCGCTCGCCGGTCGAACACCCGCCTTACCAGGGCAGACCCGTGGCCGAGGGCTGCTGATCGTCAACGACATCGCCGATCTGGTCCGCCTGCACATCACCCGCGGCGCCACCACACTGGAAGTACGACTGCACATTGACTGACCAGCTGCCCAGCCGCCCCACGGCCGTCGGCGCCACCGCCGCATACACCCACCGTGTCAGGTCGGGGAGGGCGGCTTGCTCCGTTTTCGGTGCGGTCGTAGGGTGAAATCAGCGGTTGACCAACGCAGCCGTCCCAATGGAGCGCGTCCTCGCAGTAGCCGGCACGATGTCCGGCTGATCCGAGCCAGGTGGTAGGAGATCATGACAGCCACCGAACGCGGGCCAAGCAGCGAATACGCCGAACTCACGCCGCTGTTCGCGCAGCTGGCCGACGGCGCGACAGCCGAACCGGAGCGCAACCGCATCCGCGATGTGCTGGTCACCGAGTACCTGCCGGTCGCCGATCACATCGCCAGGAAGTTCCGCAACCGAGGACAACCGGAGGAAGACCTCAAACAGGTCGCCACGGTCGGGCTGATCAACGCCGTCGACCGGTTCGATCCGGCCCGTGGCAACGACTTCCTGTCCTTCGCGGTGCCCACCATCACCGGCGAGATCCGCCGCTACTTCCGCGACGCCACCTGGGCGGTGCGGGTACCGAGGCGGCTGAAGGAACTGCATGCCGCGCTCAGTGCGGCGGCCGCCCGACTGAGCCAGGAACTCGGCCGCTCGGCCCGGCCCTCCGAACTCGCCGCCGACCTCGGACTGCCCATCGACGAGGTCTACGAAGGCCTACAGGCCGGCCTCGCCTACCACAGCGACTCCCTCAGCGAGCAGCCCGGCGACGACGGCCCCAGCAGGATGGAGAACCAGCTCGGCGTCGTCGACGGCGACCTCAACCTCGTCGAGGACCGCGAAGCGCTCTACCCCGCGCTGGCCCAACTGCCCGAGCGCGAAGCATCCATCGTGGTCATGCGGTTCTTCGGCAACCTCACCCAGACCCAGATCGCCGAACGCGTCGGCATCTCCCAGATGCACGTGTCCCGGCTGCTGGCCAGCAGCCTGCGAACCCTGCGAAAGATCCTCAACGGCGAAACGCCGAGCTGAAACCGACCGGCGCAGCCGCCGGTGTCCGTGGCCGGCTCGGGCGGACCGGCCACGGACACCTTCTCCGGCAACGAGTTACGCGGCGCTGGTCTGTTTGCGGCTGGCCAGTATCGCGGCTCGTTCACGTACCGTCATCCCGCCCCAGATGCCGTAGGGCTCATGCACCGACAGCGCGTGCTGGCGGCAACGATCCAACACCGGGCAACGACGACAGGCCGCCTTGGCGCGCTCCTCCCGACGAGTCCTGATTTCGCCGCGTTCGTCCTCGGGATGGAAGAAGACCTCACTGTCCGCATCGCGACACGCCGCCTGCAACTGCCAATCCCAGGTTTCCGCCACCGGCTTGGGCAACCGACGAACATCGGCCACTTCGCTCACCTCCAGTAATGCCTGTCTCGCCGCTGGCGATTCACTTTTTGTTCGCTGCCTGCGCTCACTGGTCCCCCACTCGCCGTCGAATGGCTTACCCGGCCCGGAAACCGGGCTAGATGATTGATGCGGTGAAGATCATGTGAAGGGATGCCGCTGTCCGGGCATGGGAGGAGGGCGTCCATGATCAGTCTGTGACGAACGATCTGAACACCCTCCTCACGGCACTCTACGTGCTCGTGGACGACCACGTGG
>DATATE010000009.1:0-1612 GCA_036268955.1 Pseudonocardiaceae bacterium
GTGATTGCGGCGCAGTTCGGCCACCCCCCGGGCGAACTCCAGCAGGCTGCTCTCGTCCTCGGCCATGTGCCAGTCCACCCAGGACGTCTCGTTGTCCTGGCAGTAGGCGTTGTTGTTGCCGCGCTGGGTGCGGCCAAGCTCATCCCCGGCGAGCAGCATCGGGACGCCCTGCGAGCACAGCAGGGTGGCGAGGAAGTTCAGCCGCTGCCGGGTCCTCAGCTCACGCACCGCCGGGTCGCTGGTCGGCCCTTCGGCGCCGCAGTTCCACGAGCGGTTGTCGTTGGTGCCGTCCGCGTTATCCTCGCCGTTCGCGTCGTTGTGCTTGCGGTTGTAGGAGACCAGGTCGGTCAGGGTGAATCCGTCGTGGCAGGTGGCGAAGTTGATGGAGGCCACCGGCCGGCGGCCGCTGGTCTCGTACAGGTCGCTCGACCCGGTCAGCCGGGAGGCGAACTCGGCCAGCGTGTACGGCTGGCCGCGCCAGAAGTCCCGGACGGTGTCCCGGTACTTGCCGTTCCACTCGCTCCACAACGGCGGGAAGTTGCCGACCTGGTAGCCGCCCTCGCCCACGTCCCAGGGTTCCGCGATGAGCTTGACCTGGGACACCACCGGGTCCTGCTGGACCAGGTCGAAGAACGCCGACAGCCGGTCCACGTCGTGCAGTTCCCGGGCCAGCGCGGACGCCAGGTCGAACCGGAACCCGTCCACGTGCATCTCCAGGATCCAGTACCGCAGCGAGTCCAGGATCAGCTGGAGCGCGTGCGGGTGCCGGACGTTCAGGCTGTTGCCGCAGCCGGTGTAGTCCACGTAGTAGCGCGGGTCGTCGTCGCGGAGCCGGTAGTAGGCGGCGTTGTCGATGCCGCGAAAGGACAGCGTGGGCCCCCGTTGGTCGGACTCGGCGGTGTGGTTGTACACGACATCGAGGATCACCTCGATGCCGGCCGCGTGCAGCGCTTTCACCATCGCCTTGAACTCGCCGACCTGGCCGCCTCGCTGCTGTGACGACGAGTATGCCTTGTGCGGGGCGAGGAACCCGATCGTGTTGTAACCCCAGTAGTTGGTCAGCCCGCGGGCCTGCAGGTTGTGCTCGGGCACGAACTGGTGCACCGGCATCAGCTCGACCGCGGTGACGCCCAGCCGGGCCAGGTGCTCGACGACCGCGGGGTGGGCGATCCCGGCGTACGTGCCCCGCTGCTCGGCCGGCACGTCCGGGTGACGGAGGGTCAGGCCGCGGACGTGCGCCTCGTAGATGACCGTCTCGTGGTAGGGGGTCCGCGGGGCCCGGTCGTCCCCCCAGTCGAAGAACGGGTTGATGACCACGTTCGTCGGCATGTACGGCGCGCTGTCCGCCGTGTTCAGCGTGGCGGGGTCGCTGAAGCGGTAGCTGAACAGCGCCTCGTTCCAGAGCACCTCGCCGTTGATGGCCTTGCTGTACGGGTCGAGCAGCAGCTTGGCCGGGTTGCAGCGGTGCCCGCGCGCGGGGTCGTAGGGGCCGTGCACCCGGTATCCGTACCGCTGGCCCGGGGCCACATCTGGCAGGTAGCCGTGCCAGACGAACGCGTCGACCTCGGTCAGCGCGACACGCGTCTCGGAGAGCCCGTCCGGCTCGTCCCCG
>DATATE010000010.1:0-39962 GCA_036268955.1 Pseudonocardiaceae bacterium
ACGCCCCTTCCCGACACTGCTACTCCAATGGGGCCCGACCATCGTCGTGGTGATCTTCGCCCTCCGCTACACCCGACAGACCGTTGCCGACGCACACACCACCCGGTCAGCAGCCCCGCAGCCACCGAGGGCCTACTGACCGTCCGGTCCTATGTAGACAGTTGGCCAAGGTATCTCGTTCAACAGATGGAGCGTGTTCTCATGTTCCAACCTCCGCCGGCCGATGTTCGGGTGTCAGGGCGCGATGAGGTTGAGCCGTCGACAGAAGCCCGGCTCGAGACTCTCGTCGAGGAGCACCGCATCGCCGTGTTCAACTACGCTCGCCGCCTGACCTGCGGTGACGCCGACTGGGCAGAAGATGTTGTGCAGGAGACGTTCTTGCGGGCGTGGCGGCACCGCAAACACCTGACACCGGAACACGGCTCGATTCGCGGCTGGCTGATGCGGGTCGCGCACAACCTGGTGATGGACGGGTACCGGTCGGCTCGGATGCGGCACGGCGAACTGCCTCTCGACGAGGCCTTCGACATCGCGATGCCCGAGTCCACCGACCAGATCCTGACCGCGCACGTCGTGGGCCAGGCGTTGTACCAGCTTCCCGCGCCGCAGCGCCAGGCACTCGAAGCGACGTATCTGAGCGATCGCACCACCGCGCAGGCGGCCCGTGCGTTGAACGTCCCGGTCGGCACCGTCAAGAGCCGCGTCTTCTACGGGCTGCGGATGTTGCGCTCGATCATCCAGACCGACCCACCGGCAGCGGCCTGAACATGACGGCGACCAGCGCTGCGGCCACGACGTGCGGTGCATGAGGGCCGATCAACTCGGATCGTCGGCACGACGTTCTCCTCTTCCTGTCTTACGGAAGCCTTCCGATGGACACAATGGACGATGAAAGGTATCTCGATGGACGACCACGTCGACTGGTCAGACGATGTGCAGGACGTCATGGTCGGTGATCTGACGGCGGCGGTGGCCTACGGGACGCCCGCGGGCGGCGCGGTCGTCGCGAGCGTGTCACCGCTCGGACTCGTCGATCGTCCTACCGGGACGGTCAGCTTCACCACCTCCCTCGGCTTCGGAAAGAAGCTGGAACACATACTGCGCAACCGCCGCCTGGCGATCTGTTACCACGCACGGACGCACGGTTTCTCCACCAGTTCTTCGCTGGTGTTGGCGCAGGGCATCGCCTCGGTGGACTTCGAGCCATCCACGCAACGGCTCGACGACCTGCTGCACCGACAGTCTCCTTACCTTGGCGAAGCCAAGAGCGGACCGGTCTGGGACTGGATCCTGCGTGAGTACCATCGGGAACGAGTTTTCGTGGACATTCACGTGGAGCGCCTGGTCAGCTGGCCCGAACTGTCGGCCGCCGGCCCGATGTCGGTCGACGGCAGGCCGATGCCACCCGCACCGCAACCCCAGGCGCCGCCCGCCAGGGGCACCGGGCCACGGGTCGACATGGCGAAGTTCATGAAAGTGCTGGGCATACTGCCACATCGCCTCCTCGCCTCCCTTGGCGCGGATGGTTACCCGGTCATCGTGCCCGTCACCCCGACCGGCTGGGACCAGGACGGCATCCTGCTGCGAACTCCCGATGGGCCACTGCCGCCCGGCGCCCGCCGCGCGGGCTTGCTGGCACACCGGTACAACGCGCAGTGCGTCGGTTTGACCGTAGCGCTGGCCACCGGCTGGCTGGACTCCTCCAACGGCACCATCCGTTACGCGCCGCATACCCTGCACGGCCTTTCGGCCCCACCGCTCAAGACCGTCCAGGCGCTGGGCAACGGCATGCTGGCGAAGTACGGACTCTGGCAGGCGCGCCGACAGGGAACCCTGGCCACGCTGCACAGTCTCGCCGCACGGACCGGCGGAGCCGCTCTACCGCACGACTGAACGGCAAAACCAGGTCACAGGCAATCGCCGATGATGCCGGCCACGAGGTCCGGTGCGCTGAGGAAGGGCGAATGCCCGGTGTCGATGGACACCACATTCGTGCAGCGCTCGGCGAACTCCGTGGCCAGCGACGGCGGCCAGGTACGATCTCGTCGCGTCGCGACATACAGCGACGGCGTGTTCCGCCATTCTGCCGCGATCGGGCTCAGGGTGAAGTTCAGCGGTGTGTCGGGACGAAGCAGCTCGACCGCACGCGCGGCCACCTCGGGTGGGCAGTCGGCGTAGAAGAGACTTGTCGCCGACTCGGGATCGATCCACGCGCGCGATCCGTCCTCGGAGAAGCGAAGCGCCCGCGAAAACTCCGAGCCTGCCGAGGGATCCTCAGCGCTCACCTTCGCCAGCAGCGCGCCTGCCGTCTCGTCGACGTCGAGTACCCAGCCCGACAGGAACACGAGGTGTCGCACACCATGGAGCGCCCCCGCGACCGCGCCGCCGAACGAGTGTCCGACGACGACCGGCGGCGACGAGGCGTTGTCCACGATGTCCTGGACGAGCGCGATGGTTTCGGTCAGGGGCAGCATGCCGATGTCGGGCACGGTCACGCTGTCGGTGAGGTCCGCGAGGCGGCCGGCCAGTTCGTCGTAGTGAGCGGGCTGGTGATACGAACCGTGCACCAGCACGATCGGACTGCTCGACATGATTCCTGCTTTCTGCTCCGGGGCTTGGGGAGAATGGCTGAGACCGTCCGGGATCTCGGCGCGGTTCGGCTCAAGCCAGGTTCGCGACGATCTCGGCCACCCGGTCCGGCATCGACAAGAACGGCGAGTGCGCGGAGTCCAGCGATACGACGGAGGTCCGGTTGTCGGGAAAGGCGGTATCCGCATCCGCGATGAACCTGCGTTGCAGGCGTAGCGGAATCGCCATGTCCTGAGTACAGACGACATAGGTGCGTGGCACCGATCCCCAGCCCTCTTTCGTCAGGGTGGTCGGCTCCAGCAGGACTCTGGCCGGGCTGTCCGGCGTCAACAGCCCAATGGCCGCGTCGGCGGTGGCTTCGTCGAGGTCGCCGTAGAACGCCTTCCGCAGCAGTTGGTGGTAAGCGGGGTCATTGGAGGCGAGGTCGAGTCGCAAGGCGCCGATGTCAGCCGGGTCTGCCCGCAAGGCAGACCGGACCAGTTCGCCCGTGGCCTCCGGCATATCGAGGTAGGCGTGGCCCGGAATTCCGGCGGCCGGCATGAAGGCGGCCAGGTAGACCACGTGCGCCACCAGATCCGGCGCCAACTCCAGCGCCCGTGTCAGCACGAGACCGCCCGCGCTGTGCCCGACCACCGTGATCGGCCTGCCGCCGCCGACCTGCTTGATCTGCGAGACGAGAAGGTCACCCGCCTCGTCGAGATCGACGTCGGCGACCGGTGACACCTCGGTGGCAAGGGACTCGGCCGCACAAGGACGCATGCGCAGGCACTCTGGCCGAGCGGCGCGCAGCCCATGGCCGGCCAGATCCACGGCGGCGGCACGGTGTCCCATGCCGGTCAGACGAGCGATGACCTCGCTCCAGCACCAGGACCCGTGCCAGAAACCGTGCACAAAGAGCACCGGACTCGACTCAGCGGACATCATCACTCCTACGGCTTCGACGGCTTCGCGTGGTTTCCGGCCCACTGTCGAGACACGCCGACGACCGGCCGGAAGGTTCAGATCGTCACGGGGCGCCGCACCGCATCGTCGGGCGCCCCTCCCCCACCGACAGCGCGAATCTCCTGCCGAGCAACTCGGTGGTGCGGCACAATCCGCCCATGACTCCGCAGAGATGGAAAGGCGCGGGAATCGTGTTCCTGGGCATCGCCGCACTGCTGATCGTGGCGGCGGTGGTGTCGGTCCTGGTGGTCGCCGCACCGCCGACCGTACCGTTGAACACCGCCGAGTACGAACCGATCTCCGCCAGCCTGTTCGGTGTCAGCCCAGGACTGTTGCGCGGCGTGATACTGGGCGCGTTCGCCGGCGTCGCGTTCTTCCTCGGCCTCACCTGCTTCATGTGGAGCGGCATGGCCGAGGCCAATCGACAGCGCGCCGAGATTCTCACCGAACTCACCGCCCTGCGCACCCGCGCCGACCACGCGGCCCCACCCGCGCGACCGGCCGAGCCGGGGGCCTGACCGGAATGTCGAACCGGGCCCGAGCGCCAGGACCTGATCATCGCCTCCGCGCGGCCACGCCCTTGCACCTTGGCGGTCGACGCGCCATGGGGAATGGGCAAGAGCAGCCTGGCCACAAGAGAGGTTGAACGGTCAGCAGTCGGCGGGTCGGCCCGTGCGTCGGGCCCTCCCGAGATCCGGAGTTCCGCGGGAGGGCCCGCTCAGGACAGCCTGGTGACCACACAGACTGTCCCGGCGTAGGGAGCGCACGGGCACGATCCGACCCCTAGAACGGCTCGTGCCCGCGCTGCATCGGCACTGTGACCAGAGTCGCCGACCGCGATGTCAGCTCGATGACAGCTCGCTGACTCGGCGCCCTCCGCCGCGCCGAACGGGCCTGAACAGGCCGATCGCTCGGGTAGCGTTGCGCCGTAACTCGCTGACGACTGAGCGTTACAGGAGGACGAAGAGATGGTCTTCAAGGTGCGTGGCACGACGCTGCCGGACCGGGAGCAACGCACACTCGTCATCGACGGCGACCGGCTGCATGTCGACGACGCCTCGGACGCTGAGCTGATCAGTGACGGCGGCTGGATTCTGCCCGGCCTCGTCGACGCGCACACCCACCCCGGTGCCGTGTCGCACGAGGACACCTTCGACCACGACAAGCTGCGCCGCCACCTGACCGAGCACCGCGACGCCGGGGTACTGCTGGTCCGCACGCCGGGAACGGTCGAGCGGATGCCGGACTGGGTCGACGAGGAACCCGATCTGCCCAGGGTGCAGTCGGCAGGCCGGTGGCTGGTCACCCCTGGCACGTTCTACCCCGACTACGGGCGCGAGATCGGCTACGACGAACTGGTGGCGGCCGCCGTCGAGGAGTCGCAGGCATCATCGGGGTGGTGCAAGGTCATCGGCGACTGGCGGCCGATAGATCCGGCCGTTCCGCTCGACCTGCTCACCGAGATGGTGTCCGCGGTACACGCGATCGGCGGCCGGGTCTCGGTGCACGCGGCGACGGCGGAGGGCTGTCACAACGCGGTACTGGCCGGCGCGGACAGCATCGAGCACGGCATGCACATGGATCCGTCCCTACTGGACCGGATGGCCGAGCAGGGCACGGTGCTGGTACCGACCTTGACCGCGTTCGCCCAGGCCGCCGACCACACCAGGGCGCAGCCGCAGACCGTGGTCCGGGACTGGTGGCTGTCCGGCTGGGAGGGGTTGCCACTCGTCGCCCGCTCCGCCCACGAAGCCGGTGTCACGGTGCTCGCCGGCACCGACAGCGCGCCGTTCGGCAACATCACCCAGGAGATCGACTGGCTGCTCAAGGCGGGCCTGCCCACCGAGGTGGCGATCGGTGCCGCGTCCTGGACGGCGCGTGACTGGCTGGGCCTGCCGGGTGACATTTCCGAGGGTGGACCGGCCGATCTGGTGATCTATGACGAGGATCCCGTCGTCAACCCTGGCGTTCTCGCCCATCCCAAGCGGATCATTCTCAGGGGGCGCATTATTGTCTGACGTGCTCGCCACACTGGCGCCTCCGGTGCGGGAAGTTGGAGGGGACTTGACGGCTGACCAGGACGTATCTGTCGAATTCGGAGTACTGGGCCCGCTGTCGGCCCAGGTCGCCGGGTCGCCGGTAACCCTGCAGTCGGCCAAGACCCGCGTCGTCCTCGCCAGCCTGCTGCTGCGCCCGAACCGGATGGTGTCGGTCGAGGAGCTGGTCGACCGGCTGTGGGACAGCAACCCGCCCAGTGGCGCACGCAATGCGACGCAGTCGTACGTGATGCGGCTGCGCAAGGCGCTCGGCAGGGCCGGCGCCCTGATCAGCACCCAGCCGGCCGGGTATCTCATCGAGGCCGCCCCGCACATGGTCGACCTCGGCCGGTTCAGGGCCCGGATCGCGGCCGCGGACCTGGCGCGTTCGCGGTCGCAGGCCACGGTCGAGGCTCGTGAGCTGCGCGCGGCGCTGGCGATCTGGCGAGGCGCGCCGCTGTCGGATGTGCCCTCGGAACTCCTGCACGTCCAGGAGGTACAGCGGCTGGCCGAGGAACGGCTGACCGCGCTCGAACGCCTGATGGACGTCGAACTGGCGCTGGGCAGACACGCCGAGGTGATCGGCGAGCTATACACGCTGACCGAGGAGAACCGGCTCCGCGAGCGTTTCTGGGGCCAGCTCATGCTCGCGCTGTACCGCTCGGACCGGCAGGCCGACGCGTTGAGCGCCTACCGCAAGGTGGCCAGGCTGCTGCGCGAGGAACTGGGTATCGATCCCGCTGAAGCACTGCGTGAGCTGCACCAGCGAATCCTGGTCAGCGACCGGACGACACCCGCGCCACGCCAGCAGAAGACCCCGGCGGCCGGCGGCTGGACCGCGCCGCACCAGCTCCCGGCCGGCGTTCCCGACTTCATCGGCCGCGACGACCTCGTCGCGCAGCTCCGTGAGCTGACCACCCGCCGCGGCGAGGACGACCATGCCGTGCCGATCGCGATCCTGTCCGGCCCGCCAGGCGCCGGCAAGACCGCGCTCGCGGTCCATGCCGCCCGCAGGCTGCGCCGCGAGTTCCCCGACGGTGTGCTGTGGGTCAACCTGCGTGGCTACTCCGCGAGCCCACCGCTGGCCGCGACCGACGCGCTCGGCCGGTTCCTGCGCGCGCTGGGCGTTTCCACCGACCACACCCCGCACGAGGTCGACGAGCAGAGCACCCTGCTGCGCTCGTTGTTGAGCGGCCGCAAGGTCTTCATGATCCTGGACAACGCGGCGAGCCCGGAACACGTGCGACCGCTGTTGCCTTCCGACCCGTCATGTGCGGTTCTGATCACCAGCCGCAACAACCTCTCCGGGCTGACCGCGTTGAACGGTGCGCGGCGGTTTCCGGTCGGGATGGTCTCGGCGGCGGAGGCGACCGCGCTGATCGCGAAGATCGTCGGCACCGACCGGGTGGCGGCGGAACCGTCTGCCACGGCGGCACTGGCCGCGACCTGTGGCTTCCTGCCGCTGAGCCTGCGGATAGCCGCGACCAACCTCGCTGACTCCTCCGGCCTGACCATCGCCGAGTACGTCGGGCAGCTGCGCTCCGGCAACCGGCTCGACGCGATGGCGATCGAGGGTGACGACCAGGCCGCGGTCCGGCTGGCCTTCGATCTGTCCTACAGCACCCTGAAACCGGCGCTGTCCCGGTTCTTCCGCATGCTGAGCCTGATCCCAGGACCCGACTTCGACAGTCTCGCCGCCGCGGCCGTGGCCGACCTGAGCCCGGCGCAGGCGCAGCGCATGCTCGGGCAGCTGGCCGCGGCGAACCTGATCGGCGACGGCCCTGCCGGGCGGTTCTCCTTCCACGACCTGATCAAGGAGTTCGCCGCGGAACGGGTCCAGGACCAGGAGAGCGCGGAGGAACGCGAGCAGGCGGGCGAGCGGCTGTTCGCGTACTACCTGTACTGGGCGAACTCGGCATCGCTGTACGTCTATTCCGATACGCATCCCGTCGCCCTGCCAGACCTGGCGCCGGTCGATCCGGTTCCCGAATGGTACGACGCGGCGGCCGCCAGCGGCTGGCTGGAGCGCGAGGAGGAGAACCTGGTCGCGATGATCTGCACCACGCCGATGAACGGGCTGCCGGTCTGGACGCTCGCCGACGCGATGGCCACCTATCTCCAGCGTGGACGCCATGACTCCTCCTGGAAGTCCGCGTTCACCTCGGCGCTGGCCGCCGCGGAACACTCGGGCGGACCGCAGGCCAAGGCCGCCGCGCACCGAGGTCTCGGTCGGTTGCAGTTCCACCACACGCACTACGCCGAGGCGGAAACCCATCTGGCCCAGGCGGTTCGGCTCTACCAGGAGTCGGGCGACACGATCGGCGAGGCACGGGCCCGCAATCTGCTCGGTGCCGTCGCGATGGAAACGGGTCCGTTCGAGCAGGCCGTCGAACACTTCGAGGCGGCCCTGCGGCTGGCCGACATCGACAACGACCATGATCCGGCCGGACGCGCCACCACCCTGTTCAACCTCGGCCTGATGCAGATCCATCTCGGCCAGATCGCCAAGGGGACGGCAAGTATCGCCCGGTGCAGCGAACTGGCCAGCGAACACGATTTCCGGCACCTTCGCCCGCGATGCGTGGCCGGGATCGGACTACGCGACCTCTGGGCCGGCGACCTCGGCCCAGCGTTGCGCGGCTTCGAGCAAGCGCTGGCCGAATGGGTGAATCTCGACCTGGAATACACGGTCGGCTGGGTCGAGACGATGCGCAACATCGCGGACACCGCCCTCACCGCGGGTTTTCCCGCGATGGCGAGCGAACTCGCCCGCCGGGCGCTGAACACCGCCCAGGACATCGACTGGCGCTGGGGCAAGATCGGCGCACACGTGGTGCTCGGCAACTCCGCGCTGGCGCTGGCGGACATCGAAACGGCCGGACGGCATTTCGCCGAAGCGCGGACGTTGGCCGATCCGGGAAAGAGCTACTGGCACTGGGCGATCATCCGTGGCTCCTCGGAGGTCTGTCGCAGGTCGGGCCGGTTGGCCGAGGCGAACGAACTGGCCGCGAACGCCATTGACGCGCCGTTGCCGCGCGAACGTGCCCAGGTACTCACCGAACTGGCAGCCATCCTGCTCGCCAAGGGCGATCACCAGGGCGCCGTCGAGAACGCCGAAACGGCCGCGCGGATCGCGCAGGACTACGGGCACCGCATCGACCGGATCAACGCCCTTGGCACGCTGGCCCTTGCCCACGCCTCGGCGGGCGACCCGGCTGCCGCCGAGAACTCGCGGACACTCGCCGCGGAGATCACCGAACCGGTGCCCGCCGAGATCGAGTCCATCCTGGCCCGGCTGGCGAGCACCCAACAGGATTGACCGTCTCGTCCGCGCCGTTCAGTGACTGGTATGCAGCAGATCGAAATCGAAGACCATGCCGGGAGCGACCACCTTCACCACAGCGAACTCCGCAACCGTGCTGAGGTCGCAGCACAATGGCTCGACGCCGGTGACCTGCGCGACCCGGCCACAGACCCAGACCAGTTCCTCGGCAAGGTCGGTGAACGAGCCGGGTCCCACCGCGTCGAGTTCCTCCCACCGTGTGACCGGACCCTCTGGTGGCGCAGGCTCCTCGGTGTTCAACCGCACCTGGAGGTACGCCGAGGGTAGGTCGTCCCGACTGCCCGCGATGGCGGTCAGCCTGGTCTGCACCGCTTCGGTCACCGCCCGCGACAGTGCGACACCCGCGTCAAGGTGCGCTCCCCAGCCGATGCAGACGAGCGGAAAATCCGGGCCCCAGACCGTCGCACCGAAACACGGCACGTCGAATCGGCTGGTCAGTCGCGTGACGGTCAGAGTAACGCCGGCCGCCTGGATCTTGGCGATCAGCGGCGCGCACACCGGGTCGGTGATGGAGGACGGGTCGATGTGGTCAACCGGTCCGGCGCTGGCCCGCAGGGTCAACGCGTCGCGCTCGATCACCTCGTAGAGCGCGTGCAGGCAGGCCTCCTCGTAACTGTTGCCGGACGCGAGGCCGTTGCTGGTCCACCGCAGCCCCAGTGGCGACCACGGGAGCCGGTCGGGCGGCAGGGTCACGACCGCCGCCGGCACCGGTACCGTCGCGCCACTGATCATCCCGACCGTGCTCACCCAGTCCATCGGAGTGGCATCGGTGGCCAGCGCGCCGGGCTCCGGCCCGAGCTGGCTGATCCGGTATGGCAGATCCAGGTCCCGAGCCGAGGTCGCGGCGTGCACAAGGGGCGGGTGGTTGTTCTCCGCGTGCCAGAGTTCGATGCACTCCATCGCGCCGGAAATGCTGGCGAGCAACGGGGTCTGGCCCTTTCCCTGCGAGACGACCAGCAGGCGGGCGAGCGGCCGGACGGCCATCGCCACCGAGATGCCGAGGGTGTCCAACCCGGTGACGTCCGCGATGCGGGTGACACCGTATCTCGCGAACAGCGGAGTGAGCATGGCCCAGGTCTGTTCGGGAGTACGGACCCGATGCGTTCCTTCGAAGAAAACCTTGGCCTGCTTGTCTTCCCGCTGCTGCTGATGTGGAACGTAGGTATCGGTCATGGCTTCACCTCGTCTCGGCACCGGTCAACGTGGGATCGGCGACCAGGAAACGCTTGTGCAGGAAGAACGGGCGCGCCGCGTCGAGCGCTTCGTCGACCGAGACGAACCCACGATCCCGTGCCACGGCGAGCAATGCCTCGGTATCGGCGCTCTCGACCCGCCACTGCCGCGCGAGATGTTCGCGGAGCGCGGCCGGTTTCAGATGCTCGACGGTGTGCCGGCTGCCCCACGACTCGACCTCCGTATTGATCAACTGTGCCGACGCGACCGCGTGCATGGCCACCGGATCCGTGCGGAGGTCGGGTTCGGCGTCAGCGAGATCCCTGGTCGGACGCAGCGTCTGGTGGGACCTGACCAGTATCCGCACCAATGCGTCCACATCGGACAGTTGGGCCGCTTCCCGCTCGGTCAGCCAGTATCGGACCTGCCGCTCGGTCACCGACTGTGCGGTCAGTCCGTATCGCGCGGCAACGGCAAGTGCGCGATCGACGAGATCGGCGCCGTCGGCATCATCGCCGACGACGTGCTCGCCCGCGATGTAAGCCAGCACGAACCGCTGCCAGTACGCCGCGAAATCATCGCGATACAACTGCTGGTACCGAATGATCGCACTGCGACTCACCTCGACATTGTCAATTTCGGTAACCGAGAACTCGGTCTCCCATTCGTCGAGGAATCGACTACGCCATTCCGATGCCGTCCATGATCGACTTTGCCGACTGCCGGGCAGTTCTCCATCGGCCACCGCGCGCAAGGTGTCGACGGCATCTGCGCCCTTGATATCGCCGGCCTGTGGATGTTCGGCGACAAAGGAGCGGAGCCGGACGAGCGCGGCAGCGGCGCCAGCCGAATGAGCGACCGCCGCGCGATGGATGGCATCCCAGGAACGCTCGGTGTAGTGGATTTTTTCGGCAATGGCCACGAGCAACTTGCCATCTTCAACAGACAGCGCACCCGCCAGCCGCGCCGATTCGACCGCATGCCGAACGACCACCAGCGCAACGGTGAAGCTGCGATATTCCGGTGCCGGACTGTGCGCCAGCGCCACCTCGGCGTCGGAATCGATGACACCGTCGGCGTACATCGTGAAGACGACTCCGCTGCCGACCATGCCGTAGACGGACAACTCGGCGGCGCGCAGCGCACCCATGCTGGCACACCCGACCACCCCGACGCCATCGGCGAGCAGCGCGAGGATCTCCTTGTGCCGGACGGAAGGGCTCTGGTGGTAGTAGCCGTCGACAACGACGACGACATCGCCACGATCGGGGCGCAGCCGCAGCAGGTCGCCATGCGCGACCGGTGGATGGACGACCGCGCCGGGCAGGATGTCGAGGACATCCTGCCCGGTCAAGGTCGGGCCGACGAAAACGTGAACCGTCAACTTATCCTCGTTCGCGCCGCGGTTGTTTATCGGCAGCCGGCCGGCATACCCGAGTTGAACTCGTCGGTCAACCAGTCGTCGAACACGTCAGCCGAGGCGATCTGCTCCCGGACAGCTTGAATACGCTCGATCAGCTCATCCATCCCCAGGCCTCTCTGGACAAAGCGGACATTTATAGTCTGTCAAACCAAATGAAACCGGTAGTGAATGGGCACGCGACCGACTAGCCCCGACAGGGCCGAAAAGGCGGATGCAATCGATGACCATTCCATCGTGGTGACCCCGCACCTCCCCAGTCGGACCGGTGATCCCGCCGTCAACCTACCGAGAAAGCCATACCGCCGGAACCCCTCGACCGGCCCCTTTCAACGAACCGGTCCATATTCCTTGACAGGTGCGGATATGGCCGCCAAGAAAGGTCCGGGAACGGCGCGGTGTGGCACTATTCCCGGACCTGTCGTGGACAGGATCAGGTGAGCTTGAGGGTGGGCTTGCGTAGGTCCAGCCAGGTGGCGATGTCGAGGAACCGTTCGAGGCCGGACCGTTGGGCGTTGCTGATGTCGGCGATCGTCGCGGTACACGCGGCGAGCACCGCGTCCCGGTCGTAGAAGTCCAGGACGGCATGGCTGCTCGCGACCACATCGCGGGCATGGTCCTGGATGGCGGCGAGATAGGCCGGGTCGAAACTGCCCGGATACCCGCTCTTCCTGCGGTTCGCCACCGATTCGGGCAGCACGTCGCGCGTGGCCCCGCGCAGGATGCTCTTCTCCCTGCCGTCGTAGGTCTTCAGCGACCACGGCGTGTTGAACACGTACTGCACGAGCCGGTGGTCGCAGAACGGGACCCGGACCTCAAGGCCGACAGCCATCGACATGCGGTCCTTGCGGTCCAGCAGGCTCTGCACCATCCGGGTCAGGTGCAGATAGCACACCTCCCGCATCCGCCGTTCCAGCCCGGTCTCGGAATCCTTGTAGGGCACTTCGGTCAGCGCGTCGCGGTACCGGTCCGCCTTGTAGGTCGCCAGGTCCAGCTTGGCGGTGAGATCGGCGTGCATCAGACCCATCGGGTTGATCGGTGAGCCCTGGTTGGCCAGCCAGGGGAACGTGTCGGCGTTGCGCTGGTCGTTGTGGAACCAGGGATAGCCGCCGAACACCTCGTCGGCGGACTCACCGGACAGCGCGACCGTTGACTCTCCCCGGATCGCCTTGAACAGCAGGTACAACGAGTTGTCGCGGTCGCCGAAGCCGATCGGGAAGTCACGGGCACCGACCGCGGCGGCGCGCACGGCCGGGTCCGCCATGGCGCCGCCGTCGAGCATGATGTCCTGGTGCTCGCAGACGATGTGCTCGGCGACCGCGTGCACGTACGGGGTGTCCTGGGTCGGCGAGATGTCCTCGGCGCGGAAGTTCTCGGCCTGGTTGGGGAAGTCGACGGCGAAGCTGCGCACCACCTCCCCGTGCTCCTGCAGCTGTGCGGCCGCGATGGCGGTCATCGCGGAGGAGTCAAGTCCGCCGGAGAGCAGCGTGCAGCGCGGCACGTCGGCGACGAGCTGGCGGCGGATGATGTCGTCGAGCAGTTCGCGGACGTGCGCGACGGTCTCGGACCGGCTGTCGGTGTGCTCGCTGACCTCCAGTTCCCAGTAGCAGGTCTCGCGCAGCCCGGAACGGTCGACGACGGCGAGGTGACCGGGGCGAAGCTCGCGCATCCCCGCCCAGATGGCGTGACCGGGTGTCTTGGCGAACGCGAGCATCTCGCGCAGGCCGTCGAGTCCGACCACGTGATCGGCGAACTGGTTGGCCAGGATCGCCTTGGGCTCGGAGCCGAACAACACTCCGTCCTCGGTCTCGTAGTAGTAGAACGGCTTGATGCCCATCCGGTCGCGGATCATCACCAGCTTGTCGGTGCGGGTGTCCCAGATGGCGAAGGCGTACATGCCGTTGAGCTTCTCGACGACGGCCTCGCCCCACTCGACGTACCCGCGCAGCACCACCTCGGTGTCGGAGTCGGTGTCGAACCGGGCACCCCGGCGGCGCAGTTCATCGCGCAGCTCGGTGAAGTTGTAGGCCTCGCCCGAGTAGACCATCGCCACCGGACCGTCCGGGGTGTCGACGGTCATCGGCTGGGCACCACCGGGCAGGTCGATCACGGCGAGCCTGCGATGGCCGAGCGCGGCGTGGTGGGCGAACCAGGTGCCGGACGCGTCCGGTCCCCGGCAGGACATGGTCGCCGTCATCGCGTCCAGCTCGTGCGCTTCCTGGGTCAGGTCGCGGTGGAACGAGACCCAACCGGTGATGCCACACATTGTTACCGCCTTATGACAATTAGATGTTGCATATGCTAACTAACTAGTAGTTGAGTAACCGACAAGTCACCATCCGTCAAAAGAGTGACCGAGTGTGTCCTGTGTCACCAGACGTGACTCGGCGCGGAGCCGGCCACCGCGGTCGTCAACGCCGCCGGCCCGACAGCGCTCTCGACGACGTCTCCGAGGTGTTGACGGGCCTGGTTCGACTGATTCTCGTCGCGGTCAGGCGGAGGTGGTGAACACGAGGCGCTGGCCGGGTTGGGTCGGCGCTTCCCAGGCGGTTTCAACCTCGGCCAGCGGCACCGGCAGCGCGGCGGCGGTGAGGGTGCCGGCGGCGAACCGGTCGATCAGCGAAGGTAGTTCGGCGATGATGCCGGCGGCGGTGACCGATCCCTGCCCGCTGCCCATGATCCGCAGGTTGGCCGCGCGCAGCACGAACGAGGGCAGGGTGATCTCGGCCCCCGCCGTCGAACCGATCTGGATCCAGTCCAGCGGTTTGTCGCGCTCGGCGCGGTAGGTCAGCAGCGCGGGAATGGCGCGCTGGGTGGGGGCGCCCCAGGTGTAGTCGATCACCACGTCGACGTCGGCGGCGAAGTACACGGTCCGGCCGCCTGCCAACCTGGCGACCCCGTCGACGCCGGGGATCATCGGCAGGTGCCCGTCACTGGTGTAGTGGGTGCCGTTGGCCCCGGAGCGCACCCTCGGATGCAGGCCGGCGGCGAGTATGTCCACCACCAGCTGTCCGTCGTCGGGCACCGGCCTGTCGAGTTCCTCGTAGCGGGGCGGACTGTCGAACGAGCGAACAACGGCGGCGCGCATGGGTGACTCCTTCGTGCGATGTGGATCTATCTGACCCCTGGTCAGCTAGTACGTGATACCAACTAAATTAGTTTGTGACACGTACCAGGTCAACTAGTTTGTGCGACGTACTAGACGAGCTAAACTGAAGGCATGCCCGACTCCCCCGCACCGACCGCAGGCGAAGTGGACCTGGGGATCGTGGACGGCCTCGCTCAGCTGTCTTTCCTGGTGCAGCACGAACTGGGTCAGGTCGCCGCGGAACACGGACTGTCGGTCATCCAGTTACGCCTGCTCGGCGTGCTGCGCGACCGCACGCCCGGCATGCAGGAACTCGCACGGCACCTGGGGTTGGACAAATCAAGCATGACCGGCCTCGTGGACCGCGCCGAACGCCGAGGCCTCGTCCACCGGATCCGCGCACCGCACGACGGACGGGGCATCCAGGTGTCGATGACCAAGCAGGGACACGAACTGGCCCGCGCGTGCACGGCCGGGGTCGACAACCGGATTCACGCTCTCACCTCGGCGCTCGCCGACACACAACGCAAGGACCTGTCCCGGATGGCCACCCTCCTGGTGGGCGGCCCCGCCAGGATCTGACCACCCGCTCCGCCAACCGGGCGTCGCCCACCGCTGGCCGTCTCCTCAACCGGCCGGCCCGCCTTGTCAACGTGCACACCTCGGCGGGCACCGGCAATGCCATGGGCAGCCTGACCTGCCGCTGCCATGCCGTGGGTCAAGTGGTCCTATCAGCCGGTGCGGGCAGTCCGAACGACAGGGGTGAACGACAGGGCTGAACGGGAAGGCCGACCGAGTCGGCTAGGCGCGGCCGGGCGGCCGAGCGCCGTCCGGGTCGAGCTGTTCGGCGATCTTCAGCAGCACAGTGGCGAGCCGCTTGGTCGTTCTCGGGTCGAGATGCTCGATCACCCGGCTCCGCGCGCTCCGCAGATGGCTGGGGTAGGCCGCCCTGAGCTTGGCCAAGCCATCTGCGGTGAGGCCGGCGATGTTGCTCCTGCTGTCCTCGGCGCACTTGCGCTTGGTGACAAGGCCGCGCGACCGCAACTGCTCGACCACCCTGGTGATCCGACTGGCCGACAGCGCGGTGGCCGCGGCGATGTCCGCCATTCGCATCTCGTGCTCGGCCGATTCGGAGAGGTTCATCAACACGGCGTACTCGGTCATGGTGAGTCCGGTGCTGCGCAACAGATCGTCGTCGAGTACGCGGGGCAGGGCGATGGTCACCCGTTGCAGGGCGCGCCAGAACCGCTCTTCGTCCTGGTCGAGCGGTTCCTGAGCCCGCATCATCCGATGGTATATTGCTTGCCGAAGCAATACCAGCCAGCGGCTTTCGGCAACGGCCGGGATCACGTCGCGAGGCCGAGCCGGTAGGCGTCAGGAATGATCGTGTCGAGTTCGTTCGGTCAGGGAATCACCGTGCCGGTGAGTCGATGCGCCGCACGATCTGCTCGGCGTCGCGCCCCAGCCGACGCAGCCGCTCGGCGGAGAGGTTGTCCACGACAAGGCGACGAACACAGGCGACATGACCGGGCGCGGCCGATTCCAGTTTGGCCTTACCGGCCGGGAGCAGGATGGCGTTGGTGAAGCGTCCGTCAGCGGGATCCGGCTCGCGCCGGACATAGCCTCGGCATTCGAGTCGTTTGACCAGATGGGACAGCCGCGACAGCGAGGCGTTGGCCAGTTCCGCCAGCTCGCTCATTCGCACGGTCCACTCGGGCGCCTTGGCCAGCATCGCCATGGCGATGTACTCGATCACGCTCAGGTCGGCGTCGCGCTGGAGCTGGGCGTCGATGGCCCAGGGCAGCCGCGTGATCAGCTGGACCACCGACAGCCACGAGGCCAACTCACCCTCGGTGAGCCACAGCTCCGCGGGTCCGTCGGCGGTCGACGGTTCCTCGATAGCAGTCATTGGTCGAGCGTAACAGTGATGACTTGAGTATTAAAGCTGTCCTTGCGGCAGCGCCAGCCTGACACCGCACATTCGCAACTTCATCACCCTCATGACTTGACACTTCAAGTCATACCGGCCTAGTCTTCGACTTGAAAGTTCAAGTCATAGCCACACTGGAAGGCCAAGGCCATGAAGGTCGTACTCACCGGTGCAACCGGGTTCATCGGATCGCACGTGCTCGCCGAACTGCTGGCCAACGGCCACGGGGTGACCGCCGTCGTCCGCGACGACACGCAGGCGAAGGTCGTCGCGGCCCGCGGCGCTACGCCCGCAGTGGTCGACCTCTACGACCGCACGGCGCTCGCACGTCTGCTCAGCGGTGCGGACGGGGCCGTCCACGCCGCCAGTCCTGGCGACGCCACCAGCGCGAACCTGGACTCCGCCGTTGTCGACGCGGTGATCGATGCCTACACCGACACCGGCAAGCCCTACCTGCACACCAGCGGCGCCTGGGTGTACGGGGACAACTCGGCCATCACCGAGGACTCGCCCTTCAAGGCACCTGCCCTGGTGTCGTGGCGGGAACCGATCGAGCGTCGAGCCCTTGACGCACAAGGGTTGCGCACCGTCGTGCCCGTCGCCGGCATCGCCTACGGCGACGGCGGTGGCGGGATCCCCGGTGTGCTCCTCGGTTCGCCACGGGACGACGCCGGCAACCTCGTCATGCTCGGCACCGGAGAACAGCACTGGTCCACCGTGCACGTTGCCGACCTCGCGGACTTCTTCCGGCGGGCGCTGGAGAACAACACCGCTCGTGGGTACTACCTCGTCGGCAACGGCGTGCGGTCGACCGTCGCGGAACTGACCGAAGCCGCGGCCGTCGCGGCGGGCGCGCCAGGAGCGGTTCCCGGTTCCGACGACGAGGCTCGCGGACGCCTCGGTGACTACTTCGCCGAAGTCCTCCTGCTCGATCAGGCAAACGCCGCAACAAGGGCGCGAGCCGAACTCGGCTGGAACCCGTCGCACCCGACGCTGGTCGAGGAGTTCCGGCATGGGAGCTACCGCGCCTGACCGTTCCCGGTCACGATCTTCGGCGTGGCCGAGACCGGCGCGCGGGAGGTCCGCCGCCCGTTCGGCCGACGATGTCGGCCGGACGGCGGTGGCCTGCTCGGGCTGCCTGCCACGGCAACGGCAAGCCCGTCCGGTGGCTCATCTCGCCACTGCCGGCAGCGCGAGACCCGCTGGGTGCGTCAGTTCTGATCCGGCCTCAGTTTCTGGTGCAGGCGCCGTTGCGGTGCGGCCAGGTCGGCCACGACCTCGCTGAAGTTGTCGAATCGCATGGTCGCCCTGTCCGCAGGTTCGTAGGCGGGCCAGTTGGGCAGAGCGGGATTCTGCGGTCGGCCGGTCCGGACGAAGGCGCCGATCGCGGAGGTGAGGGGCCGGGCGATGTGGTCGAGGGATGCTCGGTCGGCGGTGCCGAGCATCGCGGCGTCCGGCCAGGAATGCAGGTTGCCGAAGGCGAAGGGCAGGTCGATGCAGTGGCAGGCACCGAAATCGGATGCCGACCAGTCGAACTGGTAGAGGTGCGCGGCATGCCCGTCCCGCGCACGTCGCTCGGCCAGCCGCAGAGCGGGCATCCGCAGCAGCCGGTCGGCGAGCAGGTCGCTGAGCAGCCTGCCCGGTGTCGCGGCAGGGCTCTCCTGGGCGTAACCCGCGTACAACTCCTCCGTCGCATCACCGAGCAGCGGGGACAGCGCGGCGAGTATCTGTGCCTTGTCGGCGGTGACTGCCCTTGGATCGCGGTGGAAGAACGCCGCCATCTCATTGGCGGTCGTGCCTAGCATGATGTCGAGTTCGGGGCAGGTACCGCCGGTCAGCTCCGTGACCGGGTCGCCTGCCGGTAGCGTCTCGCCGGCCACCAGCCCGATCGGCATCGCCACGTTGCCCAGCCGCGCGCGCGAGGCCGTCAGCCGGCCGGAGGCCGCCACCAGTTCGCCGGCGTCCAGCTCGCGAAGGCGCGCGATGTCATGTTTGCCGATACCCAGGATCGCCAGGTAGTCGGCGGCTACCTCGGCGGCCTGATCGATCGGCTGCGCCGGCATGTCAAGAGCGCCGCTCTGCAGGAAGATACGTCGAACGTGTCGACGGGTGCGTGGGGCGACGGCAAGCAGCGCAGCGGCCGGCGCGCCCGCGGAGTGGCCGCCGACGGTGATCGACCGTGGGTCGCCGCCGAAGGCCTCGATGTTGGCAACGACCCATTCCAGCGCCGCCACCTGGTCGAGCCAACCGAAGTTTCCGGCGCCGAGATCGTCGGCGACCTCGGCCAGATAGAGGTAGCCGAGCGGCCCGAGTCGATAGTTCGGCGTCACCACGACGATGCCCTGTTCGGCGGCAAGGCGGCCACCGTCGTACCAGGACCAGCCGGACGCTCCGGTGACTCCCGCGCCACCGTGCAGCCACAACAGGACCGGTGCGCGTCCGGTGGTGTCCGGGGTCCATACGTTGAGAGCCAGACAGCCCTGCTCGGCGAACCGGCCCTGCGGAGTACCCATGATCGAGGCGAGTCGCGACGGCGCCTGCGGAACGCCGGGCCCTGGTTCGAGGGCGCTGCGAACGCCCGTCCAGCCCGGATGCGGCGACGGTGGCGCGAAACGCAGGGGCCCAGCCGGGTCGGCGGCATAGGGCACACCGCGAAACGCGATCGCCCCCTTACCGCGGCCGCCCTGGACCCGGCCGGTCGTGGTTTCGACGGTGTGCGTGTCGGCCACGTGTTCCTCTTTCCGTCGTGGACCGCCCGGCGGCGACCCGCTCAGCCGTCGGTCGGCCGCCGGCCTTCCGAGGCAACCAGGACCTGCGCGACCGCGTCGGCCTGGTCCGCCTCGGCCTGGTCCGCGTCGGCTTCGGCCTGGTCCGCCTCGGCGAAACGGCGGACGATCTCGTCACGACGCGGGCTGAACCTGGACTGGGTCGCCGCGAGCACGTCCGCCAGATATCCGGACCCCTTCCCGAACTTCTCGCGTTCCTGCGGAACCTCGATCAACGCGTCGTTGCT
The DNA here is from genome assembly GCA_036268955.1 of Pseudonocardiaceae bacterium. Taxonomy (GTDB): domain Bacteria; phylum Actinomycetota; class Actinomycetes; order Mycobacteriales; family Pseudonocardiaceae; genus CAJCJE01. The sequence goes on from DATATE010000010.1 coordinate 19,535, forward strand.
GTCCCGGAACACGTTGATCGGGTCCTTCCCGCTCGCGACCCGGTCCATCTGTTCGAAGAACATCTGCCGCAACAGAATCACCCCTCGGTCGACGGCTCCGAGGTGTTCGGTGGTGCGATCGGCGATCCTCCCCTGCGTGACCCAGGCCATGATGTCCTGGCCTTCCACGTTGTTGAGCAGGAACTCGCCGCTTTCCGTACGCCACGGGATCTCGTAGGAGGTCACCGGCTCCGGTTCGGCGAGCGGCCGGTCACCCGGCAGGTACGCCGTGTACCACAGTGCCCAGGTGTTCTCGTCGTCGATCGGCACCCGGATATGGAAGCCGTAACTGCCACCGCCGCCGATACGCAGCAGGTTCGGGAAGATCAGGGGGTGACCGACGGCCCAGTCGTCGGCCGTCTCGTCCTGGCCCCGCAACTGCCGCCGCATCAGGATGCCGTAGTCGGTCTTGTCGAACGCGACGACCTCGTTGCGCTGGGTGAACATCTTCGGGATCTCATCGGCCATGCCGCGACCGGCCAGCCACTGACTGTATCGACCGTGCAGCCAGGCGACGTGGTCGAGATCGACGGCATTCTCCTGGATCTGCATGAAATTGGCGGGGATCGTCGCGTGGCCGACGTCCCGGATCGCGTTCTCCCAACCGAACAGGTCGTATCGCGGGAGCAGCGGTACCGGTTCCGGGCCGAGATAGGCCCATACGAGTCCGCCGAACTCCTCGACGCGGTAGGCCTTCGCCCTGACCCGGTTCCTGAACGTGGAGTCGGCTGGTTCGCCCGGTTGTTCCAGGCAGGCGCCGCTGCCGTCGAAGAGCCAGCCGTGATACGGGCAGCGGACGCCCTCGTCCTCGACGATTCCGTAGGACAGCGCGACGCCCCGGTGCGGGCATCGGTCGCTCATCAGATGAATGGAACCGCTGCGCAGGCGATAGAGCGCGAGATCCTCGCCGAGCAACCGGACCTTGCGGATGTCGCGACGCGGCAGGTCGGCGCTGAACGCCACCGGCCACCAATATCGCCGCAGCAGCTCACCCATGGGTGTGCCGGCGCCGAGCCGGGTCAGGGTGTCGTTCCGCTCCTGGGAGATCACCGTGTTCTCCTACCGTGATAGACGCTCAGCGACGGGGTGAGGTGGCAGCATCGACGGCGGCACGCAGGGCACCGCCACGCACGGCCTCGACAACGAGCGCGATCTCGTTCTCCAGCCTGCGGTCGTGTTCGAGGTAGCCAACGTGATCACGGACGAGTTCGTAGGCGGCCCGCGTTCCGTGCCCCAGCATGGTCGGGCCGCCCCGTAGGTCGACCGCCTGGCACAGCGCGGCCAGGTGCAGAGCGACCACCTGTTCGGTGAGTTCGACGCTCGTCCGGGCGTCCCGCGCCGCGATGGTCCCCATGCTGACCTTGTCCTGGTTGTGCGCCTCCGTCGAACGGGAGAAGACCGAAGCAGGCGCGCTGTTCTTCAGCGCCTCGGCGGTCAGCGCGGAACAGGCCAGCTGCGCGCCCTTGAATCCGTGTTCCAGTCCCGCCCGTGGACTGTTGTCGGCAATCCGGGGGATCAGGTTGGGCGTGAGTCCGTTGTTGAACTTCTCGTCGACGACGAGCGCGAGCTGCCGGTCGAGCAGATCCGCGGTATTCGCCACCGCCGTCTTCAGCGAGTCCATGGCCTGCCCAACATGGCCCCCGTAGAAGTTGCCCCCGTTGTACACGGTCTGGCCGGTCGGATCGAAGAGCGGATTGTCGTTGGTGGAGTTGATCTCCGTGTCCAGCCACTGATCGGCCCAGTCAAGGGTGTCGTAGAGGACTCCGACGACATGCGGCGCGCAGCGCACCGAGTAGCGGTCCTGGATCGGCTGCACCAACCGTTGGTACCCGGCCGAGCCGATGTCCGGGTTCGCATCGAGTACCTGCGAATGGTCGCGCGACAGCTCGGATCCCTCCAGCAGCTCAAGGATGCGCCGCGCACTGCGAACCTGACCGCGGTGTGGTTTCTGCGCATGGATGAAGGGAGCGAAGTGCCCACGGTTTCCGAGCAGCACCTCCGAGGACAGTGCCGTGCACACGTCGGCCGCGAACGCGACCTCGGCCGCGTCGGCGAGCGCCAGCACGGCGAACGCCGACATGAACGAGGTGCCGTTGATCAACCCCAGTCCTTCCTTGGGGCCGAGCACCACCGGTACCAGACCGGCGTCCCGCAGGGCGTCCGCCGCCGCGACCCGCACGCCTCGGTAGAGCGCGTCGCCGTGACCGGTCAGCATGTCGGCCAGATAGCACAACGGTACGAGGTCTCCGCTCGCGCCGACCGATCCCCGTTCCGGGATGATCGGTAGCACGTCGTTGTCCAGGCAGGCGAGGAGAAGCTCGACGACCTCGCGCCGCACGCCCGAGTAGCCGCGCGCCAGACAGTTCGCCCGGATCAGCATCGTGGCTCTCGTCGTGTCCGGGGAGGCCAGCCGACCGCTGCCGACCAAGTGGTACTGGATGAGGTTCTGTTGCAACGCGGCGGCCTTCGCCACCGAGATGTGCTGGGTGTTGGAGTCGCCGAACCCCGTCGTCACGCCGTAGACCGGCATGCCGGTCGCGATCACCTCGTCCCGCAGCGCCACCGAGGCCGCCATCCGCTCGGCCGCTTCCTTGGCGACTTCCAGACTGTAGCCGGACCTCCCGCGCGCCCACAGCGCCACGTCCGAGGGCCGTAACTCATCGGAGCCGCAGGCCATCACGGCCTGCACGGTCTTCGGATGAACTCCAGCGGTAACCATTGTCCAGCCTCGTCTCTGTCTCGTCGCGACACCGAGATCACAGCGCGCGGCACGGATCTTCGGCAGTTTCTGGGGGTAGTCACGATGTGTCGACCTGCGGGCCGCCAGGCCGCGGGACACGGCGAACTGGTCGGCGTCAACCTGGGTTTCTCGGCAACCGCAATGGCAGGAGGGCCCGGTCGCGTCCATCAACCGCCCGGCAGAGAACTCGTTCCCGCGGAGCCGAAGCGAGAGCGCAGAAGGACTCGGTCGGGTTTGTTCGCATAGGTCATCGGGATCGTGGCGATGAACTCGACCACGTCCGGCGTACACCCTGGCCCGAGCCGGCACGCGACCCACGACCGCAGTGCTTCGGCGGAAGTCTGCCTTCCTGGGGACAGGACGGCCGCGACGAACAGATCGCTCCGGCCGCCGGTCGTCACTCCGAACGCGACCGCCTCCCTGACGTCGGGGTGTTCGGCGACGCACTCCTCGACCTCGCGCGGCAGCACCAGCGTCCCGTCGCGATCCACCGCATCGAACTCGCGCCCGAGTACGGTCAGATATCCGTCCTCGTCAAGGCAGCCGATGTCACCAGTGGACTGCCAGTTGCCACGCTCGGCCTCCTGGCGCAAGCCGTCCCAGTAGCCGTCATAGGGCCACGGAGTCCGACACCAGATCACCCCGCGCCGGCCCTTCTCCAGTGACCTGCCGTCGTGGTCACGGATGTCGACGGCGGTCGACGGATGCGCCCGACCGCAGGTGGCCAACCGTCCCGCCGGTGCGTCCGCGACATAGTCGGCCGGTCCGAGCACGGTCACCATTCCCGATTCGGTCTGGCCGTACACGTGATGGACGATCGGGCCGAACGCGTCGATCGCCCTGCGCATGAGCGCCACCGACGCGGGAGCGGTCGAGGTCACAACGCAACGCAGGCTCGACAGGTCGTAGAAGCCGGGAATTGTCACGTCGAGCAGAGCACGAAGATAGGGCGGCGGCAGGAACAGATGGGTAAGACCGTCCGTTTCGACGCTCCCGAGTACCGCAAGGGCATCAAATCCGTGACGCGAGTACACGGTCCCTCCGCCGGCAAGGGTACTGCGCACCATCACGCTGCCCACATTGGACATTCGGCTGGTCTTGAGCATCTTTACCGGATGGTCGGTAGAGAAAAACAATTCGGCCATGCCATCCGGATGTGCGTTGAACCGTCGAACAGCCAGCTTCGGCCGGGCGGTGCTGCCGCCGGTCAGGTCGACCGACATCGGCGAACGTGGATCGATGTCAACAGTGAACGGCTGGGCCGATTCTCGCTTCGCCAGATCAGCCAGGTTGGCCACTGCCGGACTCGGACCGGTGGCAATCACCTCGACGTCGGCGACCTCCCGGAAGTAGCGCAGTTCCTCGTCGTCGACGACAGCGGGGTCGACGACCATCAGCCGCGCCCCTGCCTCGGCCGCGATCTGCGCGCGCTGCCAGACCGGCAGGTATCCCGGCAGTTCGAGGTGGCCCGCGCCGAGAACGTTCACCGCGTACTGAAACAAGCAGGTGAAGGTGCTGAACGGTGCGGTGAAGGCGACCATGTCGTCTGCCGACACCCCGACCTGGCGCAGCGCGCCAGCGATTCGATAGACCGTATCCCTGGCCTGCGCATATGTCAGCCGACCGTCCTCGTCCTGAAAGGCGATCCTGTCCACGTGATGCGACAGGACACCCATGCCGTCGACCCCGTGCCCGTCGAACGGTCCCATGCATACCCCCATCAAGATCGGGTTGACGACCGGTGAAATATTCGACTTCAGGTTGACACATCTACCAACCGATAGTCTGGGTGAACAACTAAACAACGAACCGTAGCGCCGTTCGGCCGCTTCAGCGCCCATCTCTGCACTTCTTGTGCGTTCGCCTGACACCTGCGGAGCGACACATTCGACGTTCAGTAGGCTGAGTGCGGCACCGGAGAGGAGTCGGGGCAACAGAACCTGGTGAACGTGAGACAGTGGTCGAAAAGCAGGATTTCCATCAGTTCACGCGAAGGCACGCGCGAAGATTGGTCAGCGGCCGTTGCGACGAGGACGGCGCCGGCACCCGTGGTCGATCTCGACGCGGTTGATGAACACCACGTCCGCCATCGACAGGAGCCCTCGCAATCCCTCGTCAGCGTCGGTACGATACATATAGAATATTGTGCAATCGGTTTCACATAATGATGACCAGACACCAGCGCACTGTCAAGCCACAACCCGATCGAACCCGAGCACCACGTCCGGAAAGTGGCCGGACACCTGGCATCGACCGTCCTTGACTGGCCTGGGCGCGAGTGCTATACGTCATGCAACCGATTTAACTCAGACCTCACGGGACACCCGGCTCGGATCGGCCCGCCAACGCCGTTCCAGGTCACTCCGACCATGGCGACGGGTTCGTTGGTCCCGGCACCAAGCATGAACGGACTCCATCGGTCGACGCTCGGATCGTCCCCTCTGCCTACATGGTCCGGACGGTCGCGGCACCTCATGCCACGAGATCCCGCGTGCCACGGCTGATGGCGATCCGGCAATCCGGCCATCCACAAGCGAATAGTCGCAGTTCAGCGACTTGAGAAATCCGGGCGGTTCGGACGGCGCCGGACACCTGATCCGGCTGGTCGGCTGAATTTCGCTGCGTGAATGCTGAGTCATCCCGGAGACGGTCCGGAAAGGAATGCGGAATCCACCGCGGATCGACCGTCACCCCGAAGCGGAGGCGGGCCGGCGGCACAGGTCGCCGGTGTTCACTGCCATTGGCGCTCTGCTCGGCTCACGGGTGAGCGGCGCCCAGCGCGGAGGTGACCGGGATACGCAGGCCGGGGGCGGCCAGCCGGATCGGGCCGTCGAACTCGGTGGCGGCGGCGCGGGGAAGGGAGGCCAGCCACTGTGGCTCGGTCGAGGCGAAGTGGGTGAGCACCAACTCACCGACCCCGGCCTCGGCGGCGACCTGGCCGGCCTCGGCGGCGGCCAGGTGACCGTGTTCGGAGCGGTCCGGTTCGGAGAAGGTGGCCTCGCACAGCAGGACGTCGGCGCCGGCCGCCAGTTCCACCAACGCCGGAGTCATACCGGTGTCTCCGCTGTAGACCAGCGTGCCGGTCGGTGATTCGACCCGGATTCCACAGTTGGTCCGCACGTGCTTCAGCTCGCGCAGTGAAATGGCACAGTCGCCGATCCGATAACTCGCCCCATCGTAGTATTCCCGTACGTCGAAACCGGTCTCAAAGGCCCGGTCCAGCATCGGAATCGTGGTCACCGGAAACAGTTTCGCCCACCGCGCGAACAGCTCGGACGAACCGGCCGGGGCCAGCAGCGGAACGGAGCGGGGCCGCTCGGCCCTGCGGCGCGGACCGCCGGGGACTTCCAGGGTGCTGGACAGGATCGACTTGCCGATCGGCAACAAATCGTAGCAATGGTCGGAATGCAGGTGGCTGATCACCACCCCGTCCAGGGTCCAGGGTGTCACCCGCTCGCTCAACGCGACCGCGATACCCGGCCCGCAGTCCAGTAGCAGGCGAGCGCCTGCCGTCTCCACCAGATATCCGGAGCTGGGTTGACCATCCGCCGGTGAACCCGACCGGCACCCAAGAATGGTGAGCTGCATGATTGGTATCCGATCTCCTCGACATTCGCCGTTCGTCCGGGCAGGTCGAGGTGATCTCGAAAGCCCGCGTTGGCCGGGATTGGAAGTGTGGCGGAGGTCAACAAAAGCGACGTGATGAATGACGAATGCCTACCGTCCGATGGCCGCTGGCTATCACAGGTCGAGCACCAGCCGTGCCGAGCGCGCACGGGAGACGCACAGCATCATCGTCGTGTTGGTGGCCTGCTCGGCCTCCGACAGCACCGAGTCGCGGTGCTCGACCTCGCCGTCGAGCACGGCCGTCTCGCAACTCCCGCAGGTGCCTTCCCGGCAGGAGAACGGGACGTCGATGCCGGCAGCGCCGAGCACGTCCATGATGGACTCCCCAACGGCGACGGGGACGATCCGCCCGCTGCTGGACACCACCACCTCGAACGTCCGGTCGGGCGAGGGTGCGAGGTCCTCGCGAGCCTGGAACCGTTCGGTGCGCAGCGAGTCCGCGGGGCGACCGGCCCAGACCCGTTCCACCGCCTGAAGGAGTGGCTCGGGGCCGCAGCAGTGCACCACGGTGGTGTCGTCGACCCCGCCGAGGATCTCGGCCAACGGCAGCAGGCCGTGCTCGTCCTCGGGCAGCACCCGCACCCTGGCGTCCGCCTCGGCGAGGGCCGCCAGCTCGCCGAGGAACGCCATCCGGGACCGGCTCCTGCCGCCGTAGTACAGCCGCCAGTCCGCGCCCAGCGCCGCCACTTCGTGGATCATCGGCAGCAGCGGGGTGATACCGATGCCGCCTGCCACGAACAGATGGCCGGCCGCCTCGGCGAGCGGGAAGTTGTTGCGCGGGCGACCCACCTTCAGCTCGTCACCGATCCGCACCCGCTCGTGCAGCAGCCGCGACCCACCCCGGCCGTTGTCCGCACGCAGCACGGCGACCCGGTAGCTGCCACGCTCCCCCGGCCGCCCGCACAGCGAGTACTGGCGAACCAGCTCGCCGGGCAGTAACAGGTCGATGTGCGCGCCTGGTTCCCAGGCCGGTAGCTCGGCGCCATCCGGGTCGGCAAGGACATAGGAGCGGACGTCCTCGGCCTCCTCCCGAATCGCCAGTACGCGTAGGTTCATCTCCTCGGCCGAGGTGCCCACGTTGTGCCTCGCTGTCATCTCGGAGCGGTCGACATAATTGGCGATACCCGAGTGTTCCGGCCGGCCGGTGGCCACGCACGGACGGTTCGGCGTTTCACTGGCCCGATTGGTTCTGGCGATATCCGATGCCAGCTGACCAGCGGCGATTCAACCTGACAATAAGACGACCCGATTCACCGGTAAGCCTGTCACTATTAGGTGGAAGTTCGACTCGATGAATTATTTCTGTCCTGGCCATAACGAACTCCGATCGAACGATACGAATCAGGGCCAAGCTAAGCTTCCGTTCACTTGAAAGACATTCCGGATACATTCCGGGCTGCTGAGATTCGGCCGCCTTGCGGCAGGTAGCGGCGAGCACGAGCAATCGGAGGACAATTCGGTGGGTCACATCCGAATTCAGGCAGCGACCAAACGGTTCGGTTCCGTCACCGCGGTCGACGGAGTCACCCTCGACGTCAACGACGGCGAGTTCCTGGTCCTGCTCGGCCCCAGCGGCTGCGGGAAGTCCACGCTGCTGCGCACGATCGCCGGGCTCATCCCGCTCAGCGACGGCCGGCTGGAGCTCGACGGCAGGGACATCACCCACGTGCCACCGCGAGACCGGGACATCGCGATGGTGTTCCAGAGCTACGCGCTCTATCCACACCTGTCGGTGGAACGCAATATCGGCTTCCCGCTGCGCGCCCGCCGACGTCCCCGCGAGGCGATCCGGGCCAAGGTCGCCGAGGTGGCCGCCGCACTGGAGCTGACCGAGCTGCTCGGCCGCAGGCCACGCGAACTCTCCGGGGGCCAACGGCAGCGGGTCGCCCTCGGCCGCGCGCTGGTCCGCGACCCCAGTGCGTTCCTGATGGACGAGCCACTGTCCAACTTGGACGCCAAGCTGCGCGCGGCCACCCGCTACGAACTGGTCGAGCTGCATCGGCAACTCGGCACGACGTTCCTCTACGTCACCCACGACCAGGTCGAGGCGATGACCATGGCCAGCCGGATCGCGATTCTCAACAAGGGCAGGCTGGAACAGGTGGGTTCCCCTGCCGAGGTCTACGACCGGCCGGCGTCCACCTTTGTCGCCGGCTTCCTCGGCTCACCCCCGATGAACCTGCTACCGGCCCGCGTCACCAGCCGCAACGGCGAACTGCACGCGGTCGGCGCCGGCATCGAACTGCCGCTCGGCCACATCGCCGACTCCGAGGAGACCGAGATCTACCTCGGCATCCGCCCCGAACACCTGCGCCGACAGGGCGCCACCCGTGCCCCGCTGCGCGGGGTCGTCACGCTGCTGGAGAACCTCGGCGGCGACGAGGTCGCGCACTGCACTGTCGGCGACACACGGATCTGCCTGCGCGGACCGCGTCCACTCGGCCTCACCCTCGGCGAGGAGATCGGCCTGTCCCCCGCCGGCGGGCAGGTTCACCTCTTTCACCGCGCCACCGGGCGCCGCCTGATCTGGCAGGACGACACCGACGAGGTTGTCCTGCCGCACATCCGTCCCACCGAAGAAACGGAACAAGGAGTGCCCGCATGATCATCTCCCGCTCGCGTGTGGCGGCCGTACTCGGCCTTGCCACACTGCTCGGCGTCACGGCCTGTGGAGTCGGCACCCCATCGGCCGGTCCGGCCGGCCCCGTCGCGCAGGCGCCGGAGCTGGCCGCGAACCAGCACGTGTCGATCGTGTTCGAGAGCTACAACTTCGGCCTCGCCGGCGCCTGGACGGACACCTTCAAGGCGCTGATCAGCGCCTTCGAGAAGAAGTACCCGAACATCACGGTCACCCCGCAGAAGCCGACGGGCAGCGACCCGAACCCGGCGCACAACGCGGCGTCCAGCGTGCAGGAGGAGACCGCGGCCGGTAACCCGCCGGACGTCGCCCAGCTCGGTTTCGACGCCCTCGACTTCGCCGCCCAGGGTCTCGGTGCCAAGCAGTTGGACGACCTCGTCGGCAGCAACGCGGTGCAGGCGAACTTCGGTGGCTCGTTCCCCTACTACCCCTCGGTGCGCACCCTCGGTGACGTGAACGGCAAGACCTACGGTGTGCCGTTCGTGCTGTCCACCCCGGTGCTGTACTACAACGCGACACTGTTCCAGCAGGCCGGCCTCAACCCGGCCGAGCCGCCGACGACCTGGGCGCAGGTCCAGCAGGACGCCCAGAAGATCAAGCAGGTCACCGGCAAGGACGGCAGCTACCTCGACTGCCTCACCAAGTCGGCCACCGACTGGTGCTTCCAGAGTCTGGTGGACTCCAACGGCGGCAAGGTCATCTCCGGCGACCGCAGCACGCTGACCTTCGACCAGAAGCCGGTGGTCCAGGTCGTGCAGGCGGCACAGAACCTGGTCAAGACCAACGCAATGCCGAATCTCAGCCAGCTCCAGGCCGTCACCGAGTTCACCCGCGGCGACCTCGGCATGATGTTGGAGAGCAGTTCGTTGCAGGGCACCTTCATGCAGGGCGCCAAGAACGGCGGCTGGACCCTCCAGGCGGCGGGGCTGCCCAGCTACGCGGGCCACGCCACGGTGCCCACGAACTCCGGCGCCGCGCTGTTCATCTTCGCCAAGGACCCGGCCAAGCAGCGTGCCGCCTGGGATCTGATCCAGTTCCTGACCAGCCCGCAGTCCTACGACATGATCACCAGCAAGATCGGCTACCTGCCGCTGCGCTCCGGCCTGCTCACCGACCCGGCGCACCTGCAGACCTGGGCCGCGCAGAACCCGCTGATCACGCCGAACGTGACACAGCTCGCGCACGTCCAGCCGTGGACCGCCTTCCCTGGCAGCAACTACCAGGAAGTGCGCGACACGATGATGTCGGCGGTGGAGAAGGCGGTGTTCGACAACGCCGATCCGCAGACCACGCTCAGCGCGGCCGAGCAGCAGGCGGCCGGTTTCATGCCCACCGGTAGCAAGTGAACCCGCCCGAGCTGACGCTGATCCAGTTCAGCGATACGCACATCTGCCCCGACGGCGAGTTGCTGCACGGCAGTGTCGACACGTTCGGCGCGCTGGAGCGTGCGATCGACAGGGTGCTCGCCGCCGGGATCAGGGTGCACGGCCTGCTGCTCACCGGTGATCTCGCCGATGACGGCAAGCCAGAGGCCTATCGGCGGCTGGCCGCGTTGCTGCGGCCGGCCGCCGAGCGGCTGGGTGCCTCGGTCGTGTACGCGATGGGCAACCACGACGAACGCACCGCGTTCGCCGCCGAACTGCTCGACACACCGCTGGACACACCGCCGTCGGGACCGCTCGACTCGGTGCACCTGATCGGCGGGGTGCGGGTCATCGCGCTGGACAGCACGATCCCCGGTCGTCCGGACGGTCGGTTGGTACCCGAGCAGTTGGCCTGGTTGCGCGCGGAGCTGGCGAGGCCGGCTCCGCGCGGCACCATCCTGGTGCTGCACCATCCGCCGCTGCCGTCCCCGGTTGCCCCGGTGCATCTGTTGCGGCTGCGCGACGCCGAGGAACTGGCCGCCGCGCTGGCCGCCAGCGACGTGCGGCTGGTGCTCACCGGGCACGCGCACCACACCGGCTGCGGCGCCCTTGCCGGTATTCCGGTGTGGGTGTCGCCAGCGTTGGCCTACCGGCTGGACCCGCTGCCGCCACCGGGCCGGATGCGCGGCGTCGGCGGAGCAGGCTTCAGCAGGATCGACCTGATCGACGGCACCTTCGTCGCCACCGCGGTGGCGGTCGGCGCCGCCGATCCGGTCTACGACCTCGACGCCGAGGACACCGCGCGCCAGATCCTCGAACTCACCAAGGACGGATGATGTTTGTCGAGATCGCCGTTCCGGTGGCCCTGCCGGCTCCCAAGGCGGCCCGGCCGAAGGTGGCCCGGCGGCTGCTGCGCGGGCTGTCGCCCTATCTGTATCTCACGCCGGCGATCGTGCTGCTCGCCATCTGGACCTACCGGCCGCTGGTGCAGACCGCGCAGTTGTCGTTCTACTCCTGGGATCTGCTGCCCACCGAGCCGATGACGCCGGCCGGGCTGTCCAACTACGGCCGGCTGCTGGACCTGCCCTCGGTGGGCGAGGCGGTGTGGCGGACGGTCGAGGTGATCATCGGTCTGCTGCCGTTCACCATCGTGGTGCCGCTGGTCGTCGGCCTGCTCACGCAACGGGTCCACGGCCGGGCCCGTGGGCTGTACCAGGCGCTGGTGTTCGCGCCGTTCCTGGTGCCGCCGGTGGCCAGCGCCGCGGTGTGGCAGTGGCTGCTGGACCCGGACAACGGCGCGCTGAACCGGGTGCTCGGCACGCATGTCAACTGGTTGCAGAACGCGACCTGGGCGCAGCCGGCGATCATCGTGATGACCGGGTGGTACCTGCTCGGCTTCGCGGTGCTGGTGGTCGCCGCCGGGCTGGCCAACATCAACCGCGACTACACAGAGGCCGCTGCGATGGACGGCGCCTCGCACGGGCAGATCACCCGCTGGATCACCCTGCCGCTGTTGTCCCCAACGCTGGTCTTCCTGGTGCTGATGACGGTGCTGTTGTCGGCGCAGTGGACGTTCCCGCTGATCGACACGATCACCCAGGGCGGTCCGGCCGGCGCCACCACCAACGTCTACTACCTGTTGTGGGACTTCAGCTTCCACAGCTTCGACGCCGGCCTGAGCACCGCGGCCGGGGTGGTGCTGTTCGTGGTCTTCGCCCTGCTCGCCGCGGTACTGGTGTGGCTGACCGAGAAACTGACCGTACACGACAACTAGGGGCCCATCTTGTCCACTGTGGATTTTGCCGGCGCGGCCCAGTCCCGCTGGCGAGCCGTTGCGGGGCATGTCGTCCTCGGCGTGCTCGGCGTACTCTGTGCGTTCCCGATCTACTGGCTCTACGCTACGGCGTTCCGCCGGCCTGCGGACGTGCTCGCGCTGACCCCGCTGCCCTGGCCGCTGTCCATCGACAACTTCGTGACCGCGGCGCATCTGGTCGACATCGCCCAGCTGCTGGTCAACACGACGCTGGTCGCGGTGTTGACGGCGTTGGGCCAGTTGCTGGTCGGACTGTTCGCCGCCTACGCCTTCGCGGCCTGGCGGTTCCCCTTCCAGCGACTGCTCTACCTCGCGTTCGTCGGCACCTGGGTGGTCCCGTTCCAGGTCACCATGCTGCCCAACTACGTGCTGCTGCTGCAACTCGGCCTGCTCAACACGCTGGCCGGGGTGATCATCCCGAACCTGTGCTCGGCGCTGGGCGTCATCCTGTTGCGCCAGCACGTCGACGGGTTCCCCAAGGAGCTGCTGGAAGCGGCCAAGGTGGACAGCCGGTCGTCGTGGTCGACGCTGTGGACGATCGTGGTGCCCAACCTGCGCGCCCCGCTGGCCGCGCTGTCCATCCTGCTGTTCGTGACGGCCTGGAACGAGTACTTCTGGCCGGCGATGGTGCTGCAACGCAGCAACGACGTGCTCCAACTCGGACTGCGCAGCTTCATGATCAGCGAGGGCACCCAGGGCACGTACTGGGGACCGCTGATGGCCGTCGCCGGCCTCGCCTGTCTACCGGTGTTCGTGCTCTACGTCGCGCTGCGCCGGCACATCGTCAGCGCGTTCGTTCGAGCGGGCCTGAAGTGACCGGACCAACGCAAGCACCAGCCCGACCGCCGCGAACGCGGTGGCGAACAACCACAACCGGTCCGGCCCGAACGACGCGGTGACGAAGCCGCCGACCGCCGAGCCGGCCGCGATGCCGATGTACATCGCGGATCCGTTGAGCGACAACAGGATCGGCGCCAGCTCGGCGCGCTCGGTGGCGATCAGGCTGTACTGCTGGGCCGGCACGAACGCCCAACCCACCACACCCCACACGGCAACGAACACGAACGCCGTGACCAGCGAGCGGGAGGTCAGCGGGAGCAGCGCGAGATCCACGGTGAACACGGCAAGGCTGACCAACAGCACCGGCCGACCGCCGTAGCGGTCCACGAGCCAGCTGCCCAGCCACAGCCCGAGCAGAGCGCCCGCGCCCTGCACCATGATCAGTGGGCCGACGGCTCCGCCGCCCACCGCGGGCTGGGCGGCGAACAGGGGCTGAAGATAGGTGTAGATCATGAAACCGGCACCGAGGCCCGCGACGGTCACGCCGAGCGCCAGCAGCACCGACGGCTGCCGCAGGGGCGCCACCCTGGCCCTCGGCGGCACCGTCGGGGTCGCGCCGCCGTTCGGCACGGTCAGCACGACCCCGATCGCGGCGATCACCGCGAGCAGCGCGACGAACAGGAACGCGCCCCGCCAGGACGACAGGTGCGCGATCCAGATGCCGATCGGCACACCGGCCAGGGTCGCCACCGAGGTACCGCCGAGCACGACGGCCAGCGCCCGGCCACGCCGGTCGGCGGCCACCATACCGGTCGCGGTGGCCGCCGCCAGCGGGCTGTAGAGGCCGCCGAGGCAGCCGGCCAGAACCCGCGCCACCGCCATCATCGCCGCGTCCTGGGCCACCGCCGCCAGGACGTTGACCACGACGAACAGTCCGATCGCGGTGACCAGCATCCGCCGTGCCGACCGCACCCGCAGCACGGTCATCACGATCGGCGCGCCCACCGCGTAGGAGATCGAGTAGGCCGTCACGAACTGGCCGGCGCCGGCCACCGAGACGTGCAGGTCCTTGGCCATGCTGGACAGGACGCCGGCGATGAGATAGTTGTCGGTGCCCGCGCAGAAGGTGCCCAGCGCCAACATGATCACCGGCAACCAGCGTGCGGTGGACCGCGCCGACGGCTCGGCGGTGTGCCCCATCATCGTGTGAACCCCTTTCCTCGACTCACCAGGTGACGGGCAGCGAGTCCAAGCCGTAGATGTTGGTGTTGGCGCGCCAGGAGATGTCCTCGAACGGCACGGTCAGCCGCAGCTCGGGGAACCGGCGGAACAGCGCCGGATAGGCGATCCGCATCTCCAGCCGGGCCAGCGGGGCACCGATGCAGTGGTGGATGCCGTGGCCGAAGGCGAGATGCTGGTTGACCGCGCGGGTCGGGTCGAAACGGTCCATGTCGGTGCCGAGCTGCTCGTCCCGGTTGGCGATCGGCGGCGAGCACACCAACAGCTCCCCCGCCTTGATCTGCTGGCCGCCGATTTCGACGTCCTCCTGGGCGATCCGGGGAAACGCGTTGTGCGTGACCGACAGATAACGCAACAGTTCCTCGATCAGATGGTCGAGCGGCTGGTCACCGGCGAACAACAGCGGAACGTATTCCGGGTTGCGCAACAGCACCAGGGTGCCCAACGACAGCATTGCCGTGGTCGTCTCGTAGCCGGCCAGCAGCATGATGTCGGCGATGCCGGCCATTTCCCGGTCGGTGAGGTCCGAGCCGTGCTCGCGAACCAGCATTCCGAGCATTCCGTCGCCCGGTTTCTCCCGCTGCGATTTCACGAAACCGACCATGAAGGCGCTGATCTGTTCGCCGGCCGCCCTGCGATCCTCGACCGACAGCGTGAAATCGGTGAACGTGGTACTCAGCGGCAGCAGGTCGGCCCGGCCCTCGTAGGGCACCCCGAACAGCTCGCAGATCACCAACAGCGGCAGCCGCAAGGCGAACGAGTCCACCAGGTCGGCAGGCGGTCCGGCCTGCTCGATCGCGTCGAGGTGCCTGGTCACCGACGACTCGATCCACGGCTCCAGCCGGGCCAGCCTGCGCCGGGTGAACTCGGGGATGAGCATCCGCCGGATGCGGGTGTGCTCCGGCGGGTCGTACACGATGAACGTGCCGGTGCCGGCCATGCCGTTCACCGGTTTCCCGTCGTTGTCCGCCTCCGTTGCCGCGCCTGCGAAGTACGGCGGCGTGCCGCTGGTGAACCGGGTGTGGTCGCCGAGCACCGCCCGGACATCCTCGTACCGGGTCACCAACCAGGCGGAGGCACCCCAGTGATGGCGCACCTTGGTCACCGGGGCCTCGGCGCGCAGCCGCGCCAACTCCGGAATGGGGTCGAGTCCGTCGCGGCGCGCGAACAGCGGCGGCAGGTGCGTCGCCGCCTCGTCCTGGTCCGTGGTGGTCATTGGTTTCGTTCCTTCCGGGTGCACGTCATCGGCGGGCGGTCGCGTCGCGCAGTTCCACGGCGATGTCATCGAGCTGGTAGATCCGCATGGTGGGCTTCCACACGCTGGCGTCGCCGATCACCCGAACCCGGCCGCGCTCTCGCTGGACGTCCTTGATGTGCACTTCCAGGGTCATTTCCCGGTCGTCGGCGAGGATCTGGCCGCGGTAGCGCCAGGACATCGGCAGGTCGGTGGGCAGCACGAACTCGGGGTCCACCAACTCCTCACCCAGCCCCGCGTCGACCGCCCATTCCTGGATGGCCTGGATGACCGCCTCCACACCGAGCGAGCCGGGCATCACCGGATCGAGGTGGAAGTGGTACTGGAAGAACCAGTCGCCCTCGGCGATCGGCCGGACCGCGCGCAGATAGCCCTTGCCGTAGTTGCCGCCGCCGTCCACCACCTGCACGGCGTCCACCAGCGCGAGGTGGCCGGTGGCACACCGGATTCCCGTGCCGGACGCCCGGCGGCCTGCCACGTCGATGGTGCGCACCGTAGGCCGGTTCGGCCGGGCATCCAGCCACGGCGGCACGTACGCGCCGTTGTCGAGGCCGTTCTGGTTGGCCAGCGCGGTTTCGTTGAAGAACCCGAACAGCGACTCGCCGGCGTAGAAGGGTTCGCCGTCCACGGAAAGCTCGTAGGAGAAGCTCTGCAGCACGGCACCGATCATCACCGTGGTGTTCAGCAGCCTGCTGGTCTGCTGGATCGTCTTGTCCCGCAGGTCGACCTCGCGCAGCACGGTCGCGGTGCCGTCGAGGTTGCGCAGGCAGTAATCTTCCTCGGGCGCGGTCAGCGTGGCGCCGAGGAAGTAGCCGAGCAGCAACGCGGACTGCAACGAGGTCTCCATGTAGACGACGTTGGGCATCGAGGCGTTCGCGGTTTCCCGGTAGTACCAGGAATCGGCTGGCGAGTCGTATTCGGTGTGCGCGCCGCCGTTGGTCAGCGTGCCGCGGTTGCCGTCCACCGCCATCACCCGGTCGCACAGTTGGAGCCCGTGGTTGGGCATCCGGGTGGCGCGGTGTCCCGCGTAGCGCGCGAACTCCGGTCCCAGCGCGATGTCGAGGCCGCCGCGGGCGCTGTGCGTCAGGTGGAATTCGTTGAGCAGGGCCCGGTCACCGTAGCTGTTGCGGCGACCGAAGAACCGAGGAATCACCCCACCGGCGGCCGGGCCGATCGGCAGGTCCCGCTCGACCCGCAGGCGCAGCTCAAGGTTCCGGATCCGGGCGACCACCTGACCGTCCTGGCGCAGTTCCGCGTTGACCCGCAGCCACGGCCAGGGGATCAGGTCGATCGAGACCACGTCGAGGACGACCTCGCCCGCGCCGGCCCGCTGCGCGTCGACCTCGCACCGGTCGTTCCCGCCGACCTCGAAACGGGCGTCGGCAAGGCACAGGTGCAGTCCGACCTGCATGGCGAACACCTGCGCCGCCTGCCAGCCGATCTCGACCACCCCGGCGGCCAGTTCGGTGGCCGTCGAACCGTCGAGCCGGTACCGGCCGCGCAGTAGACCCCGGTGCCACTGCCCGTCGTGCCGGCCGATGTCCAGCACCTCGGTGAGCCTGCCGTGCGCGCCCTCGGCCAGCCGGATCGCCGGGTTGGCGTCCTCCTGGTCGTAGGCAGCGCCGAACACGGCGGCGATCTCGCCCCTGGCCAGCGCGGTGAGCGCGGGCTCGTCCAGCGCGGTCACCGTGGTACTGGCTAGGGCCTTGAACGCGTTGACGGTCGTCGCGGGCGGCACGTCGGCACTTGTTGTCGCGCGGCCCGGTTCCGCGGCGACCGTGATGCCCGCCGCCGGTGAGTAGCCGACCCTCACCGCGTAGCCGTGCGCCTGGGTCGGGCTGGCGGTCGGTGTGCCGGTTGCGGCGTCAGGGCGGCGCAGCGCGGCGAGTTGCAGGGCGGTCTGCACCGACATCGCGGCGTTGTGCGCGGTGATCAGGTCTGTCTGGATGTCCCGGATCAGTTCCGACACCGGGTCCTCGGCCGGGACGGGCCGGCCGGCCGGTGCTGCCGGTACCAGCAGCCGCCGCACCACCGGTACCGGGGTCGTCGCGGCGGCTGGTTCGGCTATTGGTTCGGCGGCGGGCTCGGCGGCTGGTTCGGTCGGCGTCCAGAGCAGGGCGTCGAACGGCTCGCCATCGAAGTTGAGTGCGTCGAGCTGCGCGGTCATCGGGTCCCCGTTTCGCTGGTGAGAATCGCTTCGGTCACGCGCCCTGCTCCCGCAGCCGGACCGCCTCGGCGAACTTCGCGGTCATCTCGGCGGTGGCGATCACGGTGAGGTCGGTGTATCGCTGGAGCACCCGGCCGGTCGGGTCGCAGGCGGTGGCGGTGACCATGACCCGCGTCCGGTCGGTGGCCCGAAGGTCGTCCACGACCACAACGAACGGCTCGTCATCGGGCAGCGGCGCGAAGTACTCGATGCCGCCGATGGCCAGCGGCAGGCAGGCGGAGTTCATGAACCACACACCGAGCACCGCACCGGCCTGGATGACCACATCGGACAGCACCGGACTGTGCAGCGAACCGGCGAAGTTGCCTTCGCCGAGCCGGGTGTCCGGCAGCCGGCACTCGACAACGAGCCGCCGGTCCTCGCGCTGGATCACTCGCCGGATGCCCTGCAACAGCGGGCCGTGGAACAGATCGGCGGCTTCGTAGATCGCCAGACCGTCCTCCGGTCCCTTGCCGATCGGCCAAGCCGGCAGCGCATCGGCCGACCGGGGCTGCGCGGCGAGCAGGAAGGTGCCGGCGAAGCGCGACTGCGGCAATGCCTTGCCGGGCACCGCGCCGCGGACCCACGCCTTGACGGTGAGCCGGTCTCCGCTCACCTCACCGGCGGTCACCTCCAGCCGGTAGTCGGGCTGCTCGGCACCGTCGAAGACGATTCCCTTGAGCACCTCGAACCCGGTGGACTCGACCACTCGCAGCCCAGGGTTGGCTCGTTCCAGCAGGTTGATGATCCAGCCGAGCCCGGCGGCGGCCGGGAACACCGGGAGCCGGCCGACCCGGTGGTCCAGGAGCACCGGGTCGGTGGCCAACGCGGCGAGGTCCCGGTGCGCGGTGCCGGCAGCGGTGGCTCGGACGAGCGGCGGCGCGAGCGGGGTGGACGGGCCGATCAGCACCGAAACGTCCTCGGCGCGCGCCGAGGTGAACTGCTCGGCGAACATCCGCGCCCCCGCGTCCATACCCAGCAGTGGAATGCCCCGGTCCAGGAACACCGCGCGCAGTTCGGGCGTGACCATGCCGCCGTCCCAGGCACCCCAGTTGACCGTGGTGACCTGGGTCATCGGTCGTTCCCGCTTCCAGCTCATCGCGATCCGGTTGAGGGCCTCGTTCGCGGTGGCGTAGTCGGCCTGGCCGGGATTGCCGAACACGCCAGCCACCGAGCCGAACAGGACGACATGGCGCAGCGGGGCGTCACCGAGCGCGCTGACCACGTTGTGCAGACCGTCCAGTTTGGTGCCGAGCACTGTGCGCACGTCGGCGGCGGTCTTCGCCGGCAGCAGGGCGTCGGCCAGCGCGCCTGCCCCGTGCACGAGGCCGGTGACCCGGTCCCGGTGGTCGGCGAGGGCCCTGGCCGTCGCGTCCGGGTCGGTGAGGTCGACGGCGCGGTAGGACACCCTTGCCCCGGTTTCGGCCACCGCGTCGACGGTCGCGCGGATCTCCCGTTGCGCCAACAGTTCACGGGTCAGCCGATCCACCTGCTTGGGGGTGACGGTGGCGCGCAACGCCGTGATCACCGCGGGCTTCAGCGCGTCGTCGGGGACGCCGATGGCCCACTCTGGCTCGTCGCCGAGTTCGGTGCGGCCCAGCAACAGGAACTCGCACTGTCGCACGGTCGCCAGCTCCCGGACGCAGCGGGCGGTGACGCCGCGCGCCCCGCCGGTCACCACGATCAGCTCGTCCGACTCGACGGTGGGCGTGCCGTCGAACTCGCCGCCGTCGTCGGGGGTGGCGTCGTGGCTGGTGATCGGCCGGACCGTCCAGCGGGTGCGGTCGGCGTCGACGGCCACCTCCCTGCTGTCCACCGCCGCGTCGATCAGTTCGTCCAGGAAGGCTTCGACCAGCGCGTCGTCGCTGAGTTCCGGGCTGAGGTCCAGCGCCCGGCAGAACAGCGCTGGGTTTTCCTGGGCGAGGGTCTTCACAAGGCCGCCGATGCCGCCGATCAGCGATGCGGCGGCGGGCCGGTCGCCACGGTGGCCGAGGACGCCGTCGATCCGGGTGACCGTGACGAAAGCGGCCCTGGTGTCGGCTACCTCGGCGAGCCGGTCGTGCGTCTGCCGGGCGGTGAGAATGGTGTCCGCAAGCCGACGGGTGTTGGCCTGCCACGAGCCGTCGCCGGGCAGTACGGTCAGGCAGAGGTCAAGCCTGCCCTCCAGTGCGTCCGCGATGCCGCGTTCGATTCGCTCACCATCCCAGGTGGACAGTGTTGCGGTGTCCGACTCGGGCGAGTCGGTGATGTTCAGCCGGCGGACCGTCCAGCCCTGCAGTTCGAGGCCTGCGGCGAGCAGGCCGGCGGTCGGGTCGCCGTGATCGACGATCAGCGCGGCCCGCTGGGCGGCGTAGGGCTGGTCGAGCTGGTCGACGGCCGGCAGCCGGATCAGCCCGAGGGACCGGCGCACCGGCTCGTCGCTGACCTCCTCGGCCGTAACCTCCTCGCCGGTGACCTCCTCGGCTGCGACCTCAGCGGTCCGTTGCTCGGTTTCGGCCTTGTCGACGGTGTTCTGGGTACCGCCGGAGACGAATCCGACGATGTCCCGCAACGTGCGCAGTTCGGCAACCTGCTCCGGCCCGACCGCCGGAACACCCACAACACGATCCCGCAACGCACCCATAATCTGCACCCGCTTAATCGAATCAACCCCCAAATCCGCCTCCAAATCCATCGACAAATCCAACATCTCCACCGGATAACCCGTCTTCTCCGACACCACCCCCA
>DATATE010000011.1:0-60579 GCA_036268955.1 Pseudonocardiaceae bacterium
GTGGAGTGGATGAAGGTCCCGGCCGGCGAGACGGTCCTGTCGATCTCGGCCCGTGACGCGAAGCGCTGCGGCCTGACCGAAACCCCCTGACCGCTTGGCGTCGTGCCCGAGTGTGACGGGCACGGCCCTGGCAGTCCGACCGACCCGCACACCGACCGCTGAGGAGAGACCCGTGGTATCCGACTCAACCCTGCGAGAGGTCGCGGCGCTGAGCGTCTACGACCAGCACAAGGTGTCCACGCGACCGGTCGGTCGCCGCCACGAGGCCGTGTGCGACTGCGGCTGGATCAGCGACGACGCCTACTCCGACCGGTTCGACGCTGGCAGCGCGGGCGCACGGCACCAGGAAGACGCCCTGAAGCGCGAGTTCGAACAGCTCGGCGTCCCCTACGACCCGACCGACCACTGAGGAGAGACATGAGCGCCACCACCGAGACTGCCGAGTACCGGATCGAGTTCACGATCCAGCGCAACACGGGCAACGAGGACTGGCAGGACGTCGGCTTCGGCTCGTCCGGTGCGTGGAACGACATCGACTCAGCTCTGTACCAGGTCGACACGTCGATCCAGCGCCGCGAGTGGGAGACCGAGCCGGGCATGCCAGAGCCGAGCGAACTGGAGCCTTCCTGACCTCCCTCCGCCGCTGGAGTCCGCCGACTCCCGGCACGGCTGGGCACCCGGGCTCACCCCCCATCGGACCGGGTGCCCAGCCACCCCCGACACGCACCACGAAGTAGCCGAAGGAGACCGACATGGCCAAGGAAGACAAGCCCGACCCGATGTTCGACGGCATCGTGCGCGGCGCCCAGGAATGGAACCGCAAGCAGCAGGAGAAGCAGGACCCGAAGCGCAAGTGACCGACCCGCCTCGTGCCTGACTTCCCCCGGGCACGAGGCACCCCGCCGCCCGCTGAGCGCGGCACCCCGAACCCTGCCGACCCGAGAGGACACCCCGATGACCGACAACACCGACAAGGCCGCACGCATCATCGAGACCTATATGCCGAGCCACGACGGACTGGCGCAGGACATCGCTCAAGCACTGCGCGACGAGGGCCTGCTGGGCGGCGGCGAGGGCGCCGACAAACCGCACATCGACAACGACACCCCGCGCGAGCTGGCGGTCGGAGACCGAGTCACGCACGTCGGGCAGACCACCGCGATCGGAACGATCACCAGATTCAAGGACGACATGGCCTACGTCCTGTGGGACGGACGCCACGCCGCGATGCCTCATTGGAAGTCGACCATCACGCCCGCCACCCCCTGACCCCCTGCCCGTCCCGGCTCGCCACCCCCGAGCCGGGACACCCCGAGACCTGGAGGATCGACCGAATGACCACAGTGGCACGTCTACCGCATCACCGCCGTGACCGAGCCCGAGTGCACCTGCGAGTACCCGTACGAGGGTGCGCCTCAGGCCGGGCACCACCCGAACTGCGACGTGGGCGACGAATCCCAGCGGCGCGTCCGGTTCGCCTCGCCGCGCGACCCGGAGGACTGGACCACCGAGACCGTGGCCGACCTCGACCGCGCCGACGTGACCGTCCTGCCGTGAGCATGTCCGCCCACCAGTCGTCCGCGCACGGCCGTCTGCTGTGGCTCGACATCTCCTGGCCCTGATGACCCGTGGCCACCCACCGAGACCGACCGCTCAACGAACGCAGAGCACGACACACCGAGGAGACCGACATGGCCAAGCAAGACAAGCCCGACCCGATGTTCGACGGCATCGTGCGCGGCGCCCAGGAATGGAACCGCAAGCAGCAGGAGAAGCAGGACCCGAAGCGCAAGTGACCGACCCGCCTCGTGCCCGACTTCCCCCGGGCACGAGGCACCCCGCCGACCGCTGAGCGCGGCACCCCGCGAAAGGAACCCGATCATGTGTCGAGTAGAGGACTGCGATCCGTGGGACGTGGTCACCGAGACGAGGCCCCTCGCTCACAAGAGCCACTGCTGCACCGAGTGTGGCCGCACGATCCAGACCGGCGAGCCCTACCTGCGGATCAAGGGCCACTGCGGCGGCAGGTGGGAGGAACACAAGATCTGCCAGCACTGCGACGCCGCCTCCGAGGTGATGTCCGTGATGTGTCACGGATGGCCGCTCGGTGACCTGCTGGACGAACTGGTCGAGCACTGGCGGGAGGGCTACTGCTCGGTGCCGTACGGGCGTCTGATCGCCCGGATGCGGCGCAAGTGGCACGACGGAGCGGACATGGTGCCGACCGGCTGCCGCGAACTGGCCAATGCTCTCCTCGCTGCCTGAGCGCGGCACCCCGACCGAAACGAGGACCGATGAGCGAGATCACCATCCCGGACGAGGCAGGGCGCGCGATCGCCGAGGCGATCCCGCTGGCCCGGATTGCCGCCGCGGTCAAGGCCGACTACCACGCATCCGTGCTGGAGGACGACAACGTCTCGGGTCTGATCATGGAGGCCGTGCGCGTAGCGGCCCCGCTGATCGTCGCGGCCGACCGTCTGCGCTTGGCGGACAGCCTGCGAGCCCTGGACAACCGGCTCGCGGATCTGGGCATCCACCTGCCGCAGGACGTCGAGGAGATCATCGGCGACCTCGAACGCACCGCTGGCCAACTGCGCGCCGAGCCCACCTCCTGACCCCCCGCCCGTCCCGGCTCGCCACCCCCGAGCCGGGACACCCCGGGACCTGGAGGACCGATGAGCGACAGCGACACCCTCGCCGGCGCGTCGCTCTGCAGTGGCTACGGCGGCCTCGATCGGGCGGCACGCGAGCTGCTCGGCGGAGACGTCGTCGTGCACGGCGAGCAGTACCAGCCCGCCTGCCGCGTCCTCGACGCCCACTGGCCCGGCGTGCCGAACGTCGGAGACATCACCACAGCCGACTGGGCGCCGTGGGCCGGGCGGATCGACTGGCTCACCGCGGGATGGCCCTGCCAGCCATTCAGCTCAGCCGGCAAGCAGAAGGGAACCGAGGATGAGCGAGCTATCTGGCCCGCGGTCGCGCGAGCCATTCGCGACCTACGACCCCGCATCGTGCTCCTGGAAAACGTCAGTCGCATCGTTGTGGCCGGAGAGCTTGCCCGAGCCGCCGGTGACCTGGCCGCGCTGGGGTTCGATGCGGAATGGCGCTGTGTACGAGCGTCCGACGCTGGTGCTCCCCACCGTCGCGAGCGGTGCTTCATCCTCGCCGTTGCTGCCGACCGCGCAGGCGAGGGATGGGGATCACTCATCGAGGAGCATGTCGAGCAAGACGGCGGCGAAGCGTTTTGCGCAGGGCAAGCGGAACCTCGACGACGCGATCGCGAAACTCCTGCCGACCACGACGGTGGCCGATGCGGATGGGACGAGAGCGGCACGGGGCGGGGCCCGCTCGGACGAGCTGCTGCTGACGGGGATCGCCCGGGAGGTCTGGGATGGGACCGCAGTGCCGGCCGACCCTCTGTTGCCAACCCATCGAGTGTCGGCGACCCGGACCAGTCGCGGTGCGGCGCTCAGTCCGACCAGTCGCTCGTCGCCGTCGCTGGACCAAGCGGTGGAGATCGCGAACGGCATCCTGCCGAGGGAGTTCACGAGCTGGGACGAGCTGCCCCCGAGCTGGCATGGGGACCGTACGGGCCCGCCGTCCGCCGCTGGGAGCTCGTCCTCGGTCGACCCGCACCTGACCCTGTCGTTGTGGGACGACGAGGCGGACGCCAGTTGAACCCCGTGTTCGTGGAGTGGCTGATGGGCCTGCCCGCCGGATGGGTCACCGAAGTCGCCGGCCTGTCCCGCAACGAGCAACTGCATCTGCTGGGCAACGGCGTCGTGCCGGCCCAAGCCCTGTTGGCGTACCGGGCGATGTTGCCCGAACTGATCGAGAGGACCGCGGCATGATCCCCGACCCGGCTGGCCCCACCGCCAACCCCAACCCAACCGAACGAGCGGAGGCACAGCCCGTGGACCGCGACAAGATCCGGGACATCGCCGAGACGTACCTGTACGACGGCGACCACGACCAGGCCCTGCCCGGCTACCACGAGCTGTTGGACGCGGTGGGTGGCTACGACGACGAGCCTGCCGCTGCCCCAGCGGCACAGCCGGACTCGCGCGTGGCCGAGCTGCGTTCCACAGTGCCGGCCTCGGACGAGACGCCGACCGCTGAGGACGTGGCCCGCGCGTTCCACGAGACCTACGAACGCCTGGCTCCCGACTTCGGATACAAGACGCGGGAGGCGTCGGCGAAGCCCTGGGCGGACGTGCCCGAGCAGAACAAGACCCTCATGCGGGCCGTGGCGGAACGCATCCGGCGCCGGTGGATCGCGGGCGCACTTCATGCTGGCGATGCCGTCACTGTCCATGAGGGTCGACGCCGCATCGACGGCACCGTGAAGTACCTCGGCAACTTCGCGCCGCCGCTGATGGTGGAGATCGCGGCACAGCCGGACGACGAGGCCGCACTGACGGGAGCCGAACTGATCGCGGCCGAGCGGCAGAGGCAGATCGAGGCCGAGGGATACGACGCCACGCACGACGCGGGCCACCTTCCCGTGGCGTTCGTAGAGGCTGCGATCAGCTACGAAGGAATGCCGCTTCGATGTCTACGCGGCCCCGGAGGCGATCGAGTGCGAACTGAAGGACGCCTTGGCCGCGAGACGGAAGCTGGACGGCTACATCGACTGGCTGACGAGGCTGTCGGGTCGGCGCAAGGCGGAGGAAGACGCGGGTGTCTGGCCTCGCGATGTAGAGAAGATGCTGGCGAACGATCCTGGGGAGGCTGGCCGGTGACAACCGACGAAACACGCGACGCGATCGTGCTGGCGTTGCAGGAGTGCCCGAGCGAGTTCACGACCATCGATCCGGTCAACGACACGTTGGACATCGACTACGCGGAGATCGCGCGCATTGTGGACGAGGCCGTGGTGTCGCCGCTGCTGGCCGAGCGGGACCGCGAGCAGGAGGCGCAGCGGATCAAGCTGGCGACCGTTCTGCTCGCTGGCCACGACAAGACGATGGACGAGCTGATCGAGTGGGTAGCGGAGCTGCGGTCCGAGTGGGACGCCCTGCTGATCGACAGTGCCGAGGACCGACGCGAGCTGGACGAGCTGCTGGCCGAGCGGGACGAGGCGCGGGAACACACCGAGGAGTACAACGACTACTGCGTCAAGTTGACCTCCGACCTGGCCGCTGCCCGTGCCCGTGTGGATGCCCTGGAGGCCGAGGTGGACGACACAGCCAATCTGGCCAGCACCTACCACGATGGCGTGCTCACGGTCCTCGACGCGCTCGAAGGTCTGGCACCGGACAACTCGACCTACGAGGAGTGGGCGGACGCTATTCGCACGTGGCGGGGTGTGGCCACCCAACCCGCCGAACCGCCGAGCCCCGACTTCGCGATGCGGGCGTTCGGCCCGTGCACCGAGCAGGGATCACATCACATCTACGGCGAGCTGTTCGATGGCCGCTGCGACGTGCCCGGCCACTGGCCCGCTCCGGCCACCCAACCCGCCGAGCCGCCGCGCGCGCTGCCGTCCGTGCTCCGCTCGTGGGAACACCTCACGCAGGACGTGCACGCCGAGGCTGAGCGCGAGGACCCGGAGATCATTCCGTGGTGCACCCGGCATGACGCCGACGCCCGCTCCTGCGACTGCCCGGAAGGCCGGTACGAGAACGTCCACGTCGAGTGTCCAACGGTCGGTGGCGTGTGCATCGGCTACCACATGCCGATCCCCAGCCACAAGATCGCGCCAGCCGCCGAGAATGCAAGCCCGCTTCAACATGCCCCCGCGCCTGCCGCCCAACCCGAACCACAGGAGCAGCCGTACGCCCTTCTGCGGGCAGCGAATGGCGGCTGGTGCGAGCGCTGCCGGACGGTCACCACGGGCAGCCACTGGCACTGCGGCCGGTGCGGGAAGCCGAGCGGACAGATGGGTCACGCCGCCTGCTTCGGCCGTGTCTCGGACAGCAACGCCGCCTATCCCGCTTCCTCGTCCGGGACCGGTACGGAGGCACACGACCCCAAGGAGCCCACCGATGGCTGAGCTGAAGTGGACGGCCCTGCGCCACGCCATGCTCCGCTGCGTCGAGGTCGAACTGGTCGCGCGCGGACTGGGCGTGAGCGGATGGTGGATCAACGCCACGGTCCCGGGGTCCTACGGACACGCCGAGCGGGCCGTGACGAGCCTCGTGCACGCCGGCCTCGCGCGCATCGTAGGCGACTACCGGGCTCCGCTGGCCCTGACGGACGAGGGGCAGCGCGTCCTGATCTCGTGGAATGCCCGACATGGAAAGGCGGACACCGATGGCCAGTGACGACCTCACCGCAGCAGCCGAGCCCGAGGACTGTTGCGTAGGCGAGATGGCGATGAACGGCGACCCCAACGGCATGCACGCCTTCGACTGCCCGGCCTACGAGCGGCAGAGCGAGGCGCTGGCCAAGCTAATGGACACGCGCCGCACCAAGGCCCAGCTGCCCGCGCCTGTCCCTCCAGTGGACCGGGAGGCGCTGATCGAGGCGGTCGCGGCGAACCACCTGCGCCGCTACGAGAGCCAGTACCAGGCCGACCACCTCACATGGCGCAACTTCGCCGACGACGCAGCGGAGGATGTGGACGCCCTGCTCGCCCGTGGTCTGCGCCTGCCGACCGAACTGGACGGGGCGACGCTCATCGCAGCCGAACGACGCCGGCAGGTCGAGGCCGAAAGGATGACGGCTCAGCATGACGACGCCTATCGCGAGCACCAGTTGGTGCGTGCAGCGATGTGCTACGCGTTCCCGCGAGGACTCAGGCCAATGGAACCCCGGCTGGCCGCCGGAGCGGGCGACGACCGCGGCGATCGCTATGTCCGTACGCCCGTGGGTTGGCCGTGGCACCCGGACGACTTCAAGCCCAGCGACGATGATCGCGTCCGCGAGTTGAGCAAGGCAGGTGCACTGATCGCCGCCGAGATCGACCGACTCAAGCGCGCTGACCTGCCGACACTCACCGCCGAGCAGAACGAGGAAGGGGACGGCCATGTCGCTCGCGGATGACCTCGCGTGGACCCTGGCCGACAGGATGGCGCACGGCGACGGGCCGCGACCCGGGTCACCCGAGGACACGCAGCGGACAGGCGAGTACCTGCCGGACGCCCGCGATGCCGTGGACGTCGTCCTAGCGTGGCTCATCCAGCACGCACCCGAGCAGCCGCTTGCGGTGTGGGGCACCGTGGAACTCACGGCCCTGGCCGACGAGGTGGAGCGTGGTGGACGTGCCGAGTGACCTCGACCGGGCGATCCGGGAACGGCTGGACGACGACGAAGTGCGTCGACTGGCGACGGCGATCCGGCTGCACGCCCACGACGAGGACGTCGCCGAAATCTCCATAGCCGACTCCTGGCGCGCCTTCACCCGGATCTGCATGGACGAAGCAGGGATCGAACTGACGGACACCGAGTTCCGGGCCGCATGGCGGGCGATGTGGCGGTCGGCGTTCATAGGCGGCAACTACACCCAGGACGCTCGACGTGTACTGAAGGCAGCCCGTGTGGCCGGCGAGCGAAAGGAGGGCGAGACGTGAGCGACGTGGCATGGCAGATCGAACCGCTGGGCGACTGGGGACGGAAGGTCACCAAACACCGGGCACCGCGCAGCCGGTTCACCGCTTCGTGGACCGACACGATGAGCATGCTCACCTCTGAGATCAGCAAGCTGGGCCTGCGCGGCGTGATCGCGGTCCGGGTGGACGTGCAGCGTGGCGACATCCGCCAGGACGGCAAGCTCTACGCCAGGGCGACCGCTGGCTTCCCAGGCGTCGTGGTGTCGTTTCAGTCCCGCTACGGGCCCCTGTCGTACGCCACGGACGCCTACGACTACTGGCAGGCCAACGTCCGCGCGATCGCGCTGAGCCTGCAAGCCCTGCGCGCTGTCGACCGGTACGGCGTGTCGAAGTCCGGCGAGCAGTACGTGGGCTGGCGTGCCATCGGTTCGGGTGCTCCGGCGACGTTCGCGAGCGCGGACGAGGCCATCCGGTGGCTGCGCACCGTCGTGGACGTGCCGGGCAGCGAGGGGCTGAGCACGAAGCTCCTGCTACGCACTGCGGCCTCAGCGCTCCACCCGGACCGCAACGGCGGCGACTCGTCGCTGTGGGAGCGCTACGACCAGGCCCGGCAGTTGATCCAGGCGAGCCAGCCGTGACCACCATACTTCTGCTCCGAGGTGTGCCAATCGGCCTGGCATCGTAAGCGGGTGGGCGTCAAAGACCTCCCATTCAAGCTCGCAACGAACGCTGCTCACGAGTCCGTGAGGACCTTGACGATCTACACCGAGGATGGCCGCGGCGCACACATCGAGGGCGTCAGGTTCCGGTTCGGAGGATTGGCATGACCACTCGCATCAGGCGCGGCACCGCCCGAAGGCTAGGGCTACGACTGCCGCTGTTTCACCCCGTCCGTGAAGTAGACGGCGTGCTCGTACTGAGGGCGTCGAGGAGGTGGATGTGACCACCGCAGACCGTTGCCTGCCCTGCGGATCACGTGGCCGCAGCAGGCCAGCCACGCCCGGCTACACCACGTGCGACACCTGCTCGATGGACATCCGGGACGACCTCGCCGAGATCCGGGACCGCTACGCCCGACTCGACATCCGCCCAGCGAGCCAAGCGGGGGAGGGCTCCAGTGTCCGCTCGGTGCCGCGATCCAAGAGCCCGGCCAACGACCACGTGCTGTCGATGATGGACCCGCGATCCACGACGGACGGACGCGCCTACGCCCCGCCCGCGACACTGGGTACGTGGGTGCGGATGCTGGCCGAGGACACGGGCATCGAGTACACGGACCCGAGCGTGGCCGGACTGGTGGCCTACCTGCTGAGGCTGCACGCGCACATCACCTCGCAGCCGTGGGTGGACGAGTACTCCCGGGAGCTACACGAGCTCGTGGCAGCGCTGCGGCCCGTGACGGGGGAGCCACGACCGCGTCCTATCGGCCGGTGCCCGACCGTGCTGGTGGACGAGCAGGGCCAGCCGAGCGGGCTGTGCAACACGGCGCTATTCGCTCCGATCAACGGCGATACGATTCAGTGTCGCGCCTGCTCAAGGCAGTGGCCTCGGGCAGAATGGTTGCGACTGGGGACCATTTTGGAGGCGTCATGACTGGCCACGTCCGATCAGGGCTGACCGACGACGAAGCGCAGCGGTTTGTCGACCTGATGGCGCTGGCCCACCTCGACAAGGCGCACGACCGGTGAGGCACCTGTTCAGCGCAGCGGAAGCGGAGCGCATCCTCGGCATCCCAGCGGCCACAGTGCGCTCGTGGGCTCGACGTCGTCAGGTCTGGTCCTTCGGCCTGGACGAGCGCTACCGACCGCTCTACGACCGCGCCGACCTACTGAGGATGAGGGACGCACGCGCCACGCCGGTACGCGCAGCTTGACTCGTGGGGATCAACGTGCAACGCTCCCGATCATAGTGGACTCAGTGTCACCAAAATGGTGACTCGGACGCCCGCGATCGGGCCGCCATTCTTCCGGGACTGGCGGCCTTCGTCGTGCAGGGAGGTGGCCGTGACCCTGTTCCCGGCGATCCTGCTGCCCCTCGCGGTCCTGCTGGGCATGCTCGGCGCACTGGTGGGCGGCAACGCCGGTCGGGTCCTCCTCATCGCGGCGGCCATCCTGGCTGGCGTGGACCTCGTGCTCGTGCTGCTCGGCCGATGACCCGACGCCGTCCGAGACCTGCCGCCGTGGTCGTCCTCCTGACCGCCTGCATCCTCGTCCTGGCCTCTCTGCTTCTCGCCCGACACTCGTGGTCCGTCTCGCTCGGACTGCTCGCTGGCGGCCTGGTGCTGGGCATCGTGGCCGACCGACTCGACGCTGGGGGAGAGTGAGCGATGCCAACGACCTACGAGGGCCGCGAGGACCAGCACGACCTCGGCACCGGCCACTCCTTCGTGTGGCTCCAGAACTCGGCGGGCCAGACCGTCGGGCTGATCGAGCACCACCCGAAGGGACCCGACGCGCTGCCCGGCGCGCTGTATTGCGGCGGCTACGTCGCCTGGGTGCCGGAGGCCGAGCAGGCTGTGCCCACGGCGTGGAAGGCGAACCATCATCTCGTGGCCGGTGGACCCGGCGACGAGGAGCACCTGACACTCTCGCCGAGCCTGGCGTGCCGTCACTGCCCGAGCCACGGCTTCATCCGCGACGGACGATGGGTGGACGCATGAGACTGCGCGTCAACCCGCAGACGGGCCAACTCGCCCAGCGGATGTTCAGCGGCGACTGGGTGACCATCGTTTGGATCGACGGCATCGGCTACGAGGTGCACGTCCTGATCCCCGAGCAGATTACCGACTGGCCCGAGGTCGGCCTCGCGCCCGCGCCTCCGCAGCCCGAGTTCCACTTCGCCACCGCGTGCGTCACCTGCGATCCGCACGGTCTGCTGACCAACGTGCACGAGCGGGACCTGCGCCACGACGCCCACGACCCGGACCACGACGCCCAGCGCTGGGCGGTGCGCATCGAGCACCCGGACCCGGACGCCGCACGCAGCAGCGTCTACCTGGCGGGTGACGAGGTGGCCTTCCACGGCAGCGTGGAGGGCGAGGCAGCGGCCGATGTGGACGCCACCGTGTGGGAGTCGGCCCGGATGCCCGGCGAGGACGGCGAGCCGGTGGCGGGCTATGTGGTGGGTGTCGGCGAGCGTGGCATGTGGGTTCCGGCCACGGCGCTCGTGCGGCGCTGACGCCCCGTCGGGCTTGCACCACACTCGGCCGCCGTCCACTTGCGGTTGCTGCCGGGATTCGAACCCGGATCGTCCGGCACTTGCGAGGCGCGTACCTACCGCCTGCGGCGACCCGCTGACGGCTGGACCGGACATGCTGCCGACACCAGCATACCGCGAACGCACTGCACGCTGCGTGATCGAACGTAGATCGAACTTGCCCGGGATCACCGGGGTAACACTCGCACTTGCAAATCCTGAACAACACAGAGTGACCTGACTGACTGGGGAGTCGGCATGCGCATCATCAACTTCATCCGCCGACTGTTCCGCCGCACGCCTGCCGACGTCGGCCAGTGGCAGGTCGTTGCCGACGACGCGATCCGGCCCGTGTCGTTCGACTTCCACGGCTGCAACCACGAGAGCGTCGAGACTGCGTTGGGCCACGTCCAGACCGGTCACGCTTCGCCATCCAGTGCTTACCGAGCCCTGCGGACTGGCAGTGGCTGGTATGCGGATTGGAGCCTCGCGGAGCAGGTGGCGGCCGGCAAACGCCACATGCAGCGCTACTACGACCGCCTGCAGCAGCCACCACACCCCGGCGAATGGAGCCCTGGCGGACCGATGCAGCCGGGCGACTACGCACGCGGCGGCCTCGTGCACGGACCTGGCACGGAGACGGGCGACGACTCGATCCCTGCCTTCCTGTCTCATGGTGGCCCGATCACCGACCCGGACCACGCCGAAGCGCTCGGCCTGACAGTCGAGGCTCGGCGGCTGCGCGAGCAGGGCGACCGCTGATGGCCAAGCCCCGCATCTTCAAGGCCGACGACGGCTGGTCGGTCGAGCTGCCCGCGTTCGGCTTCGCGGCCAAGCCCATCGTCAAGCCTGGCTTCCCGAGCCGCGAGCGCGCGGGTGAGTGGCTGGCCAAGCAGGGCGCGTGCGGCTCGGCCTCGCAGCTCGCCGAGCGCGCTTCGGTGATCCGGTCGCGGTACTCGGACATGAACGTGCCGATGGTGATCCGGTGACCGACCATTACGGCACGGCCGCCCTCCGGCGCCACGACGACGGCACGATCACCGTCGAACGCGCCGACGACGTGATCCTCGTGTCCACCGACCTGCTCGCCGAGACCGGCCACTACGTGGACGGCGTGCTCAAGCTGGACACCGCAGGCGAGTACCGCTACCGCAGGCTCCGTGCGCACGACCAGCACGCCGACGTCTTCGAGCGCATCCGATGAGCGGCCACGTCGTGTACCGCCCCGAGCGGCCCAGCGACCATATCTGCACGCCACCCGATGGCGGCTCGGACACCTTGCCGGTCGGCGCTGACCGCGACTACCCGGCAGGCACCGTCTGGCGGTGCGACTGCGACCGCACGTGGGTGTCACGCGGCGCGGTCCGGCGCAGCCTTCCGAACGGCCACTCTGTCCACTCACTGGAGTGGAAGCGTGAGAGCCGCAGGGCACGGCGCAAGCGGGAGCGGCAGGGCGCCACGCCCGAGCAGGTGTGGCCCGACGACTACCCGGGCATCGAGATCGAGCGAGCCAACCGGATGCCGCTGTTGGTGCGTGGCGGCCGAGATGGATGGCCTGAGGCTTCGCTGTCGCCCTTCCTGCTAGAGCCATGGCAGGTCGAGCCGCTCCACGATCCGGACAGCGGCGAACTACTGGCCTACTCCTGCGACCCGCGCCTACCGTGTCCCGCAACCCAGCCACCTCAGCCGGCAGAGTAGGAGGCGAGAGCACGTGATCAACACCGACGCTCCGGTCCACGCAGCCTTCGATCTGGCGGACGTGGCCGGACTGGACCTGAGCGACGACCAGGGGGAGTGCCTCGCCGCCATGCTCGCGGTGCGCGAGGACAACAGGTGGGCTACGTCCGACGTGGCCGTCGCGCTAGGCCGGGACGCCGAGCAGGTCCTGACCGTCCGGGCGCTCGCTGGGCTACTGCTGTTCGATGAGCGCATCCTGTGGACGGCGTACAGGCCCATCACCTACCGCTGCGCCTTCGACCACTTCACTCACCTGCTGCACCGCATCGGCGATGCAGGCCATGCTCCAGCCGACCTGACGGCGTGCAGAGGCAACGGCCGCGAACGGGTCTATCGGACCAGCACGGCGGCTGAGGTCAGGTTCACTGGCCACAGGGCCAACCACCGAGGGATGACCTGCGACACGCTGATCGTCCAGGAGTCGGACCACTGGACGCACGAGCAGCAGGCGCAGCTCATGCCGGTCATGGCCTCGGTGAGCAACCCGCAGTTGGTCCGCGCCTGACCATGTCCCGCACGGCGGCTACGGCAGCCGGTCGGACAGGCCGAGCCTGGCGTGAGGTCAGTGCCCGCGTCTACCGCGAGGAGACACACTGCTGGCTGTGTGGTCACTGGGTGGACCCGAGCCTGCACCCCAAGGACCGGATGGCACGGACTGCTGACCACCTGATCCAGCTCCAGCACGGCGGACATCCGACCAGGCGTGAGGGACTGCGCCTCGCCCACTGCGCCTGCAACACCGCCCGCTCCAACCGCCTGCGCGGCCTGCCAGTCGAACGCTGCGCCTGCTCCCTCGGCCTGCCGTGCTCGGTGCTCAACCCTGAGGCCAAGCGCGGCTACGTGGCGCTGAGCCTCGACTTGCTGTGATCATGGCTGAGATGGCCGCTGAGCGTGCCGAGACCAGCACGTAGCTTGCTAGCCGTCAGGCTGCCACCGTGCCGCTACGCCCGACTCAGCGCCAGCAGGAAGCACGATGCGTGATCCACATACGTGACCGAGCCTGAGACATGCTGGTTAGGTCGAGATGCGTGCAATCGGACATAGCGTACACAGACGACATGGGTCGAACCGGACATACAGATTCGGACATATCAGGAACCGACCTAATCGGACATGTCCGACATGGGGGGGTATGTCCTGATCGAGAACGATCAACGTCGTTGACCTCGCTCCCACGGCGCCCTTTTTCTCCCCCCGATGCGTCCTCGGAGGTTCGTGATGGCCTCGACGGACGCCGAGCGTGCTCGCCGGCATCGGCGTCACAAAGCTGGTGATCACTCGCTTTGCACGCCTGGTCGGTGCCACGCCGTCACGGACGGCGCCGTGACGTTGCCCGTGACGGCGTCACGGCCGTCGCAGGTGGAACTGGGTGAGGCAGGCCAGCGGTACTGGGATGCGGTCACCGCGCTCGGGCCGGTGCGGGTGACGCAAGCGCCTCTGCTGGTGCAGGCGTGTCGGATTATCGACCGGCTGGAAATGCTGGACCGGCAGTTGCACGGCCAGGACTGGTTGCGTTTCCGCCACGACGAGTCGGGCGCCGAGGTCACGGTCTACGTGGACCGGGTGCTGTCAGAGGAGCGGGAGCAGGCGGTCGCGCTGAAGGGGATCGTGGCCGACCTCGATCGCGTCATGGGGAAGGCGCCGGCGCCGGAGAAGAAGGGCGGTGGCGTCCTTGCTGACCTCGCCGCCCGGCGTGCTGCTCGGGGCCCGCTACCCGCGAGTTGATGTCCGACCGTCGATCATCACAGGCTCGTACGGCTATCTCTCCGTCGACCTGATGGCCGCGGCCGGTAAGCCGCTGGAGCCGTGGCAGGGCGACGGCATGGAACTGATGCTGTCCACGCGTGCCGATACGAAGTGGGCCTGCTACGAGTACGCGGAGTGGGTGGCCCGCCAGAACGGCAAGGGCGGCCTCGGCGAGGCCAGAGTCCTGACCGGGCTGTTCGTGTTGGACGAGGAACTGCTGCTGTGGTCGGCGCACGAGTACAAGACGGCTATGGAGGCGTTCCGGCGGGTCCGGACGTTGATCCGGGCGCTCGGCAAGCCGATCAGCGAGACCATGGTGGATCTGGGCGACGGCGTCCTGGTGAAGATCTCGAACACCAACGGTGAAGAAGGCTTCGAACGCCTCGACACCGGCCAGCGGCTGAAGTTCATCGCCCGGTCCAAGGGGTCCGGCCGAGGCTTCTCCGGTGACGTGAACGTCATCGACGAGGCGTTCGCCTACACGACCGACCAGCAGGACGCCCTGATGCCGACGCTGATCGCCCGTCCGAACGCACAGATCGTGTACCTGTCCTCGCCGCCGCTCACCGGCGACACGGGCGCCGTGATGTACGCGCTCAAGGAGAGGGCCGAGTCCGGCGGGGATGACTCGCTGGGCTACCGCGACTGGGGCCTGGACGGGCACCTGGATGACCTGGCGAAGGTCGACCTGGACGACCGGCGACTGTGGGCACAGTCCAATCCGGCCTTGGGTCTCGGACGGGTCACCGTGGAGACGATCGAGCGGATGCGCCGGTCGATGACCGCGAACGGCGGTGCAGGTTTCGCCCGCGAGGTGCTCGGGCTGTGGCCTAAGCGCCGTGAAGGCGGAGGCGCGATCGACATGGCGCAGTGGGCGAAGCTCCTGGACGGCCTGTCGAAGCGGGACGGCTTCCTGGCGCTGGGCGTGGACATCTCGCCTCAGCGCGACTACGCGGCG
This sequence comes from Pseudonocardiaceae bacterium, assembly GCA_036268955.1. Lineage (GTDB taxonomy): Bacteria > Actinomycetota > Actinomycetes > Mycobacteriales > Pseudonocardiaceae > CAJCJE01. The sequence continues at coordinate 15,130 of DATATE010000011.1, forward strand.
ATCGGCATGTTCGGTCCCCGCGAGGATGGCCTGGGCCACTGGCAGATCATCGACTACCGGCCGGGCACGAACTGGCTAGTCGACCGGATCGTGGACCTGCGCGAAGGACTCGATCCGGTCGGCATCGGCATGGGCCGGGCGACGGGTGCGTCCCTAGCGGTCGAGCTGGCGAAGGTGGGCATCACGCCGCCGGAGGAGTCCGAGCAACCGGCTCGCGGTGACCTGCTCGTCACCTCGGCCTCGCAGATGACCGCCGCAACTGGCCAGGCGCTGGATGCGATCCGGCAGGGCGCCGTCCGTCACATCGGACAGCCCGAGCTAGATGCCGCGGTCGCCGGGGCGAAGACACGCGAGACGGGCGACACGGTCGCCTGGTCCCGCAAGGACGCAGATGCCGACATCAGCCCGCTGGTGGCGATCAGCATCGCGCGCCTCACCTACCAATCCTGGGCCCATCTGGTCGACAACGTCGAGGAGGTCGAACCGTGGGCCGTGTTCGTCTGAACGCTCACCTGGCGGCACGCCTGGTGGTGCTCGGCGGCGGCTGCGCGGTGATCGCGGGCGTCTACCTGCTGTGGAGTCTGGCCATCGCCTTGATGGTCGGCGGGGTCTCGGCGGTGGCGGTCGGACTGCTGCTGATCGACGTGGATGCGAAGCGGAGGCCGGCACGTGGCTAGCCTGCTGCGCTCCATGCGTGAACGGTCGATCACCACGCTGGACGACTACGCCGCCGCGCTGAACGAGCTCATCTACAACGGCAACGTCTACGGCTTCGGCGGCATCCAGCAGACCGGGACACAGGGTCAGGCTGTCGAGCGGATCGGCAACGACCTGCAGGGCTTCGCCACGTCGGCGTACGCCGCGAACGGCATCGTGTTCGCCGTCATGGCTGTGCGCATGGCGGTGTTCTCGGCGATCCGCTTCCAGTGGCAGCAGATGTCAGGTGGCCGGCCATCCACAATGTTCGGCCGACCCGATTTGGCGCGGCTGGAGAAGCCCTGGGTTGGTGGTACCACGCAGGGCCTGCTCACCCGGATGATCCAGGACGCCGACCTGGCCGGGAACAGCTACTGGGTGAACGACGGCGACGAGCTGGTGCGGATGCGCCCGGACTGGGTTCAGATCGTGCTGGAGAAGCGCATGATGGCGACCGGCCAGGTCGGCTGGAAGCGGCTGGGCTACGCCTACTTCGAGGGCGGAATGGGTGGCACCTCGGAGCCGGCAGTGTTCCTGCCGCAGGAGATCATCCACTTCGCCCCGACGCCGGATCCGCTCGCGACCTACCGGGGGATGTCGTGGCTGACTCCGGTGCTGCGCGAGATCACCAACGACAAGGCGATGAACCGGCATAAGAGCAAGTTCTTCGAGAACGGCGCGACCCCGAACTTGGTGGCATCGCTGGACAAGTCGATTCCGATGGACAAGTTCATGACCTTCGCCGAGAAGATGAACGCGAAGACGAAGGGCGTCGAGAACGCCTACAAGACCCTGTACCTCGGTGGCGGCGCTGACGTGAAGGTCATCGGCTCGGACTTCCAGCAGATGGACTTCAAGGTCGTGCAGGGTCATGGCGAGACGCGGATCGCTGCGGCGGGCGGTGTGCCGCCTGTCATCGTCGGCCTGTCCGAGGGCCTGGAAGCGGCTACCTACTCGAACTACGCACAGGCCCGCCGGCGGTTCGCCGACGGCACCATGCACCCGCTGTGGCAGGACGCGGCCGGTTCGATCGCGACGGTGATGCCGAGCGCACCGACCGGTGTGCGGCTGTGGTACGACGCGCGCGATGTCCCGTTCCTTCGCGAGGACAAGGCCGACGAGGCCAACATCCAGAACAAGCAGGCCAGCACCATCAAGATGCTGATCGACGCCGGATACAAACCGGCGACGGTGAGCGCAGCGGTGGATGCGAACGACTGGAGCCTGCTGGAGCACACCGGACTGTTCAGTGTCCAGTTGCGGCCAGCGGGAGCAGATGACCCGGCGGCGACCGATACAACAGGGCTGAAAGCGTCCGAAAAGGAGGACGGCCAGTGAACGGCACTCTGCTGCAGCGGTCGGTCCCATTCAAGCTCCGCGACGACACCCAGGAGTCCGGCGACGGGCTCACCCTCGACGGCTATGCCGCGGTGTGGAACACGCCCACGCTGATCGACTCCTGGGAGGGATGTTTCTACGAGTCGATCCGGCAGGGCGCGTTCAAGAAGACTCTGCGCGAGACCACGCCCGTCATGCAGTTCGACCACGGACACCACCCACTGATCGGGTCCATCCCGATCGGCGTGTACTCCGATCTGTCCGAGGACGATCAGGGCCTGCACGTCGTTGGCCGACTGTCGGACAACTGGCTGATTGAGCCGGTCCGCAGTGCCATCGCTGACGGCTCCGTGGACGGCATGTCGTTCCGGTTCATGGTGGTCCGCGATCTGTGGACCGACAACGCGGGCAAGCAGATCAGCCCGGCCGACCTGGACATGCTCCTGTGGAACCCCGGCGACCGAGGTCCGCTCAACCGCGAACTGGTCGAGGTGAAGTGCCCCGAGGCGGGCCCCGTGGTGTTCCCCGCCTACGCCGAGACCTCGGTCGGTGTCAGGGCCCGCTCGGTGGCCGCCCTGATCGAGCGCGATGACGACATGCGCCGCCAGGTGCGCGCAACCCTCGTGCGCCACACAAGCCCCGAGGTCGCCGACCTCGACAACCCGAACCTGCGCCGCGAGGTAGCACGCGCGCTGCTGTTCGGCACCCAGACCACGGACGCGCCGCTCGACGAGCACCCGTCCGGCACCACTGAAGACACGTCCGAGGACGCGCCGTCCCGCGAGGGGCACCCGGCCGAGGACACCACGATCGACGCGCCGCCCGGTGATGGGCACCCGTCGGGATCAGCCACCCCGTCAGCCGCACCCCTTCGTGAGCAGATCCGCGAGATCAGCGCGCTCATGAAGGAACGGCTCGAAACCATTACCGGAGCCTGAAATGGAACTCTCGCACCCGCAGGCGGTACTGCGCCTGCAGGACATCTCGGCCGAGCTGGAACGGCTCGGCGAGAAGACCGACCTGACCGCCGACGACGAGCGCAACTTCGACGAACTCACCCGCGAGTTCGCCGACGTCGACAGCCACCGCCGCCAGTTGGAGCGCAAGTCCGCGCTGGAGCGGGTCCGTGCCGCGACCACGGCGACCGAGCGCAAGCCCGCCTCCACGAAGATCGAGTCCGGCGCCTACAACCGGGACGACTACGACACCGACCCGATCCTGCACCCGGATTCGGTCGCCGACAAGCGGTTCCGCAACCCGTGGGACCTCTCCGAGGTGCGGACCTTCGACCGCTCCAAGGAGCAGGTCGGCGAGGAACTGCGCGCCCGCGCCCTTTCGGCGATCGAGAAGATGTCCGGCGCGAACGACAAGGTCCGCGCCGCGGCGAACGACATCATCGAGCGCTTCGACGGGAAGGAATCCCCGCTGTCGAAGATGGTCCTGGCCACGTCCTCGCCGGAGTACCTGCGCGCGTGGAGCAAGCTGGCCATGGGTCGCGGCAACCTGATGTCTCCGGAGGAGCAGCGCGCCGTCGAACGTGCGATGTCGCTGACCGACTCGGCTGGTGGCTACCTGGTCCCGTTCCAGTTGGACCCGACGGTCATCATCACCGCCAACGGCTCGCTCAACGAGATTCGGCAGGCCGCACGCTCTGTCGTCGCGACCGGCGATGTGTGGAACGGTGTTTCGGCAGGCGAGGTCACGTGGGCCTTCCAGGCTGAGGCCACGGAAGCGACCGACGGTTCGCCGACGTTCGCTGGCCCGGCCATTCCGAACTACAAGATGGACGGCTTCGTGCCGATCTCCATCGAGGCACTGCAGGACGAGGCGAACGTCACCACGGCGGTCGCGGAACTGCTGGCCTTCGGTCGGGATGACCTGGAAGCCGTGAAGCTGGTCAACGGCACGGGTACGGGCGAGCCGACCGGCATCGTCACCGCGCTGACCGGTACCGCCTCGGAACTGACCCAGGGCACCGCGGCCATGCCGCTCACCTCGGTCTACGGGCTGGACAACGGGCTGCCGGCCCGCTACCGGCGACGTGCGTCCTGGCTGGCACAGCGGTCCATCTACAACGTGGTCCGCCAGTTCGACACCGCGGGCGGTGCCGGCCTGTGGGTCCAGCTGCAGCAGGACACCCCGCCGCAGCTGATCGGCCGGGCCGCGTATGAGGCCGAGGCCATGGTGGGCACCATCACCACCGGTTCGCGGAACCTCATCTACGGGGACTTCTCCAACTACGTCATCACCGACCGCATCGGCATGACGGTGGAGTTCATCCCTCACCTGGTGGGCACGAACCGGCGCCCGACCGGTCAGCGCGGCTGGTACGCCTACTGCCGCATCGGTGCCGACTCGGTGAACGACGGCGCCTTCCGCATGAACAAGGTCGGCTGACACAACCACGGAACACACGTCAAGCCAGGCGACATCGCGTGCGTCGCCTGGCTTGACGTGCCCGACAGGGAGGACGGCGCGACCATGCGCACCAGCATCTACCACAAGTCCAGGTCGGTGGTCGCGCTCACGTCGGCCGCCCGCAACAACACCGGAACCCCGTTCGCGGGCGCCACGGTCGACCGTTACCAGGCGGGCGTGGTCGAGTACCGCACGCTGATGTTCGTCATCAGCACGGCGACCGTGACCGATGGCTCACACGTCTTCACTGTCCAGGACTCGGACGACGGCACCTCCTGGGGTACGCCGAACGCGGGCGACGTGCAGGGCACCGCACCGACCATCACCTCCACCAACAGCAACGCTGTGTTCGACGTCGGCTACAACGGCGCGAAGCGGTACGCCCGCCTGCAGGTGGCCGTCTCGGGTGCCACCACGGGTGGCGTCTACTCCGCAGCGGCAGTGCTGTACGGAACCCGAAGGGACCGGTGATCACTGTGGCTGACGTGAAGCGCTGCAAGACGCCGTTCGCCACGACCATCGACGGCATGATCCGGGTCGTCAGTGCTGGCCAGATCGTCTCCACCTCGGACCCGGCCTACACCAAGGGCACGGCGGAGCACTTCGAGGATGTCGACGTGTACGTCGCCGGCCAGGAGAGCAAGCGCCGCCAGGCTGCCGGCGTCGAGGAGGCCACCTCTGTGCCGGGCGAGAAGCGCTCGGTACGCGGCGGCAGCCGAGGCAAGGCCGGCGATGCCGTGCCTGACGCGGATAGCGGCGACCCTCCAGCTGCGGACTCGAAGGACACCAGCAAGCCCTGACCGAGGCCAACCCGGCACGCCCCACTCCACTTCATCTGGACCAGAGGGGGCGAACAGTGGCTGTCGACCTTGGCGACCTCTACCGGCTGTCCTTCACACTGAACGATCCTGACGGGACGCCGGTCAGCGCCGATGTGATGACGCTGACCATCACGCTGCCCGACCAGACCGTGACCACGGTGACGCCGGTCGATCCGATCTCGCCCGGCGTCTACCAGTACGACTACCTCACGGTCCAGTCCGGACTGCATGTCGCGCGCTGGGTCGGAACCGGCACAAACCCTGGTGCCGACGCGAGTGTCTTCGATGTCGCCTCGACGGACCCGCCGTACCTGATCTCGCTGGCCGCAGCCAAGAAGCAGCTCAACATCACCGACGCGTCGGCGGATGACGAACTGCGGCTGTACGTCGAGTCCGCGACCTACGTGGTCGAGGATCTGACGGGCGAGGTCGCCGTGCGCCGGACCATCACCGAAACCAACGAGATCGCCGCCGGCACGCTGGTGCTCAAGCGGTCGCCCGTCGTGTCGCTCACCTCTCTGGCGAGCATCGACGGGCTACGCACCTGGGATGTGTCGCAACTGCACCCATCCCAGGCGGGTGTTGTGCACATCCGCCCGTGGCTCGGTCGGTGGGAGCGGCACGTGACGGCGACCTACGTGGCGGGCCCGGCTGTCATCGCGGCCAATGTGCAACTCGCCGCCAGCATCATCATCGAGCACCTGTGGCAGACCAAGCGCGGCTCTCGGGGTGCGGCGCTGCCCGGTGGCCTTGAGGACACGATGATGCCGCGCGGCCTCGGGTTCGCTGTGCCGAACCGCGCGATCGAGCTGCTCGGGCTCGGCATGCCGGGCGTCTTCTGATGGCCACCTCGCGGATCCCGGCGACCATCAATGCCGTCGTGACGACACTGCGCAACGCGGGCTTGAAGGTGTGGGACGGCCCGGTCATCACGGGCGACTACGGGGATGCCGTCTACATCGGCTACGACGGCAACCCGGAAGGCGAGTTCCAGTCGGCCAGCGGCACGCAGTCCTGGGCAGGGCTGGGCGCCAAGCGGCGCAACGAGCGGTTCACCATCTTCTGCGCCGTCGTGGCCCTGGTGGGCGACAGCGGCGACGTCCAGGGAAGTCGCGAGAACGCCTACAGCCTGCTGGCCGGCGTTGAGGACGCGCTGCGCGCGGACCCGTCGCTCGGCCAGCCGCCCCCGTTTGTCGCTGCGATGAACAGCAACGACCTGTTCCTGGAGCAAGGCGATGCCGGCCTGCAGAGCCGGATCGTGTTCACCATCGATATCGAAATCGCCCGCGTGTAGGGAGCAAGGAATGCCCGACTTCGTCAACCTCGGCCCCGCGGTCGACGTGTACCGGCCCGCTGGCGAGGCGGATTCGCTGCACGTCAAGGCCGGCCAGACCATCACCGTCCCCGGCGAGATCACCGCCGAACTCGACGACGCCTACATCGTCGGCGAGGGCGACGACGCGCGTTCGTGGGCGAAGGTCCGGTGGCAGTTGAAGGCCGCGCCCGCCAAGTCATCCAGCAGGAAGTCCGACAGCACGTCGGCCGACACGAGCTCCGCGGCCGCGGGTTCGAGTGAGGGGACGAACTGATGCCCACCGGTACGGGCCTCGATGCCCAACTGATGTTCGCTCCCGAGACCACGTGGAGCACGGCGGTCACCGCGACGCATTCGCTGGAGTTTGACTCCGAGTCGCTGTCGTTCGACCCGACGTTCTTGGAGCCGACCGGTCTGCGTGTCGGCACCAAGTTCAAGCGGGCCAGCCGAGTCCGGGTGTCCCGCAAGTCCGTGTCCGGCGACCTGACGTTCGAGCACGCGACCAAGGGCATGGGCCTGTGGTGGAAGCACGCCCTGGGCGCGACCATCACGACGCCGACGCAGATCGCCACCAGCGGCGCGTTCAAGCAGATCCACACGCCGGGCGGCCTGTTCGGCCTGGGTATGACCGTCCAGGTGGGACGCCCGCAGCCCAGTGATGGCGTGGTCAAGCCGTTCACCTATTCGGGCTGCAAGGTGACCGGCTGGGAGTTCGACTGCAAGGACAACGCGGTCCCGACCTTCAAGGTCACGGTCGACGGCAAGCAGGAGGACACCACTGTCGCCCTGGCCACGCCCGCATTCCTGACCGGATCGTCGGTGTTCGACTTCTCCCAGACCACGCTGAAGCTCGGCGGCACCCCGACCACGGCCAGCGGCGAGACCACCATCAGCGGTGGTGTCACCGTATCGACGATCATCACAGAGTTCACGCTGACCGGTGCGAGCCCGCTGGCCACCGACCGCTTCGGCCTCGGCAACGCGGGCCTCAAGGCACAGCAACTGGAGAACGACAGCCCCACGATCACCGGCAAGCTCACCGCCGAGTTCAACAAGGCCGAGCTGTACGACCTCTTGACGAACAACACCACGACTGCCCTGCAATTGGACTTCACGGGCGCTGGCGTGGGTACAGGCTCGGACCACTACCTGCTGTCCTTCATCATCCCGGCACTGAAGCTGAAGACCGCGCCGCCGAACGTGAGTGGCCCGGACATCGTGCAGATGTCGACCACCTTCGAGTGCTACAGCAACGAGATCGACCCGGTGCTGCAGGTGAAGCTGGTCTCGGACGAAGCCACTCTCTGATGGTCGACGCGGAGATCCGGCTGTCCTCTGGCCAGGCGGGCGCGCAGTTCCGCGCGCTGTCGAAGAAGCTTCGACAGACCGGGCAGACGGATCTCCGCAGGAACCTCGTCAAGGCCATCCGGGAGGCCGGAAAGCCAGTCGTGCAGGCAACGCAGGATGCGGTGCGCACCATCCCGATCACCTCGGAGGGCACGGGAGCCTTCGCTGGCGACTTCCGTGTGCCGACGAACAGCCGCGGTGGCGGCCAAAAGCAGCGGCGCGAGCACAAGGCGTCCAAGGCTCGCACCGAGAATGCCCGGCAGCGGGCGCTGAAGCGCGGCGGCAGTCTCCGCGAGGCGGCGGCCCGCACGGTGAAGCTGAAGGTCACCACGCGCGGCATCCAGATCATCTCCGACTCGAAGGCCATGCCGCAGAAGCAGCAGACGCTGCCGAAGCGGTTGGACTCGCCGAAGGGATGGCGCCACCCGGTGTTCGGCAACCGCGAGGTGTGGGTGACCGAGAAGGGCAAGCCGTGGTTCGGCGCCACCATCCAGAAGTACGCGCCTGACTTCCGCGCGGCCGTTGTGGACGCGATGGAACTCACTCGGGACGCGATCGAGAAGTAGTAGGAACTGGGGACAGATGAGCGACTTCGAGTTCGAGTACGAGGGCAAGCAGTACGCCTTCGACCTCGAGGACATCACCTTCGAGCAGGCCATGACCATCCAGAAGGAAGTCGACCTGACGCTGGGCGAGTTCTTCGAGATGGCCAACGGCGGCGGCCGGCGCGGCGATGCGCGCTTCATCCATACCATGCTGTGGCTGGGCAAGCAGGGTGCAGGTGAAGCATGCCGATTCGCGGACCTCAAGTCGATGAGCCCGTTCAAGGTGGCCCAGCAGAGCAAGCAGCAGCCCGCTGAGCCAGCCAAGGACAGCACCGCGCCATCGCGGAAGGCAGCGGACCCTACTTCGAGCGGTGGGCGGACCCGAAAGGCGCGTACTACCGCTACCTCATCCCGTTCGGCGTCAACTTCTCGCTGAGACCTGCGGACATCAAGCGCCTCACGATCTTCGAGTTCATCCACTACGCCGACGCGATCGACAAGGCCAGGGGGTGAGTCGTGGCGACTGACCTGACCTTCAACATCGCAGCGTTGGACAGGGCCAGCGCCACATTCGTCAACCTGGCCGGCAAGGTAGACCTGATCGGGCAGCGCCTGGACTCGCTGGACCACAAGCGGGCCAACCCCAAGGTCGACCTCGACACCTCGAACTTCGACCGCAAGATCGCCACGTCCCAGAAGGGTATCGACGCCTTCTCCCAGACGGGCCAGGCGAAGCTGATCGCGCTCGGCGGCGCTCTCGCCGCTGGCGCCGTGTCGGGTGGCGCGCTCCTCGCGATCCCCGTGGCCATCGCTGCTATCGGGATCGCTGCGGAGAAGAGCAACCCACAGGTAGTCGCGTCCTTCACCGACCTGAAGCAGTCGGCCAAGGAGACCGCCGAGGAGGGCTTCCTCCCGCTGGTCCCCGCCCTGGTCGGGTTCGCGAGCCAGGCGAAGACGTCGCTCGGGGAGATCAAGCCGGAACTGGAAGCCGGATCGGCCGCTGCCGCCCCGCTCGTGTCCATCCTGGGCACGGACCTGCTCAAGGCCACGCAGCAGGGTGTCGGCGGCAGCATCTCGATCATTGGCAGCCTGCGCCCTGTGGTTCAGGCTGCTGGCGACGACCTCGTGAAGATCGAGCAGGGAACGGTCGGCCTGCTCAAGAATCTGGACACGGGCGAGGCCGCACAGGGACTCTCGATCCTGGGCGATGACCTTGCGGCGCTTCTGCCGGAGGTCGGCCAACTGGTGTCGGAGGTCGTCCCGCTCGGCAACGCCCTACTCGGCGTTGCGGGACCAGCGATGAAGTCCACAGCGGACGCAGCTGAGGAATTGACGCCAGCCCTGAATGCCGTGGCGTCTGTCGTGTCCTTCCTGGGCCCCGACATCACCGCGTTCGCTCCGCCGATTGCCGCAGCTGCGGTAGCCACGAGACTGCTCACGGGAAGCTGGACGGACTTCGGTGGCGCGGCGAGCAGGATCAAGCCGCTGTTCACCGACTTCTCGGGCACGATGGACTCGCTCGGCCAGAAGATCGGCATCACATCGGCCGCCACCAACAAGGCCACCGCCGAGCAAGCCGCCGAGGCGTCCGTGGCTGCGGAACTGGCGAAGGCCGAGTCCGATGTGGCAGTCGCAGAGGCCGAGCAGGCGTTCGCGGCCGAGAAATCTGAGAAGAACGCCATAGCCCTTGTCGCCGCGCAGGAAGCGCAAGCTGCCGCTGCCGCCAATGCGGCTAAGGCCGAGGCCACGCTCGCAGCCACCAGCGAGGAGGCGTCGTTCGCCTTCGGCCCGCTGGGCATTGCGCTGGGCGCCGCAGCACTCCTGACGTTGCCGTTCATCACGAACTCCAACAAAGCGAGCGCAGCGACCCAGGACCTGACCAGCGACTTGGTCCAGCTGGCGCAGGCCGCTCCCGGCGCTGCCGCAGGCGTGCTGGACAACAACAAGCAGCTTCAGGACTTGATCAACAATGCTAAGGGCAGCGGCGTCAACGTCACGGCGATGCTGAAGGCAATCCAAGGCGGCGCGGGCCCACTGAAGGAGTTCGCCGACGACACGAAGAAGGCGGCTGACAGCCTCGGAAATACGAAGATCGGATTTAGGAGTGGATCAGACAATATCTTTCACCAGAGCAGCCTGGCTGCCGGACAAGTAGTAGAAACCCTCAAGCAGTTGGCCGACGAGACCAGCAATGGTACAAGGGACATCAACCTGCTCGACCCCGCACTGAGGAAGCAGGTAACCAACTACAACAACCTGAATAGCGTGGTCGGCCAACTGAATACCACGCAGGGCGATCTGAGCACGCAGCAGTCGGCAGTCAACGCTGTCACGACCCAGTCGAATACCACGCAGCAACAGGCTGCGGGTATTGCCAGCGTCCTCGGCATCAGCATCGGTGAGGCGACGGCCGCCTACAACGGACTCGCCACTGGTCAGACATTCGCGATGTCCGCGACGCAGCAGTCGAGTGACGCGATCCTCGGTCAGGTGCTCGCGGTGCACACGGCAAATAGCACGGTGTCCGACTACTTCAAGCAGGCCGACCAGCAGCTTGCCCAGGCGAAGACCGCAGTCGCGGACGCCAGCCAGTCGTACAGGCAGTCGATCACGGCGGTAGCTGACGCGCAGCACTCGTATACCCAGTCGGTCCAGGCCGTAGCAGACGCCCAACACTCGGAAGCCCAGGCGCAGCAGGCAGTTGTCACGGCCCAGCAGGGTGTCGTGACCGCGCAGCGAGCGGTGACCGATGCTGTCCAGAGTGAGACGTCGGCACAGGCCAATGTCACCAAGGCGATCGACGCGAAGAGGCAGGCGCAGCTCAGCCTAACCGCCGCCGAGGCGGCGGCGACGGAGCAGCTGAAGCAACTGCACCTCCAGCTGGCCGACCAGGTCACTTCGGAGCAATCAGCCCGAGTGAGCCTCTTCGACGCGCAGACCGCTGGCGCAGCGCTAGGAGTCAACGCGGGCAACGCTCAGCAGATCGCAAACCAGAAGGTCACCTCGTCCAATGAGGACCGGGTCAAGGCCGCCATCGCGCTCCTGCAGGCCGAGAACAGCCTGAACGACACCTTGAACACCGGGACCAACCTGCGCAACCAGGTGACAGCGGCAGACAAGGCCGGGGTCGCCGGGTCTTCTCAGGTGATCCAGGCTGAGCAGCAGATCGCCAGCGCCCAGCAGCAGGTCGTCTCCGCCGAGCAGGCGCTGCTCAAGGCGCACCAGGCAGTGGCGGATGCACGCGCCGGCGTGGTCAAGGCCGAGCAGGGTGTTTCAGACGCGCTCTACAACGAGCAGAAGGCGCACCAGGCAGTCACGGACGCCGAGTACAACGAGGGCAAGGCCCGCGACGCGATCAAGACTGCCGAGGATAACGAGGCCAAGGCGCTCGCTGGCGTGTCCTCCGCGCAAACCGCATTGACGACGGCGCGGGACAACGCGTCGCACTCGATGGATATCAACACCGCGGCGGGCGCCCGGAACTTCGGGATGCTCAAGCAGATCGCTGACCAGCTGTTCGCGAACGAGGCGCCACAGCAGGCACAGAACGACCTCATCAAGGACACAGCGACGCTGTTCGGCATCTCGAACGGCAAGGCGCGCACGCTGTTGACGAGCCTCGGCTTGCTCACGAAGAAGCCGTTCAAGTTCAACATCACCTCGGTCGCCGATGTCGACCTCACGAAGCTGCGGGCGATCTCGCTGCCCGGCACCGGGGGGCACATCACCGCGGCTACTGGTGGCCAGATCTTCGGTCCTGGCGGCCCCCGTGACGACAAGATCCCGGCGATGCTGTCCAACCGGGAGTACGTCCAGCCGGTCTCCTCGGTGGACTACTACGGCGTGTCGTTCATGGAGGCGATCCGCCAGAAGCGGCTTCCCAGGAAGCTCGCCAGCGGTGGACTGGTCGGCCAGAACGTCTTCTTCTCCGGTCTCGGGTCGAAGTACCAGGCAGCAGCCGAAGCCGAGACGCTGCAGGGCAAGAAGGGCTGGCCGCTTCTGCCCGCCTACGTACCGCCCGCACTGGACTTCGGGTTCGTCGGCGGCGTGCGCACCAGCCACGCGGCCAACGCGGCACTGATGAAGCAGATCTGGGCGTCGATGTTCGGCTGGACCGGCAGCGAGTGGAACGCCACCGAGTACCTGATGATGCGCGAGTCCGGGTTCAACAACCTCGCGCAGAACCCGACGTCGACCGCGTTCGGCCAGTTCCAGTTCCTGGACAGCACGTGGGCCGGGTATGGCATCCCGAAGACCTCGGACGCACGCCTGCAGGACGTCGCCGGTGGGCGCTACATCGGGGCCCGGTACCACGACCCGCTCGGCGCGGCGGCCCACGAGCGTGCGTTCAACTGGTATCGCGACGGTGGCCCCGTGCGTCCGATCGCAGTCAATCCGCCCAAGACGTTGGACGGCGGCGGCTACATCGACCCCGGTTACACGCTGATCCACAACGGAACCGGCGAGCGTGAGCGGACCCGGACCGGTCCGCAGGAAGACGCTCTGCTGGCCGAACTGCAGAAGCTCAACGCCAACATTGAGAAGCTCCCGCACTTCACGGTGAACGGTGCGCCGCAGCACTCGGTCGACCAGCTCACGTCCGAAGTCATGCGTCGGCTCGAATTCCACGGGCGGTGAGCATGGAACCCGTCGTCACTCTCAACGGTGTCCAGCTCCACCCGCCCGCACTGGACGGCACTGGCTACGAACTGGACGAGGACGGCCTGCAGGGCTGGTACGGCTCGCCGAAGCCGAAGAACACCTTCACCCCGCGCACGGCCTACGCCGGGTCGTGGTGGTCACCGCTCGCCGAGGAAGACGTGCGGGTGATCGCTGTGTCCGGCACCCTGGCGCAGGCGGACTCTCTGGGTTTGCTCGCTGTCCAGCAGCAGCTGGCGGCGATCTGTCCTGACCCGAGCCAGCTGTACGAGCTCCGGGTGGTGGACGACTTCGGGACGCTGATCGCCAACGTTCAGCGCTCCGACGCCGTACTGGTCAAGCCGAACGCGCCGAACTCCACCGCGTTCTCGCTCTCCCTGACCGCACCGGACCCGCTGAAGTACAACCCGAACGTCGTCTCCGCGAACACGCTTTTGGCGGAGGCGGTGGGCGGTCTGGACTGGTCGACCGGCGGTGGTCTTCCGTGGTCGCCCACGGCAACGCTGGACTGGGGAACGTTCATCTCCGACGGCACCACGGGCCTGGTGAACCGCGGGACCGCGCCGTCCTGGCCGGTCTTCACGGTGAGCGGTCCGTCCGACATCGGCTCGCTGGCCGGCTTCTCGATCACCGACATGGACACCGGCTCAGTGATTGCCTATAGCGGCCTGCTGGGCATCGGGGACGTGCTCGTCATCGACACCAATCCCGCCACGCGCTCGGTGACGCTCAACGGCTTCTCGGACGTGTGGAGCGGACTGACGACGTCGCAGTGGTTCCAGGTACCGGCCGGAGGTCAGGTCAGGTTGCAGTTCCAGGGCTCAACCGGCTCGACCACACCGCTGCTCGTGGCGTCCGCCATGGACGCGTACTTCTAGGGAGAGGGTGTCGTGACTGACTACACCATCGCGTCACCCAACGGGGGCACGTGGAGCATCCAGAGCTCCAACACCGCGAAGACGGGCCGCTACCACGACCTCATGTTCGTGCAGGAGGGTGCGGCGGGATCAGGCAACGTCTTCTCGAAGGCGCGCACCGGCATCCTCGTCGGCGCGCCGGGCACCAGTGGCTCCCAGCTTCCCGGCGCGGGAATGGTCACCGCTACCAGCGGCCTGGGCTGGGCAGTGCAGCCCTTCTGCGCGGTCGTCGAGCGCTCGTCACTCGTCGGCCCGTACTTCGTCCAGTCCACCGCTGTGGGCAACGGGGCGCTCGCGACGTCAGATCCGAGTCAGATCCGCGTGGACCGCTTGGATGTCCAGGTCCTGGATGGCGCGCTGGGCGACAACGGCGGCACATCCAAGACGAGCGTCAAAGTCACACAGGGCACGCCAGGCGCCGGCGTGCCGACTGCGCCAGCCGGTACGACCCCGCTGGGCTGGTGGACTATCCCGGCGAACGCGGCGACCCTCTTCGCGGCCACGTGGACGCCAGCCCGCAAGTCCACTGCGCTTCGCGGCGCGATCCGCCTGCTGCTCGAAGGTGACGCGCTCTCCGATCCTGGTTTCGACTCGGGAGAGTGGCGCGACACTGGCCTGTTCTCGCCCGCGCAGGGCGGCGGCACCCTGGACCGCTGGAACGCCGCGTCTGGCGCATGGGAACTGGAAACCCCGCTGGCAGGTCTACATGAGGTCGACTTCGCCAGCACGGCCAGCATCCCCACGAACCATCCGCACGCGATGGGCTGGGGCACCGTCACCCAGTCCAGCCAGGACGTAACGCTGTCCGCTGGCGGCCCGGACACGGTTGCCAGCGGCGTGATCACCTTCAACCGCAGCGGCCTGTGGCAGGTCAACGTCTCGATCGACTGCCCGCCACCGTCCAGCCCGGTCAACACAACAGCCTTCCGAGTCCGCGCGCCCACCGACACCGGCACGATCATCTTCGGGTCGGGCAGCAACACCCAGACCTCCGACGGCGGCCCGGTGCGTATCACCGCGGGCACGCAGTGGTCGGTGATTGTGGTGCAGCAGACCGGATCCACCCAGACGGTCACGAGCCGTTTCCGGGCCGCACTGCTGCGCGGGTGAGCCGTGGCCACCTCGAAGTGGTACGTGAAGCTGGTCAACCTGACCACCGGAAAGGTGATCGGCGCCGACCTGCCACACACTGACCAGCCCTCTCCGACGTGGGATCAGCAGATCAATCAGCAGTGCTCGATCGGCTTCACCACGCCAGTCGGACACAAGGGAGGGCTCAGCGCGCAGACGCTGAGAACGGTTGTCACGCCGGGGGACTTCGGCGCGGCGATGTGCTACGGCACTGGCACGGCGTCGGACCACATCGCACAGGGTGGTCCAAACTGGACGACTCAGCTGCTGTCCGAGAACCCGGCGATGCTGAAGATCAGCGGTGCGGGCATGTGGTCGGTGCTCAACGCTCGTGTCCAGATCCCCTCGACGTGGACCACCAGCATGGGGCTGGCCGACTCGCGCTCGATCGCCACCTATACGGGCAGCTACCACGACATCGCGTGCCAGATTATCTCCAACGCCGTCGCTCGTGGCGCGCTGCCGATCGACGTTCCGCCACTGGCCGGTGGTACGCAGTCGATGACCTACAACGGGTTCGACCTGATATCGGCTGGCCAACGCCTGCAGGAGCTGACCCAGCTCGACGGCGGGCCGGACATCTACTTCCGGCCGTACTTCGCCGCGGCCAACGTGATCCGCTGGGAAGCGGTCATCGGCAACCCGACGATCACCAACACAGGTAACCCACTCCTGTTCGACCACGGCTCGAACCTGGTGCAGTGCCTACCCACCGCGGATGGCACGAAGCGTGCCCTGCGCACCTTCGTGAAGGGCAACGGGACCGAGGCCGCGATCGCGTGGGCCTTCGCGCAGGACGTCGCGGCCATCACGGGCGGCAAGCTCTTGCTGGAGATGGTGGACACGAACCACTCCGATGTCACCGACCAGACCACGCTGAACGCGATCGCCACTGCCGATCAAGGGCTGAACGGTAAGCCGGTCGAGACCTGGGACGCGACCGCGCGCATCGACGGACCGCACGCGCTTGGGACCTACGGGCCCGGCGTGCGTGCCGACTACAACTTCACGTGTCACCCCTGGATACCGCCCGGCCGGTACACGCAGCGCCTGCTGGGAATGTCCAGCGGCTCGAACGACGGCGAGATCAAGCACATCATCCAGGCGATGCAGGGGGCGGCCTGATGGGCATCAGTCCTCAGCCGCGCGACCTCGGATCCCGGCTGACGCGGGTAGAGTCGCAACTCGCGACGCTGACCGGCCGCGTCCCGTCCCTGCCGCACCTCGCGGTCCCGCTGTACCGGCTGTGGTCGCCGGCACTGCAGACCAACACGGCGAGCGCCTACTCCACTGTCCCCGCGTCCAGCGCGATCGGCATGGCCACGCTGTGGGAGGGTCGCGTCGACTACGGCTCGCACCCTTGCCTGTCCATCGACGGCGTATGGGGCGACCTGGACCTGATGGCCCCGACGATCACCTACCGGGTCGTCATCGGCGTCCTGAGCTACACGTGGCAGGCGACCGGGCAGCAGACGGCCAAGCACCTATTCGATCTGCGGCCCGTGCTGGAGCAGTCCGACCTTCAGGTGCAGTTGTCCATCTCGGACATCGGCACGGCGGCGGCGACGGATCGGCTGCTGTGCCAGCCGCTCGGGATGTATCTACGCCAGATGCCGGTCAACGGCGTCTTCGGATGAGCAGGAAGTCCAACGACGGGAGCACTGATGTCGATCAGCGTGCGCGCGAAGCCGAGCCCGTATGAGGTCATGATCATGACGGCGGCGGTCATTGGAGGCGCGGCGCTGCTGTTGCTGAGGCAGCGGCTCGGCACCACGCTATCGACCTCGCTGCCCGCCGCGATCACGGTGATCCTCGGTACGGGATTGTTGATCGGTGGCGTGCTCACGCTCGTCGGCCTGGCACTGCGCACTATCACCGGCCCGCTGCTCGAACGCGCGGGACTCACGGGCCTGTCGATCCTCCTGGTCGTCTACAGCGGATTCACGCTCGACTTCGTAGGTCTGCGCGGCCTGATCACCGCTGTGTTCTTCCTCGCCCTGGCCGGTGCCGGACTGTGGCGAGTCATCCAGATCCGCAGCGACCTACGCGAGGTCGAGCGGGAACTGCGCGACCACTCGGCCCACGACAGAGAGGACTGACGCTCGTGAGCACGACCGAGACGGTGCTGGAAGTGGTGATGGGCGGCGGCTTCCTCACGTTCCTGGGGGACGCGATGGCAGGCAGGGCAAAGGTCCGCCGTCTCAAGGCCGAGGCATCCCACCTGGAGACCGAGGACATAAAGATCGTCTCGGCGACCGCCGTTCAGCTCCTCAAGCCCGTCAAGGAAGCGCTGGCGGAGACGCAGCAAGAGTTGGCGGAGACACGCAAGCAACTGAAGGAATTGTCGGCCGAACTGGAACATCAGCGGTCGGTCAGCAACGAACTCACGGTGAAGCTTGAGGCCGCCAACCGGCGAGCCGACTACTACCAGCACGCTTTCGACGAGCGTGCCGAGAAGTGAAATGGGGATCACGAACACATGACCACTCCGATCCGTGTGCCCGGCAAGAAGGGCCGCAGGGCGCCGAAGAACGCACCCGCGCCGGGCCGTCCGAATGGTATTGGCACGGTATGATGGAGCATGTCTCCGAATGGTGAATGTGTTCTGTGGCAAGGCTCTTGGGATAAGAAAACTGGGTACGGACAGGTCAGACACGGCGCGAATCGTGGCAAATCTGCCCATCGCGTCGCGCTCGAAGACAAGCTAGAGCGTCCTATCCGTTCCGGATTCCAGGCCAATCACCACTGCGACGTCAAGTTGTGCATCAATCCTGATCACTTGTACGAGGGTACGCAGAAGGAAAACGTCGCCGACATGATCTGCCGGGGTCGCGGCGCGGAGCAACAGAAGACTCACTGCGCGCACGGCCATCCGTACTTGGGCGGAAACCTGTACATCACGCCAGCGGGCAAGCGCCACTGCAGGACTTGCACCCGCGACAACGCGCGAAGATACCGCGCAGCAAGGAGACCGGCAGCATGACAGTTTCGATTCGACAGGCTGGCAAGCGGGGCCTAGTAAGGCGCGACCGTGACCGGCCGACGCTACGCCTGACGCGGGCGCACGTCGCGGCGCTGAAGGCAGCCCGCACGAAGATACCTACCCCCCGCGCGAGCGTGGACGACATTTCGCAGGTCGCCGCCCAGGGTGACGGCTACCCCATGTACGACAATGACCGTCTCGGGTGCTGCGTGTGGGCCATGGTGGGCCACGCCATCCAGGTGCAGACCCTGCTCGGTCTCCGCTCCGAGGTCGAGGTGACCGCACCCGCACTGATCAAGGGCTACTCGGACGTCACCGGCTACGACCCGCACCAGGAACGACCCGACGGGTCGAACCCAACCGACCAGGGCACCAACATGGCCGACGCCATGAGCTACTGGCGCAAGACCGGCATCGCCAAGCCGGACGGCACGAAGGACAAGATCCTCGCCTACGCCGAGGTGGATCACACCGACCGCGAACTGGTCGCCGACTGCATCGAGTTGTTCGGGCCGGGCATGCAGGCCGTCCTGTTCCCGGACGCGGCGATGGACCAGTTCAACAACGGCGAGGAGTGGGCGGTCGTGCCCGGCCCGGAACCGGACGAGGGTCACGCCATCCTGAAGGCGCAGTACGCGCTGACCGGTGACCCGTCGGCTCCGACCGCGATGTCGTCGCAGGACGTGACGTGGGGCGCGGTGCAGAAGGTGTCCGACGGTTGGGACCAGAAGTACACCGACCAGTTGTTCTTCGTGATCACGCGGGATTGGTTCGCGGCGAACGGCGTGGACCCGAACGGGGAGGCGGCCGGCGCGCTGGGTGAGGAGTTCGCCGTGATGACCGGTGAGCCGAACCCGTTTCCGGAGCCCGTGCCCACTCCGGCGCCTCCTGCTCCGTCTCCGACTCCTGTGCCGGTCCCTGTTCCGCCGACTCCGGCCCCGACGCCCGACGTCCACATGGACTCGGCGGACGTGACGCTCGCGCAGGCGCTGCGACCGTGGCTGAACGAGCGCCACGTCGGCGCCAACGAGAAGGCCGTGCGCGCGGTGGACGCGTGGCTGAAGACCAAGCAGGCCGGTACCTGATGGCCGCCAGACGTGGTGGCCGCAGGCGGCCGCTGATCGCCTGCGGCTTCGCGGCAATCGCGCTGCTGCTCGGCGCCTGCCATGTTCCAACACCTCCCGCGCCACCCACCACGACCACCAAGCCGCCGGTGACGACGACCACGGCCACGCCTCCGCCGACGACGACCAGCCCGACCACGAGCACGGTCCCGCCGACCACCACGACTTCACCGCCGCCGACCACGACCACGAGTGCGACCCCTACGCCGGGAGACTTCCCGACCGCAGACGACACGGGCGCCACGGGTCCGCTGACCGACGTGACGCCGGCCAGCGGTGAGCAGATCGTGGACGGCACCGGCACCGTGTTCAGCGACAAGCGGATCCACGGCACCCTGACCGTCCTGGGCTGCGGAGTGACCATCCGCAACGTCGAGGTGGACGCTGGGGTGAAGCTGGCCAGTCCGGTCAACAGCACGCCCGACGTGTTCGCGATCTGGAACAAGGCCGACGAGAAGTGCACGACGACGCTGGACCACGTCACCGTGTCCACTCCGGCCGGTCGGTACGCCACCGAGGCAGTGCGGGACTCGTTCGGCTCCACACAGCACATCACCTCGCTCAAGGCGATCGGGCAGCAGCTCGGCATCACCGTGGGCGGCGGGGACGTCATCCAGGACAGCTACGTCGAACTCGCTCCGACGCTGCGGGGTGACCACAACGAGGACGTCCTCGACGACGGGACGACTGGCCTGACGATCGAGCACAACACGATGCTCAACCCGAACGGCCAGACGTCAGTGCTCTCGCTGTTCACGGAGTTCGGCTCGAACCACAGCATCCTCGTGCGGGACAACCTGCTCGCCGGTGGCGGGTACACGTGCTACTGCGGTGATGGCGCGTCCGACAACTCTGGTAAGCCCGCGCCGGCGGACAACGTGTCGTTCATGGACAACGTGTTCTGGCGGCTGTACTTCCCGAACGTCGGCGAGTTCGCACCGGGAAGGGCGTACAACCCGGCGGGCGGTGGCCGATGGACCGGGAACGTGTTCATGGACGCCAACCGGACGCTGACGAGTCAGCTCGTGCCACAGCCGCCGCTGGACGGCAAGTGATGGGGGGCGGCTAGTGGCGACACTCATCGGCGACTTCCGTAAGCCGGTCGACCCCACCGCGCTCGCTCCCAAGGGTCTCTCGGGTGCGCTGCGGTATTGGTCGAAGCAGCACGGGTCTAGCACGGTAGTCGGTCTGACCGCAGTTGAGATTGACCGCTACCGCTCGGCTGCCGTCCCGCTGGGCACCATCTATGAAGACTCGGCTGCGGGCTGGATGTCCGGCGGCGCGGCAGCCGGGAAGCAGGCGGCCACCTATCTGCTCGGTCAGTTCCGCACAGTCGGATGGACACCGTCGTCGCTGTACTTCGCCGACGACGCGAACACCATCACGGATGCCGCCACGAACGCCTGCCTGGACGCCGCCGCGCAGGTGTTCGGGTGGAAGCCCGACCTGTACGCCTTCACGGACGAACTGACTTCCGCCCACGTGGGCGGCCACTCGCGACGGTCCTGGCTCACCGGGCACTTCCCGGGCGCCTCGATATCCGCTGTGCAGCAGGCGTTGCCGTGGCTGCACCTCTACCAGTGCCAAGGCTCGCAACCTGCTGGCATACCAACCACTGTCACCGTCTCTGGGGTGCTTGGGGACGTGGACATCGTGCTCCGCAAGGATTGGAACTCGACAATGGCGACTCTCGACGCCGACGACTTGAAGGCGGTCGCTCTCGCGGTGGCCGGATACTCCAACGCCAATCAGCCCGCAGACGTCGATGCGCACCAGCACTGGCAGAACGCCACTGCGGCGCTGCAGGGTGTGACGGCGCTCAAGATGCAGATCACCGCGCTGTCCGGCGCGCTGAGCAACGAACAGGCGGCCATCCTCGCCGCGGTCCACACGCAGCCGGGTCTGCCGGTAGATGTTGGCGCGCTTGCCTCCGCGCTCGCGCCGCTGCTCAACCAGAACGAGGGAGCGCAGCTCGTCGCCGCGCTCCGACAGGTATTCGACCAGGCTTCGGCCTGAGAAAGCTGGGGAACCGTCATGCTCCAGAGACTGAAGGGTCTGCTCCAGTACGAGCCGGCCGTCCTCGCGTGGGCCGTCAACGGCGGCATCGCGCTGGTCATCGGCTACCTGACGCCGCTGTCCGCCGGCCAGACCGGTGCCATCACGGTCGTCACGGGCGCGCTGGCCACGATCTACACCGCCTTCATGGCGCGCCCGGTCTCCGTCTCCGTCATCACCGGTGCGCTGGCGACGATCGCCACATACGTCGGCTACTTCGGGCTGCATCTCGACCCGGCCGTGGTCACCGCTGCGATCTCCGTCGTCGGCACGCTGCTCGGCCTGCTGCTGCGGCCCAACGTCACGCCCAAGGTCACGGTCAAGCTCAAGCCTGGGCCGGACGGCGTGTACCGCGCCGCAGCCTGATCCCACCAACGTCGAGCCCCGGTCTGCCGTGCACAGGCCGGGGCTCGGCCATGTCACACAAGCGGAGGAGCGACGATGGCGATCCCGGCCAATGCCAGCCTGACGACGATCACAGAGACGTACATCGGGCAGGACGGGACGTCGACCGGCACTCCAGCTTCAGGCACGGCGACCTTCGAGGTCTCGGATGACATCTACGTCAGCGACCCGGGGAATGCCGTCTTCCCTCCTTCGCCGATCGTGGCCACACTGGACGCCAGTGGCACCTTCTCGGTTGAACTGCTGGCGGCCGATGACACTGACCTGAGTCCGACCGGGTTCACGTACAACGTCACGCTGAACCTGACCGTCGGCACACTGCATCTGACGCCGCCTCCCTTCGCTATCACCGTTCCCACGTCGGTGGACCCGGTGCGGCTTTCCACTCTCGCGCCTGTGCCACCGACCGGTGGGACGACCGAGGGCGTCGTGCTATCCACACGTCAGGTCATCGCCGGTACCGGCCTGACCGGTGGCGGGGACCTTTCCGCTGACCGCACGCTGGCGGTCGACTTCGGCACGACCGTGGGGACGGTGGCGCAGGGCAGCGACGGGCGGATTGCGGGCGCACTGCAAGCGGCGAACAACCTGTCGGACCTCGGCACCGCTGCGACCGCGCGTACCAACCTCGGCTTGGGCAACGCGGCTACCAAGGCCGTGGGCACCACCACGGGCACCGTGGCAGCCGGAGACGACAGCCGGATCACTGGCGCTGAGCAGACGTCCAACAAGAACGCCGGCAACGGCTACGCCGGACTGGGCTCCGATAGCCGGATCACGCCGTCTCGCGCACCGCTCATCCCGCAGATCAACTCGCCCAGCTTCACGTCCACCATCGCCGTGGACGCCTCGACGGGCAGCGAGTGGCACATCACGCTGACCGGAAACCTGACGCTGGGCAACCCGACCAACCCCACGGACGGGCAGGTCATCTGCTTCCAGCTCACCCAGGACGGCACCGGTAGCCGCACCCTGACGCTGGGCAGCGCGTTCAACGTCGGCCCGGTCACGGTGACGCTGTCGACCGGCGCGGGGAAGGTCGACTACCTGCTGGCGAAGTACCGGTCCGCCGCGTCCAAGTGGGACGTTCTCGCCTTCGGCCCGGGCTACTGACGTGGCCACGCTCGTCGCGCAGACCGACTGGACTCATGCCCACTCGGCGGGCGCGTCGGTCACCATCGCCATCCCCACGCCCACCGCTGGGCACACGCTGATCTTCTGCTGCGCCGGTGGCGTCATCGCCACCCCGAGCGGATTCACGCGCGGCCCGGCCTACGGCGGTGGCGACCAGGACGTCTCGATCTGGTACAAGGCAGCCACCGGATCCGAGACCGCGGTCTCGGTGTCGCTGGGCGGCAGCGAGAACTGCGGCGGCACCGTGCTGGAGTTCAGCGGCTCCCTGACCTACAACACGGGCACGAACAACGGGCACGGCACCACGATCAGCTCCGCCGCCGACTTCCAGGTCGCACCGGCCGGCGCCTCCGTGTCCGCGCAGTCCCTCGTCATCGGCCTATGGTCGATCAACCAGTCGAGCGCGTTCAGCCTCAACAACTCCTACAGGCAGATGGGTCCGGCCGGCAAGCTGGTCACCACGGGCGCAGCACAGGACCCGAGCGGCTTTGCTGCCATCTTCGCCGTGGGTATCGCCGATGTGGACGCCACGCACTCCTACCCAGCGCAGTCCGCCGCGGGCTCCTACGCCGCGACGTCCGTCTACCTCGGTGCGTCACCGGGCACAGCGTTCGCCTCGCAGGCTGTTTTCACCGACACGAGCGGCGTGGCCACCGTGACGTGGCCCAATCCGATCGTCCGCGAGAACAGCTTGCCGGGCACGGACAACGGCAACTGGTACGTGAACACGGCCGGCACTGACTCGACCATCGCGGGCTTCCCGACGGCGCCGAGCGTCCAGCCGGGCGGCACAGTCTCGTTCAAGGTGGACTCGTCCGGCAACCCGTTCAGGGTGGAGATCTACCGGCTTGGCTGGTACGGCTACGACACCATGGGTGCCCGCAACGTGCTGGGCAACCAGGGTGGGTACCTGGCGGGCACGATCGTCACGCAGCCGACGCCCACAGTGGACAGCACGCTCGGCTCGACCTCCTGTGCCGCGTGGACTTCCAACGCATCGTGGTCGGTCCCCAGCGACGCTGTACCAGGGGTCTACTACGCGCTGTTCCGGCGCACCGACATCACCACGCATGTCGCCTCCACCCACTTCGTGGTGCGGGCATCGGCAGTGACGGGCAAGACGGCCGTGGTGATCCCGGACCTGACCCATCACGCCTACAACTGCTGGGGTGCGACCACCGACCACGGCGACCTGGCCACCGGTACGTGGACTGGCCGCTCGCTCTACCAGTCCGGTGCCGATGGCGCCACGCCGAACTTCGCGCACCGCAGCTACGCGGTGTGCCTGGACCGGCCCTACTCGACGCAGTCCACGACGGCGTCCACCTACCTCTTCGACTCGCAATTCGGGTGGATCGTCTGGGCAGAGGCGCAGGGCTACGACCTGACGTACCTGTCCGACATGGACCTGCACGCCAGCACGAGCCTGCTCAGCGACGCGGCGCTAGCGGTCATGCTGGGCCACCACGAGTACCTGACGGCTAACGTCTTCACCGCATGGCAGAACGCGATCGCCGCTGGCGTGAACCTGTTCGTCTACAGCAGCAACACGGCCGGCTGGCGGGTCCGCTTCGACTCGGCCGACACGAGCTTCCGGACGGCCATCTGCTACAAGGACACCGGAACGCGCCTCGTCTCGGCTGGCTTCACCGGCACCGGCGTCGACCCGGACGGCACGAACGGCCCGACGGGCACGTGGCGCGACGCTGACGCCTCGAACCACGACAAGCGCTTGGAGAACTCCCTCACCGGCCAACAGTTCGTGGCGTCCGGTCCGATACTGACTCCGCTGCTGATCGACTTCGCGGTGAAGACCAAGCCGCTGTGGCGCAACTCGTCCGCGGTGCAGGCGCTCACCACGGGCAACCACGTCACCGACATCTCCAACTCGGTCGGCTTCGAGGTGGACTCGGCGAACGGAGCAACCGGGCAGCCATCCGACCTGGTGATCGTGGCCAGTACCTCGGTCGCGGTCACGACAGGAAGCGACGCGGCCGGGGCCGTGTACACCACCAGCACGACAGTCTCGGCTACCTGGTCGCTCTACAGGGCCAGTTCGGGCGCGCTCGTGTTCAACTCGGGCAACTGGCGGGCCTGGTGGTCGGCCGCGCGGTGGCAGGGCTCCAGCCCGGTCACGAACGTATCCCTGACCATCCAGAACGCCTTACTCGCGCTGCTGTATGACCTGGGCATCGCGCCGCAGACGCTGACCGCGCTACAGCCCGGCGCGGACACGGCACCCACCGATCCGTCGGTGGGTGCGCCCGTCGGCGGCCGGAACGGCGTCGCCACGGCCTACGGCCTCACCGTGCCCTCGGCCGGCGGCAGTGGCGGCTTCTTCGCGCTGATGATGCCCTAGCGCTCACCCCACGAGCGGCCGCCGACCCCCAGCGGTGGCCACGGCCCCACGCTCCCTGTTTCGGCAGGTTGAGCGTGGGGCCGCTTTCGTCGTACCAGCGGGACCCCCGCGTGTCTCCGTCTCCTCCGACTCGGGACTCCACGGGGACAGCGGGGGCCCCTCACCGCGCGCCAGCAGGTGGGGGCACCCGCCCGGCGCGCGAGTCAGAAACTCCACCGGGAGACCGGCGACCGGTCGGCCAGCGTCGTGCCGTGCGCGAGCAGGCACCGATGGCAGCCGTCATCGCGCGTGTCCACCAGCTCGCCCGCCTCGGCCTCGACACCGCACAGCGCGGACAGCACGCCGTCCTGCCCGGCTGGCCACGCGTGCGACGGGCCGTCGGCGTTCGCCTTCGCCCAGCGTGTCCGGGCCACCTGGTCAGACATCGGCGGGGACCAGCGCGCCGTTGGCGGTTGCGAACTCGGCCGTCGCCTGGACGCCGCCAACCACCGGATCGGGCTCAACCTGGGTGCCGGTCACCACCCACTGCTCCCGTAGCTGGTCGAACCAGCGTTCAGCGGCACGTGGGCTCGGGAAGCGCAGCGTAGTGCGGTCCAGGGACATTTGGCCCCTCCCTGGGGAGTGTGGTGGCGGCCGGAGAGTGTCGAGCATACGACGCAGTGCAGTGCGATGCATAGCACACATACGCGCTCGTGTGGTTTGTGCAGGTCAGCGGTGCTTAGAGTGATCTCTATGCCCGACTTCGAGCCCGATCCGGCGAGCCCGGTCTACCTGTACGTGCAGGTAGCCGATCATGTCGCCGCGCGTATCGAATCG
Organism: Pseudonocardiaceae bacterium; assembly: GCA_036268955.1. Taxonomy (GTDB): domain Bacteria; phylum Actinomycetota; class Actinomycetes; order Mycobacteriales; family Pseudonocardiaceae; genus CAJCJE01. Next base: position 41,193 of record DATATE010000011.1, read on the forward strand.
GGCGAACTGCCGCCAGGGGCACGGTTGGCGGCGGAGCGGGAGATGGCCGACGAGTACCGCGTTAGCCTGCAGACGGCTCGCCGCGCGGTCGAGGAACTACGGGAGCGCGGACTGGTGCAGACGGTGCCAGTCAAGGGCACGTTCGTGCTCGGCCAGCGGGCAGGCGGCGGCGGTCACTCCTGATCGCCGCCGCCTCGCGGGTCAGCGCTTCCCGAGCCAGGAGCGCACAGCCTGCCGGTCCACGCCTGCCGCCTCTGCGAACCCGGCCTCGCTGCGCACCCCATCGCCCTTCCTTGCGTCCGGTTCGATCAGGGACGCGGCTGCCTGCCGCAACGCGACCTTGGCGGCGTGCTCGAACCGACGGGCCCGCGACAGGGCAACGGCCAGTTCGGCTACGACGTCCTCGGCCGGTTCCACGAGCACGCGGTAGGCGATGACGAACGCCTGCTCGCGGTCGTCGCCGTCGTCGGGGTCCGGGTAGCGTGCGGCGATCTCGTCGGCCGTGGCCAACAGGCAGGTGATCTGGTCCTCGGTCAGCCCGTGGTCGTCGCCCAGCCAGGCGTCCAGTTCGTAGCGCTGCATCGGTCAGACACCTCCGTGCGTGGTCAGCCATGCGACGGTCGCGAGGCCGATGATGAACCCTGCCGTGAAGCAACAGATGATGACGCGGGCGGTCGTCCGGCTAGGCCCTTTCGGGCCTCCGGCAGCGCCCCAGAGCTCGCGTACAGCGTCGATTGGCTCGCTGATCCAGTCGCGCCACGGCATCGGTCAGTCCTCCAGGGTGCAGGCGTAGCAGTCGCACTCGTACTCGGCGGTGTCGCCGCCGACAGCCTCGGCGAAGGCGTTGCCCTCTTCGGTGCGGTGCGCGACCGGCGCGTGGTAGATGTCCATCTCGCGGCTGGCGGCCTCATGCAGGCGCCGGGCCAGGCCCTCGCCGCGCGAGTCCTCGCGGACCCAGACGTTCATGATCTCGTGGCGCTCGATGGAGACGTAGAGCTCGGCGGCGACGCCCTGCGCGTCGGTGATCTCCCAGATGTGGTTGCGGGTGGCGTCGCCGTAGTAGTCGCCGTCCCGCCGGGTGATCTCCATCTGCATCATGTAGAGAACTCTACACGTCTGCTGTAGAGCTGTCTACATCTACACGAGACAGAGACCGGTCAGTAGCGGTTGCACCCGTGCAACCACGCCTCGCCCAGCGCCTCCACGATCTGCCGGTCCTGCTCGCGCACAGCCGCGTCCAGCCGCCAACGACGGTGCGGCGGCGGCAGCACCAGCCCGGTGCCACGGTCGCACCGCACCCGAGCGTCCTCCAGCGGCGCCGCGTGCAGTTCCGCGAGGTGCCGGTTGCGGTAGGCCGCAGTCGCCGCCCCGTCACGAAGCACCGTGAACGGGTACGGCGGCAGGGTGCGCGGATCGGTGCGGTCCAGCATCACGCCAGGGTGACATGTGCGCGGGTTGCGCACCATTGTGCACACCAGTGCTGGACCGACCCGCAGGGTTCGCAGCCTACGACCCCGACGATTTTGCGAACCGCTTCAGCAGGGTGTCGACGTCCACGTCCGCTAGCGCCTGTTCGATCAGCGACCGGTAGTCGGCCGGAGCTGACTCCTGGATGACGAACTGGCTGCCTTGCAGCGTGATGCCCGTCTCGGAAAGGTTCGCATTGATCTCGTCCCGCCACATTCGAGACAGCCGGGCTACTTCGAGGTCGTCGTCGAATCCGGAGAAAAGCTCCGTCACGTCGTCCTCGAAGCGGTCGTGGCTGCCTAAGCTGGCCCACGGGATTCGCACGTCAGATCTTCTCCTCATGGGCCTTCGGACAAGAAGACGTTGCTGTGCGCCTCGCCCGAACTGACCTGCTGGACACCGTATGACGCGATCTCGACGCCGTAGGTTGGCAGGCCGTCCGGGACGTCGTCCACGCTGATCGAGAACTTGCACACTGTCGAGTCGAGCACCTTGACCGTCGCGCCCTGCCCGAGACCGCCGAGCGCGATCTGCTTGCCATTCTGATCGAACACGCGGACCGGCGTTTCCAGCCCGATGCGCTCCCCGCTCGGACCGGTGCCCTGGCACTCCTGACCGTCCTTCAGTGGCGACGATTCGACGATGATGTCGAACGCGCCCGTCATCGTGAACGCCGGCGCCTGCGGGACGCTCGGCGAGCTGGCCGGCGGCGGGGCGGCAGGCGCAGGCGGCTGGCTATTCGACCCGTGCCGACCGATCAGCACGTAGGCCAAGGCTGCGACCGCGATGACCGCGACCGCCGCTGATGCGACGACTATCCCCCGTGGCCCTCGCCTGGTCCGTGGCTCGACCTGCTGCTCCGTCATGGATGACACCCCAGTCCTCCTAGTCCTGTTCACTGATCGTGCCGATCTTGCGGATGGTTACCGGTCCAGGTCGGGTGGCTGCCGCACCCCGTGAGACAAGCCACCCGACCCGAAGTGGTCAGCCTGCGGAGTTCCCTGGGACGTCGGTCACGACTTGAGCGCCCGTTCGGCGCCGTCCGGGTCGTCCATGTGCCGCTTGAAGACCTCGGTCAAGTCCGCGGTCGACGTCTGCACGTCCACGCGCCACTGGGCCGTCGGTGGCTGGCCGTAGAAATAGCCGAACAGCCTGCGGGCCTGCTCCTCGGTGACGTAGTCGATGTCCTCGACCCGATCCACACGACCGGGCCGCACCAGCGCATCGTCCAGCGCCTTCGGCTCGTTACTGGTCAGCACAGTGATCAGACCGTGCGGAGTGGCGACACCGTCCAACGCGTTCAGCAGCCCGGACAGCGTGACCCGGCCGGACTCGGCCTCCCGCGTCGTGGCCGCGTGGTAGATGTCGATGTCCTCCAGCAGCAACAGCGACCTCGGCCGTACCTCCGAGAGCAGCGACAGCAGGTTGGCGTCCTTGGACAGGTCACCCAGCGGCGCGTACCACAGGTCCAAGCTGAACTGCGTGGCCAGTGCCTTCGCGACGCTCGTCTTGCCGGTCCCCGGCGGACCCTGCAGTAGGTAGCCGCGATGCCACGGAATCCCGCGCCGTACATAGCCGGCCTCACGGTCCAGGAACGCGGACAGGTCGGCGGTGAGCGACTCCATTTGCCCGTCGCGCAGTACCACCGACTCCGGCGTCCGGCGGGGCAGATCGGAGCGGCGCTGCCAGGTTCCCCAGTTCGACAGCATCCACAGCTGGGGTGGCCGGATGCGCTTCTCGTGCGTGCCGATCAGCGTCCGCAGTTGCGCGACCACGGCCTGCTGACCCTCCTGGCTCGTGCACCGAAACACGATCTTGTCACGGGGAGCGCGTCGGCTCTGGCCATCGTCGGCTCCGTGCTCGACGGTGATGCGCACCGAATAGCTGCCGATGTCGATCGTCTGCTCTTGCGCCGAGTCGTAGGTCGTGAACAGGCGGTCTGGCGTCGTCGGCTCGTCGTCCGACAACAGTGCGATGTGACCGATCTCCTCGTCTGAGCGCACGGCCAGCGCCCGCAGCTTCGTGGCGGGCATGGCTTGCAGCAGCCAGTCGTGCACGTCCTGGTAGCGCGAGTCCTCGCTGGTGATCGACACCGTGTAGTTGTGCCATTCGCGCCAGCGGTTTCGCGCCACCTTCCCGACCTCGACGAGACTGGCCGCCATCGCGTACCAGGTGTTGGCGCGGACGAGCGCGGCCCGGGCCGGGGACTGTGCCGCGCCGATCGAGGCTTCGCTGTTCATGTCACCTTCCTGTCGTCTTCTTGTCCGTGGGCGTGGTGATCCGGCGGCCGGGGCGCAGCGTTACAGCGCTGGGCCGGCTCGGGGGATGTGCTCGACGCGGGCTGCAACTCTCGCGGAGCTATCGGCCACCCGGCCGCCGGATCGGGGTCAGCGTCGCCACGCCACGACACTGACCGTCAGGGGTGGCTTACTCTCGGATCACGCCGAGAGCGCGGGCGATCGCGAGGACGGTCGGGCAGGGCCACGGCTGGCTGGAGTCCGCGTCGTCGCCGTTGCATGTCTCGCACCACGGCACGGGGTTGGCGTGGTCGTGCATGGTCAGCTTCTCGCCCGGCCGGTAGTGCAGTTCGCCCTCGTAGACACGCAGTGGCTCGCCCAGATGGCAGAAGGCGCAGTGGCCCTCGCCGAACCTCTCGGCCAGCACGCCCGCGCTCAGCGGCTCCGGCGGGTGCAGGTCCAATACGGCTCGGATCGCGTCGTCGTGCGCGATGAATGGATCGCCTTGCTCGTAGCCGTCGAGGTGATGCCGGATCTCACTGTCGAGGTCAGCCACGCTGCCCACCTCCGCGCTGCGCCCGAGCGGACACGACGACCGCCGCGGCGAGCACACACACCACAGCGACCGCTACCGTCACCGCGACCCAACCCGGCGACGGCATCTGCACCGGGGTGGCCGAGGCGAGACGGGGCCAGTCGACGCCGGACACCGCGGCCAGCACTGCGAACAGCACGACGAGGGCGAGCGCGGCGCCGATCTCGATGCGGGTGGCGCGGCGGTGGATCGCGCGGGTCGCGGGGCTCACGACGCCACGGCCAGGTTGTCGCGGTAGGAGACGTACGCCGCGGTCTGCGCGTGCTGCTGCAGACTGGCCAGGTGCTTCTCGTCCTCGCGCAACTGGGTGCACGCGGAGACGGAAGCGTCGGCGAGGACGCGGCCCAGCACGCCGGTAGCCAGGCCCGAGCACTGCATGTCCAGGATCAGGTCGTAGAGGGCGCGCTGAGCCTCGACACAGTCGATGGCCTCGGCGAGGTAGGTCGAGTAGTAGGACGGGTGGGTGTAGGACCGGTGCTGGACGGTCCTGATGCGGTCGCGGACGGCCTGGTCGCGTGCGGCGAACTCGGCGAGCGTGTCGGTGGGCGGCGTGGTGTCGGTGGACGTGCGGTCCATGTCGGGTCCCCCAGTGTTACCGTGCGGTCGGCGATCAGCATGATGTGGCTATCGGAGTAGTTCGACGATATTTCGTCATCTACAGTCGGTCGTGACGTGCGAAGACCAGGTGCAGCTACAGCGACAGGGCGTGAGTAGTCGCGAAGTACGTCGAGCGGCTGGCCGGGCCTATCATCGGTCTGACCAGCGGATAACCTGGTCAGGTATAGGATATTAGACAGCTACAGCAGGGCGTGTCAAGATATACGTATGGCCGATCTTGATCTTCCTGACCTGCTGGAGTCCTGGCAGCTCAGTCTCCGCGCGCAGCGCAAGTCCAAGCAGACCCTGGACTCCTACCGCACCGGCGTGCGCCAGTTCCTGGCCTACTGCGCCCGGGAGGGCCGGGCGCCGCTGCTGACGATCCCCACGCTGGACGCGTTCACCGCCCACCTGCTCGATGCCGGAGCGGAGGCGGCGACCGCACGGGCGAGGCACATGGCGGTCCGCTACTTCTCCGCCTGGTTGGCCAGCCCCGAGGTCGAGGAGATCGAGCGCGACGAACTGCTGGGCGCGAAGCCACCCCGCCTGGATGAGAAGGTCGTGGTGCCGCTGTCCACCGAGGAGATCAGCGCGCTGATCCGGGCCTGCAAGGGCAAGTCGTTCATCGACGTCCGGGACGAGGCCGTGCTGCGCTTCATGCTCGAGACCGGTGCACGGCGGTCCGAGGCGGCCGAGCTGCTGCTGTCGGAGACCGATGCCCGTGCCGGCACCGCGGTGATCCGCCGCGGCAAGGGTGGCAAGGGCCGCGTCGTGCCCTTCTCGCCCCACACCGGGATGGCCCTGGACCGCTACCTGCGGATGCGCCGCAGGCACCGGCTGGCCGAGACGGACGCGCTGTGGCTGGGCGGCGGCAACCAGGGGTTCTCCTACCACGGGCTATGGCGGGCGCTGCAACGCCGGGCGCGGATCGCTCAGGTTCGCAACTTCCATCCGCACCGGATGCGCAACACCATGGCGACGCGCTGGCTGGAGGCGGGCGGCAGTCAGGACGGGCTGATGGCCGTGGCCGGGTGGACAACACCGGCGATGCTGCACCGCTACGTGAAGGCCACTGCCTCGCGGCGTGCGGCAGAGGAGGCCAGGCGGCTGAACCTGGGTGATCTGTGACGCTGCCCGTGCCGGCGGAGTCGGAGGAGACCGGCGGGGCAACCTGGTCAGTCCTGGATGGGACAGTCGCCGACGTCGAGGTCAAGGATCGCGACGAGCGGGACGTCCAGGTCCAGGCACAGCAGCGGCGCTGGCGGCTGCGTCGGTGGCGTCGTCATGGTCGTCATGCCTGCGGTGGTTGTCGGGACTGGCGGTCGGGTGCTGCCGGTCGTGGTCGTGGTGCTCGTCGTGGGCAGCGGCGGTGACGGCACCGGTGGTCTGCTCGATGGTCGCCCGGTCATGGTCACCGGCGTCGGCGCCGGCGGCAGGCTGGGCATGGAGGTGGCCGCACTGGTGGAACTCAGTCCGGTCGTGCCAGTCGGTGGCCGATCGGGTGTCGTCGCGCCGGGCGTGCGTCTGACGCGCGGGTGCGGCGGCGTGGGCGGCAGCCCGAGGTCGTCGGTCGGACTGCTCGGCGTGGTGATGACCAGCGTGGCGATGGTTGCCGTGGCAGCGGTAAGTGCGACCGCAGCGCCGACACCGGGATGGCGGCGAACCTTCGTGGCCAGCCAGCCGAGGCCGGCAACGAACGGCATCCAGAGCGCCGCGATCCGCAGGCGGCGGCGGCTGCCGCCATCCGGCGGTGGACGTTGGACCGAGTTCAGTATCGCCATCGCCTGATCGTTCTGATCAAGTCGGTGCCGGAGCCGCCTCGCCATTCTGATCGCGATTAATCCGGGCACCAGTGCTCCGGTTAGCAGCACTGCTACCAGGACAATCAGGGTTGTCGTGGGCATTGATCCTGACTACTCCGCAACTGGTTTACGCGAAAGTAGACTGGATGCAGTTGACCCGTTCGGCCTATTGGCCGGTTTGGGATTGCGACCGTAATGCCCGATACTGGTAGATCCAGCCCCATTTGACGTCGTCGGGCATGTCGAGTGCCCAGAGCTGCCTCTCGCTGTCGTCGAGCAGCAGTATCTCCACCCGACCTCCGGAATCGATCGCGGGCGGGTCGCCGCCGTCGAGGACAAGCTTCATGGTGTCCTCGGTCCAGCCGGGCAACACTCGCGCGATCGCGTACAGGTTCGCCTGCCCTACTCCTGGCTCGGCACGCTCCAGTGCGGTCACACTCCGGACGCTCACCCCGGCCGCCTTGGCCAGATTCGTGCGCCAGCGGTAGCCAGCGGCCAGGCGCGCCTTGTTCACTGCATCCGCGAGCCGGTCGCGTGCTTCCTGTGAGTAGCCGAGCGTGCTGAGCTGCTTTCTCTGCGTGCTCACGCACCTATCATGCCGCAGAGTTACGCAGACTGCCAACTCCCGTGCACCCACACGGTGACGTCGCCTGCCTCGATACCGCCCCGAAACGGTCCTCATAGTCACGCAGACTAACGCAGAGTCCTATCGCCCGTAAAGGGGATACGCCAACTTTGCTGCGCGACTCTGCTTGACCAATCACGCAGAGTCGAGCAGACTGTGATCTATGCCGAAGTTGCGAAGTGACCGAGTCCGGGCGCGGATGGCCGTCCTGGACGTCTCGCTGGAGGAGCTCGCCGGCGTCGTCGGGATGACCAAGGGCACGCTCCGCAACGCGGTCAGCGGCTACGACCAGATCCGTCTCGGCCGTGTCCACCGCATCGCCCGCGCGCTGCACCTGTCCGTCCAGGAGATCACCGCCGACGGCAACGACGGCGTGCCGGACGAGCCGCCAGCGCAGCCGGAAGGACCGAAGGGGCCGCCTCGCCGCCAGGAGAAGGAGCGCGAGAACAAGGGCCCCAAGCGCGCGCGTGACCAGGCGAGCGCGGCATGACCCCCGCAGAGCGGGCCGCGAAGTCTCTCGGCGGTCAGATCGGCGCCAACCGCCGGTGGGCCAAGGAGCCGGACCGAAGCGCTGCCACGGAGAAGGCGCGGGCCGCGTTCGCCTCGAAGTTCGAGCGCGAGGCAGACCCGGACTGCGTGCTGCCCCTGCCGGAGCGTGCCCGGCGCGCCGAGAACCTTCGGCTGGCGTACTTCGCACAGCTAAGGCTGCGCCGAGTGCAGACCGCTGCTCGTCGGCGCGATCAGTCCGGGAGCGCGGCATGACCATCACCTGGAAGAGGCCTGCGCCGCGAGCGACGAACAAGCGCATCAACTGGGCTGAAGTCGACCGCGAACTGCGCGCCCAGCCACACGAGTGGGCGCTCGTCGGTCGCCGAGGTTCGGTGGGATCAGCAGGAACCATGGCCTGCGAGCTTCGATGGGGAGCGTCACGAGGATGGGGGAAGCCGCGGCACTTCTACCTGGAGCCCGGCGCCTTCGAGATCGAACAACGTGACGTTGACGTCTACGCCCGATTCGTGGGTGCGGCATGACCGAGCCCACCGTGATCAGAGCCGAGCCCGGCGAGTCGCTCGACGCGTTCATCGCCCGCGTCGTCACCACAGCGCAGCCGCTCACCGCCGACGAGCGGGACCAGATCTGGCCCGCGCCCACCGCGCCCACCGCGCAGCGGGGGAGTGAGGCGGCATGAGCGAGCTCATCCCGTTCAAGTTCCACGACGACGAGCTGCTTCTGGTCGACGTCGATGGCAAGCCGCACATCGTCCTCAAGGAGGCGCTCGACGCGCTCGGCGTAGAAGTCGAGACGCAGCGCCGCAAGCTCAGCGGCAAGTCGTGGGCGCGCACGGGTCTGACGCCCGTACGTCAGAGTGACGGTCGAGTGCGGAACGTGACGACTGTCGACGTGCGCACCTTCCTGATGCTGCTGGCGACCATCGACGAGAACCGGGTCGCGGAGCACGTGCGGCCGAAGCTGATCGCCTACCAGTCTGAGGTCGCCGACGCGATCGAGGCGTACTGGACGCAGGGCGGAGCGATCAATCCGCGCGCCACCGAGGACCAGCTCGTCGCGCTCGGCCGCCAACTGGAGCAGCAAGCCAAGGTGCTGTCCGCGCTCAAGGGTGTGGTCGACAAGGGCTGGCTGGACGCGAAGGGTCGCCACCTCGCCGCCCGTGCGCTCGGCGAGGAACCCGAGATCGATCCGATGACCCGGCCGCTGACCGTCTCCGAGTACCTGGAGACGAAGGGCATAACCGGAAAGGCGCTGCGGTCGCTGGCCGGGTCGTTCGGCAAGCGCGTGAAGGCGGAGTACGTGGACCGCTACGACCGCGTACCCACCGTGCAGGACCGATTCGTGGACGGCGCGATGCGTCCCGTCGCTGTCTACACAGAGCGGCATCGGCCACTGTTCGACACCGTCTGGCGCTCGATAGCGCCCGTCACCTGATCCACACCAACAGGACGCGGGCCGCCCGCGCGAACGGACGACCCGCTCGGCCACAAGAGAGAAGGCTCTCGTGTCCATCATCAATGATCCCATACCAGACAGACCCACGGTCCAGACGTTCGCCGGAAAGGACCATGACGACCTCGCGGCAGCCGCGTCGCTCGTCAACGGTGTGATCGACCGCCACCGCAAGGACATGGTCCTGCCGGCTCTGTCGGCCTTCACGCAGGCCCTGCTCGACATCAGGTTGGGCGAGCACTACTTGGGCGGCGTGCGATGACCTTCCTCGCTCTGATCGACCAGCGGATCGCGGCGGAGCATGACGCCTTCTGGGGTGACCTCACCCAGACTCCGGCGTCGTGGCCGGGCTTCTGGCTCACCGCTGCCACGCACGACGTCCGCCTGGGACGCCTGTACGGCATCCGCGCCCACCTCCCGGAAGCTCGGCCGAGGGATGCGCAGATCGCCGCGCAGTACCGGGAGTCGGCACGTAAGAGCTTGGCGCGGGCCGAGGAACCCACGGGGGTGCCGGCATGAGCACGTTGTTGGTCCCCAACCCGGTCCGGCAGGCCAGTCCCGTTGACCTGGCCCTGTGGTCCTGGACGGAACTGGCCGCGCTGGTGGCCTCGCTGCTGCGCTGGTTCGGCCTGCTGCCCCCAGTGCACCCGGACCACCTGATCGGCATCCCGCGCTACGAGCGCGAGGAGTTCGGCGCCGATGACCTGTACGCCGACGAACTGGCGACGATGCGCGCCGGACTGTCGACGGACGCCGCTTTCGGTCTGCTGTGCGGCCCGTGGAACGGCGGTGCGCTATGACGTCCGTCGACCTGGACCTGCTTGGCCTGCTGATCGTGTGGGCGCACGACGTGCGCGCTACGCCAATCGAACCTGGCATCTCCACCGGCGAGGCCATGGCCGTGATCGAAGCCGGGAAGCGGGGCAGATCATGACCGCCAACGTTGAAACTTCCACGGCACTGACGGTGCCCGGCGAGCTGTGGCGGATCGTGCGCTCGGCCATCGAGGACCACGGCCTGCGCCTATCGGCTGTCGCTGTGGCGCCGCAGCAGATGCGCCGCTTCCACGTCACCTCGCCCGAGGTCACGAAGAACAAGCGCAACGGAGCGCTGACCAGGCGCGAGATGCAGGTGCTGGCGCTGATGGCGCAGGGCCGCAGCAACAAGGAGATCGGCGCACTGATGGGTGGCCTCGCCGAGGACACGGTCAAGGCACACGCACGCGCGCTGTTCAAGAACCTGGGTGCCCGCGACCGTGCGCACGCCGTGGCCCTGGGCTACCAGAGCGGACTGCTGGGCGGTGGGTCGTGACGATCTCCCAGCAGTACGCACTTGCCATCGTCGGCGGCCTCGGAGCCGGTGCGCTACTGGCGATCGTCGGCCAGCTCATCTCGCAGCGCGTGTGGCGGAACAGGCGGTGGTTCCGGTGACGGCCCCAACCGAGCTGTCCGAGCTGGACATGCACCTCGTCAAGTTCGTGGCCGCCGGGATGACCTACGACGCCATCGCCCATCTGCTGCACGTCAGCGCCAAGACGGCGAAGAACCACCTGTCGTCGCTGCGCATCCAGATGGGCGCCAAGAACAACGCTCACCTAGTGGCTATCGCGTTCCACCGTGGAATCTTGAGGGGAAAGTCGTGAAGCAGTACAACCTGTTCGACCGGCTCGGACAGTTGGCCACGGAGCCGTTCACCCACGGCCCGGTCCTCCTGTGGCTGACCGTCGGCTGCGCGGTCGTCTTCGTGGCGTCCACCACGGTCTCCATCGTGATGTACCGCCGCGAGGCCAAGGGTTCCGATCGGGACTTCTCGTGACCGGGCAGCGCACCTTCGAGGTGGGCGATGTCCGCGTGGACAAGCTGGGCGGTGAGTTCAGGCTGTTCTTCGAGGACGAGGAGCAGCCGGGCCGCGTCTGGTTCCACGCACTGACCTCCGACCAGGCGGCCGATCTCGCGCTCGCGATCTGCGACCTACTGGCGGACGCCAAGCCGGCGCCTCTGGCCGCTGCTCACGCACTGGCCACTCACCCGGCGCGCGTACGGGAACGGGAGTTGCCCGCGCTGCGTGAACGCCGTCCTGAACTGTTGGCCGCGTGGGTCGCCAAGCACGGCGGTGATGCCGCGTGAACGCCGACGTGATGCTCACCGTCGCTGTCCTCAAGGTGCTGTCCGCGCACACGAAGGAGCGCTACGAGCAGGCGCGCGATGAGGCGCTGGCCGAGCTGGGCCAGGGTGATCGCAGGATCGTCCGCTCGCCGCTGGACGGCACGAAGCTGGGCGCGGTCTACATGACCGACCCGAAGCCGGTCGCGGCGATCACGGACGAGAAGGCGCTGACGGACTGGATGTCCACGACGTATCCGACGCGAGTCGAGTCCTCGTACCAGATCGTCGGCTCCGATGCCGAGGTGATCGACATCCTGTTCCAGCACGCGCCGCGACTGCTGAAGCGCACGACCCGGCTCACCACCGAGGCCCGCAAGGAACTGATGACCGAGGCCGTGCGGATCGGCCAGCCGGTCGGTCCGGGCGGCGAGGTCGACGTTCCTGGCGTGGAAGTCCGCCAGACAGAGGGCTATGTGGCGTGTAAGCCGACCGAGGATGCCTTGCTCAGCGTCTACGAACTGGTGCGCTCCGGCCGTGTCGCGCTGGACGGAACCGTGCTGCCACAACTGGAGGCGTCCGGTGACTGAGGTCGACTTCGACGGACTCAAGGCGCTGCGTGAGCCGTTCCCGCCCGAGAAGGTCGGGAAGCTACCGAAGGTCACGTGCGGCGACTGCTCCTCGAAGGAGCGGAAGTGCGAGAAGCACAAGAAGGCAGTTTGCCCGCTGTGCAAGGCCTACGTGTCGACGTCGCACATGCACGTCGACTTCGTTGGCCACGCCGACGTGACGGACCGGCTCCTGGAAGTCGACCCGCTGTGGAACTGGGAGCCGCTCGGCCTGACCGATTCCGGGCTGCCCGCGATGGACGGAAACAACGGGATGTGGATCCGGCTCACGGTGTCCGGACTGCCGCGCCTGGGATACGGCCACGCCGGTAGCAAGCGGGGCGGCGACGCGGTCAAGGAGATCATCGGCGACGCGATCCGCAACGCCGCGATGCGCTTCGGTGTGGCGCTGGACCTGTGGCGCAAGGACTCGCCGTCGCCGGTGGCGGACAACTCGCAGCACGACGAGGAGGAGCCCGTGAAGCCGCCGACGCCCGAGGAGCGCATCAAGGGCTTGCGTGGCCAGTGCATGGTGATCTGGCGCAACCGCGGTGGCACGCCAGCCGAACTGGCGGACGAGTACACCCAGTGGTCCTCCACGCCTGAGGAGCCGAAGGGTCGCGACATCGCGACGGAGACCGACCCGAACATCCTGTACCAGTTCCAGCGGTACCTACAGAAGCAGGCGAACCCGTGAACGTCGCACTGCTCCCCGCCGTCGTCGCCTCGACCACTGAGGCGTGCGACGTCTGCACGGACGGCGAAGTCCTCGCGCACTTCCTGGGTTCCGACGTGACCGTGGTGATGCCCTGCCCGCACTGCAAGGGGTGGCGGCTGATGGACTCCGCGGATCGGGGTGGCAGGTGAACGACGTGCTGAACCCGGTCGACATCGAGAAGTCCATCCAGGAGTGTGCCCGCCGCATCCACGCTGGCGTGATCGCGACAACCAACGCGGAGGCGAAGTTCCGGGACGCGGACCGCGCGCTCGACCTGGCGTTCGCGCACGCCTACATGGACCACAAGGGACCGGCACACGAGAAGCGGTATGCGGCGGCCATTCAGACGGACAAACTGCGGCAGTCGCGCGACGTGACCGAGATTGCCTTCAAGTTCGCAGAGCGACAGGCCCGCGCGCTTGAAGCGGAACTGCGCGCGTGGCAGTCGGTGGGCGCGTCCATCCGGGCCATGTATGCGGGCGAGAGAGGACAGGGCGGATGAGCGAAAAGCAGGAGTTGCCGCGCTGGTGGAAGCTGGCGGCCTTCGCGCTGACTAAGGCGCGGGACATGGATTACGAGCCCGCCGGGCAGGCGATTCAGCGGCTCGGCGAGGTCTATGGCTTCGAGGTCATCCCGCAGGTGATGCTGGCGTGGATCGACTCGACGATCTCCCAGTGCGGGATCGACCCCGAAGGTAAGCCGGTCGGCATCGCGTGGCAGCGCGAGGGAAGCGAGGAGGTCACCGACGCCGACTCGACGCCGCCCGCTGTCGTATGGGCCGGTCGCCTGGTCGGCGCTCGCCTGGCCGACGACGAGGAGATGTACCGCGCTGTCATCGCGTCTATTGAGGACGACGAGCAATGGTCGCGCAACGTCGCCGCTCTGCTGACCACGTGTGGCGCGATGCTACGGAGGACCGCCTGATGGGCAAGACAACGATTGAGTGGGCCACGGACACCTGGAATCCCACCACCGGCTGCGACCGAGTCTCTACTGGCTGCGACCACTGCTATGCCATGACGCTCGCCAAGCGGCTCAAGGCGATGGGGTCGCCGAAGTACCAGACGGACGGCGACCCGCGCACCAGCGGGCCGGGCTTCGGTGTCGCCGTGCACCCGGGGTCGCTGGACGCGCCGCTGCACTGGCGCAAGCCGCGCAAGGTGTTCGTCAACTCCATGTCCGACCTGTTCCACGACAAGGTGACCGACGAGTTCATCGCGGACGTGTTCGCGGTGATGGCCGTGGCCAACCAGCACACGTTCCAGGTGCTCACCAAACGCCACGCGAGGATGCGGAACCTGCTGTCGCGGGCTTCCTTCGTCGAGATGGTCGCCGACCGTGTGCAGGTCCGAGACGGGATCTCCTCGCGCGACATCGCCAGTTGGCCGCTTCCCAACGTGTGGCTGGGTGTCAGCGTCGAGAACCAGTCGTGGGCGGACATCCGCATCCCAGCGCTGCTGAACACTCCAGCACGGGTGCGGTTCCTGTCTTGCGAACCGCTACTGGGCGCGCTGGACCTAGTGCCGTACCTGAGGCCCGCGCGGTGCAGTCAATGCGGCGGAACTTGGCCTGGCCATGCGTGCGGTCCGACGCATGCGCTGCTCGCCGTAGATCCAGGTGTCCACTGGGTCATCGCTGGCGGCGAGTCAGGAGACGGCGCTCGGCCCGTTGACCTTCGCTGGGTCCGGGAGATCCGTGACGAGTGCCAGAAGTCGGGCGTCCCATTCCTGTTCAAGCAGGTTGGCGGTCGCACGCCCAAGGCTGGCGGTCGCGAGCTGGACGGGCGCGAGTGGACGGAGTATCCGGCGGTGGCGTCGGCATGAGCAAGCCAGGCGGCAACCGGCGCCGCAGTCTCAGGCGGGCCCTGTTCTGGGCTCTGGTCTACGCCGTGACGCGCGGACCGGAGTGGACCGAGCGGGACCAGCAGGCCTACGAGATCGACGTCATCTGGCACCGAAGAGGGACGCCATGAGCCGCATGTGGCGCCGCGTCTCGGCTCGCATCCACGCCGCGAAGTGCCCTGGTGGCTGCTATTGCGTCAAGGACAGCTGGGTGTGGCGCTGCACCCAGTGCGGCCACATCTGCTGAGGGAGGGCACCGTGAAGCGTTCGCGTCTCAACCGGCGCACTCCACTGCACACCACTACTCCGCTGGAGCGCACCTCGCGCCTGCCATCCAGTGGGCCGATCAAGGCCAAGCGCCGCGACACCGGGCCGACCCGCTCGGTGCGAGACATCGTGCGTGCTCGCGCCGGCAACCGTTGCGAACTGTGCAGGCGCGACGACGGGCCGATGGACATCCACCATCGTCGACCGCGCGCAATGGGTGGAACGAGCGACCCCGCTACCAACAGGCCGAGCAACCTGGTGCTTCTCTGCCGCGAGTGCCACTCGAACATCGAGTCGAACCGAGACGGCGCACAGTTGATCGGATGGCTGGTGCGACAGAGGGCCGACCCGAGCCGCGTCCAGTTGTGGCGGTTTCCCGGCTGGGTTCTGCTCGATGACGAGGGCGGCTATGTGGACGTCGGTGAGGCGGCGTGAAGACCTGCCCCTACGGCAAGGAATCGTGGCCTACCAAGGCACTGGCCGACGCGGCACTCAAGGACATCTGGAGCCGACCACGGCCCGGCGGCCGCCGCATGGAGCACCACTCGTATCAGTGTCCCGACTGCGGTCATTGGCATTTGACGTCGCAGGATGCCGGGTGGGTGGCCCGGCCGTCGCAGTCCGAGCTGTGGCGCCGACAGCAATTGGCACTGGCGCTGGTCGCCGAGGCAGGGCCGGACGTGCTGGACCAGGTCCGGCGGGTGCTGGGCGGGGAGATGCTCGCGGACGGTGCCGCGTGAGAGCCGTCCCGCCACCGCTGGCGCCCTCGGTGCACTGGACGCGCTACTGCGAGGCGCTGGCCGGCGAGATCCCCGCGGAGGCACTGCTGCCGATCGACGGTGATCGGCTGTTGGTCCGGCTGCACGGCATGGGCTGGACCGACGTCGAGATCGCCACCCACACCCGCTGGAGCACCTACACCGTCGCGCGGATACGCGACCGGCTGGGACTCCGACCCAACCAGCACAAGCAGCAGAAGGGATCGGCTGCGTGACCGCGTTCGCCTCCATCCGGTGGGCGAGGACGGCTCCCGTCGTGCGACGTGCCGACGGGAAGCCGGACTCGACCGCGCACCACGTGCTGCTCGCGTTGGCCACGTGGGCTGGCAAGGATGGCCGCGCGCGCCCGTCGGTGCCGACACTGGCGGACGCCACGCTGCTGGACGACAAGACCGTCTCCGCTGCCCTGGGTCGGCTCGCCGCGGCCGGGCTGATCCAGTCAGAAGGGCGCTTCGGTGGGACGGGCTGCGAGGTGTGGGCGCTCATCATGGATCGCAGCCGGGAGTCTGCCGAGGACCCTGTGGGCCGGCGGGAGCGTAAGCGTCAGGGGACGCGGGAGCGGATGGCGAAGCTCCGCAAGAACCGCGCGGTGACGCTCTCCCACGGCGTCACACAGATCAGCGGTGACGCCGTGGGAGAGCGTCATGTGACGCCGTCGGACGGCGTCACCAATGGAGATGTGACGCCGTGGGAGAGCGTCAGTGACGCCGTGGGAGAGCGTCATGTGACGCCGTCGGACGGCGTTCGTGACGCAGTCGACTGCGTCACACCTGCTGGTCGCAGCCCTAGAACTGCCATTGAACTGCCATTAGAAGAACTGCCATTGAACTGCCACCCGCTGCCTACGGCAGCGGAGCGCGCGAGGACCGCCTACACCCCCGACTTCGAGGCGTTCTGGATCGCCTACGGCCGCAAGGGCGCCAAGAGGACAGCGGCAGGCGAGTGGGCCAGGGCCATCAAGCGCGCCGATCCAGCCTTGATCGCCCGAGCTGTCGGCCCGTACGTCGCCGCGACGCCAGACCCGAAGTTCCGCAAGGACGCCGAACGCTGGCTCAAGGGCGACTGCTGGGAATCCGCCGTGGTCCAGGCTCGCGCCGCAGGCGACTACCAGCCCTACCGCAACCCCACTGACGCGAACGCCTACGACGAGGACCTGTAGCCATGACTGACCCGAAGCTGATCGACCTCGCCGCCGCCTACCCGGACCGCGGCCTGGACCGGCACGACCTCGCGGAGGCCATCGAGCGTGGTGCCGCGAGATGCGCGAAGGACATCCCGACCCGCTACGCGGATGCCAACGTGGACAACCCGGAAGTTGCCAGGTGGGTGCGTGCGCTGGCTGACGAGACGGTGGAGAGGATGCGTGGCTTCGTCCCCGCAGTCACGCAGGGTCCGTCGCTGCTACTGCTCGGGCCGACCGGGACCGGCAAGACGCACCAGGCTTACGGCGCCATCCGCGCGATCGCGGTGAGCGGCTTGCACTGCTCGTGGCTGGCCACCACCGCAGCCGACGTGTACGCCTGCCTACGGCCGCGGCCCAAGGTGGACAGCGAACTGGAGTTCGAGCGGTTCGCCGGCGCCCGCTTGCTGCTGCTGGACGACCTCGGCGCGGCCAAGGCGTCGGAGTGGACCGAGGAGGTCAACTACCGGCTGATCAACCACCGCTACGAGCACCGGCTGCCGACGATCATCACGAGCAACGTGGCGGTGAAGTCGCTCCGCGAGGAGATCGGCGAGCGGGTCGCCTCAAGGCTGGTCGAGATGTGCCAGCGCGTCACGCTCAAGGGCGACGACCGGCGCAGGTCTCGTGGTGCCGCATGACCGCCCAGGAGAGCGCCCAGGACACGAACGCCGCCTCCCTGGTGTCAGCGGATGTCCAGCCGGCCAGCGAGCCGCAGCGGCGAACTCAGACCGCGACCTGCTCGGGCTGTGACGCCCGATGGACCGGTAGCAGCCGGGCGCACTGCACGGCGCCCAACTGTCACCGGACCTTCGCGACGGCTGGCCTGTTCGATCGCCACCGCCGCGGCTTCGCCTGCATCGACCCGACCGGCATCGACGGCATGGAACTGCGGGACGGCCTGTGGCGCAGTCCAGAGATGACCGAGGAGCAGCGCGCGGCGGCGGCCGAGAGGTGGTCCAAGTGACCGCCCGCTGGGAACTGGACGTCCCGCTCGTCGTGCCGGGAACCACGGGCAAGCTCCAGCCGCTGTCCGCGAACGACCGGCTGCACTGGCGCATCAAGGCGGGTCACGTGGCCACGATCCGCACCGGAGTGGCATGGCGAGCGAAGGAGGCCCGCATCCCGCCGCAGGATCACATCACGGTCCAGCTGCACTACGCGCCTGGAGACTCCATCCGCCGCGACGCGAGCAACCTCACGGCCACGCAGAAGCCAGCAGTCGATGGCCTTGTCGATGCGCGCGTCGTGCCCGACGACACGGCGGCGTGGGTTACCGAACTGATGCCGGTGCTCCACCTGCGCCACGGCTCGTTCTTCCGCGTGCGGCGGCTGTGGCTCGTCGTTGAGGCGACGGAGCGTGCGGCGTGAGGTCAGTCGGACTCGGCTGCGCGGACGATGCGGCGCACGTGCTCGCGGGCATACCCGCTGATCCTGACGATCTCCACCTGGGGGCGACCGGAGGCGGCTGCCTCGACGATCGCGGCCGCGAGGTCGGCTCGACGCTCCTCAAGCACCTTCTCGGCGCGACGGTATGCGCGCGCGGCCTCCTCCAGCGTCATGGCCACATGGTGTCACGTCCGGCTTTGCCTCACAAGATGGCCCACCAATGAAGCCACTTGACGTGGCCAACTCACTATGCCACACTATGTGGCATAGACAGAACGAGAGGAAGTCTCGATGAGCGTCACCACACTGGCCAAGATGACCGCCCACATCGCCGAGCCGATCGAGCGTTGTCCGTCGTGCGGACTGCTGACCCACAAGTGCGTCTGCCGCTGATGTCCGCGAACGCGGAGTGGCGCCAGGCCATCGCCCCCGCCGACTCGGCGGCCGCGATCCGCCGGCGCATCCGTGCCGCCGACTTCGCCGAGCGCACCGCCCGCGCGGACCGCGAGCCCGACCCGCGCGACGACGAACCCACCGACTACGACCGCTGAACCACTGGACGAAACGCCGCGAGGCGTCCCGGGGATCGAGACCCGGCCGATGAGTACCGACAGCCAAGGAGCCCGAGATGACCACCGCAACCACCACCGCACTGATGGCCCACGAGGTCGACGAGCTGCCCGCGCCGATGATCCTGTCCGGTCTCGAACTCGGCGTTGTGACCCGGCACGCCACCGGCTTCGCCTTCGTGCAGCGGCACTGCGAGATCTGCGGTGAGGCGCTGCCGTTCCTGATCCAGACGCCGGACGGCCCCAAGTTCGACGTGTTCCCGCTCTGCTCGGGCTGTGCGCTCTGACCCCACCCGCCTGGACGAAACCGCGTGAGCGGTCGCCGGGATTGTGACCGGCCTGACGAGTCCCGAACCGCTGACCCACCACCCGCCCGCCCCTGCGTCCTTGGAGGACACATGAGCACCACGACCGTGAGCCGCCTGGGCCTGCTGGAGAAGCACGGGCGCAACCGTCTGGCCATCCACATCCGTCCCGGCCAGTTCGTCCGCATGTACGACGAGAACGCCGACCCCTTCGTGGTGCGCGTGTTCCGCTGGGACGAAGGCGTCGACGTGCCGACCGGCCAGCAGATGTGCCGGATCTTCGGGTTCGACGCCGACAAGCCGGTCACCGAGGACTCGCCCGTGGAGTGGATGAAGGTCCCGGC
>DATATE010000012.1:0-4182 GCA_036268955.1 Pseudonocardiaceae bacterium
GACCCGGACCTGTTGGGCGGCCTGGTGATCCGGGTGGGCGACGAGGTGATCGACGGCAGCGTCGCGGCCAGGCTGGCCAAGGCACGCCAACAGTTGCCCCGCTGAGCGACGGCACGGACAACGCACAAGACCACGAACTGATCGAGAGCAGGGACCGAATAGCCATGGCGGAGCTGACGATCTCGTCGGACGAGATCCGGAGCGCGATCGAGAACTACGTCTCCACGTTCTCGCCCGAGACCGTTCGCGAGGAGGTCGGCGTCGTCGCCGACACCGGTGACGGCATCGCGCACGTCGAGGGACTGCCCTCGGCGATGGCCCAGGAACTGTTGGAATTTCCCAACGGGGTGCTCGGGGTGGCGCAGAACCTGGACACCCGCGAGATCGGCGCCGTCATCCTCGGTGACTACGAGCACATCGAGGAAGGCCAGGAGGTCCGGCGCACCGGCCGCGTGCTGTCCGTGCCGGTCGGCGACGGGTTCCTCGGCCGGGTCGTCGACCCGCTGGGCGTGCCCATCGACGGCCAGGGCGACATCGTCGCCGAGGAGAGCAGGCCGCTGGAGCTCCAGGCGCCGTCGGTGATGAACCGGCAGCCGGTGAAGGAGCCGCTGCAGACCGGCATCAAGGCCATCGACTCGATGACCCCGATCGGCCGCGGCCAGCGCCAGCTCATCATCGGCGACCGCAAGACCGGCAAGACCGCCGTCTGCGTCGACACGATCATCAACCAGAAGGGCGCTTGGGCCACCGGCGACCCGAAGCAGCAGGTGCGCTGCGTCTACGTCGCGATCGGCCAGAAGGGCTCCACGATCGCCGGTGTCAAGACGGCACTCGCCGAGGCGGGCGCGCTGGAGTACACCACGATCGTCGCCGCCCCCGCGTCGGACTCGGCCGGCTTCAAGTGGCTGGCCCCCTACACCGGATCGGCGATCGCGCAGCACTGGATGTACCAGGGCAAGCACGTGCTGATCGTGTTCGACGACCTGACCAAGCAGGCCGAGGCGTACCGCGCGATCTCGCTGCTGCTGCGCCGCCCGCCGGGCCGCGAGGCATACCCCGGCGACGTCTTCTACCTGCACTCCCGCCTGCTGGAGCGCTGCGCGAAGCTGTCCGACGAGCTCGGCGCCGGCTCCCTGACCGGCCTGCCGATCATCGAGACCAAGGCCAACGACATCTCGGCCTACATCCCGACCAACGTCATCTCCATCACCGACGGCCAGTGCTACCTCGAGTCCGACCTGTTCAACCAGGGCGTCCGGCCCGCGGTGAACGTCGGCGTGTCGGTCTCCCGGGTCGGCGGCAACGCCCAGATCAAGGCGATGAAGACGGTGGCCGGCTCGCTGCGGCTGGACCTGTCCCAGTACCGCGAACTGGAGGCGTTCACCGCGTTCGCGTCCGACCTGGACGCCACGTCCAAGGCGCAGCTGGCGCGCGGTGCCCGGCTGGTCGAACTGCTCAAGCAGCCCCAGTACAGCCCGTACCCGGTCGAGGACCAGGTCGTCGCGATCTTCCTGGGCACCCAGGGCCACCTGGACTCGGTGCCGATCGGCGACGTCCGCCGGTTCGAGCAGGAGATCCTGGAGCACCTGCGGTCCACCGAACTGCTCGCCGAGATCCGGGACGGCAAGGAACTGCCCCAACAGCTGCAGGAGCGGCTGGCGGATGCGGTGAAGGACTTCAAGAACCAGTTCGACGCGTCGGACGGCAAGCCGGTCACCGGTGAGCGGGCCGAGGCGATGGCCGCCGACGAGGTCGAGAGCGAGACGGTCGCCGTGAACCGTCCCGCGCCGAGCCAGAAGTGATCAGGTGACACATGCCCGCTGAGCTGCGCATCCTGCGACAGCGTGTCCGCACGGTGCAGTCGATCAGGAAGACCACCAGGGCGTTCGAGCTGATCGCGACGTCCCGCATCGGCCGGGCCCGGGCCAGGGTCCAGGCGGCCAAGCCGTACTCCGATGAGATCACCAGGGTGCTGGCCGCGCTCGGTGCCGCGGCGAGCAGCCTGGACCACCCGCTGCTGACGCCGAAGGAGAACCCGACGCGGGCCGGTGTGCTCGTGGTGACCAGCGACCGCGGCATGGCCGGCGCCTACAACTCCAACGTGCTGCGGGAGGCCGAGGAACTCCGGGCCCTGCTGCGCGAGGAGGGCAAGTCGGTCCAGCTCTACGTGATGGGCCGCAAGGGCCTGGGCTTCTACCGGTTCCGGCAGCGGGAGATCACCGGCTCGTGGACCGGGTTCTCCGAGCAACCGTCCTATGCGGACGTCGTCGAGGCCGCGGACATGATGGTGAACAACTTCATGGCGGGCATCGACCCGGAGGGCCCGCCCGAGGCCGGCATCGACGAACTGCACATCGTGTACACCGAGTTCCGGTCGATGCTCACCCAGGCGCCGGTGGCCAGGCGCATCGCGCCGCTGGACGTCGAGTACACCGACACCCCGGCGCAACTGCCCGACTACGAGTTCGAACCGGACGCCGAGACACTGCTGGGCGCGTTGTTGCCCAAGTACGTGAAGACCCGGCTGTTCGCCGCACTGCTCGACTCGGCGGCCTCCGAGTCCGCGGCCCGCCAACGGGCCATGAAGGCCGCCACCGACAACGCCAACGAGCTGATCCGCACCTACACGCAGCAGATGAACCAGGCTCGCCAGGCACAGATCACCCAGGAGATCAGCGAGATCGTCGGCGGCGCCGACGCGCTCGCCGCTGCAGGAAGTGAAGAATGATGACTGCCACTGTTTCCTCCACTGCAACGGCGACCGGCCGCGTCGTCAGGGTCATCGGCCCGGTCGTCGACGTCGAGTTCCCCCGGGACTCGGTACCCGAACTGTTCAACGCGCTGCACGTCGACGTGACGCTCGGCGACACCGAGCGCACCCTGACCCTCGAGGTGGCCCAGCACCTCGGTGACGACGTCGTGCGCTGCGTCTCCATGCAGCCCACCGACGGCATGGTGCGCGGCGTCGAGGTGACCAACACCGGCACCGGCATCTCGGTGCCGGTCGGCCAGGAGGTCAAGGGGCACGTGTTCAACGCGCTCGGCGAGTGCCTGGACGAGCCGGGCTACGGCGCCGACATGGAGCACTGGGCCATCCACCGCAAGGCGCCCGCCTTCGACAAGCTCGAGGGCCGCACCGAGATGCTGGAGACGGGCCTGAAGGTCATCGACCTGCTCACCCCGTACGTGCGAGGCGGCAAGATCGGCCTGTTCGGTGGTGCCGGCGTGGGCAAGACGGTGCTCATCCAGGAGATGATCAACCGCATCGCCCGCAACTTCGGTGGTACGTCGGTGTTCGCCGGCGTCGGCGAGCGCACCCGTGAGGGCAACGACCTCATCCTGGAGCTCGGCGATGCCAACGTGCTCAAGGACACCGCCCTGGTGTTCGGCCAGATGGACGAGCCGCCGGGTACCCGCATGCGGGTGGCGCTGTCCGCGCTGACCATGGCGGAGTACTTCCGCGACGTGGCCAACCAGGACGTGCTGCTGTTCATCGACAACATCTTCCGGTTCACCCAGGCCGGTTCCGAGGTGTCCACGCTGCTGGGCCGGATGCCCTCCGCCGTGGGTTACCAGCCGACGCTGGCCGACGAGATGGGTGAGCTGCAGGAGCGCATCACGTCCACCCGTGGCCGGTCCATCACCTCGATGCAGGCCATCTACGTGCCGGCCGACGACTACACCGACCCGGCCCCTGCCACCACGTTCGCCCACCTGGACGCGACGACGGAGCTGTCCAGGGCGGTGTTCTCCAAGGGCATCTTCCCGGCCGTGGACCCGCTGTCGTCCACCTCGACCCTGCTGCTGCCCGGCATCGTCGGCGAGGAGCACTACCGGGTCTCGCAGGAGGTCATCCGGATCCTCCAGCGGTACAAGGACCTGCAGGACATCATCGCCATCCTCGGCATGGACGAACTGGCCGAGGAGGACAAGGTCCTGGTGCAGCGGGCCAGGCGGATCGAGCGGTTCCTGTCGCAGAACATGATGGCGGCGGAGCAGTTCACCGGTCAGCCCGGCTCGAACGTCCCGCTGAAGGAGACGGTCGAGGCGTTCGACAAGATCACCAAGGGCGAGTACGACCACCTCCCCGAGCAGGCGTTCTTCCTGATCGGCGGGCTGGAGGACCTGGAGCGCAAGGCGAAGGAACTGGCCAGCCGGTGACCGCGTCGTGGGCCGGACCAG
>DATATE010000013.1:0-75824 GCA_036268955.1 Pseudonocardiaceae bacterium
GTGGAGTGGATGAAGGTCCCGGCCGGCGAGACGGTCCTGTCGATCTCGGCCCGTGACGCGAAGCGCTGCGGCCTGACCGAAACCCCCTGACCGCTTGGCGTCGTGCCCGAGTGTGACGGGCACGGCCCTGGCAGTCCGACCACCGACCCTGATCCGTCACCACAACCACCAGAGAGGACCAGCGCCTTGCCGCGAAACCGAATCAGCCGGACCGAGCAAAAGAACACCGACTACCAAGCGGCCGTGAACCGGCAGTACCTCGCCGGCCACAGCGACACCGAAGCCGAACGAGTCAACGCCATCACCGCCCTGTACACCCAGGGCATCGCCATCGACGGCTACCCCATCGACTGGCCCGGGGACCTCAAATGGATGGCGGCCTACGACGGCGACCTCCCGATCGGTCTGCGGTCGCAGCCGTTCATGGACTACTGGACCCGTGAGCACGTCTTCACCGTGGTCGAGTTGGAACGCGGCGGGCGGGCGGTTGTCCATGACCACCGCCGCGATGATGACACCACGGTCGCTGCGGAGGGCGGTTTCGCGGATGCGGTGCGTGTCGCCGATCAGATGATCGCGGACGAGGCGACCCAGCGCAGGGGACGCCGCCGCTAACCCACTCATCCGTCTGGACGAAACGCCGTGAGGCGTCGCCGGAACCGAGACCGGCCTGAATGAGTCCCCGACCACCGAGGAGACCAGCGCCGTGAAGTACATCCTGCTCCGCGTCAACAACGACGCCGAGGCGCAGCGGCTGATCGAAGACGCCACCGAGTACCCGGACTCACCGCTTCTGACCCCGTGCCAGGAGAACCCGGTCCACGCTGAGGTGGTCCAGGTCGAGAACGAGAGCGGCGTCTTCGAGACCCTGCCAACGAGGAAGGCGCGATGAGCGACCTTGGCCGCCGCCCGGAGTGCGTGTACCGGTGCGCGTGTGGCAACGAACGCGTCCTGCCTGCGCGGCCAGCCCGGGGGGCGAAGTGCCCGAAGTGCCACGATCGGATGACCTACGTACCCGGACCACGGAAGGCGACCACGTGACCGAACTGGTTCCCACTTCCCCGGCCGCCAGCGAGGACCGGGGCGAGTGGGCCCGCACTCGCCACGCCGAGGGCTGGACATTCGACCAGATCGGTGCAGGGCTCGGTGTCACCCGCGAACGGGTACGCCAACTCGTCCGCTCCCCCGCCGTGCCGGTGCCCGCCGCCGACACGGTGCTGCCGGGTACGGCCGAGCGGATCGCCAGCGGCGTGCCAGCCAACACGAGCCGCGCCTACGCCGGAGTGCGACGGCAGTTCGAGGCATGGTGCACGAGCAACGGACGTGTCCCCTACCCCACTGCGGCCGGGACCCTGGCCGACTACACCGCCCACCTGGCCGACCTCGGCCGCGCCACGAACACGATCAAGCATCACCGCGGCGCGATCTCCGCGTTGAACCAGGCCGAGGGCTTCCCGCCGCTCAGCAAGGAGGTCACGCTGCCCTCGCGGCTGGTGCAGCGCGGCCACCAGCGTGACCTCGTCGACGCCGGGCGCCGCGAGAAGAAGGCACCCCCGATCACCCGGGACCGCCTCCAGCTCATGTCCGCGGCCTGTAGCGACCCGCCGACACTGGCCGGGAAACGGGACCGCCTGCTGCTGGTCATCGGGTGGGCGCTGGCCGGGCGCCGCTCCGAGCTGGCCGCGCTGCGCATCGAGGACGTCACCGTCCAGGACCGCTACCTGGACGTCCTCATCCGCACGTCGAAGACAGACAAGGACGCCCACGGCGAGCTGGTTCCGGTCCCGGCCGGCGAGCACGTGGACACCGACCCGGTCGGGCTGCTTCACGACTACCTCGCCGCGCTGGCCGAGCGGGGTGTGACCAGCGGGTATCTGTTCCGTTCGGTCACCCAGAACGACACGCTGTACCGCTACCCGAAGATCAGCGGCCACGCCATCAACGAGATCGTCAAACGCGCCGCCCGTGAGGCTGGTCTGGCCCGCTGGTGGGAGTACTCGGCGCACGGCCTGCGCGCCGGATTCGCCACGCAGGCCGAGTCCGACGGCGTGCCGATGCCGCTGTGGGCCGGGCACGGCCGCTGGAACCCCCAGTCCCCCGTCCCAGCGGGCTACGTCCGGGCGGCCGACCGGATCCGCGACAATCCGCTCAAGCACATGAAGATGTGACCGTTTCCTTATGTACCAACGAAATCCCATCCGTCACCACAAGGAACAGGAGAAGGACCCATATGGCCAGCATCTCGCAGACGTTCAACCTGTCGCCGCTGCCACCCGACCCTGGCGGCAGCAGGAGCAGGGCCTACCGGTACGGCTGTGCCTCATGCGACGCCGTCCAGATCCGGTACGCCAAGAAAAACCCGGCCCCGCGGTGTCCGAACGGGCACGGCCGCACCGCCCTCATCCCCCGCCGCTAGGTCCCACATCCCATCCGTCACCACACTCGGACAGAACGGAGATCACCCTCCATGAACCAAGCCCTAACGGGCGCGGCCGTCACCTTCGCGGTCGTGCTGCCCACACTGCTGGTCGCCCACAACGTGGCCGACCACTGGGTCCAAACCTCCCGCCAGGCGATCCGCAAGGGACACGCCGGTTGGGTTGGTCGCCGGGCGTGCGCTGGGCACGTCGCCTCCTACACGCTGGTCACCGCGGCCTCGGTTGCTGCGATGTGGTGGCTGTTCCGGCTGCCGATCAGCCCCGCCGGGTTCGTAGCGGGGCAGGCGGTGTCGGCGGTCACCCACTACTGGGCCGACAGGCGCGGCACTCTCGCCGCGCTCGCGCGCCTCGCGGGCAAGGGCGAGTTCTGGACGCTCGGCGCGCCCCGCCCGGTCAAGGCGCTGACCCAGGACAACCAGCTGGTCAGCTTGTGGGACATGAACGGGTTCGAGGTCCCCGCGATCGACAACCCGACCCTCGGCACCGGGGCGTACGCGCTGGACCAGTCCTGGCATTGGCTGTGGCTCGCGGTGGCGGCTGTGGGGACGGCGGTGGCCTGATGCCCTACTACCGCACCCGCACCCGCACCCGCACGCCTCGCCGCCGCCACACCGCTACGGCCCTGGCCGTCATCGCCGCCGCGATCGCCTTGGTCGTCTACACCATGGCCCACAGCTCGCCGACGTCGGCGAGCACCACACCCACCGCGGCCACCACCCAGCTCGGGGCGCTCCCGGTCGCCGCGGACGGCAGCATGGCCGGCTACAGCCGTGACCGGTTCGGCGACGGGTGGGCCACCCAACCGGATGGCTGTTCGACTCGCGTCGATGTTCTCGTGGACCAGTCCACCGCCACGGTCACCCGCCACCACTGCACGGTGACGGCGGGCCGGTGGGTGTCC
Source organism: Pseudonocardiaceae bacterium (assembly GCA_036268955.1). GTDB lineage: Bacteria > Actinomycetota > Actinomycetes > Mycobacteriales > Pseudonocardiaceae > CAJCJE01. The sequence continues at coordinate 3,340 of DATATE010000013.1, forward strand.
CTGTACGACGGCCTCACCGAAACCGATCCGCACGCCTTGGACATCGACCATCTGGTGCCGTTGGCCGACGCCTGGCGCGACGGTGCCGCGCGCTGGACTGCGGCGCAGCGGGAGGAGTTCGCCAACGACCTCGACGGCGGCGAGCTGGTCGCGGTCACCGCGCACTCGAACCGGTCGAAAGGCGACGACGCGCCACCGATCTACGAGCCCCCGAACCGCAGCGAGGACTGCGCCTACGCGACCGGCTGGGTCCTGGTGAAGACCCGCTGGCATCTGACCGTCACCGCCAGCGAGAAGACCGCGCTCGCCGCCATGCTCGCCACCTGCGGTCCCGACACGAGATGACCCAGGACCATGCCAGACGCGTTCGCGTGCGGGACATGACCGCTGGCATGCCGATCTACGCGTGGGGCCGCTGGGTCACCATCAAGGATCGGCTACCGCGCCCGGACTCGCCGAAACTGCGGGACCGTCGCCCGTGGTGGTACGAGGCAACCGTCATCGAGACAGACGGCACCACCACCGAGCACCTTGACCTGTACGACGACCACCAGGGCTACCCAACCCGCTAACCACCAGGAAGGAACCACCACCACCATGAACCGTCGGACCGAACCGCTCGACCCGGAGACCATCGTCGGACAGCACTTCCCCCTCCACGGGCCGTACAACGAAGACCTCACCTACGCCGCCGGCGGCACGCTCTACGAGACCGTGCGCTACTTCAACTACGCCACCGGCCAGGGAGCCCAGACCGCACTCCCCTACGCCTCAACGGCCAGCCACCTTGTCAGCAACATCCACGGCGCCGTCGCCATGCTGGACCAGACGTTCCGGCAGTTCGAACAGCGGTGCGTCGACTTCGCTGGCGACCCGACGCTGTACGACGCCACCAACCGCAGGGGCGGCCACCAGGCGGCTGTTAATCGTGCGTCGAGCGCTCACGCCGCACTGGAGGAAGCCCAGCAACACGCCGCACGGCTCGTCGCAGCCCTCGCCCGGGCGCACTCCGACCTCAACGCTCTCGGCCACAGTGACGGCGGTGAGGCGTGATGGCGAGAGCGCACGAACTCCCCACGTGGAATGAGATCGTCGGCCACTCCCTCGAACACCTCGACGCGGCGCGGTCCATGCTGTACGCGGCCGAGAACGGAACTGGTCGCCGTCGTTGACCAGAAAACTGCCAAGGCACGTCGGTAGCATCTGCGGCGTGCCTTGGCAGTGGTATCGACCTGACCCGCCGTTGTCGCCTGCTGACCAGTTGGCAGCCCGTCTGGCGCCTCACCGCGCTGCGATCCGCGAGGCACGCGAGGAGATGGAACGCGCCGCAGCCGAGCAGGCTGGCGGGCTGCCACGGTTCGACCTGTCCTCGCGCTGCCCGCGTTGCCGGCTGCCCGGCGATGTGGAGCACCACCACCTCGCCGGCCAGCGCGCCGACCCTGTCCACGGTCGCGTGATGGCCCGGGAGTGCCGCGCGTGTGGCCACACCTGGGACGAGGCTGACCCGCCGTCGTAGCGGCTGGTGGCGGTACCCGCTCGTATGGTCCGGCGTGTGACGCTCCGTCACGCCGATCAGCGGGGAGGCGCCTACCGTGGCCCACAGCGACATGCCACCCCAGCTCAAGAAATGGGCGCTGCACGGCGCGGGCGCAGCGGAGATCGGGTGGGGCGCACCTGACGACTACTACCGCTGCCTCGCCGTCATGGGCCGCCACGTCCCGGCCGAGATGGTGCATGGCCTGTGCGGCAACCTCCACCAAGAGGCCACCGGCATGTCGACCGCAGAGCACACCAAAGCCCTCGGCCTGAAGGGCAAAGACCACCCGCACACCACAGCCGAACTGCACGCCGCCAAAGCGAACGGGCGCCTCTGATGGCAGCCACCAGCCGCCTCCCGATCCGCATGCGCCTCGGTGACACCGCCGAGTACGAGGTCGGCCACATCGAGATCCCCGTGACCTCGGAGGGCACCGTGCACATCGTCCGGTCCCGCCTGGCCGAGGTACTACGCGCGGCCGCCGACCTCATCGACACAGACGCCACGTAACCCACGGCCCGCCCCGCTCCCCTGCCGGTCCACCACACCGGCCACCACCAGGAGGAACCACCGCATGATCCACACCACCGTGCGTGGGACGAAGGACCCGGGACATGCCCGGCGGCGTTGAGCCGTGGCGAACGCCGATCTATACCAACGCGGGGTTCGCCGAGGAGCAGCGGGTCTGCTACACCCTCCGCCTGGCCGGGCACACCATTCGGCAGATCGCCGACCAGACCGGCCTGTCCAAGTCGACCGTCGCGAGGCGGTTGGAGTGCGAGATCCGGGAGACCGTTGACCCGCTCCGCGACGAGTACAAGCGGGTCGTGCACGACCGGTACGAGGCGCTGTGGAAGCGGACCGTGCAGATCATCGAGACGCCGCATCCGGTCGTGTCCGACGGGCGTGTGGTGCGGGAGGTCGTCGGCGAGGAACCAGCCGAGCTGGACGACGGGGGGAAGAACCCGCGCGCAGGGAAGCCGATCTACGGGGAGCCGCTGATCGACCACGGGGCCACGCTCACTGCGATCGCGCGGGGTGAGTCGATCCTCGGCCGGTTGATGGATCTGCATGGGCTGAAGGCTGCGGTGAAGGTGGACGCCACGGTCACCGAGTCGCCGGGCGAGTTCGGCTTGGAGGTCATCGAACTCATCAACACGGCCAAGGCTCAGGACGCTGCGAACGCTTCTCGCCTCGGCGACGAACCGAATCGGACATCGCCGTGACCTGCGGGAAGTCTCCATCCGTCACCGGCGGGCAAGACTGATCTTGAACCGCTCCACCCCATCTGTCACCACACTGATCGGAGACCACCCAGCGATGCCCCGACGCATCTTCTACGACTTCGAATTCATCGAGGACGGCAGCACCATCACCCCGATCTCGGTCGGCATGGTCGACGACGCCGGCCGCGAGTTGTACGCGGTGTCGACCGACTTCGACCCCGACACCGCGAACGAGTGGGTACGGCAGAACGTGCTCGCCCAACTCCCGGACCGCTCCGACCCGGCATGGATGCCGCTGGACGGCATGCGTGCGCGGGTGTTGGAGTTCCTGGCCCCGACCGCGAGTTGGGAGGACCTGGAACTGTGGGGCTACTACTGCGCCTACGACCACGTTTCCCTCGCCCAGTTGCTCGGCCCGCGGATGATCGACCTGCCGCGCGGGGTCCCCATGTTCACCCGCGAGCTGATGCAACTGTGGGACGCGGTTGGGCAGCCACCTAAACCCGAGCAGCACGGCGAGCACAACGCACTCGCGGACGCCCGCTGGAACCGGGCGATGTGGCTCATCTGCCAGGCCGAGTCGCAGCCACAGAGGTACGTAGTAGGGATGTCCAAGTGACCACGGAACACGTGCCCACCGACCATCGGGCCGAGGCCCAGGAGAACCTGCGATCGGTCACCAATCTGGGCGGCTACCCGCAAGACGGCGACAGCCAGACGATCGCAGGCTTGCTCGCGGCGATGACCCACGCGCTGCTGGACATCGGCGACCAGATGCGGGCCAACGCGCCCGTGCAGCTCGAACCACTGCTGGCCGAGCCGGTCCAGTTCGCCGAGATGCCGCTCTACCCTGGCCCGTGTCCAGCCTCGCAGCCGCTGGCCGAGGAACTCGGCGGCCCGCTCCTGTGCACCCTGCGCGCTGGTCATGCTGGGGACCACGAACACCAAGAGGACGACGAGCCGGGGCTGTACGCGCGGTGGTCGCAGTGACCGACGCGCAGCCGGACGAGGTGCGGGTGGTGCTGCTCAAGCCGGGCGATGTCCTGGCGATCGGCAACGTCGGCCAGGACGTGAGCGAGGCCGATGCGGAGGCGATGTCCCGCTTCCTCGATGCCGTGGGTCTGCGCGCTGTGTGGGTGTTCCCTGGTGACATCACGCTCGACGTGATCCACGCAGCCACACCGGGCGCCGCCGAGCGGGAGACGTGATGGCCGACGATCCTCTGCTGTCGGCCGTGCGCAAGTTCGGTGCAACGATTTCCATCCCGGCCGAGGTGCTGGCCGACTACCCAGCCTGCCGACCCGGCGACCGCCCAACAGCGCCGCGAGGAAAGCCAGGCATGGCACCACGCCCAACTCGCGGCGCACATCGAACTGGCCGCAGAGGTCACACACCCGATCGCCGGTGAGGTGCTCTCCCTGCACGCCCCGGTCCGCGACAACACCTACCCGTGGTTGATCTGCAACGGCTGCGACTACGGCGGTATGGAGTCCGAACCGCCGGAGTGGCCGTGCCGCACCTACACGCTGGTAGCCGACCGCCACAACTGGCAGTTCGAAGGCTCGTCCTCGCAGCCGACTCTGGTCCGACGAACCACCGAGCCAGGCGGGTAGCCCGGTGACTGCCGTTCAGGACGTGCCCACGGCCGGCCCGCTCTACGGGGAGCGGGCCGGCCTGTTCGTGCTGGACGACTATCTGCGGCAGTTCAACCCGCGCATGTTCGCGGTGGCGGAGTGCCGGCGGCTGTTGACGCGCCTGGATCCGCTGCTGTTCGCGCTGGTCTATCTGCCTCACCACCTGCGCGGCGCGGAGACCGGCGAGAAGGTCACGTTCAGCGAGTTCCACCTCGACGTGTACGAGGAGGCCCTCAAGTGGTCCGTGCCGGGAGCGCTGCCCGCGCAGGACCGCGACTGCTATGTCGCGCCGCGTAACGCGGGCAAGTCGACCCTGTTCTTTCTGATCCTGCCGATATGGGCCGCGGCGCACGGGCACCGCAAGTTCATCGCCGCGTTCGCCGATAGCGGGAACCAGGCCGAGCAGCATTTGGCGACGTTCAAGATGGAGATGGAGCAGAACGACCTGCTCCGCGAGGACTTCCCCGAACTGTGTACGCCGATGCGGACCCGTTCGGGCGGGGCTGTGGCGAACCGGCAGTCGATGTACATGGCCGAGTCGGGGTTTGTGTTCGGGGCGAAGGGCATCGACAGCAGCAGTCTGGGCATGAAGGTGGGTCGGCGCCGCCCGGATCTGATCTTGTGCGACGACGTAGAACCGGACGAGTCGAACTACTCGCCGTATCAGAAGGAGAAGCGGCTTTCCACCCTCACCGACGCCGTGCTCCCCCTCTCGGTTTTCGCACGTGTCGTCCTGGTCGGGACCGTCACGATGCCCGGCAGCATCGTCCACGACTTGGTCAAAACCATCACCAAGCCCGGCGAGGAAGCCCCGGACTGGATCGCGGATGAGAACTGGCGGGTGCACTACTACCCGGCGATCCTCACCGACGACGACACCGGGCAGCAGCGGTCGTTGTGGCCGGCGAAGTGGTCGCTGGCGTGGCTGCTGTCCATCGCGCACACCCGCTCATACAAGAAGAACTACGCGAACGACCCGATGGCCAGGGACGGGGTCTATTGGAACGAAGAAGACATCGTCCACCACGAACTACCCGCGCTGACCCACCAGATCATCACCGTCGACCCCGCCGTCACCAGCAAGGGCACGTCGGACTACACGGCGATCGCGGTGATCGGCTACTCGGCGCACCACCAACGGGTAGTCGTGCGGGCCGCGTGGGCGATCCGCATCCAACCCGGCGAACCATTGCGCAAACGGATGCTCGGCATCCTCGACCTGTACCCCGAAACCCGCGGGATCGTCGTTGAAGCCAACCAGGGCGGCGACACCTGGAAAGCGTCGGTGTTGACGGGGATGCCGGTGCCGGTCCGCACCGTGCACCAAAGCGAACCGAAGGAGGTGCGGGCGGCGCGGCTGTTGAACTGGTACCAGACCAAACCCCGCATCGCGCGTGCCCCCGGCGCACCCACCACACCGGCCGTGGCTGCCAGTTCGGCCGGCCCAGCATCGCCGTACGCGGACCTCCCGTACGTCGTCCACGAACAAGCCATCCCCCAGCTTGAGGAACAGTTGGTGGGGTTCCCCAACGCCGCACACGACGACCTCGTTGACACTGTCGGCACAGGAGCGGACATCTTCCTCGGCCGGAAGAAGAAGTCGGGTGTGCGGTTCTCGCTGCCCGGCGCTGACCTCGACGAGGACTGACCGGCACGCCGTGCATTGCCCGCTTTACGCTCCACCTCGACACGTGTATAGTCAGGTTTACACGAGGACAGGAGGACGACATGGACGCAAGTACGAAGGCCCAGGAAATGCTCAACGCAGTCCGCGCCGGCAAAACCCTCTTCTACCGCAACGCCCAGTACTGGGACGTCGTCGGCCCGGCCCGCCAGATCCAGGTCGGCAGGGACGTCATCGTCACCAAAGCCGACGGAAGCCTCGCCGAGGTCCACATCACGAACGTCACCGGCACCTATGAGAAGCAGGGCGTCGCCTACGCCACCGCCGAGGTCAATCACATCCGCAACCTGCGCCCTGCCCGCATGGCCGCCGACACCGACGCCTACCGCGAGGTCTACAGCCCCGTCTACGGGCGTGGCCGCGTCTACAACGTCCAGCCGGGCGCCACCCAGTACGACGACGGCTCCGGCAACTACAACGTCCAGATCTGGGACAACTCCTGAGGGGAAACGTCATGGAGACCCGCCCGAGGAAGACGTACGCCGAGGTCAAGCGGGAAGCGCTCGACGCGCTGGCCGCGTTCTACGAGCAGCCTGTCGAACTGCGCGACGGCGAGATCCCGCGACACACGATGGAGCAGCACTCCAAGCTTGAGGGGATCGCCCGCGAGAAGGTCGACGCCGCCCTCAAGGAGGGCATCCCCGTCCGGCAGCTCGCGCACCAGGCGCACCTGCCCGGCGTGCTGGTCATCAAACTCGCGTCTGACCCGGCGCAGCGCCGCGACGCGTACGAGGCCGAGATCGAGAACTTGAGGCGCACCATCCGGACCATAGAGTCCTACCGCGGGGCGGACATCAAGACCCGCTGGAATCAAGGCAACGGCGAGGAGAAGACAAACCTCGCGGCCGAGTTCGGCGTGACGCGGCCGACGCTCGACGCCTGGATCAGGCTCGCCCACGAAGCCGACTGACCGACCACCGAGAGCAGGAGGAACAGCATGACCACCACCACGCACGGCTACTACGTCGGCAAGGCCAGGAAGGCATTCGCGGCCGCCGGGGGCGACCCAGACCTGTCGGGCGATCTGGCCGCGTGGGCAGAGCAACAGATGGCGAAAGACCGAGCGGACCGGCCGCAGGGAGCGGTAGTGGCCGAAGACGGCCGCGTGCTGGCCGGCACCTTCCACTCAGGCAACGCGACGTACGTAGACAAAGCCGGAACACTGCGGTATGGCCTGCAGGCCAACGTGCTCGGCTTGGCCGTGGGGGACATCGAGCGCGCCGAGGGGCAGCGCGCGGCCCACGTCAAGCTGTCGCAGTTCAGCGGCCCGCGCGAAGGCTGATCCGCCCCCAACGGCGCCCGTGCCTCCCCGGCCGGGCGCCGTTGTCGTGGGCACCTGTGGTCAGCGGGTGCCGTCGGCCAGCTCGCGCGTTACCTCGACGGTGACGACCGGCGGGGCGGGTGGCTGGTCGACGGCGGGTTCGACCTTCGCTATCTGGATCGCATCCAATGTGCGCCGCACCAACTCGTTCGCCTGCTCAACTTCCAACGCGTCGGCGTAGATGTGCAGGTAAAAGTCGTCGCCGTGCAGCACGATCCCGGTGCCGTCCAGCACGCGGTTGATGGCGCGCCGGTAGCCCTCCGCAAGCGCCGTCACCTGCTCCACGCTGGCACCTTCGCCGAGGTGTCCGCGCGCTGCGTGTTCGACCGTCACCAACTCGACCGTGTCGTCCTCGGCGGGGCCGTGCAGGTAGTGGTGGTAACTGCCCAGGGCAGCGGTCGACGTGGCGCTGGTCATGGCTGGCTGGCCTCTCTGCGGGGTGTGGTGACCCGGTCACCGTAGGGCCGGTCTCCCGCAGCCCCCGGGGGCGTGGCGGTAGGCGCCGTTACGGTCCGTCGCGTCAACCCCGTATACCCCCAGGAGGTGTCGTGACGGTCGACATCGGCGCGGCACCAACGACCACCGCAGCGCTGCTGTACGCCCAATCTGCCCAGGGCGGTGCGCCACCGGACTCCGATCTGCAAGCCGCGCTCGATGAACTGGCGGCGGCATTCCCGAAGTACGAGACAGCCGAGGAATACTACGAGGGCACCTACGGCGAGTATTTCGCGTCGATCCGTGTGCGCCGGGCGATGGCCCGCACGGGTGCCCGGTTCCGTTTGAACTTCGCCCGCTCACCGGTGCGTGCCGTCGCCGACCGGTTGGAAGTCGCCTCGGTGACCTGCGACGACGAGGAAGCCAACGGCGCGTTGCAGGACGTCTGGTTGGACAACCAGATGGACCTGGAGATGCCGGACATCACTGAGAAGGCATCCGAGTACGGCGACTGCTACGTCATCGTGTGGCCCACCGAGCCCGATGACGACCACGACGACGACTACCGCGCCGACGCGACCGACACCTTCGAAGGCGAGAACGCGGCGGACCTGGCCGACACCGACGACGACGGCTACCTCAATGTGGACATGTTCTACAACTCCCCGATGTCGGTGCGCCTGTTCTACGACCCGGAGAAGCCGCGCCGTAAGGCGTTCGCGATCAAACGGTGGATGCTGTCGAACGTCAAACGAGTCCGCGTGGACCTGTACTACCCGGACCGGATCGAACGCTACATCTCCAAGCCGGGTGTGCTGGCCCCGAAAGCGCACGAGCTGGAGGAGTTCGACGGCGACGACCAGGACTCCACGATCGACAACCCGTTCGGCGAGATCCCCGTCTTCCACTACCGCACCGCACGCCCCTACGGCCGGCCGGTCCACGTGGACTTCTACGGCGCGCAGGACGCCATCCACAAGCTGATCATCAGCCACATGTCGGGGGTCGACTACCAGTCGCTTCCGCAGCGGTACGCGATCGGCGCGGAAGACGCCGACTCGTCCGAGATCGCCAGCCTCGACGAGGACGAGTTCGCCATCCCCCTCGACACGGGCGCCACGACCCATGTCGGCGGCGACCCCCAGTCTCAGTTGTCTGGGGAGCCGGGGGCGTTGTGGTGGCTGCAGCGGGTCAAGTCGGTCGGCCAGTTCGCCGAGGCCGACCCCGACACGTTCCTTAAGCCGATCGAACTCTACCTTCGGGGTGGCGCCCAGATCAGCGAAACCCCCATGTACCTGATGGACCCGGAAGGCCAGAACCCGCCGTCCGGTGAAGCGCGACGCCGCGAGGACGGCCCGTTCACGAAGAAGATCCGGCGTCTGCAGTTGTCGTTCGGCGCGACCCTGCGCCAGCAGTTGGAGTTCGCGCTGCGGATCGCTGGCCGCAACCCCGACCACCCGGAGATGCCGGGCAAGTGGGAGCACGTGAAGGTCGACGTGCAGTGGAAGTCCCCGTCGATCGTGGACGATGTCGAGGGCTGGCAGGTCGTCGTCGCGAAGATCAACGCGGGGATGCCGGTCAAGCAGGCGTTCCTGGAGGCCGGGTATCTGAAGGACCAGGTCGACGAGTGGTTCGGCGACGACCCGGGCGACGACATCCCGGAGAAGGTCGACCAGCTCATCAAGATCGCAGGCGCCCTGCAGGCGTTCTCCGCGGCCGCGGCCACCGGCATGTTCAGCGAGGAAGAGATCCGCACGGTCATCGTGGCGTTCCTCGGTGAGGTCGGCATCGACACCGGCGGCGAGACCGATGGGTCGCCCGCGTTCGAACCCGCCAGCGGCCAAGGGGCGCCGCCTCCGTCGCTGGCTGATGACGTGTCCCTCGGCAGCCGGTAGCGCATGGCAACCACCACGCCCGCTCAGCAGCCTGTTCCGCAGCCTCCGCGTACACCGCCGGGCTGGGAACACCTCGCTGAGCGTGCCGCGGAAATCCTGGCGATCGAGGAGACCGCCCGCCGCGCGTTGGCGCCGTTCCGGTTGCAGTTGCAGCGGTTCACGCGCCGCATGATGGCCACCTGGGTCCGCACCACCGGTGGTTTGCACGAGCAGGCCAACCCGATCGAGATGGCCATCATCACCGCCGATGTGCTGCGCGGTTTGGAGGACCTCGACCCGACTGGTGTGGCGTCGCGCGTCGAGGCCGCGACCGTGAAGGCCGCGGAGACTGGGTGGCGGCAGACCCTCGACGAACTGGCCGCCATCGACGCCTACCCGGGTGTGGATCTGTCGGCCGAGGTCGACGACATCCGCCGGCACGTCGATCTGGGCCAGCAGTTGGACGCGCTGGTGCGCCGCGAACTGTCGCGGATCGAGCCATCCATGCGGGACCGGCTCTCCCAAGCCGCGCACGAAGCGTATGGGCTGGGTGAGATCGGCCGCTGGTCGGAGGTCGCGGACATCGTGACCCGCGCGATGTCGGCTGCGACCGGGGCGGAGCGGATCGCGCATTGGGTGGTGAACTACGCCGCGAACCAAGGCAGCAGGGACACTGCCCGGAGACTGGGGTTTGGGCGGGTTTGGGTAGCAGAACGCAACGCGTGCGTAGTTTGTCTGGCACTGTCAGGGACCGTGTCGGTCGACGCCGCGTTCGACGGGGATGCCACCTACGGCACCCGCCCGCTCGCCGTCTGGCCGGCCGGCACCGCCCTGTGGCAACCCCCGCGGCACCCATGGTGCCGATGCCGCGCAGAGGTTTGGCGCGGTTCCGTGCCCGGCTACAACGGCCCCGACCTGCCCACAGCGCTCCGACGCGAAGCCGAACGGTCCATCCTCACCGGCTGGCGGCTGCCGTCCGAATCCGAATCCGTGCGGCTCGTCGCAGCCCGAAACCTGCTCGCCCGCGGCACTGATCTGCCGAAGTCGGTGCAGCAGCGTGCCCGCATCGCCATCGCCCGCGGCGCGTTCGGCCCGCAACCCCGCCCACGCCCCCGACGTTCCGTCACCGCGAAGTAGAAGGGCCCCCCACCATGACCACCACCACCCTCCCACCGGGCAGCCTGATGCCTGTCCACCCCGTCACCGGGCTAGCGGCGATCGGCTACGTCGCCGGACGCCCGGTGTGGCCCGTGCTGGGCGCGGCTGAGGACGACGATGACGACGACACCGGGATGGACCTCGAAGGCGGCGGCAAGGGCGGCAAGAAGAAGACCGACGACGATGGCGACGATGGTGACGACGAGGACAAAGACGCGGACGACGGCGACGACGAGGACGAAGAGGAGTGGAAGCCGCCGTCGAAAGAGGAGTGGACCAAGGTCCAGGACGCGCTGAAGTCGGCGAACGCCGAGGCGAAGAAGCACCGCGAGGCAGCGCAGAAAGCCCGCCGGGATAAGCGCACCGCACAGCGCACCGCCGACCAGTCCGGCGACAAGCAGGATGCCGACGCCGCTGAAGCCGCAGAGAAGGCAGAGCAGGCAGCCATGGCCAAGTTCAAGCCGGTCGCGGTCCGCGCGGCCGCCGCAACGGCGTTGCACAAGGCGAAGTTCCAGAACCCGACCGATGCCCGGCTGACCCGCATGATCCGGCGGCTGGAAATGGACGACCTGGACGTCGATCTGGAGACCGGGGAGGTCGACGGCCTCGATGACCAGATCGCCGACTTGGTGGATGAGTTCCCTGAACTGTTCACCGAGCCAGCGGCCGAGGATGACGCGAAGGACCGGGACCGTCCGCGTCGCCGTGCGGGGCGGATCACGGGGGCGGACCGCAAGAACGACAAGCCGGCGCCGAAGACCACCGGCGACAAGCACGTCCAGGCCATGAACGAACGGGCACGGCATTGAGCGCCGCACGCACGTTCCGCAAGAAGCCCGTCGAGATCCTTGGCTCGACGACCTCGACCCGCCACAACCGGAGGCCACCATGGACGTCCCGACCGCTGTCGCCACACCCGACCCCGACGACCGGCCCGCCCGGTTGCGGCTGAACACCCCCGTGCACTACGTAGCCCACGGCACACCCGTCCAACCGGACGGCGGCCAAGCATTCACGTCGCAGTGCCGTGCCGCGGTCGTGGCTGAGGTCTACCCGCAGCAGGGCGGCGGCCTGCTGTCCGGCGGCGAAATCCAGGAGTACGAGCCCGCCATGTGCGCGCTCGTCGTGCTCAACCCGACCGGCATGTTCTTCAACGACGCCCAGCAGGACGAGGACGACCGCGCGGGCGGCACGTGGCACTTCCCGGACAACTGCGGTGTCCGCGACACCAACGGATAGCCAGCCCGGCCCCACCCGCACATAGATTTCCGCTGCTCAGCAGCGTGACGGAACCCCGATCTACGGTTCCACCAGTCGAACCCCGACAAGCCGCCCGGATGGGCACGCCGCACGGGGAAGACAACTGAACGCCCGGATGGGCACCACCCCGGCCACGCGCCGGGGACGTGTAACCGCCCGGCGCCCCGGATGGGACGCGGACGCCAGTCCCCCGTCACCATCCCGAGAGGCGCCCAGCCGTGTCCGCGACCCTTCGTTCCCGCACCCTGTTCGACCCGCGAGTCCCTGATGTCGACGCCGGGGATGTCATCGGTTTCACCCCGGACGGGCGTCCGATCCGCAGTGTGGGCGGCGGTGCCCGCGACAACTTCGACGCCTGGATCCCGGAGGAGTTCGGATCCGATGTGATCACGAAGGTGCGCCAGAGTTCCGCGTTGGAGGCGTACGCGCAGCGGGTGTCGATGAACACCCAGACCCGATCCACCCCGCGCAGCGGTGGTGTGGGTGTGGACATCGTGTCGAAGGGCGGCACGTACGGCGAGGACACCTCCACCAACGACCAGGTGATCTTGGCGGTGCAGAAGTTCGGCAAGGCCGTCCGCGTCGCCGAGGAGGACATCGACGACAGCTTGGCGGACATCATCAACACCAAGATGTCCGACTGGGCCACCGCCTACGCCAAGGGCCTCGACAACGCCGGTCTCGCGGTCACCGCAGCGAAGGGCACCACCGGCTGCGCGTTCGACAGCCTGTACTACATCCTCTCCCAGACCGACTCCGCGACCGGCTACACCGCCAACGCCAACATCACCCAGTCCGGGAGCGCGGGCACCGGCTATGACGGCCTGAACACCGCGGTCGGCAAGGTCGAAGAGGGCGACTACTGGGACGAGGGCGAATCGCTGGTCGTCGCCCACCCCCGCTACAAGCGGAAGCTCCGCGGCATCAAGGACACCAACGGGCGCCCGATCTTCCAGGAGGGCTCCGGCGGGTTCCCCGGCGGCGGCCAGGGCGCAACCCCGGACCGCGTGTTCGGCTACACCATCCACTGGTCGCTGGGCGCCCGCACGTCGCCCGCCCCGACGAGCACCCCAGCCGGGAACCCGCTGTTCATCATCTGCAACAGGATGTTCCTCCTGCTGGGCGTGCGTTCCGGCCCGGAGTCGGTGTTCATCGACGGCCGCAACGGTTTGGCCGCGCTGACCGACGAATCGATCCTCAAGATGCGTTCCCGCCGCGCTTTCGCGCCCGGCCACGAAAACGCGTTCTCGATCTTCGAGGACAACTCCGGCAGCTGAATCCCCGAGCGGTGGTGGGCGTGCGTGGGGTGGTCGCTCACGCCCACCACCACCCCAGCCAGCGGTGACGATCGGAAAGGTCCAGGACAGTGGCAGCAACCGGGAGCACACGGCGTACGAGCCGCGCCAGGACGGCCAAGCCCGACGGTGGGGCTGACGACCTGGACATGTCACCGGAGTTGCCGAACCTTCCGGTTGAGGGGAAGCCGGGCCAGTTCCCGGCCACGGACGGCACCGACGAGGGGCGCGAACGGGAGATCGCCAAGCGGTCCCCGGACGGCCAGTCACCGGGCCGGTTCGTGAAGACGATCCGCATCGGCCGGTTGGCTCCGGCGGACGGCGACGAGCTGCACACGGCGAACGCGGTCGGTGTCGTCCAGGAGGCGATGCAGCGCGGTCTGCACGCCCGCGGCGACGTGTATCTGACCCGCGTCGAGGAGCACGACGAACCGCTCAACGCGTCCGGCGTGCGGCGCTCCCAGTTCACGGACCTCACCTACGAGGTGGCCGTGGTCCCCGCGTCGATCGACACCGCCCCGCAGGACACCATCACCCCGAAGGTGATCCACCGGTCGGGGGGTGACCGTGACGCAGCCGACGACGCAGGCGACGTGGGCGACTCCGGCTGACGTACTCGCCCTGCTCGGCCAGGAGGTGACCGACGAGATCGTCGGCACCGCCAACACGGTCATCGAAATTTTGGGTGGCCGCATCTACTCCATCGCCGCGCCGCGCACCGGTGCACGGGACCTGGAGTGGATGAAGCGGGCCGTGGTGTTCGAGGCCGTGTGGATCACCGGGCAGCCGGACTTCTTCACCCGCCTGGATGTCCAGGCCATCACCGAAGGCCGCCGGTCGATCGGCGTCAAGGACTTGTCGCTGATGCTCGCGCCGATGGCCAAGATGGCGCTGCGCCGCGTCTCCTGGCTCAAATCCCGCAGCCTGCATGTGCGGACCCCGTTCCAGGACGGTATGTCCCCGATCTCCCCGGACCCCGACTCGTCAGCGAACGACGCCTACGAGTCGTGGTCGCCGATGGCTGCGGGGTGGGGCTGATGTACTCCCTCGCCACCGGCACCGCAGCCATCTACCGCGGCACCACCGAAACCGCTTTCGGTGACGAGGTCGCGTCGATCGATCCCAGCGACCGGGTCGCAGCTGGGGTGCTGGTGTCGATCCAGGAGACCACCAAACGTGCGTGGGACCCCGCCACCCAAACAGTGCGGGTGGTCCGCACCTACGAGTGCTCAGTCCAGTCGGACACGGACCTGCGCACCAACGACGTCCTGGTTGAAGACGGGCCCGGCGGCCGCACCTTCCAGGTCACCTCCTCCTCGCAGGGCGGCGGCTGGGCCTGGACCTCCGACCTGAACGTGGAACTCAAGCGCATCGACCTCAGCCAGCAGGGCGGGTGACTGGCCATGCGAATCGTTGAGGAACGCGACTGGCACGACCACGTGCTGAAGATCGGCCAGGACAAGCAGGACCAGGTGTCGCGCAACGTGCTGACCGACATGCACGTCCTCGTCCCGATCGACACCGGAGCGCTGGACGAGTCCCTGACCTGGGGCCGCACCGATGACACCACCACCCGGGTCGGGTCGACCGACAAGGACTACTCGGTGTATGTGGAGGAAGGCCACGAGATCGTCTACGTCAACACGTCCGGGGTGAAGGTGCGCACCGGCCGGTTCCAGCCGCCTCAGCCGTACATGAAGCCGGCGTTGTTCCGGGAGCGGTCGCTGTGAGCGCGCCGACGCTGTACGCGAACACCGACCTGGTCGCGCAGGCGTGGCTGGCCACCGTGCCCGGCATCACCGCGGACATGGTCGGCGCTGTCCTGCCGGCCCCGGCGGCGTGGGCGGACAAGCAGGGTTTCGTGACCGCCCGCACGGTCGGCGGCGCGGACAACCCGGACTACCAGCTCAACGGGCCGGTGGTCACGGTCGACGTGTACTCGTATTCGGCGACGTCGGCGCGGCCGCCGTGGAACGCCGCCAACAATCTCGCGTCGGCGATCTGGTTACACGCCCATGACCGCAGCGCACCAGCACGGGACGTCACCTTGTCCGGCAGCTACCCGCCCGCCCGTGTCAGCGGCGCGTGGGTGCTGTCCCCGCCGCGGCGCGCCTACGCGGACGCCGGGGACTACGCCCACTTCATCCTCGACCTGCAGCTCAAGTGGGTGCAGCTGTGAGCCGCCGGTACGGGCTGTACGAGCCGCGGAATACCCGCGACTTCCTCACCTATTTCGGTCGGATCATCGCCCACCACGACGCCGGCCAGGCCGAGTTCCTGGTGCCCGGTATCGAGGCCCGCGAGATCCCGCCCACGGTGCCGGATGACCAGTGTTTCCCGCTTCATCGGATGCCGGACTTCGCGGCCGTGCGGTGGGGCCCGAACGGCGAACTGGACCGCAGCCAGTTCCGGGATCCGCGGAGGGGGTCGTGATGGGCGGCAAGCCGAGCCGCGGCACGGGCGCCGACAAGCGCCTGACCGCGAACCGCAGCGGCGGCAAGTCGTCGGGCAGCGCGAAGAAGACCACGGCGGCGAAGGGCAAAAGCCCGGCGCCCACCGGCAAGTCGGGGCTGTCGGCGAAGACGAACCGGCGCCGCAACACCAAAACCGGCCGCGCCCAGATGGGCGGCAACGACTTCGGGCTGCCCGGCGCAAAGAAGTACCGCATCGACGACGCCGCCCACGCCCGCAACGCGCTCGTCCGCGTCGCACAAAACGGGACGCCCGCGCAGAAGAAGCAGGTCCAAGGCCGGGTAGCGGCTCGCTACCCGGGCATCGCTGTCACCCGCACCACCCGGGGCAAGAAGAAGTGATCACCGCGCCCGGGCGGTAGACGCCTGGGCCACACAGAGGGAGGGACCTCGTGTCCGTCACCGTCGCGAACCTGATCATGGGTCCGGGTGTGCTGTACACCGGCGCGTTCGGCGCCACCGAACCGGCCGATGCCGCCGTCAACGCCGCGCCCGCCGCGTCGGCGTGGACCGACGCCGGCGCCACGGACTCCGGGCTGATGTTGGAGGTCGACCAGACCCTGACCGTGCTGTCGTGCGACCAGGTCGTCGACACCGTCGGACGCCGCCTCACGGCCCGGGACATCACGCTCACCTCCAACCTCGCCGAGCCGACCCTGGCGAACTTGGCGTTGTCGCTCAACAGCACGGTGGGGGCGACGGGCGCGAACTTCGCCGTCTACGAGCCAGTGTTCTCCGGCACTGCGACCAGCCAGCTTCCGTACATCGCGGCGATGCTCGACGGTTTCGCCCCCGCATCCGTGCCCAACGCCCGACGGCGCGTGATCATGAGGCGGGTGCTGAACACCGGCAAAGTCGACATGACCTACGCCAAGGACAAGCAGACATTCGTGCCCGTAGTGCTCGGCGCCCACTACGTGTCACCCACGACCGCGCCCATTCACGTCGTCGACCAGACCGCGTAACCGCGACACGGCAGGCCAGCCGTGGCGTGTAGAGCGCTGCGGCTGGCCCGCTGACCACCGCCCATTCGAAAGAAGGGGTCAGTAGATGACCACCGCCACACGGAAAAAGGCCAAGCCAAGCGAACCCGCTGTGGTTCCGGACAGCGACGTCGACGAGACAGTGCCCCCGGTACAGACCGCGGGGCTCGTCCCGCTGCAGCTGGACACCTCGCAGGACACCGACCCGCGGTTCACCACCCGCGAGCCGCTGTTCTTCATCGACGGCAACGCATACACGATCCCCCTGGCGTTCCCCGGATCGATCACCCTGGAGTTCAACTACCTCGCGGCGCGGGCCGGCACGGAGGCCGCCATCGACTTCGCGTTCTCGGCTGGGCTGGGTGAGCGCAGCTACCGGGACCTGCGGAAGGTGCGCAACCTCACCGACCAGCAGATGCACTGGATCCGCGACCAGATCCTGGCCCGGATTCTGCGGCGCACGGACCCAAAAGCGTAGCCCTCGTGCAGCGGCTGCAGCAGCTGCTGCCGCTGTTCGTGGGGCACCTGGACGAACTGCGGTCCGACTTCTCCGTGCTGCACCGCATCGACCGGATCGAGGACGTCGAGGCGGTACGGCTCGTGATGTTGGCCGAGTTGCTCGTCCACTACCCGGGCGCGGTGCGTGCGGCCGGGCATGCCCAACACGTCGCCAACGCGGCGCCTGCGCCAGCCCAACCGGTGCCGCAGCCTGCGGCACCACGCGATCCGGCGGTCCGTGAGGTGCCCGCCACGGCGGCTGCGGTAGCGGCCGACCCGGTCCTGTCCACGGTCATCAGCTTCGGGAGGGGGTGACAGCACACATGCCAGACGGGTTCAAGATCGCCGAAGGCTATGTGGAGATCCGGCTCGAAGACAGCACCGAGACCGACTACGAACGCATCCACGACGAACTCGCCGCGAAACCGGCGATCCAGTTGCGGACGTCGCTGTCCGACCCCGACACCGCCCAGATCGACGCCGTACGCACCCGGCTGTCCGACGAAGCACCGATCGAACTCGGCACCGAACTTCAACTCCCCGACACGGTGCGGCTGACCGAGGTCCGCGCCGAGATCGAAGGTGAAGCGCCGCTCGACGTGCGCACCCAACTGGACCTGCCGGACACGGCCGGCCTGGATGCGATCCGTGAGCAGGTACAGCATGAACCGCCGATCCAGATCCCCACCTCCATGGGCACCCCAGGCGGGCAGGTGGTGGAGGAAGCCCGCAGCAGCGTCTCCGGCTCGGGGCCGCTGTCGATCCCCACGGAGCTCGGCGCACCCACCGAGTCCGAGGTCCGGGACCTGCAGTCTGACCTGGACCGCGAGCCTCCTCTGCAACTGCCGACCGAGCTTGGTACGCCGTCGCAGGCCGCTATCCAGACCGAACGGGCGGCCCTCCAAGCCGAGCCAGCGTTCCAGGTGCCGACCCAGCTTGAACGGCCTTCCGAGACGCCGGTGGATCGTGCCCGCGCGGCGTTGGAGGGCGAAGACCCCGCGGATGTGCCCACGGAGCTCGGCGAGCCTGGCCAGCGGAAGGTCGACGAGGCCAGGGTTCGGATCTCGACCGGTGTGCCGATCTTGGTGCCGACCGTGCTGTCCACGGACTCGTGGGAAGTGCGGTACGAGAAGGCCCGCGAAATGATCGAGAACCTGCCCGCGGTTGAGGTACCAACCGAGGCCGAGGATCCGATCACCGAGGCGTGGCGGGCGAGGGTCAAAGCCGAACTGAAAGGGATTTCCGCTGACGCGGTGAACCTTCCGGTCAACCCGGAGATGGCGGAGTACCGCGAGCAGGTTCTGATCGCGATCGGCGAGATCGAATCCGCCGTGCACCAGGACATCCCGGTCCAGATGGCTGCAGGTGACCGGTTCAAAACAGAGGTGCTGGCGCTCGCGGAGGAGGTCCGAGCCGAGGTCCAGGCCCAGATCCCCGTCGAACCCGTGCTGGACCAGGACGCTGTGAAGAAGACCGGCTCCGCCACAGGATCTGCCCTGGCCTCCGCGATCGGGCTGGCCGTCATCGCAGGCGGCCCCCTCATTGGTGGCGCGCTGATCGCCGGCACGTCGATCGGGCTGACCGCGCTGGGTGCCTACCTGGAGAAGGGCAACACCCAGATCCAGGCCGGGTGGCAATCACTGTCCCAGGACGCGAAGTCGGCGGCCACGGATGCCGCCACGTCGATGGTGCCCCCGATCCAGGGCGCGTTGACACGGATCGATGATCTCGTTGTCGGTGAGCAGCCGCGGTTGTCGTCGATGTTCGAGCACGCCGCGCAAGATGTGAAGCCGCTCACCGACGGCCTCGTCGGACTGGCGCAGACCACGCTGCCGGCGCTGGACAACGCGCTGGCCCGGTCGCAGCCGATCGCGCAGGGCCTCGCCGATGTCGAACGCAGCATCGGTAACGCGATCGCGGACGTCGCTAACCAGACGGCGTCGTCGTCGGGCGCTATCGGCTCCGACCTGTCAGAAGTAGGGCAGATCGTCGGCACGGTCGGTCACGGCATCGGCGACCTCGTCGGGATCACCGCGAACTTGGCGCAGGGCGCGTTGCCCGCGCTGGACGGTGTCCTGCACACGGTGGTCGGCACCCTCGACGACGCCGAATCGGTGCTGGGCCCGATCGGACCCGAAGTCGGTGCGATGGCCGCGGCCGCCGCGATCGGTGTGCCCGTGTTTCGGGCGCTGCAGACCGCGACAGAGGGCTGGGCTGTGTCGTTGGAGTCCAGCGCATTGCTGGGCGGCGCGAACCGGTTGATCGAGTCCACGACCGGCATCACCGGCGGCCTGGGTGGGCTGGCCCGCGGCCTGCCCTATGTCGGTATCGCCGTGGCTGGCCTGTCCGCGTTGACCGGGGTGTTGTCCGATCAGCAGGACAAGGCCGCAGCCGCCACACAGAAGCAGGCATCGTCCAGCGACGACCTGGACACCGCGCTGCGAGGCGTTGAGGACGCCACCACAACACAGATCAACTCGGCGGTGCTGCAGCACACCCAGACGGTGCTCAACACCGCGGCCACGGGTGACCAGATTTTCACGCACGTCCAGTTGGCCAACGTGCTCGCCGCGTCCGGGATTTCACAGGCCACGTTCGCGTCCGCCGTTGAACAGGGCGGGACCGCGCTGGACTCGGTGAAGGGGCGACTGCAGGACTACATCGCCGGCGTGCAGCAGCAGTACAACGCGACCGGTAACAGCACCGACGCCCAGCAGGCCAACTCGCAGGCGGCGGACGTGCTGGCCAACCACCTCGGTGGCCTGCGGAACGCGTTCCTCGGGTCGGCAGCCGCGCAACAGATTCAGACCGCCATCTGGGAGCAGCAGACCGGGTTCCTGCCTGGTCTGTCCGGGCAGATCGAGCAGATCGGCGCGGACACCAAGGTCCTCGGCGACGATTCGTCGACGGCGTCGGCGAAGCTGCAGGCGCTGCTGGACCAGATGCACCAGATGGCCGAGGGCGGCGCCGAGACCGCCGACGACGCGATCGAGGGCGCGGCGAAAGCCGTACAGGATCTGTCGACGCAACTGTCCGGCACTAAGGGGCCACTGTTCAACGCTCAGGGTGGCCTGGACCTGTGGTCGCAGAAGGGCCAGGTCGCTCGGGACGCGATCAAGCAGGTCGTGGACCAGATCGGCACCTACGCATCGGCCCTGGCCAACCAGGGCGACACGCAGCAACAGGTCACCTCCAAGACGCAGGACCTGGTGAACGAGCTGGTCGGCCCGCTGGCCAAGAGCCTGGGGATATCCAGGCAGCATGCGCTCGACCTGATCGAAGCCTACGGCGGGATCCCCTCCCAGGTCGCTACCGCTATCACCACTCCCGGTGCGACGCTGGCGTTCCAGAACATTGGGCAGGTCCAGCGGTCCTTGGAGAACCTGCCGCCGAACACACCGGTCACTGTGACCGGACTGACTGCGGCCGCTGAAGCACGGCTCAAGACGCTCGGGTTCGACGTGACCCACCTGCCCAACGGCACGGTCACAGTCACCGCGCATGACGCGGTCACCTCAGCGGTCAACCAGATCATCCGCACCAACTCAGGCAAAACGATCCGGGTGAACGTGTCGACCGGGCAGATCCACGCCGGTCCCGGCTCGGGGTTCGCGCACGGCGGCCTGATCCAGCCCAACGCTGTCGGCAACGTTGACGTCCCAGCGCAGGGCCTGACCCCCATGTCCGGGTCGGTGGCCACGGTGGTGCCGCCGGACACGTGGCGCGTCATCGGCGACAACATGACCAAACCGGAACTTTTCGCCCCGCTGGACGGGTCGCAACGCTCCCGGTCGCTGATCGCCGCAGCCGCCGCGAACCAGGGCGTCTCGACCGGCACGACGAAGACGACCTCGGTAGAGATCCACAACCACATCTCGGTGCGGGACAACGACTCCGCCTACGAGCTGGCGCACCGCGTATCTGCGCAGACCCAGTGGGACCTGATGACGTCGGTGGGTGGCTGACATGACCGTGGCCTTGTCCAGTCCGCTCTACGTGCTCGGCGCCTGGTCCGCCGGCGACACGGGTGTGACGGACGCGAACGGCACCACATGGGCTGTGCGGCCCGGCACCACCGGGATCTTCGACGGCCCCGATGTGCGGCTCAACCAGTCGCCGTTCCCGAACGCTGACGGCGCCCAACGGTCCCGGAACTTCCGCATCCCCCGCCAGATGACCATCTCCGGGTGGGCCCGCGGTTCGTCGGTCGCCGGCACCGAGGCGTCCCGCCGCGCTTTTGTGAATCTGCTGGTCAACGGCGGCCAGGACACGCTGACCGTCACCTACCTGGACGGCCTGACTCTCACTGCGCTGGTTGAACGCGCCGGGCAGCCTAAGGCGACGCCGGCGTCGGCGGGCGAGTTCGACTGGCAACTCACCCTGTCTGCCGTCGACCCGTCGCTGTACGGGGCGCTGGTGAGCCAGTCCACGGGGCTGCCGTCCGGGTCGGGTGGCCTGGACTGGTCCACCGGCGGCGGCCTCGACTGGACCGGTGGCAGCACGGGCGGCCTGGACTGGGGGACGGTCACGTCGCTCGGCCTGATCACCTTGACCAACAACGGCCAAGTCAAGACGTGGCCCACCTTCACGATCGTCGGGCCGGTCACCAACCCGACCATCGTCGGACCCGACGGCCGCCAACTGGTGTTCACCGACACCCTCGCGGCCAGCGACACGGTCGTGCTGCGGTCCAACCCGATCAACCGGGCCGTCACCAAAAACAACGTGCCGTTCCGCCCCAACCTGACCGTCGCCCAATGGTGGTCACTGCCTGCGCAGTCCTCCGTGACAGTGCAGTTCCAGGGCACATCGGCCGGTACACCCACCCTCACCGTGTCCGCATCGGACGCCTACTAAGCCGGGGGAAAACGCATGGCAGGCGCAGTCAACGGGGTAATCGGCAGCACGCACCCCGGTGTCACGTGGACCATCCAATCCACCAACTCCGCGCAGGGCGGCCGGTTCCACGACCTCGGATTCCTGGCGGAGGGGTCGCTCACCAATATGGCGACCTCCCGACCCGGCTGCCTGGTCGGGCCGTCCGACAGCGGATTCCCTAACCCGACCTGCTGGGTGCTGGAACCGTCCAGCGGTTTGACCTGCACTGTGCGCGCCGGTGTCGCCGTGGTTGAGCGGACCACGAAGGTCGGCTCGTACGTGGTAGTCAGCGAAACCTCGGTGCCGGTCACGCTCGCGACGGCCGACGCCACCAACTCTCGCATCGACCGGGTCGACTTGCAGGTGTTGGACGGCGCGCTCGGCGATAACGGTGGCGTGTCGCTGACCCAGATCGTGGTGACCACCGGGGTGGCGTCCGGGACACCTGCGGTGCCGGCTGCGCCTGCCAACTCGATTCCCTTGGCGCAGGTGCTGCTCCCGGCGACCACCTCGACCGTGACCACCGGCATGATCAGTTTCAAGCGGAAGTCGACCGCGTTGCGCGGCACGATACGGCCCCTGCTGGAAGGGGATCTGCTCACCGACCCTGGGTTCATGGTCGGCGAGATGCGCGACACCGTAGCGATCGGCGGCTTCACCATCGACCGGTGGGACGCCGCCAACCGCGTTTGGGTGCGCGTCACCGACCTGACCGGCGCGTCGGTGCACAACGTTCCGGTGAGCGGGAACGCCACCACCACGAACTCTGCCAACGCGGCAATGACGGTGAGCGCCGCAGTAGTCGGCCACTCGTTCATCGCGCCTGCTTCGGGCACCGTGCGCATCGGGTGGGGCGCCAACTGTTTCCACTCGCTGGCCAGCGGTTCCACGATGTTCATCGGCGCATCTGTCGCTCAGGGTTCAACGGTCGGGTCCGGGACAGTGGTGTCCGCCATCACAGACGCGTCAAGCCTGCAGGCCAACGGCCAATCTGTGCTGCCCGGCTACAGGTCCAGGACCGTGACCGGTTTGACACCCGGGTCGACATACAACATGTTCCTGCTGTGGCATGAGTCCGGCGGTGGCACCGCGACGGCTGCCAATCCCTACACCGAATCGCAACCGGCGTGACCTCCGCCATCGACGTCGAGGTCGGCTACTACGCCCTGGTCTACCTCACTGTCAGCGGCCGGATCGTGGACGAGATCCCGTTGCAGGCCATGCCGCAGTGGAACCAGACCATCGACGCGGACGGCACCTGGTCGATCACCACCCAGATCGGCCCGGACGACGGCTCGTCAGGCAAAACTAAGACCGAGTTGCATGCGGTCACCGACAAGTGGCGTCATTCCGTAGCGATCTGCTGGGGCGACGGGTCGGGCACCGACTATGTGTGCCAGGCCGGGCCGCTCACGGCCTGCCAGTTGGTGAGTGAGCAGCCACCGATCCTGAAAATCGGGGGCACCGGGTTTTGGCCGCTGCTGCGGAAGCTCGCGCAGATCGCATCGACCTGGCCGGGGGTGTCGTTGGCGCAGGCCGGCGGCGCGGACACCACCTACACGTCCAGTTTGCAGGGCATCGCCGTCGCGATCCTCACCAACGCACTCGCCCGGCAGCCCTATCCGCTGGACCTGCCGGGCCCGATCGGCGGGACGGCCACCCAAACCTACTTCGGCTACGAACTGATCTCGGCTGGTCAACGCCTGCAGGAACTCACCCAGGGCGAAGGTGGCCCGGACATCCTGCTCAAGCCCTACCTGACCGGCGACGGGCATGTCCGCCACCAGGCGCTGATCGGCAACCCCACGCTGGCCACATCCGGGCGCCCGTTGGTGTTCGACTATCCAGGTAACGCGGTATCGATCTTGCCCACAGACGACGGCTCGAATCTGTCGACCACCACCTACGAAAAGGGTGGCGGTATCGAGTACGCCACCCTCTGGGCACGGTCCAGCGACCCCAGCCTCACCGACGACGGCTGGCCGCTGTTGGAGAACGTGGATACCAGCCACTCCGGTGAAACCGTCCAAGCGACCCTCCAGTCCTGGTCAGACGGCACCCAAGCCCTCACCGGCCGCCCGATCGCCACCTGGGCTGTGGCTGTCGCCCAAGACGACGCCGACTACCCGTTCGGCAGCTACGACGCGGGCGCCACCGGCATCTACAACGTGCAGGAGCACTGCTGGCTGCTCGACGGCCTGTACACGCAGCGCATTTTGGGTCTGCAGAACGGGTCCGAGCAGGGACAGGTCGTTCACCTTCTCCAAACAATGGAGGACTGATGGTTACCACACCGCCGCATATCCCCGGGTCACAGTATGATGCTCTCCAGCAGCGAGTAGCCAGGCTGGAAAAAGCGCTCGCGAACCTTTCCAACAGGACCCTTGCGGCCGCTGCGATCGGCTCGGGTGGCATCACCATCGACGGCGGCAGCATCACTTTTCAAAACGGCGGTGACATCAATCTCGCTACTGGCGGCCACATCAGGGACGGCAACGGAAACATCGTCTTCTCGGCTGACGGCACAACCGGTGAAGGCCTGTCCACACCGTTCCTGTCTGTCCCGATGATGGCTGACTGGAACGGCGGCGGTATCCGTGGCGGCACCGATGGCCTGGGCGAGTACCTGATCGGCGCCTCGCACATCACCACGGAAACGGAGCTGTGGAGGGGCATCATCCCCCAGGTGTTGCACCCGAACATCGGTATGCGCTGCGTCATCGGCAGGGCCAGCGGCGCCACGTCGACACCCACGTATCGGCTGTATGTGAACGGTGCTCTGGTGGACACCTTTTCGCAGACCACTTTCGGCACGTTCGATACGGGCCAACTTGATGTCACAGCGGTCACGGTATTCGGCTCCGAAAACGTGGGGGTCAGTCTCACGGCCCAGGTGAACACAACTTCGACCGATCAGATCGCCTGTACATGTGTCGGCGTCTTCATGTGCGGCCGGTAAAGACGGGGAGCGAATCGTGATCACTAATTTGGCGGATCTGCAGGCAGCCCTGCTCGACGGCGGTGTCATCGACGTCGACCCGACCGTCACCATCGAGGTCGACTCGCCGCTGTCCGTGGGCCTGCCGACGTGGCTTCGGGGCGGCACGTTCGTGTGCCCCACGAGCCCGCTGTTCGAGATCGGTACGTCGGACGTCACTATCGAACACGTCACCGCGGCCGGGCCGGGTGACGCGGTCAGCGACAACAACCAGAAGCTGATCTACGCCCTGGGCACCCAGTCCGCGCCGCTGTCCGGTGTGCGCGTCAAGGACTGCACCCTGTCCGGGTCACGCGGCATCAACATCTGGCTCGAATGGTGCGTCGACTCGGCAGCCCGCGGCAACGCGATCAGCGACTACATCGACTCCGGTGTCACCGTGATCTCCGGAAACCGGGTCGATGTGTCCCACAACTCCATCTCCGACGGTCACCTGGTGCCGGGCGGCGGGGTGTCCGTGTACGGCATCGCCTTCACCGACCTGGACCCCAACACCAACCCGGTAGCCGCTGAGGCAGCCCGCTCCCGGTACTGCACCGCGATCGGCAACCGCGTCCACCAGATCGACTGGGAGGGCATCGACACGCACGGCGGCCTGGGCATCACCGTCGCAGGCAACACGGTGACCGCGACCCGTCGGTCGATCGCCCTGGTGACGGGGGCGGCGGGGCGGCTGACGGTACCCACCGGGTGCACGGTCACCGGGAACGCCATCGACTCGACCGGCTGCCGGGTCCCTGCGGACATCGGGATCTTCCTGGCCGGGATCGGGGCGTCGGGCGCGTCGGCGACGGTCACCGGCAACACGATCCGCGGCTACGACGGGACCGGGCAGCAGCCGATCTCCACGATCACGTGGGACCGCACCAACACGACGGTCGCCAACAACTCGCGGGCGCACGTGGCCGCAACACCGGTCACCCTCACCGGCGGATGGACCGCGAACTCCGCGTTCCCGCCGACCTTCACCGTGGACGGCAACTCCGTCACGGTGGACGGCGACGTGATCCCACCGGCCGGCGGCATCCTGGTGGCCAACGGGCACCAGGTGGTCGGTTCGCTGCCCGTCGCCGCGGCGTGGCCACCGAAGCGGCGCTTCTACGCGGTCACCCACGGATCCAACCCGGCGGCCGGTGTCGGGGTGCTCAACGTGGACACGGACGGCACGCTGCGCCTCGACTACGGCAACACCAGCGACCAGTACTCGTACCCGCTGTCCGGCACCTACCAAGCGATCTGACGTGGCGGAGGTCGCTGCGAAGGTGCACGCAGCGGCTGCCGCAACCACAGCGACAGGGGTCCAAACACCGTGACACGCAACATCGTGCACACCAGCAAGTCGCCGTTCGAGATATGGATTCTCACGGCGCTTCTGGTCGGCTGCCTCAGCATCATCATCAGCCCCTCGACGTCCGGGTCGAAGGCGCTCAACGCGATGCCGCGGTGGAACGTGTACGTGTGGGCGGCCAGCATCTCGTTCGGGCTGGCACTGTGCCTCACGGGCGCGCTCACAAAGTGGCTGTGGTCGCTGTACGTCGAACGAGGCGCCGTCCTGATGATCGGCATCCTCCTGGTCGCCTACGAGGCTGAGGTCGTGGTCGTGGCCGGCTGGACATCTTCGCCAGGTACCGCGGTCATCGTCGGGCTCGCGATCGCCTGCACTGCGCGGTACCGGCAGATCAGCGGCGACATCAGACGCACGCTAAGCGAGAACAAGCCGTGAACGCCGTGCTGCTGATCGGCCTGATCGGCGCGGCCGCGTGGATCCCCGGCCTGTGGGGCATCGTCGACGGCTGGCGTAAACGCCGCGCCGAGCGGGACCAGCAGGCCGACGAAGGCGACCGCCTTGTGGTCAAGTCGGCGGTGGAACTCCTCAAGCCCTACCGGGAGCGGGTGGAGGAGTTGGAGTCGAAGCTCTCCGGCGCCGAACGCACCATCCGCGACATGACCGGCCAACTGCGGTCCGCGAACGCCAGAGCCGAGGACTTGAACTCGAAGCTGGCCGACGCCCAGACCGAACTGAACTTCCTGCGCCTGCAGGTCAAGACGATGTCCCAGCAGTTACCCCCATCCCCCTGATCCGTCACCACAACCACCAAAGGACACCAGGCATGCGAACCGACAGACGATACGGCTGGGTCGCGGATCTACCCGACCACCGCGACCGCGTACGCACGGCAGCGCCAGAGACGCTGGCCCACCTGCCCGCAGCGGCGGACCTGTCCACCGACCCTGCGATGCCGCCGATCTACGACCAGCAGCAGATCGGGTCGTGCACGGCGAACGGCATCGGCGCGGCAGTCGAGTACGAGATGCGCAAGCAGAACCTCGCCGACTTCATGCCGTCGCGCCTGTTCATCTACTACAACGAGCGCGCGATGGAGAAGAGCGTCGGCTCGGACTCCGGCGCGCAGATCCGCGATGGTGTCCGCTCGGTCGCGAAGCAGGGCGTGTGCCCAGAAGCCGAGTGGCCCTACGACGGCGAGGCGGCCAACAGCGACGGGTCGTGGCCGGCTGGGCACCGCGCCGGCCAGAAGCCGACCTCGGCGTGCTACGCGGCCGCATCGGGCACCGAGGCTGTCGTGTACGAACGCGTGCCGCAGCAGGCGGACCAGATCAAGGCGGTGCTGGCCGGTGGCACACCGGTCGTGTTCGGGTTCACTGTGTACGCCAGTTTCGAGTCCCGGCAGGTCGCCGAAACCGGCACCGTCCCGATGCCCAGCCGGGATGAGGAGCAGCTCGGCGGGCACTGCGTTGTCGCGGTGGGCTACGACGACGCGATCCAGCGGTGGATCTGCCGCAACTCGTGGGGCACCGGGTGGGGCAAGGGCGGGCTGTTCACGCTGCCCTACGCCTACCTGACCGACTCGCGGCTGTCCTCGGACTTCTGGACCGTGAAGCGGGTGAGCTGATGGCCGCGCCGACGATCCGCCGCGAGGACGGGCACGACGTGCTCGTGCACGCCGAAGGCCCGGACTGGCTGGCGTTCGAATTCCTCGACGGCCGTGTCTCCTGGCGTCGCGCTCCCGCACGGGAGGCGCCGTGACCACAGTGTGGATCGACTACAGCGGCGGCACCGTGTCCGGCGCGTCCATGCGGGCGGCCGGGATCGAAGGCGCCATCCGCTACGTCGGGCTCGGCGGCAGCGGCAAACGCCTCACCCACGCCGAGTACGCCGACCACCTCGCGCACGGCCGCAAAACCATCGCCGTTGTCGAACGCACCACCACCGACGCCGACGGCGGGTACGCCACCGGGCGGGCCAACGCAGCGATCGCCCTGACCGACCTGCGGAACATCACTGCCGGACAGCCACCCGTCACGATGGTGTTCGCCGCCAACGACAAGCCCGGGTTCAACCAAGCCGACATCGAGTACGTGAAGGGCTTCCACGACGTCCTCACCCCGTTCCGGTTCACGGTCGGCCCGTACGGGTTCGGGGCGTTCCTCGCCGCGTGCGCCAAGGCCGGGCTCGCGCCGATCGCCTGGCAGGCCGGGCCCGCGCCCTCGCGCACCGGCACCGCTGACGTCGCCACCTTCTGGCAGCGCCAGGGCGGACCCGCTACCGCAGCCGACGGCCCGGCGACACCCGTCACCCGCGTGATCGGCGGCGTCACCTGCGACCTGTCCAACCGACTATTCACTCTGGAGCCAACCGTGACCAGTCCCATCAACAAGCTCACCGCGCAGCAGTCCGCCGAGATCGCATCGGCCGCACACGACCTGCTGGTCGGCAACTCCACCCCAGGCGGCAACCCGCAGGGACGCACGAACGCCGAGATCTTCGCGTTCCGCGGCCTACTCGCCTCCGCCGTGTCCACGCTGTCGACGCTGATCAAGCAGGACATCGCCCTCGACCAGTCCCAGCAGAACGCGCTGGCTGATCTGGCAACCAAGGTCGCTGCCCTACAGGCCGCGCTCGCCGCGCCCGACGTTGAGGTATCCGACGCGCAGGTCGCGGCGATGGCCGACGAGGTCGCGAAGGACATGGAGGTCTACCTCGGAAACGGGTTCAACGTGTTGGTCACCCCGAAGGGAGCGTCGTGATGTCGCAGCACATCGCCGGGCCGGACCCGGACCAGCCGCTGTCCGATGGGGCCATCAGCCTCATCCGCACCGTCGTTCCAGTGGCGTGGGGTTTCGCCGTGTCGTGGCTGGTCGGGCTCGGCCTGCCGCTGATCGTGTTGGCCCGCGTGCACGACCTGGTCGTCGCCGCGATGACGGCGGTCCTTACCGCCGGGTGGTACGGGCTGTGGCGGTGGCTGGAACCCCGCGTCCCGGGATGGCTCATCACCCTCGCGTTGGGTTACGCGGCCGCACCCGTCTACACCGCAGCACGGTCGGACCGACCGGGCCCGGGTATCGAAGCATCTCCGGTACCTGGGTCCCGATCGACGTCGACTCCACCCGCCGGATCCCGCCTGTCCGGTGGGGACGAGATCCCCGACCAGCGCTAGCACGGTTACCCAGCCTGCGGCGCGTCGCCCCGGACTGGCCACCACAAGACCCCGACGTCGCATAAGGAAGGGCAGGCCGCCGTGTCGGAGCCACCGTCGATCTCCCGGGTCACCGTGGGCGGCATCATCGCCCACCCGGTGACCGGTGCTTTGGCTACCGGCACCGCGCGGGCCGCGATCCCCGTGGCCTTGGACGTGCCCGTCGACGGGTACGTCCTCGGCCCGGGCGAAGCCGTGACGTTCGTCATCAGCGACGGCGTGTTCGTCGGTGACCCGCCGAGCCTGCCCGCCACGGACGACCCCGACTTCAGCCAGCAAAACTGGCTGTACGAGTGGTCGATCCAAACCGATGTGTGGACGGAGCGGTTCCACGCGCCTCTGCCGGCCAGCCCGTCGACGACCACGCTGGCCCGGATCCACAGCTTGGCTGTCCCCAACCCGCCGCCACCGGCCACGTTGTATGTGCCGCTGACCTCTGTCGGCCAGCCAGGCGGCCCGGCCGGGCCGTTGGGCGAGGACGGCACGCTGCCGCAAGCTGCGGTCGCCGGCTTGACGGCCGCGCTGGGCGACAAGGCCACCGCGGCTGACCTGGCAGGGGAGGTCGCTCGCGCGGAGGCAGCCGAGGCAGATAAGGCGAACGCCGCAGACCTCGCCGTGCTCGCGTCGTCCACAGCCACTGCGTTGGCCGGGAAAGCCAGCACAGGCGACCTGACGTCCGAGACCGACCGTGCCGAGGCAGCCGAAGCGGGCCTGGTTCCGCTCGACACGGTCACCACCAAAGGTGACCTGGTCGTCGCGTCCGGGGCAGGCACTGTGGCCCGGCTGCCGGTGGGCTCCGACAACCAGGTGCTCACCGCCAACGCGGCCGCCCCGGACGGGGTCGACTGGCGGGACGCCGGCGGCGGTGGTTCGGGTTTCTCCCCGGTGTTCGTGACGAGCGGCCCGCAGAAGCTGACGTTCGGGCCTGCCGGCGGCGGTCTTACCCCGACGACTCAGGCGCCGTCGTGGACGGTGCTGACACTGCCCGCGGGGAAGGTCGCGGCTGGCCATCTGGTGGTGTGGGACCTGAACATGATCTCCACTGGGAGTGACTCGCAATGCGATCTGGCCAGCCTGGTCGACGGTGCCCTGGTGAACTATCTGTCCGACGGTTACGGTCCCAGCCAGGACCCGAACGGGCACTCCGGCTTCTATGTGTCCGGCGATTTCGGGCACGTTCACGGACCCAGCGCACGGTGGATCGTGCAGGAAACCGACCTGGCAGTGGATGGGTCGTTCTCGCTGATGTTCCTGATTCAGGGTGCGCACGTGTGGGGGTCGGAGTCGATCCCGGGCCAGGTCGACATGGTCAACTATGGGCCGAGCGGGTGACCGTCTGTACTCGAACACGGTGCCCCCGGCCAGCATCGGCCGGGGGCGCCGTTTCGTCCTAGCTGATCGTGCCGTTCTGGATGGCCACGATCAGACCATCCCACCGGATCTTCAGTATCGGGCCGTGCGGGTTCTTGCTGTCCCGCACGAGACCTTCCGGTGCCAGTTCGACGCATGATGACGTGGAGTTGCTACACGTGGACTTACGCCAGCGTATTGTGTCTGTCACCCTTATTGCTCCTCCCATCGGTTCAGCAATTCGGTGATGAGCCCCGTTGTGGCTGCGGGGTTCATCGCCGCCCGGCGGAGGTTCTCCGCCGCGTTCTGGTAATCGCGCACGTCACGCTTGTCGGTGACGAAGACAGCTGACCTGTAGTTTTCGAGGTGGACCACAGGGTTGGGGCGTTCGAATTCGATCAGCACGAATGGCCCGTTGTGGACGGGTGTCCATTGGCTGGCGATCGGGATGACACGTATTTCTACGTTTTCCCGTTCTCCCCATTTGAGTAGATGCCGCATCTGGTCGGACATGACCGATGCGTCGCAGGCGGGGTAGCGCAGAGCGTACTCGCCGACCAGTGCGCGGAGCGTGACCGGGTCGGCGCGGTCGAGGACGTCGCGGCGGCTCATCCTGATCGCTACCCGATGGTCGGCCTCCCCGGTGGTGGCACCTGAACTGAGCATGATCGAGCGGGCGTAGTCCCTGGTTTGCAGGAGACCGGGGATGAGGGCCTGGTTGGCTTCGGTGATCAGTTTCGCGGTGCGTTCGTATTCCAGCAGCGCGGCCAGTGTTTTGCCGACGCCGGGCGCTACCCAGTCGGGGTCGGCTGCTGCGCGGGCCAGGGCCAGGAGTTCTTCACGTTTGTCGTCGGTGACGCCGAGGTGGGCGAGGATTGTGGCGGTGTCTTCAGGTGTTGGTGCTCGACGCCCGGATTCAATGTGGCTGAGTTTTGTGTGGGTGTAGCCCAATTGTCTGGCTAGCTCGCGGAAGCCGATACCGGCGACAAGCCTCAGATCCCGTATTTCCGCACCTAGCTGATGCGCGCGGGGTGTGTCACCGGTTCCAGCCATGTAACCAGCGTAGCCGCTCCCCGCTATCCGTAAAGATCCCTCGCGTGGAGTGTTGACAGGGTGTATCCGTAACCGAAGACTGGTTACAGGAACCACCACAGCCGACGCCTGCCGGGAGGCCTCGCCCCATGTTGCCTTCGCCGCTTTGGCGGCACACCGCGCGCCCGCGCTTACCCTGCTCGGCCGCTGCGTGAGCCGATCCGAGACCGCGGCGGGCGCGTCAAACACCCCCGGTGATGCGCCCGCCGCACCTCGCGACATGCCCTGCTCCGAATGCCCCGACCTGATCCGGAAGGGCAAGCCCATGATGCCCTCGGGTCTGGACGGCACACGAGAGCAGCTCTACGCACACCCCGCCTGCTGGCACCGCACCTACGACGCGATCTGACCAGCACCCTGACCGGTGGCGGACCGCCGTGATTGGCTCAGTCCAGGAACCACCACAGCTGCATCCGTCACCACACGGACCGCCCCTCCAGGGCGACACACGGTCCCGCGTCCCCTTCCGTCGGACGCGGGACCGTTCTGTACCCGACACCGGACAGAAGGGCACGACGTGTTGGACATCGGAGACATCGCTGTTGTCATCCCCGCCCACCCGGCGCGCGTCCGCAACGGGATGCTCGATCGGGCGGTGGCGTCGGTGTGGGCGCAGACCCTTCAGCCGGCCGAGCTGCATGTGGTGGTTGACCGGCACCGCGCCGGCGCGTGGCGCACGAGAGACCAGGGCCTGCAGGCTGTTCGGGCGCCGTGGGTGGCGTTTCTTGACTCCGATGACGAATGGAT
Organism: Pseudonocardiaceae bacterium; assembly: GCA_036268955.1. Lineage (GTDB taxonomy): Bacteria > Actinomycetota > Actinomycetes > Mycobacteriales > Pseudonocardiaceae > CAJCJE01. Next base: position 36,277 of record DATATE010000013.1, read on the forward strand.
GAGAGACCACCTTGAGGCGCTCGCCGGGACAGCCCAGCAGGGCGCCGATTACGTGTATTCCTACTACCAGGTGCGCGACGCCTCCGGCCGCGACAGCACAGCCGACCCGCTCGGCCATTTCGGGAAACCGTTCGACCCGAGCGACCCGCACCAAACCACCATCACCACCCTGGTCCGCACCGAGCTCGCCCAAGCCGTCGGGTTCCACCCGCCGCCCGTCGACGAGTCGATCGGCGGCCAGCGGTACGGCGAGGATTTCGCCTTCACGCTCGGCTGCGTCGCCAAAAACGCCCGCATCGTGCACGTGCCGCAACGCACATGGTGGTGGTACCACCACGGCCGCAACACCAGCGGCATGCACGGTCAGGGAGACGCCACCGACTGATCCCGCACACGGTGGGCGTGGGAGCGGCCCCAGCGCCTAGGTTCGCTCGCTGGGGCCGCCATTGCCATCCCATCCGTCACCACAAACAGAACGGGTCATCAAACCCGAGCGTCGGCCCCGAAAGGCCGCAGATAAGGCGGCGTGGACAGCATAGCGCGACCTGAAGATCCATCACCGCTGCCGCTGGGCTCACCGTCCGGCCGCCTCGCGGCTGTTTGGGTCCGACCTGCGGGTTTACGTTCAGCCGCCTGGCGGCTATTAGCCGCCGACCTGCCGGGCGACCGCCGAGGTGCCGGTTCGGGAGGATCCCATCGCCGCTACGCACCCGCAGCTGCCTTCAGCCGGGTCGGCAGGAACTGGGTGGGCAGTCCACGGGCCAAAAGGTCGTCCTGCGACTCGATCAGGGTCGCCGGTTTGGCCCCTGACGGCGCCGTGACGGGCCTAGCGGGCTGTGGGGAGTCCATCCGGACCGCTGGGAGCTGATCGGCGCTCAGGCCGCACGTGAGGTAGGCGACAGCGTTGCGCCTCGCTTGGTTGACCTTGCCCTGAGCGTGACGCCGGATCGACCGCAGATCATGCCCGCCAGCGAGGGCCGCATCGACGAGCAGCGCCAGCTGACGCGCCTGGCCCTGGGTGGGGTGCGTGTGCGACCCGTACGACAGGCCGAGGACCAGGTCCAGCGCCGCCGGGCTCGGTTCCCGTTCGTTCGACGATTCCGTCGATCCGTCCATCGCCTGCCCGTGGCCCGCCGCCTCGATAGATGGATTTTCTTCTCTACTTTTCTTCTCTTCCTTATAGGGATTCCCGGCCTGTCGGGAACCGGCCTGTCGGGAATCCACCCTACTTCCCGGCAGGGCGGGAAAGTCCTGGTCAGAAGGGATTCCCGGCCTGTCGGGAGTCCGCTGCCGACCTGCGGATTCCCGCCCTGCCGGGAATCCGCCCTGACCTGCGGTTTCGGGGTTGTCCACAGCTTCAGCAGAGGTCGAAGTCGCCTCGCGGGCCGCCTTCGAACCCGGATGCGGGCCGCGGCGCCGGGGGGTCGCCTTGGTCGGCTTCCACGTCCGCTCCTCCTCCGGTACCGGCACCGGCTGCAGGTCGTACTGGACGTAGGGCACTTGCGCGACCGGGTCGTACTCGTTGGTGCGCAGCAGCAGGCCGCGCTTCTCCAACGCGTTCAGCAGGTCGTAGGCCCGGTTGCGAGCGAGGGACTTCTTCGCCTCCCACAGCTTCTTGCCGCTGACCTCGAACTCGCCGTCCATGCTGGCCAACCACGTCCAGGCCCAGCATTCATCGGGCGGGACGTCCGGGTCGCGGGTGATGGAGTTCGGTGTGCTGGTCCAGCCGGCGTGCATCCACTGGGCGGGGTCCTTGCGGACGTAGGCGGCGTTCGCCTTGCGGCGGGGGCCCGATTGGCTCATAGCGGCGTGTCATTCCTCTCGACACGCGGCAGGGCGCTGGTGGACGTCAGCGGCGCCCAGTACACTCGCCATGTCGCGTGAAGTTAGTTGCGGGGCCTTGCCTTAGGCCGCGTGAGTTAGTGAGTTAGTGAGCTAGTTGGTTGCTTGTAGGGCTGACTGATCGCCTTGGCTGAACTGGTTCGTGGTGGTTCCGGTTAAGCGGCGCCTCGTATCAGGCCCGGAGATGACATCTCCGGGCCTGAGGTGTCTCTAGGAGTGTTCCCCTTCCTCCGGTTCCTCTGGTCCAGGCTGGGCCGCGTGTCGCCGATCTCCCCGTGGCCGGCGCATCTGGGCGGCGATGTCCTGGACGATCTGGATAGCACCCTGACCCGTCACCGAGTGCCCAGCTACTCCCACTCCGTGATGGTCATCGTCTGCCTCCGAAATATCGACCGTCGACCGTCGGGCAGGATCCGTACAGCCGTCCTGAGTTGACCAGTTCGAACATCTCCAGGGCAGGCATGTCTGCTGCGCCCCTGGCTTCAACGCGGCTGCGCGGCGCAGCACAGACACCAGCTGCGGCGTACACCACGGTGGCGTCGTCGGAGGTCTTGTTTCGCCGGTAGAACTCGCCGTCCGGGTCGTCCGCTTCCGCTTTCCGCACCCGGTGGATGAGCGCACCCGGCCCGCGGTGCCCCAGCAGGTCGAGGACATGCAGCCAGTCCCCCAGGTGGAACATGTCGACAATCCGAGCTGCGCCGTCTGTCATCACAGCCATCCGCCGCACCTCCTCGAGCGGCACCTCACCCTCGAGCGCGTGCGCTGCGGCGGCAGGGTCGGCGGCTGCGATCCAATAGCCGTCCGGTTTGTTGCGGGCTGCCAGCTCGGCGTGCTTCATCGCGACCATCGCGTCCCGCTTCTCGGGTGAGCCGATCGGGTGCTTGTCGACCGCGGCGCGCTCGAGGGCGGCGGTCCGGGAGATGCGGTCGTCGCTGACCGTTGCGATCCCGGCGGTCGACTCGAGGACGACGGTGGCGTCGCCGAGTACGGCGTACCGCACCGCGTCTACATCGATCCGAACGATGGCCACCGCGGCGGACGGCGTCCCCGGATGGGCAAGGTCGCACTCCGGGTGCAGGCCCGCGACGTGATCGATCGCGGCGGCCAGCATGCTGCGCAGGGGAAGCGTGTGGTCCGATGCGGCCGCGAGGATGGCCATGCCCAGGTGCCTCGTGTACCAGGCGACTCCGTGTAGACAGCCGGTGTCGGTGCGGACGGTCGCCCCGTCCAGCACCACGACAAGATCGGACGTCACCGACACCCAGTCCTCGTTTGGGTTGCCCGGCTGGCCGGCATCAGTTACTCCGGTGAAGAACACGCAAGTTGCCCCCTTTTACTGTCGAACGACGTGGATGGGTGTGACGCGTTCAGCAGCGACGATCGTGCCGTCGGCGGGGTTGTATCTGGTCTCGACGATCGTTGACCATCGGTGGGTCTTGACCTCGCGATACAGGTCCTCGATGTTGCTGACCAGGTACTGCACGGTTCCGAGGGTGCCCATCGCGTGGATGCCGGCCAGGTACAGGAACGTTCCCCGACCGTCCGGGCGGGGCAGGCGTCCGATGTAGCCGTAGTCCGCTGCCTCACCGCGGTCGCTGGGCGAGCGGTAAGGGGTGTCGCTGTCCTGGTCGACCAGGTACCAGCCGTCGGGGCCACACCCGAAAGCCAGGTGTTCGTCGCTTTCGAGGACCTGGCCGACTAGCGGCAGGATCCGCGGGCTGCCCATCACGATCAAGTTGTCCCTGTTCAAACGCACGTGACCCGGCGGCGGGACGACCTCGTAGTCCTCGGCCGCCAACCCCAGTTCGTAGTCGACGCACATGGAACCCAGCAGCGTGCAGGCCCGCATCATGGGCCGCGACACAACCGCCTCAGGCTTTTCCTTGGCCGCTTCCCACTTGCCGCCGACGGAGATCGTGACAGGCCCGGTGCCCAGTAGCGCACGCTCGACCTTGGGGGCCGAGGACAGCAGGCGGCTGATCCGCGACGAGCTCACTCCCAGCATCCGAGCGATGTCGGCCTGCTTGACCTTCCGGCCGATCAGGTCCTCGATCGCTTCACGCCGGATCCTCGCGTACTCGCCGCCCTGCGTCTGGTGATAGACGACCTGCTCGTGTGCGCGACGCATCCGCTCCCACGGGTCGTCAAGGGCCTGGACCTCCTCAATGTCGGGCATGCCCCACATCATGCAAGGTTGAGGGGGGTTCCGCAAGGTGGAGTGTTGCTGGGGGTTGATGGGAGGTCGTCCGCGTGCTACGTTCGATCTCGATGTTGACCCCACTCACTGAAAACCGTGAGAGTCAACAAGATCACCCGTCCGTCACCACAACACGAGCACCCCCAGCCCCATCCGTCACCACACGGCACACAACGGAGGCCACGCCAATGACCATCACCACGGCCGCCCCCGTCAACACCATCCCCACCCGTGCGCAGGCGTTCGCCGACTTCGTCGAACATCTCGTGCCCTCCGACGTCGAGGAATGGCAGGACCGGGCGCTGTGCGCGCAAACCGACCCCGAGGAGTTCTTCCCCGAAAAGGGCGGCTCAACGCGCGAAGCGAAACGCATCTGCCAGGGCTGCGACGTCCGGGCGGACTGCCTCGCCTACGCCCTGACCCATGACGAACGGTTCGGGATCTGGGGCGGCCTGTCCGAACGGCAGCGCCGCAACCTCAAGCGACAGACCTGACCCACCGCTCACCGCTCCACCCCATCCGTCACCACCGGAAACCTGAACGGAGGCCAGCAATGGCCAGCCGACGCAACGCGCGGTCCCGGAAGGCCGCCGACCCGCAGACCGTCCTCATCTACGCCGAGTTCGCGGTCCGCGAGAGGCCCAGCTCCCGCAACCGCAAGAAGCTCATCGCCGCCCGCGAGCGGTACGCCGCCCGCGTGATCACCGCACCCGAGGCACTCAGCGACCTGGACGAGGCGTCATGAGCAGGTCCAATCAGCGGCCAGCACGTCACACGCCCACCGCTGCCGCATCCGTCCTCGTCTCTGTCCAGGACAACGGCACCCCGTTCGTCGTCGTAGCGGTCCCGGTGCTGGAACTGAACTCGTTCCACTGGGACGTCCTCGTCGCAGCAGCCAAAGCCACCCGCCGAACCCCGTACCAGCCCGACCAGTCCGACCCGTGGACTGCCGAGCCGCTGGCCGAACTGCGCCGCTACGAACTGATGGCCGGCAACACCATCACCGACAAGGGCCGCCTGGCTCTGCGGATGGCGGGATTGCAGTGATGTCCGCACAGACCCGGGCTGGACGCTGTGCCGTCACCAGCGCCCAGCCCGCTTCCACCACCAGCCACCGGTTGGCGCTGCTGATCCCGGCGCTGCGCGACGCCGAACAGCGCGCCGACGAGCCTGCGATCCGCGCCGCGTGGGACGGCATCGCCGACGCCGCCACCGAACCCGGCCACTCGAACTGACCACCGCAGTACGAACCCCCGAAGGACGCAGACAGATGCAGCCCGGCAACCAAGCCCAGTCCATCGCCTGGACATCCACCGTGAGCCCGACGCTGGTCGCGGCCGCGCTGGTGGCGCTTCTGGTGGTCGTGGCGCTCGGAACGCTCGCTGTCCGGTTCGCCCGGCGACTGCCCCAGGGCACGCCGTGGTGGTACTACGCCGGCGCCGCAGGTGGCCTGTCGGTCAGCTTGAACACGTCGTGGCGGTTCTTCGGGGACCGGCTCGGTGTCACCGGCGCCGAGCGGGTGGTCATGTTCTCGGTGGTCGAACTGGCCTTGATCGCGTGCGCGGTCGGTATGCGCGCCAACGTCCGCCACCTCGACCCCGCGACCGGCCGGCCTGGTTCGCCGGGCGCACCTCGTCTGGTCGCGTGGGCACTGTGTGGCCTGTCCGGCTACGCCGCGGTGGTGCTGTCCGGCCCGGTCGACGGCGCCGCCCGCGTAGCACTGGGCCCGATCCTCAGCCTGGTCATGCTGCACCTGGCGCTCGGTATCGAGATCCGCCGCCGCGCCGGCATCCAGACCGGCCTGTGGGCACGCGTCACCGGTGAGCTTCGGGAGCGTGGGTTGTCCCGGCTCGGCCTGGCCGACGACGACCGGGACGCTGTCACCCGCACCCGGGAGCGGGCAGTCACCCGCGCCGCCCGGCTGGCGCTGGCGGACCGCGCACTGTGGCGCACCGGCCGCCTGTCGCGGGCGCTTCGGGTAGCGCGAGTAGCGCACGACCCCGAACTGCGCGAGCGCCTGTTGGCCGAGCTGGCGGTGCAGCGATCGGCAGCGCTACTGGCGGCGCTACCGCTGCGCTCCCCGTGGGAGCCGACCAGCGCCACTGGCGCCACCGAACAGGCGCCACTAGCCCCCGCTACTAGCGCCCCGGAAGCGCTACCCGAACCCGTCGAGGTAGCGCGCCAGTTGCGGGTAGCGCCAGCGCCAGTAGCGCGCATCCAGCAGCACCGCCGCCGCACCCGTCCGCTCGCTGGCGTAGCGGCCAAGACAGCGGCTGGCGACAAGACAGCGGTCATGCGCCACATGTTCGACCGGGCCGTCAAGGACGGCACCGTTCACCAGCTGACCGGTGCGGCGCTGGCCAGGGCGGCTGGGGCGACTGCCAGTTTCGGGCGGGCCAAGCTCGCCGAGTGGAGCGGCGACCTGTCCGAGCAGCGGACGGAGGGCACCCGATGACCGCCGTCAACCTGTCCGGCGACGTTTATCTCGTCGCGCGCATCTCCGCGCTAGTGGCGGGCCAGGATGTCGCCGAGTGGGTAGCGGACGCGGTTCGGGGTAGCGCTGCTGAGGCGCTACGTCCGGGCGCTACCGCTACGCCGCTACCGGCCGCTACTGGCGCCGCAAACGGTGGCGCTACTGGCGCCGCTACTTGCGCCACCGCCACACCGCTAGTAGCGCCTCCCGCCACAAGCGCTAGTAGCGCCACCGACGGCGCCTGGGCGGTGTCGTGATGGCAGGCCAGCGGGCACGGACCGCAGCGGCCATGGGGACGGCCGTGGTGCCGACCCAAGCCATGCAGAGGCTTGCCCGGCGGGCCGCACGCTTCGAGGAGGAGTTAGCCGTCGCGTGCACGCCAGTTGATCTGGTGGCGGTCTCCTCGGCGCAGCTCCGCAGCATCCTGATTTTGCGGTCGGTGAACCCTGACCTCGCCGCCCGCATCGCTCAGGGGCTCGTGGACTACTGCCGCCAGGCGATATCGGCCCTGAACAGCGAAAACACCGGTGAAGCAGTGGCCAGTGCATCAGCGGGGAGGTGGCCGCGGTGATTACTACGCTGACCAGCCAAAACACGTCTGCTGCAGATAGGAGCGGACGGTGGAGCACCTACGTAGCAGCCAGCCGCCCACGTCACCACATGCTCCGCTGCTGCTCCACGTCTGCTACGCGACCTGACCTGCGGTGGAGCAGCAAACCCGCTGTGGAGCAGATCACCGATCCGATGCTCCACACCACCCGTTTCCCCTGGTCGCACGTAACGATCCCGCACGTACCCGACACAGAACGAGGCCCCACCGGCTTACACCCGGCAGGGCCTCCAACACCGAGCCCTTCTAGGAGGCCCGACGTGCCCACCCAGAATACAGCGACAGCGCCTATCGACCACGAAACGACACCGATGGTGAACCTGTTCGACATCCTCAACAGCCAAGGCATGCCAGCCATGGCGCGGTTCGCCGGGACGCTGCTGCTGTTCCTCGCGCTGCACCTGATCCGGGCGCCGCTACTGCTTGCGGTCCGCGTCATCGAGGCCTCGATGCGTCGCGTCAATACCTACGCCACTGCACCCGAATTCATCGCCGCACCCGTTCGACAGGAGGACCGCGTCCATGCCTACGCCGCCTGACACCATCAACCCGACCCAACGCGACACCAACGGTGTCGTCGAGTGGGTCGGCTACCACCTGATCGAACTGGCTGGCGTCACAGTCCCCGCGGTCCTAGGCGTCACGGTCTCCCCGGTCTTCACCTTCGTGGCGATCCTGGTCGCCGCGTGGTGGGCGCTGCACGAATGGCGGCTGGCCCGCCGCCGCCGCGCCGCGCGCCGCGCGCTGTGCATCACCGCCGGCACCACCGACCGGCCCGTCGTCGAGCAGCCCACCGAAGGCGAGGAGGCCAGCCAGGTCACCGCCTGACACAAACGTCCGGCCGGGGCGGCGCCACCTTGCCAAGTTGCACCCCGCCACCGACCGGACCCACCCAGCACCCACAACACCTCGGGAACCGGGAGAACCACATTGTCTCGCATCGTCAACGTGGCCTGCGCCGCCGTGTGCGGCACGGTCGTGATGGCCGCGCTGGGCGCGTACATCACCTACCGGCCCGCCGTGGTCGAGGCGCTCGGCAACAGCGGAATCACCGAGGACGCCATCGGTCCCGCCCTGGGTGCCGGGCCCGCCACACACCGAACGTCCGGGTTGGGCCCGTCGTCGATGCCCGGCATCCCCGCGACAGCGCTGGCCTACTACCGCGAATACGGGCGCACTTGCCCAGGCCTGGACTGGGCCGCCCTCGCCGGGATCGGCGCGGTGGAAACCAACCACGGCCAGTCCCACCTGCCCGGGGTGCACTCCGGCGCGAACTACGCGGGCGCCCGCGGCCCGATGCAGTTCGAGCCCGGCACGTTCGCCGCAGTCCGCTACCGCCACCCCGACATCGGCCCGAACATCTACAGCCTCCACGACGCCATCCACGCCGCCGCCCACAAGTTGTGCGACGACGGGTTCTCCCACAGCCCCTACCGGGCGTACTTCGCCTACAACCACGCTGGCTGGTACGTGCGCGAGGTCGAGGCCCGCGCCGCCCGCTACCGCGCAGAAGCCTGACAACGAAAGGAATTACCGACATGGCCAAATATGCCGTGGTGAAAGCCAGCGAACTGCACGCCGGTGACGAGGTGAAGTTCAGCAACGGCCGAACGGCCACCGTGGACGAGGCCTTCACAGATGACAACGGAGTCTTCGTGGAGTTCAGCAACGGCGACGGCGGCTACATCCACGCCAAGCAAGAATTCAAAGTGACCTCCTGAAATCAGGAACCCTGAAACCGTCCAGAGAAAAGGCAGGAAGCCAATCATGGAAAACATGCCCGGTAGCAGCGTCCCCACCCGGTCCACCACTAGGTCGTCGACGACGAAGCGCCCGAAGAACACGCCACTGGCCGTGACCCTCTGGGCCGCTGGCGCGGTACTCGTCGTGATGATGTCCATCGCGTTCGGCGTGAACATGCAGCACGCCTACCACATCGAGGCCGCCCCCGCCGCCGTCCACTCGCAGCGGATCTGACCCCCCAATACCCGCAGCGCAACCCCAGCAACGACAACAGAGAACGAGGTAAACACCATGGCTGGAACCAGGCCCAAGGGCACGAAAATGTCCATGCCGTCCCTGATCGTCGCGGTTGGCGTGCTGTTCGTGGTCGCGTACATCATCGGCCAGTACCTGCCGACGCAGGGCATCCACTTCCACGTGTTCAGCGCCCCCGCCGTGCCCGGCCCGGCGCAGGACTGACCCCGCCGGGGGAGCCCCGGCGGGGCTCCCCCGGCGCCCAGCCCAACCCGAACCCCCGGGAAGGGGGTGATCCCTTCGCAGGTGATTGGACCACCGTGATGCCAACCCCACCCGACTGCGGCCGGCCAGACGAGTTGGCCAGCGTGCACCACCTGCCCCACATCGGCCCCGACGCGGCGCCCGACCCCGCCGCGGTCGCGCTCTACACGCAACTGGAATCCCAGCGTGGCCAGCGCGGCGCCCGCCTCGACGGCTACGTCACCGACGCCGCCGCCCTGGGCCGTCTCACCCGCACCGTCGCCACCCACCACCGCACCCGCGCCATCCTCGGTGCCGCCGCCCGCCACGCGATCGGCTACCCCATCGCTGGCGCCATGGTGCTGGCACAACGCGTGTGGGACTCCCGCAGCGGCGCCCGCTACGAGCGGATGCAACGCCGCGCCGAACAGTGCGGCGACAACAAAGCCCTGCTGGAGTGGGAATCCCGCGCCAAAGATGCCCGGGAGCAGCGGCACCGCCACCGCGTCGAGTGGTGGTCCACCATGCCGTGGGCGTGGACCAAGGCGTTCGGCCTGGGCATCGGCTGCGTGGCCGGGGTCCTGCTGGTTGTTGGGGTCGCCCTGTCGGTCATGTCCCGCGACGCCGCCGCGATCTTCGCCCCCTTCACCGCGGTGTTCGCGTTCATCGCCGACCTGGTGCGGATCGTCACGCTGGTGTGGGCGTCGTTCCTGCTGGTCGCCGTGGTGGCGGTGTGGATCGTGTTGTGGGCTGTGGGCCGTGCCCGCGCCACCACCCCCGCGTGGCAGGCCCAGGAGAACAGCGACGACAACGCCCCCGCGGCGAGGGCGGACGCCACCCGCCGCTGGACCACCTCGCCGCCCGCGATCACCGGCCCCAACGAGGAGGGCCTGACCTACTACACCGACACCGGCTACGAGGACCAGGACCCCCACGACACGGCCACCGTGGTCGACGCCGAGGGTGTCGACCACGACGACACGTATACCCCGGCCGACCCCGCGATTGTTCCCGCGCCCCGGCAGCCCCGACGCCGTCTGCTGCCACGCCCCGGCCTCGACCCGGACGAGGCGGCCATCATCGGTTCCCTGCAGGAACTGGGAATCCCCAAACTCGCCGCCGCCCGGGAGGGCCGGGAGGACCGGGAGGGCTGGCCAGCCGAGGACCTCGACCCGGGCGACCAGGAATACGCCCGCCGTGGCCTGTGGCCGATGCGCCCGACCCGCGACGGCGACGGATGGCGTTGCCAGATCCGCCTACCACGCGGTGTGCCCGTCGAAATGATCGTCGGCAAGCGGGTCGTGCTGGCCCACAACCTGGAACGCAAGCAGCAGGAGGTGTGGGCTACCGAACCCGACGACAAGGCCAGTGTCCTGGACCTGTGGATCGCCGACCGCGGCAGTCTCAACCGTCCCGTCCCCCCCTATCCGCTATTGGCTAACCTCAACACTGTCGTCACCGATTATTTCCGGGGTGTCCCGGTCGGTATCGGCATCCGCGCGAACGTGATCAACGCTCGCCTGTTCGAGGCCAACTACGTGCTCAGCGGGATCATGGGCGGTGGCAAATCGACGCTGATCCTCGCCCTGCTCGCGGGCGCGATGCTCGACCCGCTAGTCGACATCCACGTCTTCGTCATGGCCACCAACGCCGATTACGACCCCGCAGAACCCCGCCTGGCCACCCTGAAAACCGGGATCGGCGAGGACACCGTCCGTGCGTGCATGGACCGAATCCAGACCATGTACGACAATCTCGAAGAGCGCGGCCGTGCGCTGAAGGAACACGGCGGTGAACGGGCCGCGACCCGCGAGATCGCCGAGGTCGACAGCAGGCTGCGCCCGCAGGTCCTGGTGATCGACGAGTGCCAGGCGCTGTTCCTGCACGCCAAGTACGGCAAGTTGGCCGAGGAACGGATCGTGCTGCTAATGAGCGCGGCCCGTAAGTACGGCGACACCATCATCATGGCCACGCCGGAGCCGACCAACGGCGGTCTCCCGCGGCAACTGGTGTCCGTCGCCTCGAACAAGGCGTGCTTCTCGACCGGTGACCACACCAGCAACGACGCCACCCTGGGCACCGGATCCCACCGCGCCGGGGTGACTGCCGTCGGGTTGCGTCCGAAAACCGACCTGAGCCTGGGTGACGTCGGGACGGCGATGACGCGAGGGTTCACCGCCACCCCCGAGCTACTGCGGTTCTTCTACCTGTCGGTCGAGGACCTGCATCGGGTCACCCGCCGCGCGGTGGAACTGTACGGCGGCCATGGCGGCAACTCATCGGACGGATTCCGTGAGGACGTGATCACGGTGATGGGCGGCCGGCCGAAGGTCAAGTCCAGTGACGTGCTGACTCGGCTGCGCACCCAGTGGCCGAGCGTGTACGGCGGCTGGTCGGCGCAGCAACTGGCACAGGCGCTGCGGGATGGGCAGGTCGAGATCCGGGCGGGCCGCGTCGACGGCGAGGCGGGCCAGCGGTACGTCGCACTGTCTGACATGGATGGGACCGATGAGCACAACGCCAGGCGAGGACTAAACGGGGAGGGTTCTTCCCGCGTGCAACAAAACAACACCGAAAGAGGGCTTACGGATGGGATTGCGTAGCAGACGGTCGGGTGATGAGGAGTGGGGCACCCCAGCGGTGCCACGGAACCGGATCGGAGAAGCAGCCGACCACCCGGACGACGACGACACGATCGCCTACCCGGACCCGGACATCCTGGACGACGACCAGTGGTCCAGCAGAGCTGACCACGGCCCCCGCAACCGGTTCCCGGTGGTACTTGTCGTCGTGGGCCTCGTCGTCGTGGTCATGGTCGTCATCACTGGTATCAGTCACATGAGTCCCATGATCGGTGTGTGATGGAGGTCGATGATCTGTTCGATGACCAGTGGGTTCGTGGACGGAACGGGTAGGTAGCGCGATGGCAGCCATCCTCGACCAGCGCCGCCGCCACTTCCAATGCGCCAACCGGGCGGTCCCGTCGCTCGGTTCGGCGCGCCGACTGCAGGCGCTCTATGCGGCAGGGGTCCCGCAGTTCCACCTCGACCGGATGCTGCATTGCGGTCGCCCGGTCACCGTCGCAGCCGCCCGCGTGGTTGAGGAACTGTTCCTAGGTCTGTGCGGCCATTCGCTTCCCTTGTCGCCCGCGGACGAGGCGCGGGTGATCCGCCACCGGTGGGTGACAGCGGCAGCCTGGACGGACCTGCCGATCGACGACCCGTGGGCGAACCCGGTGATGGATCCGGCGACGTCGATCGCTGTCCAGCACGTGCTGTGTCACCGCCGACCGGACCCGTGGATGGCCCAGCGAGTGCGGGCCCGACTCGCTGGCCGCCTGCGGATCCGCGATCTGACCCTTATCGAACGCGCGTACGTCGCCCTCGCGTTGCTACAGGCCAGGGAGACACGCAACTCAACGCAGGTCCGTTCCGGTCTGGCGCCGAAGGTGGTCCACGCGATGCACGCCTACCTCTGCACCTGACCCCCCACCGATTTACGGCGTAAATCGCGTCGACGCCTACTGGTCGCCGAGGAACCGGTCCACGTCGACCACCTTGTCTGGCTTCGACATCGGCGACACCAGTTCGATCAGGTCACCTCTGTGCTGACGCAGCAGCACCACCACCGCTTCGTCGATGACCCGTTTCGACACCCCATATCGGATCGAGATGGCCTCACGTAGACCACCCAGGTAGTCGCAGTGCTGCTTGCGCATCCGCAGCGTCACCGTGTCCGTGGCGTTGCCTGCGTCCGGGTCGACCAGGTCCAGTTCGGGAGGCACCAGCGCGCCGCGGACTGGGGGCGCCGCTGGCTGGTCCCGTGACTCGCCGGCCATGCGCTGACTACGGCTCGGGCGGCTCGGGGGCGCCGTGCTGGACGGCGGTTCGGGCAGTGGCCGGATCTCTGGGGTGATTCCCTCGCTGGTCATGCTGCCTCTCCACGCTCGATCAGTTTGTCGGCGACGATCGCCGGTATCCGAGACAGGGCCTCCCGGTCCGGGTAGCCAGGCGGCAATGCGGTGATGGGCAGGCTCTTGTCGTCCTGCTCGGAGAACGCGGTGCGCATCGGCTGCTCGACCCACACCCGATCACCGAACAGGCTGCGGATCTCGGCGATGCGTTGGGCGTGGTGGCGGGTGTTTCGGGTCATGTTGATGACCGCGCCGACGACGTCGAGGTCGGGCACGTCCAGCCGGGAACGTCGGGCGTAGACCCGTTCGACGGTGCGGCGTGCACCGCGGATCGCGGGGAACGTGGGCTGGGTGACGACGATCAACCCGTCCTGGCGGTCTCCGCACGCTGCCCAACCCATCTGCGCGAGCGGGCCGAGCGACGGCGGCAGGTCGATCAGGCAGTAGTCGTACTGGTCGTCGACGCCCTTGAGCGCGTCGGCGAGCCGGAAGAACGAATTCGCGCTGCTGGTGTCGGCGGCGCTGTCTTCCAGGTCGAACCGGGAGGGAATGAAGTGGATCCGCGGCGCGTAGGGCAACTGCCAGCGGCATTGCTGGATGACCTTCGCCGCTAGACCTTCTTTCACGGCGCCGCCGCGACTGGAGTGCACTTCGCGGATGACGTCGGCGATGGTGTCGCAGTCCTCGTCAGTGTTGACCTCGAATCCCATGCGGCGGCTGGCGTCGGCTTGTGGGTCGAAGTCGACGACGAGGACGTTGCGGTCTCGCATGGCGAGCGCGGCGGCGGTGTCGGTGACCTCGGTGGATTTCCCGACACCGCCCTTGTTGTTGCAGAACGCGTATCTGCGTGCCATGGGCGGTGGTCTCCCATCTATGTGTACTTGTGCACAAGTACACGGGCGGACACAACAGGTGCACTTGTGCACAAGTGCACAGCAAATGTCAGGGTGGCGAGGACACATCGGACTCGCTGATCGCGCGGGCCCGGATCGCTGGCACCGAGTCACGCAGCACGTCGAGCACGATCAGCGACAGGGCGCGCGGATGGATACCCGTGTCGGCTTTGATCCGGGCCAGTTCGCGGTGCCAGCGGGCCAGCCATTGCGCGGACACCCGGAAGCCGAGCAGCCGATCACGGCGGTCAGAGTGCGACACACACGCAGGTGAGGGGGCTTGTCGCGGCATGGCGGGAACGCTATCGCACAAACGTTAAACGTTCCCACCCGGCGACCGCCGTCCGGCATGTCGGCACACAGAACAGCGGAGAGCACCCCAATCTCGGGGGCTCTCCGCTGACGAGCGGGCCGGTGCGGCTACTCGATGTTCTGGACGTCGAACAGGTCCGGGATCCGATCCAGCAGACCCAGCACTTCCAGCACGTGACGCCGTTCCGCCCGTTGACTGGTGAGCGGGAACCGGCGCGCGACACGGATGATGGCGTCCCGCTGCTCTGCCGGTGTGCCTGGTTCGTGGATCACGCCGATCGTCGTCACGAAGTCACCCACGCTGCTTCTCCGTCCAGTTCTGCACCATCTGATCCTCCGAAGGGGTCCGCCAGTCGCGGCGCCCCGGGTCAGACGAGCCACAGGTCACCGTCCCGCTGGACGATCTCCACCAGTTCAAACCGCGTCGACCTGGTCCACGGTCACCGCGCCGCCGTGGTTGTCCAGCCACATCCAGTCCGGCGCCGAGGATCCGGGCCGCCACAGGTAGGCGGGGAACGCGTCAGCGTCCAGCCGGACACGCAGGCCATCGACGACCTGGTAGGTCGGGGCGACGATCCAGCCGTGCGCCTCGGCCAGCGCCGGGTTGCGGTGGGTCCAGCCGTGGCAGCCGGTGGTGCCTGAGCCGCACCCGCCGACGCCGTTGGAGGCGAGCCACCGGCCGCCCTGGCCTTCGGCGATCCGGTGGCACCAGTTCGACATGCGGCCCAGGCATTCGCCGGGGATGCGGATCTCGCACCAGCCCCCGGACCGCTCACCCACGATCTCGCGGGCCAGTTTCTCGGCGGCCCGTTCGGCGGACGCGGCGAGTTTCGCGTGGGGCGTGGCCGGCACAGCGCGCTGGCGCAGCGGTGTGACCCGCACCAGGTCGACACCGCGCGGCAGTTCGGTCGTCCGCTTGAGTTCGGTGCGGCGGGGGAGCGGCCCGGAGCGCCTCACCGGCCACCCCCGGCGTTGCCTTCCCGCAGCACCCGCAACTGGGCGCGCGCGGACTCAGCACCCAGCTCGCGGGACAGTGCGATGAGCATCTGCTCGGCCCGCAGCGCTGTGCTGCGGATCTTCTGGTTGGTCGATCGCAGCCCAGCGGACAGGACCCGGTCGGCGGGCACGTCGGCGCGGACGATCGAGCCGCCCTGGTTGATGGTGAGCTGGTAGCGGTGTAGGACGTCGGCGACGTCGAGGCTGTTCCACCGGCCGCCGCCGGCCTGGTAGATGGCGGCGAGGGATTGTTTGCCGGCGATGAGGTTGAGGATCGCGGTGTCGTGTGGGCCGGGTGCGCTGCGTGCGGGCCCGGTCATGCGATCGTCTGGCGGGTTCGGGCGCGTACGGGCGCACCGTATTTGGGCATAGCAATGGCCCCGTTCTGTCTGTGGTAGCCAAGATTTTGGCACCACAGGTGGGGCTGGTCAACGAGGCGCGGCCGGGTGGGTTAGGCCGAGATTCGCTGCGGCGCTGGTCTGCCGGGCTGGTGCACGGGGTCGTCGGTCAGCGCCGCTGCGTCGTCGATGCGCGGCTGGTGGGTGGTGCAGCGGATGCGGCCACGGCGTGGGACTGGCCGGCGGCAGTGTTCGCCGATGGCGGCCCGGCAGGATTCGACGGGGCAGGCGACTCGGAGGGGGGATGTGCCGACGAGCTCCGGGCCGGCTGGTGTCCAGCGGAGGACTTTGCCTGTGCCCGGGGCGGGGGTTGCTCGCCACTCCAGCATGTGCTAAGGGTGCCACGGGTACCCTGGGTGGGTATAGATGTTTTGTGTGGTGGCGTGGGTGATGGGCCGCGTATGCGGTGTGGGTGTGACTGTGTGCTACGGGTCGGGCGGTTTCGAGTCGTCTGGACGGGTGCTGCGTGCCGTTGCTCGGTGCCCCTGATGGTGCAGGCAGGTAGACAAGAGCACCCAAAGCGGCCATTTAGTCCATCGGATAGGCCGGATGGGTGTCGCCGGAGGTGGCCAGCCGCCACTGTTCCGGTCACAACACCCAGGTTGGTCGTGTAATCCGCTGCCGGATGCGCAACTATGGCGGGCGCACCCTTGTCACAGCTTGGCGGTTGAGGGAGGGGTGCAGCCGGCCGGAGGGTGCACTACCACCCCCCGGCCGGCGCCCCGGTGATCCGCCGGGGGGCGGCGGATCGGGGTGTCGGTGTTCGCGGCCAGTCGATCTGCCCCTACGGATTTCGACTGTGCGTCACCAACTGACTTGCGGCCGTCCTTGGCGACACGGTGACCACGTGGTCACCGTGAGGTTGGCGCGTCCGCGACCGTACTACGGAACGTGCTGGTTGATGGTCGGGACGCACGCATCTACACCAAAACGCCCGTGTCCTAAAAATGGGAACTTTGGTGTCACCAAAATGTCAACTAGCCATTACCGCTGATCCCAGGGCCGGGCACCCCTGTCTCAAATGGCCCGACTGAATAACGGCGCGGTCACGTTCCACAGTTCGAACGGACACCCCCAACAACTTGACGATCTCCGCAGCTGACCGGCCCCGGTCCGTCAAGTCCGCGACAAGCCACTGGCGCTGCGGAATCGTCCACGGACCCAAATGACTCACCCCGAGCCGCAGCCGCTCCACCATGATCGGATCCACCCAGCCCTCATCTTCCAGCGCCGGCCCGTCGACAGATGCGACGGCGAATGGGTTGTCGATGTCGTCGTCATCCCACGCCAAAGCGGGAGCAAAACGACGGAAAATCGCCCAATCCCGACACTCAACCGACGGGCCCGGCGACATCGACAACGCCTCATACGCGCACACAACACCAACACCAGCACCCACCGACGCCGGCCGCCCAAACCAAATCTCCACAAGATCCTCAACCGACACCGCCGGGTGAGCCGCATGAATCGCCCACAACGGCCACCCAGACCGCGCCAACGCCTCCAACCGGCGCCGATGCCCCCCATACGGTCGCGCACACGGATCATCGATCCACGCACCCCACGCGTCCTGCGGGAACCAGGCATGATCCCGCGCGCTGCGCCACGCAGGCCCCGAACGGCCCGACTCACACGCCAAATGAACAGCCGTGTCCGCGATCTGCCGGTGCGTGCTGGCCTTCACCCGCAGCCGACCACCAGCACGGATCATCCACAACGTCTGCGGACGCAGCCGAGCCCGCGCGGACAGGTCCGTGGTAGCCCACCACTGCCGGGCAAGCCCCCGCAACCGACGCTCGGCGCCTACCCCGTCGACCACCACACCCAGCCCACGCCCAGCGCACGCCGCCCGGTAGCAGCGCATGTCCCACCGCGCATCCGGACACAAACATCCATGGTTCGAGTACGCCAGATAGTCCCCATGGCGGGTGGCGCCGCACGCGCCGCGGTCGAACGGCCCTGCGGGTGGCCTCGCGGCTGCCCGGTGGGGTGACCCCACGATGCGCAACTGTTGGCGGGCAGCTACGCGGGGTGTCGGCATGTCACTACACATGACCGACTCCTCTCGATGTTGAGTTGTGGTCGTTCGAGGACGCGTCGCCGCTGGTCACAGCTCGCGCTACCGGTTCACGGTCTGTCCTCTGTGGTTCGTCGTCAAGGCGACTGCAGCTGTTACCTCCGTTGGGTAGACGACTCCCCCCAAACGGATTAGGGGGACGTTTGCATCATGCAAACGTCCCCCTAATCGCGGCGAACAACCTGTCAACCCACCGCCGGGTACCCATCCCACGTACGCCCGTCCAGCACCCGACCAGCAGCGCCCTTACCCCACCTGCGGATCGCACCCGGGTAGTCACCGACCACGTCACGCTCCATCGACCACGCCTTGTGCACCGGCCGGTGCAGGTGCCCCCAAGGCTGGATCAGGTGAGTCGCCGCATGCGCCTCCGCGTCCCGCTTCGCAGCCTCCAACTCCTCCTCGGTGCCCTGCCATCCGACAGCGGGGTCGCAGATCCGGATCGCCCACGGCGCCGGTCCCCAATCACCCCACTGTTTGAACAGAAATGGCAGGTCAGCGGCCTGGCACTGATCACGCAACGACCGGGCCCAGTCTGGATGCATCGGCCGCGCGCCAGGCCCGGACTCGCCGCCCACCACAACCCAGTCCGGGCGCACTTCACGCGGCTCGAAGCAGGTGCACATCCCCTCCGTGGCCAGTGCGCACGTCGACTCGTGCAGCCATCTGGTCAGGTCGACCGGGCTCAGCAGCGGCTCACAGGACAGCCACCGCACCGCTGCCGGCGTGTCGAGCAGCGCCGGGATGCGGATGTCCGCCCACGGCTGGTTCTCGACGCTCACACCCAGCCACACGTTCGGAAGCGGCCAACTGGCGATGTCGCGCGAGGAGATCCCGTCTCGGACCTGCACGCGGTCGGCGACCATCTCGACGAACGAAGCCCGCGACAGCAGGTTCCGCATCCTCGCGTGGCGTTTGGTGAGCACCTGGAACGTGTGCTGGCTGGCCAGCGCCATCACGGCGAACACGTCGGCGATGAACTCGTCCGACACCTTGTCGTGGAACAGGTCGGCCATGGAGTTGACGAAGATCCGTCGCGGCTTCCGCCAGTGCAGCGGCGCGTCCAGCGACCCCGGGTGCACGGCGACACCGAACCCTGGGCCGCTGGTGCGCGGGTCGCCGTCGGTCTGGTACTTCGACGACCCCATGCCTTTGAGCCGCTTCGCCATGGTCAAGGCGTAGCAGTGGTCGCAGCCGGGGGAGACCCGGTCACATCCGGTGGTTGGGTTCCACGTCTCGTCGGTCCACTCGATTCCGGTGCTCACCGGGAACCTCCAGACATCAGGACAGCGGTGATCGTCGCGGTGGCCAGCCCGACCGCCACGTACAGCAGGACAAGCCACCCGCGGCCGAGATGACGGGGTAGGTAGAAGCGTCGCTTACCCATCAGGCCACCTCCGCCGCGGTCAGCAGCCCGCACCGGTAGGCGATGGCTACAGCGTGGGTCAGGTTCCGGCCGCCGAGCCGTTCGGTGATCGCGCGGGCATGCTTGCCGACCGCGCTGGCCGACAGGTGCACCAGCCGACCGATCTCGCTGTAGCGGTGGCCGTCCGCGATCAACTGGAGGATGCGGACGTCACTCGCGGCGAGACCGGTGCGGTGCACCTGGCCGACCAGTTCGGCGACGGTCGGTTCGACGCGCCGGTTGCTCAGCGGCGGCGCGGGGAGCTCGTGAGATGTCACACCCGACGCGCATGCTTGCCACACGGGTAGACGCGACACACCGGACGACCTTTCTCGCACTTCGGGGCACCCATTCACTGCTGCGCCCCCTCACCGTCTCCGTGGTCGGGCACCGGCATCTGGTCGAAGTAGTTGTCCAGGTCCTGCGCGGTGGCCCCCCGGATCGGTTCCTTGCACCAGGAGACGTAATCGGCCTCCAACTGGCCGCTGTCCCAGCCGAGCTCCTGCGCGGACTCCCACACGGCGTCACGGGCCGCGGCGAGCTGTTCCTGGCCGTCGTCCGGGGTGAGTTCGCGGACATCCCGCACGGTGGCGGTGGCCGGGTCGCAGCCCAGCACGTCGAAGATCGCCCCGGCCAGGGTGAGACCGGGCGCCGGCTTCGGCCGATCTTTCCCGGGCCGCACGCCGTGCTTCACCGACCGGGCCCCGATCACCAGCGGCTCCTCGGTGCGCGACACCCGCACCCACAGCGACGCTTTCGCGGCGACCTTCTTCTGCGCCTCGACCCGATACTCCTTGCGGCCCTCGATCGGGTTGCCCCGGTCGTCCATGACCGCGACCTCCTTGCCGAGCGCGGTCATGACCACGATCCCGGGGAACGCGCGCAGCATCGTCATCAGCCGGTCGTGGCGCCGGTTCGCTGCATTCCAGAAAGTCGGGTGCACGGTGACCTCGGCGTCGCGGTTCTTCGCCAGCTTGGCCTTGTTCGAGTCGGTCCGGGCTGCTCTCTCATAGGCCCAGACGGTGAGCATCTCCCACAGGTCGGTCATTGAGTCGATAGCCAGCACCACAGGGGGTTCACCGGCCGCAGCGGCGGCTTGGGCGACCGTGCGGACGGCTTCGACCTGGGCGAGGATGTCGCCCCACGTGCCGTCGTGGTCGATGATCTCGAAGTCAGCGCCCGGGACGGCGCCGTACTCGTCGGCGGACCCTTCGCCGGCGTCGAGCCAGTACGTGCGGCCGACACGCTCGTTGCCGGAGAGTTCGGCGATCGCCCAGGACTTCCCGGCCTTCTCCTCGCCCTCCCACAGCACGAGGGGCAGCGGGACACGACCGGTGGGCCTGCGGGTCTTCAGCGTGGGGATGGTGGGTGCCTGGACGAACGCGGCGCGTTGGGCGTCGGTGCGGCGCTGTTCGCCGCGGTTGGGCCGGCTCGCGGGGCGGTTGGGGGTCTGCTGCTGGTCGCGCTGTTCTTCGACGCGCTCACGCATGCCTTGTGCCATGACTGTTCGATTGTCCGTTCTTTACCGTGTGGTGACGGATGGGGCTACTTCTTGACGGGCCGCAGGACGCGGGCCCTGCACGCCGCATAGGCGGCTGGGTGTTCCTTCTTGATGCGATCGACGTCGAGTGCGGTGGTGACACACTCGGCGGCCAGGCCGGGGTACAGCTCGCGGAACACAGACTCGATGAGCTTGCCGTTCTGCTTGCGGGAGGCGATCTCTTCGCCTTGCACCAGAAGGTGGTCGGCCGTGCCGAACGCGTCGATCAGCACCCCTTCCAGATCCCTGGCTCGGGCACGCCCATCAGCCTCATCCGCCTTCGCTACTCGCCACTCCAGGTACTTCGCCAGGACACCGGCGTCACCGGTCGCCTCGGTGCCCTCGTCGGCCTGCCCATACAGCGCCTTCAGCGCAGTCAGAGTGGCTTCCGACGAGTCCACCGGCGGGGCGACGTCCGGGACGACATGGTGGTGCCACAACCGGTACCCCATCTCGATGAGCAGGTCAATCAGCTGGTCGTCCCGCTCGACCCGCTTCCACTGGTACGTCCACCCGCTGTCGACCATGCCCATCGCATACGAGTGGGACCGGCCGGTGACGGCCATGCCCCACTGGCTCTGACACTCGGCGTGGTCGGGGATGTCGCCGCCCAGCCAGATCCGGGCGTCGTCGGTGCGCCAGTTGGTCGTCTTGAACTCCATGATCCCGCCGTCGCTGGTCAGCCCGTCGAGGGTGACCTGCATCCACGGAAGCGCCTTCGACCGCATCAACCCCTGCCTGCGGATCTCCAGTCCGGTGTCCTCTGTGAACAGCTGCGCGAGCACCGGTTCCATCAGTTTGCCCATGCGCATCTGCCGGGTGCTCCGTTCCGCCTTCCTGCGGCCGGTCTTGTCCATCCACAGCGTGTAGAGGCTCGTGTAGTTGGGGTTGGCGAGTCCGGCGATCGTGGAGGCGTCCGACCCACCCAGACCGCGGCGGCGCGCGGCGAGCCACTCGGCTTCGGGCGCGTCCGCAGGCAACACCAGGGTGGCGGCTGGGCAGTCCCACGCCTCCTCGCGCGGCGCCGGGAGCGTAGCGGTCACTGGCTTTCACCTTCCTTCGGTCGGATCCGGTTGAGGAACCGGTAGTAGTCGGCGAGGTAGCGGCCTTGAGGTTGCGCGCGGCCGGTCTCCCACCTGGTGAGTGTCCGTATGCCCACCCCCAACGCTCCGGCGGCGCTGGTGGCGGTCAGACCGGCCGCTGCGCGCCACTGCTTGGCGAGGGACGGATCGCCGCCGCGGGGGGTGGTCCACTCGCGGATCTTGGCGACGTGTTCGGGCTTGGGTGGCATGTTGTCACGCTAACGATTCTAGCTCGCGACAGCAAGCCATGTGGCCGGTCATGTGACCTAAAATTGGTGGTTGCCACTGTCGGGTGCGGGGCGTAGCGTTCTGCCTGTACAAACCGTCACCACACGGACCAGGCAGGCCAAAACATGGACACCGTATTTGACCGCATCGTGATTACCGACAAACGATGCCTCGGCGCCGCACCCGCCATCGACGACCGCGGCCGCTGCACCTTCCCCACCTGCGGCCGCCCCGCCGACCACCACGTGCGCTTCGACGCCGACGACAGCACCGAGCAGATCGACCCGCGTGAATACCACCGCGGGAAGGTCGGCTACTACCGGGACGAGGTCATCGGACTCGCACAGGTCGCGTCGGACGCTCTCGCCGGCGCCGACAGCCCGAGCCGTGTGCTGACCGACGGCATCGGTGTCCAGGTCGCGGCGGCCGCGTTCGCTGCCGGCTACCGCCGCGTCGCCTGACCCGACCCTCCTGTTACCCGCGGCCCTGGTGAGGGCCTGTGTCCGCTTGTGGCTGAGCGGCGCTGGCCTGGTTGATCCGGGTGCCGCTTCCCGCTGGCCGGGCGCCGCGGTCCTTCCCCCCAGGCCGTGTGCGTCCGGCCAGCCTCAATGTCCTGTGAGGCTGGTTGTGAGCACCATCCATGTCCGTTCGGGTGTCACGTCGGATGTCGTGGCGTTAGCCCGCGCTGCCGCCGCGGCGTTCGCGCTGCTGGCCCTGTGCCTGGCGGCGTTGCTCGTGGACGTTGTCGCGGCCAGCGGATCCCACCTCGCCGCCGCTGGTGTCGGATTCGCGCTGGACATCGCCGTTGGCATACCCGTCGGCTATCACTGGCGTCGCCCGGTGTGCACCGTCGTGATCGACCCGGAAGGGGGTTCGTGAGGTGGAGGTGTTCGTGCACGATTGGTGGCCGTGGCTGGTCTCTGCGGCGGTGTTGTGGCTGTTGATGTGGCTCGTGGTGGCGGGTGTGGCGAAGGCGGCGGGCAAACGCGGCCCCCAGTCACCTGCTGGCCAGCACCTGGCGGTCACGGTCGCCGACGAGGTGATGCGGGTGCCCCCGGAGTGGGGGGATGACAGTGTGGTGTATCCCCCTAGGGGGTGGACTCTGTAGCCACGTGGCGGTTACGGGTAGCACTACGCTACGGTCGCTGTTTTAAGAGCGAGTAGGTAGGCGGGGCGAAGCGGGGGGACTGCTCCATCCGGGTCGATCGCGTTTTGGCGAGCGTGAAACACCCACAAACCCCCGCGACTTCGCGTGACGTAGAGGCATACTCGCTCGGATCGCTACCCCTCCCACAACCGCCGCGCGGGGCCACCGGACCACCACGGTGGTCCCGTCACACGTCCAGACCCAAACGCCGCAACGCGCGCGTGACGCCTTCCTCCAGGGTGACTTTCGGCTCGTACCAGCCGGACATCACCGCAGGGTTCCCGACCCGGTAGGCGACGCCGCTGGGCGCATCACGTATATGCCATAGCGCAGGCTCGTATCCCGCAGTGGCGCAGGCTAGCCGGGCGAGGTCGTCCATCGAGGTCGGCCGCCCGGTGCACAAGTTCACTGGACCGTCGACGTCCTGCGCGACCATCTCCAACATGCCTGCGACGACATCGTCGACGTGAATGAAGTCCCTCGTCTGCTGGCCGTCACCCCACACCGTGAACTGGGGGTCGCGGCGGCCGGCGCGCTGGATGAACGCGGGGAACGGATAGTCAGTGTGCTGGTCCTCGCCGTACCCGGAGAACGGGCGCACCACCAGCACCCGCACCCCAGCGTCGCGGGCATACTGCGCGAGGACTTCGCCCGACAGTTTCGCCCACCCGTAGGTGGCGTCCGGCATCCCACCCAGACCGTGTTCGGTGGCGCGCTGCAGGTCGAGGTCAGACTCGGTGAGCCGCCATCCGATGCTGTGCGAGACCTGCAGTTTGACCGGGTAGACGGCACTGGACGACAGGTACACGACCCGCCGCTGCCGGGTCCGCGCCGCCCACGCGAACATCTCCGAATCGAGAGACAGGTTCGTGGCGACTCGCAACTGGGCACCTTCGATCATGCCGCGGCCGCCGACCGTCGCCGCGCAGTGCACGACCAGGTCGAACCGATCCGGGGCGGCGTGGCGGAAATACTCGCGGCAGTCCAGCCCGTCGACCAGGTCGACCCCGACGAGACTGTCCCCGCGGGCTTCGCACGCGCGCCACACGTGACGCCCGACGAAACCGCGGTGGCCGGTGATGAGGACGTGCACGGTGCGCTCCCGGCTTGTGGTGACGGATGAGGCTGGCGTCACCGTGCACGACCCCTCCGCCACAGCCATCCCGCGTCAGGCGCGGTGGGCGAGGATCACCTGGAACGGGCCCCACGTCTCCTGCCGCTGCACCGCGAACCCGCCCTGTTCGACGAGTGCCCGGTAGCCGTCCAGGTCCCATGCCCACGTGTGGAACTCGTACGCCGCGCCGGGCCGCTCGCTGTGCGGGGAGGAGGCGATCAGCCACGTCGCGTGCCGCCGGATCCTGCGCACGAAAGCGTGCGGGTCGACCAGGTGCTCCAGCATCTCCGTCGCCACCGCGATGTCGCCCCACGTGGTCGGAGCGCGGCCACCGTTGTCGGGGTCAACGACGTCGCCGTAAAACACGTTCATCCCGCGTTCGCGGGCACCGTCGACGTTGCTCTGCTGAAGGTCGTAACCCCACACGGCGCCGCGCATCTCCGGCATCCGCTCCACCACCAGCGACAGAAGCCCACCATCGCCGGCGCCCAAGTCGGCCAGCGACACCACCCCGAACTCGCGGACCACTTCGCCGACGAACCCGGCGGCGATGTCCAGGCGCCCGCGGTGCTCGGCCTGGTCCACGTGCGGCGCCCGCTCCCGGCTGGCGTACCACTCCGGTGTGGTGTGCGCCGGCACCGTGCCGGGCTCGAACAACTGCCACTCACCCACGCGGCGCCATCACCTTCCGCACCTTCGCGACGTCCTCGGTGAACTGGCCGTGCATGTACCGCTCGAACGCCAGCCGGTCCGCTTCCACCCGCTCGGGTGCGTTGACCCGCCGATACCCGTCGTCGTCTGGGGCTTTCCCGACGAGCGGGTGCATGTGCTCGACGATCACACCGGGCAGGTACCGCATCCGGTCGAGTGTCGAGCCGAGTTCGTGCCAGAAGTTGTCCACGTACAGGTGACCCAGGGCTGGCGGGGCCATGAACCCGAGTGCGCGGGGAATGTCGGCGGTCATCGCGACCTGGGTGGGCAGTGCGGCGCCGTGGATCAGGTCGTTGCCGTACACCAGGCCGGTGCCGAACTGGTTGAGGGCGTCGAGGTAGGCGGTGTCCCACCCTGGCGTGCGTGGCCGGTGGTCGTCGCCCATGAAAGCAACAGCAGTGCCGTCGCCGAGCGCGTACTCGGCGACTGCCCGGTTCAGGGCGCCGACCATGCCTTCCGATCCGGGCGGGACGACCTGCACGGTGGTTTCGGTTGTCATGTATTCGTCGCGTTTCGGGTCGTCCTCGTCCACCACCAGAACAGGCCACGTGTACCCGGTGGCGGTGGCCCGGATCTGGTCGGCGAGTTCCAACGCGGACACGGGCCTGCCCCTGGACGGAACGAACACACACAAACTGTCGATCACCGCGTCGCCCCAGTCGCCGCTGGCACGAGTTGCATCGCCGCCGCGAGTTGTTTGTCCAGTTCCCGCCGACCCAACTCGCCGTCCTCGTCGGCCATCTCCCGCAACGCCGGCAACCCCGTGTCGATCGACGCCAACACCTCGTCGCGGGTGGCCGGTCGGCCGTGGGCGAACCACGACACCTGCGTCGGCTCGCCGATGTCGTACAGGTAGCCGCCGGGCGCGCGGAACGTGGACCATGCGCGGGTCGCCCACACCAACGCCACGCCAGGGTTGCGGAGCAGCATCACCCCGGCCGGATCGACATAGTCAGCGGGCAGCCCGCGTTCGCGGCGCGTCATGTTCGGGTTGGCCAGGAACGGGCAGTGCGTGGCCGAGTACACGGCGCAGTCGGTGTGGCAGGGCGGCTCGGCTGACACCCGGTTCACCGCGCACATCGGGCCGATGACGAACGCGACGTGCCGGCCGGTGCGTTCGCCGCACACCCAGCACAGGTGGAACCGGGTTGCGTCGGCCTGTTTCGCCGAGTCAGCTACGCGAAAGTCGGGTGTGCCGTCGAACCATTCGACGAACCACGGGACCGGGTAGGCCCGGTATCGGGGCAGTTTCGCGATACGTGGCGGCATGGCGTCGTCTACGGCGGGTGGTGTGGAGATGGTCATGGCGGTGGTCTCCCGAACAGTCGACAGCGGGGTGGTTACGTCGCGGTGTCGTGTGACGGCCCGAACAGGTGCTCGCCCGCTGGCGTGGGCCACGCGGTGTCCATGCCGATACCCCACTCGATCAGGCCGTGCTCGCGGGTGGCGTGCATCGCGGCCGCGCAGGCTTCCTCCGACTGGCCGGTGATGTGCTGCAGCCGGTCGAGTGACCCTGTGTGGGGTTCCTCGGCCCATTCGCGGCAGGCTTGGACGACCTGCTCGTCGCTGATGCTCGTCGTCACGCGTCCTCCTCGTCGGTCGGTAGGGGCTCGCCGTGCTCGTCCACATCGATTGGCCAGCCGTCGATCTTGTACCGGGCGGCCATCAGCCTCAGCGTGTCGCAACCCTGGTAGGGGAAGCCGTATGCGCGGGGCCCGTACCCAGCGCACTCGTGCTGGTCGGCGTGAAGCTGGACCATATGCATGTCCGCGTCGCACCCGCGCAGCACGTCGGCCGGGTCGTTGTCGGCGATGTGCTCGGCATTCGCGTTCGCGTGCTCAACGACCATGGCGGGCATCCTCAGGCCCGATGCCTCGTTGTACATGCACTCTCGCGGGAACTGGCGCGTCTCCAAGATGGCCCAGCCCCGGCGGCGGTCGGCGCTGAGCGCCCCGTACACCGTCCACTCCGCGATATCGCCGGGTTCGGGAGTGAACCACGGTCCGGGTGTCGCTGCTCGCGCCTTGGCTGCCTTCGCCTCGATCGCTGCCTTCAGGCGAACCACCAGATCAACTGTGGTCATCCTGCCATCGCTGCTTCCCACAGGTGTCCGTTCCTCTCGATGGTGTTCTCGGCGGCTTGTCTGCGTCCGGCGGCGCCCATCTCGGTGCGGGCAGCCTCGTCGTGGACCAGTTCGCGGAGATACCGCAGCCAATCGCCAGGCTTGCGGACGAGGTAGCCGGTTTCGCCGTGGCGGACGTAGTCGCGGTATGGGCCGACGTCGGAGGCGATGACGGGAATACCGAGGGCCCCGTACTCCAAAACTTTCACCGGGGATTTGCTGAGGTTGAACTGGTGCTGCGCGAGCGGGGCGAGCCCGATGTGGAAGTCCACCGACCGCAGGTAGGCGTCGACGGACGGGAACCATCCGGTGGACCGCATCCGCGAGGGCGGGATCCGCGACCAGCGTTGCACCGGCGCCCCGATCACATGCAGCTCGGCCTGTGGCGTCTTCCGCAGGAACCGCCGGAGTTCTTCGTCCATGACGGCCCAGTCCATGGCGTGCGTGGGGGACCCGGCCCACCCGATGGTGACGGTCCCGTCTTGCCGGCGCGGCGGATGGTGGTCGAGTAGCGCGGCCGGCACAAAGTTCGGGACGACCCGCACGTCAGGGTTGTGGCGCCGCATGATCTCCGCCAACGGCTCGGTGGTCACAACGACCGTGTCAGCTACGGAAGCGTTCGTGGCGAGATGCCGGGCCCACTCCGGTTGGCGAGCCAACTGGCCGTGCACCGGGCTCGACGGATCCACGGACCACAGGTCGTCGTCGATCTCGAACACCAGACGTGGCCGCGGGCGCGACATGGCCTGCCGCCACATCGCCAACAGCTCCGGCCGCTGCTGCCCGACCTTGCTGATCCAGCGCGTGTACTCGGGTTGCCGCGCTAACGCCCACGACTGCCAGCGTGCCGACGCGAACCCCTCCGACACGCGCTGCCCGACGATCACGTCGGCGCCGAGCATCGCCTCGAACATGCCCTTCACCGCGACCCTGCTCCACACAGCGTCGTGTCCGCGGCGGGCGAGTTCGTCGAGGGGCATGGCGATTCGGTAGTGGCAGCACCCGAAGTTGTCGCCGGGCCACCCGTACACCTTCACGCTTCGGCCGGTTCACGGCGTCGGTCGACTTCTCGGGGCATGTGGCGAGTCCTTCGAGGTGGTGGGCCAGTCCCGGTTCCGTGTGTAGCCCCGCGCGATCCGGCGGGCGTCCGCTGCCGGGATGAGCCTCGCTTGGCCCACCTTGTGGGTCGGGACGTGCCCTTTCCGGATGTGGTAGTGCACGTTCTCGGCGGTGGTTCCCAGGAGTTCGGCGAGTCCTTTCACGGTGTAGTGGAGCCCGCTGATGGTGGCACCGGTGTCCGTCATCCAGGTGCCGGTGACGGTTTCGCCGGGGAGTCGGGCCATGCGTGGTCCTCCATGTGGGTGTCGGTGACGGGGGATAGGACGGTGGTGTGCCGTCGTGTGGTGTTGATCAGCGTGAATGCTGGGCGGCCTTGCTCGAATCCTACCTCGGTGGTGTAGTATTCGGGTACACCGTCACCACACGGAACCAAGGCAGGCACACATGCACCACCACGCCCGAAAGGGCATCCCCTGGCGCGCGTTCGCCACACCCCTCATGGCCGTTCTGGTCGCCGCTGTCTTCTGCGCGTGGCTCGCCACCCTGGTCACGGCCCGATGAGCGACACCAGACAGTGGGGCGTCCGCATCCCCGACAGCCGCTGGATCAGCGACGTACCCGAAGACACCGCCCACGACGAGGCAGCCCGTTCCGCCGCGTCGGGTGCTGTCTTGGTCAGCCGCGAGACATCGGACGGCGCCTGGGCGGATGTCGCCGACGTGAACCGCTGAGCCTCGCACGAAGACCGAGGAGAACTGACCGCAGTGTCGAGACTGATGAGCGTCGCCATGACTGTGCAGGCCGTCCGGGACCGCACGAAGACCGTGACCCGCCGCAGAGGTTGGTGGGAGAACAAGTACGGCCGCCGCATGCTGTTGCCCGGCGACCGGTTGACGCTGGTCCTCAAGTCCCAAGGCCGCAAGCCGGGTGAGCCGCTGGTCCGTCTCGCCGAGGTCGAGGTGGTCGCCGTGCGTCGCGAACCGCTCAACGCCATCACCGCCGCCGAGGTGGCTTTGGAGGGCTTCCCCGGCATGTCGCCCGCCGAGTTCGTGCGCCGCTTCTTCGTCGAGGCGCAGGACATTTCGCCGGACGTGGAGATCACCCGCATCGAGTGGACCTACATGGAGGACGCCACCGCCATGACCAACAACGACATCACCGCCAGCAAGTACGAAGTGGGCAGGCGTATCCGGTTCCCGCTCGCCGGGCACGTCTACCGCATCACCGCCGTGACCGAGCCCGAGTGCACCTGCGAGTACCCGTACGAGGGTGCGCCTCAGGCCGGGCACCACCCGAACTGCGACGTGGGCGACGAGTCCCAGCGGCGCGTCCGGTTCGCCTCGCCGCGCGACCCGGAGGACTGGACCACCGAGACCGTGGCCGACCTCGACCGCGCCGACGTGACGGTCCTGCCGTGAGCCGTTCGCCAGAGGCCCAGCAGATGCGGGAGACGGCCGAGGACATCCAGGACCGCCGCGACTCCGAGCACAACCGCAACCGACACAGCAACTGAGGGGCAACCGTGAATGACGTCGATCGGACCCGGCTCGCGTGGCTCAGTGCCCGCAGGCGAGCCAGTCGCTACCGCGTAGCACGGGACGTGATCGCCGAGATCGGGAGCCAAGAGAGGGCCGACCTTGAGGCAGAGGTGCGCGAACTGCGCGCCGCTCTGTCGCAGATCGCGGACTTCGTCGGAGCGCCGAGAAGCGAGGGCGAACGAAGGCC
The DNA here is from genome assembly GCA_036268955.1 of Pseudonocardiaceae bacterium. Taxonomy (GTDB): domain Bacteria; phylum Actinomycetota; class Actinomycetes; order Mycobacteriales; family Pseudonocardiaceae; genus CAJCJE01. The sequence continues at coordinate 66,341 of DATATE010000013.1, forward strand.
GGAAGCGATCGTCAAGAGGGCCAAGGAACTGATCACGGGCATCTCGCGGGCGGCCATGCCTCAGTGGATGCACGTCAACGACGATCCGAACGTACCGAGGAGCACGACATGGCCGACTTCCTGATCAAACGCGGCAAGGCCGCCGTTCACCGGAAGGTGAAGGCGCACGTAGCCCACTACGACGCCCACGGTCAGGTGGACCGCGCGCGGTGCGGCCGGACGGACTTCACCCTGCGGAGCAACGTCCCGTGGGGACTCCGCGTCTGCAAGTCCTGTCTGTCCACCGCTAGCCGCTGACCTCTGTCCCGCCGTGCTCCCGCTTCCCCAGGGAGCACGGCACCCCAACCGAGGACCCGATGTCCACCCGCCGAGACCGACCGCTCAACGAACGCAGAGCACGACACACCGAGGAGACCGACATGCCCAAGCCCCCCGTCGAGCAGTGCCCCGAGTGCGGCACGGTCAAGACCGTCGGCGGCACCTGCCCCAACTCGCTCTGCCCGTCCAGGAAGTAGCCGACCTGACCGACCGAAGGAGACCGACATGGCCAAGGAAGACAAGCCCGATAGCGACCCGATGTTCGACGGCATCGTGCGCGGCGCCCAGGAGTGGAACCGCAAGCAGCAGGACCCGAAGCGCAAGTGACCGACCCGCCTCGTGCCCGACTTCCCCCGGGCACGAGGCACCCCGCCGCCCGGCTGACCCCCTGACCCGAGAGGACACCCCGATGACCGACGTCCCCCGCGAGGGCCCGCTCGCGCTGCCACGCAAGGACGAGTGGTACCCCAACGAGTGCCCGTTCTGCACCCGTGAGGCAGCTCTCGCCTGTGAGGACGCCGCATGTCGTGCCGCTCACCTCGGCGAGGACGGCGAATTTCCCGGCAACGGGCGTGACTCCGGCTGGCTCGCGCAGCCCGCCGAGCCCACCCCCTGCCGTGTCCTCGATGCCCACTGGCCAGGTGTGCCGAACGTCGGGGACATCACCACCGCCGACTGGGCGCCGTGGGCCGGTCGTATCGACTGGCTCACCGCGGGATGGCCCTGCCAGCCCTGGTCCACATCCGGCAAGAAGAAGGGCACCGAAGATGAGCGAGCCATCTGGCCGGCCGTCGCGCGAGCCATTCGCGACCTACGACCCCGCATCGTGCTGTTGGAAAACGTCGCAAGCATCGCTCCTCTCGGAGAGCTGGGCCGAGCCCTCGCCGACCTGGCCAACCTCGGGTTCGATGCGGAGTGGCGTTGTGTACGGGCATCGGACGCCGGTGCTCCCCATCGACGCAGGCGGATCTTCATCCTCGCCGTTGCTGCCGACCGCGCAGGCCAGGGATGGGGATCACTCATCGAGGAGCATGTCGACCGGGTCGGCGGCGAAGCGGTTCGCGCAGGGCAAGCGGAACCTGGACGACGCGATCGCGCTGCTGCCGACCCCGAAAGCCTCGGACACGAACGGCCCCGGAACGCACGGCACGGGCGGCCCGGACATGCGGACAGTGGTGCACCTGCTGCCGACGCCCGCGGCGCGGGACTGGAAGTCGTCGGCGTCGAATCAGCACGGGAAGAACTCGCGTCCGCTGAACGAGGTGGCGGCGCTGCTGCCGACTCCGACCGTGGCGGACGCGGACGGGACGAGGGCGGCACGGGGAGGTGCCGGGTCGGACGAGCTGCTGCTGACGGGGATCGCCCGGCAGGTCTGGAGTGGGGAGCCTACGGACCCGCCGTCCGACGCTGGGAGCTCGTCCTCGGTCGACCTGCACCGGCACCCGTCGTTGTGGGACGACGTGGAGGACGCCAGTTGAGCCCCCAGTTCGTGGAGTGGCTGATGGGCCTGCCCGCCGGCTGGGTCACGGACGTGCCTGGCCTGGCGCGGACGGACCAGATTCACCTGTTGGGCAACGGCGTCGTGCCGGCCCAAGCCCTGTTGGCGTACCGGGCGATGTTGCCCGAACTGATCGAGAGGACCGCGGCATGATCCCCGACCCGGCTGGCCCGACCAGGCCACGCGCAGCCATTCTCGTCGCCGCCCTGTACCTGGCCGGCATCGTCGCAGCGAACTGGGTCACCAGCCGCTACGGCCTCACCCACGTCGGCCTCGGACTGCTAGCCCCAGCCGGCACGTGGTTCGCCGGCGGCGTGATCGCGCTACGCAACACGCTGCAAGACGCGGCGGGCCGCCGCTGGGTGCTCGCCTGCATCCTGGCCGGCGCGCTCCTGTCGTGGGCCACCGGATCCGGGCGGATCGCGCTCGCCTCCGGCACCACATTCCTGGTGTCCGAATCGCTCGACATGGCCGTCTACAGCCGCCTGCGCACCCAGCGCCGTTGGCGTGTCGCGGTGATCGCCGGAACCTGGACCGGCGCCGTCATCGACACCCTGATGTTCCTGGGCCTGTCCGGTCTGGGCATCACCGGACCTGCCGTGGCCGGGCAACTGTTGGTGAAGGCGATCTGGGTGACCGGCACCTACCTGCTGCTCCGCGAAACCATCCAACGCGCCACCGGCACCCGAACCGGGGCGGTGGCAGCGTGACCTACTTCTACCTGGGCACCCACCAGCCCCACTGGCTGGAAACCGCGGGCGTGCCCCTGTTCGTCTCGCACCGCCGTCTGGCCGGGCGCCGTGGCCTGCCGCGCGCCGTGGCCGACTGGGCCCTGGACTCCGGCGGGTTCTCCGAACTGTCCCTGTTCAGCGAGTGGCGCACCACCCCGCAGGAGTACGTGGCCGCGGTCCGCCGCTACGACAGCGAGATCGGCCGCCTGTCGTGGGCGGCGCCGCAGGACTGGATGTGCGAGCCGTTCATGCTGGCCAAGACGGGCTTGAGCGTGGCCGAGCACCAGGCCCGCACGGTCGCCAACTTCGTGCACCTGCAAGACCTGCGGGGCGACGACACGCGCTCGCCGTTCATGCCGGTCCTGCAGGGCTGGCAGCGCGACGACTACCTGCGGTGCATGGACCTCTACGCCGCGGCCGGTGTCGACCTGTCCCGGTTCCCGGTGGTGGGTGTCGGGTCGGTGTGCCGCCGGCAGGCTACCGGGGAGATCGGGCACATCATGGCCTCGATCCGCGCTGTTGACCCCGGGATCCCGCTGCACGGGTTCGGTGTCAAGCGCCGCGGACTGTCGACGTACGGGCACCACTTGGCGTCTGCGGACTCGATGGCGTGGTCGTTCGAGGCGCGACGCGCGGGCGGTCCGATGGCGGGGTGTTCGGGTCACAAGAACTGCGCGAACTGCCTGCGGTACGCGGTGGCCTGGCGTAACAGCGTGCTGGCGGAGATGGCTTCGTCGCATCGTTCAGTGCAAGACGAGTTGCCTTTTGGAGGCGCGGCATGATTCCCGACCCGGCTGGCCCCACCGCCAACCCCAACCCAACCGAACAGGCAGCGCGCGAGCGCATCTACAAGAGGGCCGGTGAGATCGCCGCCAGCGTCTACGCAGGCTGGCGCAACCGCGCCAACCGCGACGCCTACGTGGACGTCGCCATCCGCCAAGCCGCATACGACGCAGCAATGGCCGCCGCCGCGCTCGCTGCCCCAGCGGCACAGCCGGACGACGAAGCCAAGCTCGCGCCCGACGAAGTACTCGACGACGGCGCTAGCTGGGTCATGCCGAAGGGGCAGCTCGAAACGTTCACGCGAGTGACCGCCTGGGTCGAGGACACCAAGCCCGGTGTCGGCCTGATGACGTGGCTGACGACGGTGCCGCTGTCCGCTGAGGAAGGCCGCTCGCTCGGCTGGCGGCTGATCGCTGCCGCTGACTACGCCGACGCCGCCCTTGCGGCACTGAGGGGGAAGCAGCAGTGAGCGAACGCGAGTACCGGATCGAGTACACGATCCAGGCCAACGATGACAAGGGTTGGACCGAAATCGGATTTGGGTCGTCCGGCGCCTGGGACAGCGTCGACGAATCTCTGTACGCCATCGAGTCCTATATCCAGAACCGGCAGTGGGATACCGAGCCGGGGATGCCGGATCCGAAGGAACTGGAGGCTGGCCGATGACAACCGACGACAACGTGCTGCGCGACTTGCAGAGGTCCGTGCTGGAGACGAGCCACGACAACCTGCGCGCCGACTACGAGGCGCTGCTGGCCGAACTGCTGGCCGAGCGGGACGAGGCGCGGTCCCAGGTTGACCGGACGTTCACCGAGACGCGCGGACAGATCGTCCAGATGGCCCGTGGGAATGCGGCGGCGATGAACGAGGTCCGCCGGGAACGAGACGCTGCCCGTGCCCGTGTGGATGCCCTGGAGGCCCGTCTCGCCCGCGCTGTGGTGGTGCCCGAGGACGCGACCGCCCAGATCCGCGGCGTGCTCCGCAGCGAGTTGAACGGTCACGTCCAGCCTGCCGCGGTCACGGCGGTGATCAAGTCGTGGCGGGGTGTGGCCACCCAACCCGCCGAGCCGCCGAGCCCCGACTTCGCGATGCGGGCGTTCGGCCCGTGCACCGAGCAGGGATCACATCACATCTACGGCGAGCTGTTCGATGGCCGCTGCGACGTGCCCGGCCACTGGCCCGCTCCTGCCACCCAACCCGCCGAGCAGCCGAGCAAGGTCACCACGCTGCACGTGACCGCGACCCGCGAAGTCCCGGACGGGCACACCCATCAGCGGGTCCGCTACGAGTGGGAGGGCGACTCGTGGGAGGGCTGGCTGATCTCCTACGGCACGGTGGACGGCGTCGACGAGGCGTACGTCCTGCGCGATGACGGCAAGCCGTGGGTGGTGCTGCGGGAGAACGTCACGGAGATCGGGGCGTCGTCCTGGCCGCACCGCAACGGCTGCAACGGCTGCACCATCCCCGACTACTCCTATCCGACGTGCTGGACCGACGAGCAGGTCAGCGAGGACCAGGCGGCCGATGAGCCCAGCTACGACTATGCCCCCGCCCCTGCCGCCCAACCCGAACCACAGGACGAGGCGCGCGATGACTGAGCCAGCCCTGTTCAACATCGACACGGCGACCGCGAAGGACGCCGGCATCAGCCCGTGCGGCACCTACCGCTACTGGCTCACGCGGCACTGGGCGGACGGACCGCTGCTGGGCTGGATCATGCTCAATCCGTCCACGGCCGACGCGGAGCATGACGACCCGACGATCCGCCGCTGCATTGGGTTCGCCCGCGCGTGGGGCTACGCGGGCATCATGGTGCGCAATCTGTACGCACTGCGGGCGACCGATCCTGCGGCGCTGTGGAACCACCCGGATCCGGTCGGGCCAGACAACGACCTGCACCTTCGCCGATCCGCTGAGTCGCCGTTGACGGTATGCGCCTGGGGCAACCACGGCAGCCGCAATGACCGCAGTCGGACGATCGTGTCCATGCTTGCCGGGTTCGGCGTGCGACTCCGCTGCCTGAAGACGACATCGACCGGCGAGCCGTGGCATCCGCTGTACGTCGCGGCCAGCGTGCTGCCCATCGCATTTCCCGCTCCCTCGTCTGGGTCCGGTACGGAGGCACACGACAAGGAGGACGGCGATGGCGAATGACGACGTGCTCTACATGGAACTGACCGCACAAGAGGACTCGGTCATCGACGCCCTCAAGACAGCCGAGGGCATCGAGCACGACGCGGCCAAGGCGATGTGGGACGACGGCACCATCGAGAACGCCGCCAACGCCGCAGCGTCCGAACTGGGCGACCTGCTCACCGCCATACAGGCGAGGCGCGACCAGATCCCAGCAGCGAACGGAGTCACCTGATGGCCAGTGATGACCTCACCGCAGCAGCCGAGCGGGCGCTGATCGAGCAGGCGTGCAACCACGCGGTCATGAAGACCACGCATCGAGGCGACTGGATCGCCGACGAGCAGGCCGTGGCACGAGCAGCGATCGAGTTCTACCGCCGCAACGCCGCGCCTGCCCCGACAGTGGGCCGGGAGGCGCTGGTCGAGATGATCGGCGACCTGTCCAACCACAACCCGTTCCCCGAAGCCGAGGACATCGCCGACGGGCTGCTGTCCAGCTACCACGTGACCGCCAAGCAGGGAGACGACCGTGGCTGACCTCGCGCTGATCGTCGAGGGCTCGGTCTGTTGTCCGAACTGCGACACGTCGCTGCTGGAGGGCGTGACGTGGCGGACGCCGTTGGAGAACGTGCGCCGCGCTGGCTGGCGTCGGCGTCGCACCGTCGGTGACTGCCCGAACTGCGGGCGTACCTACCGAGTCCCACGGGAGGCTCTCCGTGCCCAGTGACCTCGACCGGGCGATCCGGGAACGGCTGGCGAAGGACCGCTACGACGCCGCGATGATCGACCGCGACGTGCACGTCTACGGCTACTCCTGGACGCCCTGGGAGGACCTCGACGCCGACGACCGCGACTACTGGATGGATGCCATCGACGACGCCGCCAGTCTGGGTGTGGCCGGCGAGCGAAAGGAAGACGAGACGCATGGCTGACGACGACGAGATCGGCCAGCCATGCGGCGTCAGGAACCACGGCAAGGATCACCGCGCCCGCTGGTCCATCTGCAACCTCGAAGGCCACGACCTGCAGCCGGTAGTCCGCGCGTTCGCCTGCGGGCGGCACCTCCACAGCGTGCTGGAGGACATGCCGTGGGAGATGGACTGCGTGCAGATCTACGACCTGAGCGACGGCGAGCGCACGTCGTGACCTCCCGTCTCCACCCTTCAGGCGAGGACCACACCGGACGAAAGGACGACGGCACGTGAGCGACGAAGTGGTCTCGGGAGAGCCGAGCCCGTACGAAGTCGACCTCGGCGGCCGGATCGCGCAGGCACGCCAAGCGGCAGCGCTGACCCAGGCCGAACTAGCCGACCACCTCAACCTGACGCGCTCGTCCGTGGCGAACATCGAAGCTGGCCGCCAAGCGATCCTCGCGGAGCGTGTCGTGCAGATCGGCGAGGCGACCGGGACCGATGCGCGCTGGCTGCTGACAGGAGACGCCTACGCGCCGCCGCTGCGTCCTCGCCTGCTGTCCGCGAAACAGGCCGCCCAGGTCGGTCGGGCCATCACGGCGCTCCAGGCCGTGGCGCGGGATCTGGACGTCTCGCTCGAACCGACTGGCGAGGACCACACCGCCACAGACAGGGAGACTGGCGGACATGACGGATGACCTGGTGACTCGACTGCTCGCAGCGATCGAGGCCAAGGACGCCAAAGCGCGAGCGGTCAGATGCCCAGCGGAGTGGCACGTCGGCAACGGCAGTGAAGAGTGGAACTCGCCGGAGATGGTCTACATGTGGCCGCCGGAGTTCCACACCCCGTACGAGCAGGACAAGCACTGGCGCGGCCTCCAGACCGATGGCACAGAGATGGCCGAGCACATCGCCGACAACGACCCGGCCGACGTGCTGCGCGGGTGCGCAGCCGACCGGAAGATCCTCAATCTGCACCTGCCGCACAGGGCTGGCGGCTATGTCGATTGCCTGACTTGCCGCGTGCCCTATGTGCCGGAAGACGAGGCTGAGGCGTGGCCTTGCGACACCATCCGCGCGCTGGCCGAGCGCTACAGGCTCGACACGGGGCGGACATGAGCGACGACGGGGACCGGGCCACAGCCCTCACGGACGACACCGGGAGGGCCGCGCATGATCGTCGCGAATTCGCGCTCACGCACCCGTTGAGCGGCACGGAAGGTGACCTCGAGCCGTGGCGGGCGGTACAGGAGCAGCGAGACGGGAACCTTCTGATGTCGATCCTCGCGGTGGACCGTTGAGCGCGTCTCAACGATGGGCTGCCAGTCTGGCATGCCTCCCTTTCTCTCTGGACTCCTGACTATCAGCGCCGTTTGTCGTCGGCAGGCAGGGTGGAGCGCGCCGCTGTCGGGATGCTGGCTGGTGTTGGTGGTGACGTGGAGTGGTGGCTGTGGAACAGCGGCCAGCGGGTGGGGCATCTTCGGGTGCCGGTGACTGCGGCCGAGAACCGCCAGTCCCCGCCTGGGTGCGTGGTGGGGGATGCTGGCGATTCGGGTCCGTTGCGGGCGAGGACTCGCCGATGACGATCCGATGCGAGACCACCCGAACTGTCACCGTGACGAAACCTGGGTGACGGTTCGGTACCGGCTACGGGACGACTTCGATCGGCGATTCGACCGCGGCACCGTCCACCACACGCCACGCCCGCACCGCCGAAGCATCCGGGGCGGTAGACACGATCAGGTAGTGGGCTCCCGGTTCGGCCGCAGATTCGATGTCTGTGCGGGACATGGTCGAGCCGCTGTTGGTGTGGGAGTGGTAGATCACCAGCGGCGCGCGGCCAGCGTCGGCGAGCTGTTGCCACACAGTCAACTGCTCCTGCGGGTCGAACCCGTACCGCACGCTCGACTTGTGCGTGTTGGTCATGGGGATGACCTCGTCCGGGTCGCCGCCGACCGGGCCGGCGAGTATCCCGCAGGCCTCAACGGGGTGGGAGTGGCGGCAGTGGGTGGTGACGGCGTCGAGGATCCGTCCGGGCATCCGCAGCATCCCCGGAGGTTACGGGCCCGGCCCGACGGGGTGTTGGGGGTTTCCAGGTCGGGCGGGCAACCATGCAACCCGCGGCCGGTGTCGCTGCGCACGCGCCCCGTGTGGCGCCGTTGACGTGGGACACCTTCACCGCTGCGAACGGCTGGTGCTGGCGTGTTGCGTGAGTGGTGGGTGACGTCGGTGGGGGACTGGGTGGGATTGGTCGACTGCGAGGTGGAGATCGACCCTGGTTTGTCGAGGGTTCCTCGGCGCGCTGGCACATAGGACCCGCTTGACCGGACATTTCGTGGACAACTCCACCTCTAACCTACGATAACCTTGCTTATCGTAGGTTAGAGACGGTAGCCTGATGTCACCACAGACAGAACGGCACCACGGAGCAACCCGGATGAACACCACGATCACCGTCCACCCCGCAGGCGGCACAGCCAACCTCGGCGTCAACCAGATCCCCATGACCGCCGCCGTCAAGGCTGCCCCCAAGACCCCGCTCGCCTCCGGCGCCGGCGACGTCCGGGTCTCGAAGGACGGCACCTGGCGCTACGTCCGCGAAGGCCGGGTCGCCGTGCAGCACCAGCCCACCGGCGAGTGGATGTGGGACGAGCTGGACCGCATGCAGCTGGGCTTCACGTCGATGGCGGAGGCCCGCCGGTTCACCTTCGAGGTCGACGCCCAGGCGCTGGCCGACTCCACGCCGTTCGACGGTGACCCCGACTGCCGCTGCATCCGCGCCTGCGCCTGCGGCTCGACCAGCACCGACCCGCTCGACTGACCCACCCACCCGCCCGTCCCTGCGTCCTTGGAGGACACATGACCACCACGACCGTGAGCCGCCTGGACCTGTTGGAGAAGCACGGGCGCAACCGTCTGGCCATCCACATCCGTCCCGGCCAGTTCGTCCGCATGTACGACGAGAACGTCGACCCCTTCGTGGTGCGCGTGTTCCGCTGGGACGAAGGCGTCGACGTGCCGACCGGCCAGCAGATGTGCCGGATCTTCGGGTTCGACGCCGACAAGCCGGTCACCGAGGACTCGCCCGTGGAGTGGATGAAGGTCCCGGC
>DATATE010000014.1:0-48093 GCA_036268955.1 Pseudonocardiaceae bacterium
CGCCAACCCCTCGACGGAATGGCCCTCGCGGTGGCGGACGGGCACGCCGAGGCGCTGCGTCAACTGGGGACGACGATCCGGGACTACTTTCGCGTCGGCCTTGCCCAGTACTGGCAGCGGATCAGCGCGGCCATCCACGCCGATCTCGCTGCCCGCGCCGATCTGCTGTCCCGCGAGGGAATCGGCCAGCTACTGGCCAGTCTGCATCCTGATGTCCGATGGCATTCGCCGGTCCTGGAGATCCCGTTCCCGCTCGATCGGGACACTCACCTCGACGGTCGGGGCCTGCTGCTGGTCCCGTCCTTCTTCTGTTGGGGCCAGCCGATCACCCTTCAGGACCCGGACCTACCTCAGGTGTTCGTCTATCCCATCGACCACGATCTCAGCTGGGCGCAGCGCCGCCCCGCCGCGCCGTCATCGCTACAGTCACTGGCCGCGCTGATCGGCAGCACCCGGCTTGCCGTGCTGACCACCATCGCCGACGGCGGCTGCACCACGACGCGCCTCGCGAAGCGCGTCGGCGTCTCGGCCGCGTCCGCGAGCGAACACGCCGCCGTCCTGCGCGACGCCGGCATGATCACGACCACTCGGCAGGGTCGCTGCGTCATTCACTCGGCCACCCCGACCGCGACCACCTTCCTCACCGGCCGGCAGTCCGAGGATCGCCCCTGGTGATCACCTCGCGGCAGCTCACTGGATCAACGGGCGCGTGTCGGTCCAGTCGACCATGAGGACGCGTTCGGCGAAGTACCACGCGCCGCCCTGTTTGGCGAAGGTGTCCAGATAGCGGATCGAGGCGATCATGAGTGTGCGCGCTCCGTCCTGATTGGACACATGGTGGGCAAGGCAGTAGCTCACGCCGGTCGCACGATCCCCGTCGAGCACCACCGTGCTCTGGCCGTTGAAGTGCGTGGTGGCCTGATAGGCGTTGAGCGCGTCGAAGACCGGGGCCAACGACTCCCGGCCACGCAGGTCCTGCGAGGGTTGCGCCGAGGTGGGGTCCATGTACACCACGAAGTGGGTGTCCTCGGTGAACAGCGCCTGCTGCCCCTCGGCATCACGCCGGTCGGCACAGTGGGCGTAGGCGTCGACCAGCTCCCGCAGGGCGAGTCGATCCGCGGCCTCGCTCTCGCTCAGGGACGAATGAACGCTCATGACGACGATCTCCTTCGGCGGGCGACAGTGTGGCTACCTGGCGAGATATTACACAAGTGTGCATTATCGTAGCCGGATCGCCTACCCGCAGCTCCGAGCGCGGGCCAACCTTCCAGGGAGTGCCCAGGGCCACAGCGGGCCGGCGTGGTTCGCGGACGAGGAGGACGCGGACGGTCGGCTATGCCGCGTACTTGGTGTGATCCGAGCTGAATTCGGCATGCCCGTACGACGCCAGCCGGGGCGGATCCCCAACGCGCGCAGCCCTTGATACGCCGTGAGACCAGTCAGCGGCAGGCCGCCGCCTGCGGCGAACTCGCCTTCCGGCTGTCCCCCCCAGGTCGTCGCCCAGTGGGTGGTGGGGATCCTGGCCGCCGCGGTCATCGACTGGCACGGACGGGCAACCACTTCCAACGAACCTGCCGAATGTGTGAACCCTGCCGACGCGCTGGACCTGCTTTTCAACGGTCTGCGGGGCGACCGGAACCTGGGCTGACGGCCCGGACGAACACCGAGCAACAGGCGCGGGCCCACACGCGGCTGCCTACGCGGGCCGGTCCTCGCTGCCGATGCGGGGGAACGGCGTGGTGGAGAAGACGACCTCCATCGGGACCTCGAAGTACTCGGCGATGCGCAGCGCCAGGTAGAGGCTGGCGCTGTATTCGCCGCGTTCGAGGTAGCCGACGGTTTGGTAGTGCACGCCGAGCGCCTCGGCGAGCTGGCGGCGGCTGATGCCGCGCTCGGCCCGCAACATGGCGATGCGGTTGTGCACCGTCTCGGTCATCCGCGCCTCACCCAACTCGCTGTATCGCCTTTCCAAGCCGGGAACCCGTGCCGCGCCGGGTCATCCGCCGCAGCACGATCGGGGCCAGGATCAACCCCACCAGCGCCCACGCGCCGAGCACGGCGAAAGTCTGCCAATCCCGCCACGAGTGCCCGATCTCGGCGACCAGCGCCGAATCGGGCAGCAGCGCGGAGCGCATCCCCAGACCCAGCCAGTACACGGGGAACACCTGCGCGATCCACTGCACCCACTCGGGCAGCACGGTGATCGGGAACAGGATGCCGGAGATGCCCGTCAGCATCAGGATTGGGATGGTGATGATGACGCCGGACACCCGGGGGTTGGGGAACAGCGCGCCGAGCACGGCGCCGATGGACAGGGTGGCGAGTAGTCCCAGCACGGTCACCAGCACGAACTTGAGCCAACCGCCGACGCCGGCCCGGCCCAGGTCGTGGAACAGCAGCAGTGCGTACACCAGCAAGAACGCCACGCTGGCCAGCGCGAAACCCGAGGCGACCAGGATCTTCCCGGTCAGGTAGGCCGGCATGCCGTTGGGCAGTGCCTTGGCCCGCAACAGCGTGCCGTCCTCCCGATCGGCGGCCAGCGTCTGGGCCATCAGGGTCAGGCCGGCGGACCACACACTGGAGCCGAGCACGCTGGTCAGGATCACCGCGCCCAGGGGCACGGTGCTGCCGCCCAGCGGCACGGAACGCAGGAACGCGATCACGACCATGAAAACGACCGTCGGCAGGAACCCCTGCACGAGTTCCGACGGCATGGTGAACATGTGCCGCAGCTCGATACGGCCGCGGGCCAGCCCGAGCCTGATCGCGTTCATCGGGTCACCTCCTCGAACTGGCGCACGGCCGCCTCGCCCGCACCGGACTCGAAGTCCCGCACCAGCGCCATGTAGGTGTCCTCCAGGCTGGCCTGACGGACCTCGACGTCGGCGATTTCCTCGCCGTACTGGGCGAAAAGCTCCCGCACGAACGTCGTCGGCTCGGTGCTGGAGTGCACGAACCGCTCACCGTTGCGGGTCCACCGGACCTCGGCGGCGGCGTCCACCCGGCGCGACAGGGCGTCGGCGGAGCCGTCGGCGATCACCTTGCCGCCGGCCAGGATCACGATCCGGTCGGCGAGCTTGTCGGCCTCGTCGAGGTCGTGGGTGGTGAGCAGGATGGTGGTGTCCTCGAAGTCGGACAGCTCGTGCACGAAGTCGTGGAAATCGCGCCGTGACTCGGGATCGAAGCCTGCGGTCGGCTCGTCCAGGAACAGCAGCTCGGGCCGTCCGACAATGCCGACGGCAACGTCGAGCCGGCGCCGCTGGCCGCCGGACAGCGTGCTGATCCGCTGGTCGGCGTGCGCGGCCAGACCGACTCGCTCGACCAGATCGCCGGCCGGCCACGGCGTGCGGTACGGCTGGTAGTACGTGGCGAGGTGCGCGAGCAGCTCGCGCACCCGCCAGTGGCGGTGGTCGCGCCAGGACTGGAGCACGATGCCCAGCCTGGCCCGCCACGCCTCATCGCCGCGCGCCGGGTCCACACCCAGCACGCTGACCTCGCCGGCCGAGCGCTTCCTGAATCCCTCCAGGATCTCGATCGTCGTGGTCTTGCCCGCCCCGTTCGGTCCGAGCAGGGCGAGCACCTCCCCCCGGTAGGCCTGGAACGTGACCCCGGTCAGCACATCGGTCGAGCCGTAGCGCATCCGCAGGTCACGAACGTCAAACACGCTCATGAACCCCTCCCCCTGTCCAATGTCATGGACAGAATGTAGCAGGTGTACTACATATCAAGGAAGGGGTGCGACGAGTTCACCTCTGGATTTCCTCCTGCGTCTCGTCGACCTGCCAGTAGCCGCCGAAGGCGATCATGTCGTTGGCCACGCTCGCCGGCCAGCCGCCGGCGCAGCGCCGTCACCACCGACGCTTCGCCGGCCAGCCAGGAATACACCGGACCGGCCGGGAACTCCGCGTCCAGCATCAGTCCGTTGTGGACCCATTGGTGCCCGTTGCCGGGGAAAGGCATTGAGGTGATCTCACCAACAATCGGCGCCTGAGATCTGCGCCTGAGTTGGACGACACGGGCAAGCCATCCATATAGGACAACGCCGCAGATGGGCGTGGAGTCCCTGGTAGATGAGTTCTCACCACAAGATCCATCTACACCAAGGACTCCACGTGATTGCCTATCGTGCCACACTCGACGTGTCCCGCGAACTGGCCGAATACCTCAGCCACCTGCTGCGCACCGAACGCCGCCGACGGGGCACCCGCACCAACGCCAGGGCGCTGACCTGCTTCCGACAGGCGATGCTGGGCCTACGCTGGTTTCGCCAGAACGCCGAGGTGACCGCACTGGCCCGCGATGCCGGCATCTCCCGCGCCACCGGCTACCGCTACCTGGACGAGGTCATCACCGTGCTCGCCGACCAAGCCCCCGACCTGCACGACGCCCTGAACCGAGCCAAGACCGAGGACCTGCCCTTCGTGATCCTCGACGGGAAGGTCTTCTCCGCTGACCGGTGCAGCGAGAAAACCACCAGCGTGAAAGGCAAGCAGATCGACCTGTGGTATTCCGGGAAGGCCCACGAACCGGGCGGCAACATCCAGGCCCTGTCGGCACCCAACGGCGTTCCGTTATGGGTGTCGGACGTCGAACCCGGGTCGGTCCACGACCTGACGGCCGCACGCGAGCACGTGCTGGGCGCGTTGTACTGGGCCGCGTCCCAACTGAACCTGCCGACACTGGCCGACGGTGGCTACAGCGGCTCGGGAATCGGAGTACACACCCCCATCAAACAACCCGCCGACGGTGGAGTTCTCGACGCGGACAACCGCACATACAACGCCTTGTTGCGCGGGCTGCGCTGCCTGGGCGAGCGCGGGTTCGCCGTGCTCACCGGCCGCTGGCGCAGCCTCCGGCACATCACCGCCAGCCCACGCAGGATCGGCAACATCGTGAAAGCCGCGCTCACGCTGACACATTTCGAACACCGAATGATCAAATAAAAGTTGCTGAGATCACGTCATTGACGTACGGCTGGACTACAGCTGTCCTGGCTGAGCCGTAGTTGCCGACCATGGGCGCGGCGGGTCGTGAGAGAGTCCTGCTGGACGGGTCGGGAGGTACACGGCGTGTTGGACGCACGGATCATCCGCACGACACAGGCATTGGAGCAGGCAGTCCTCGCCATGGCCGCGACCATGCCGGCGTCGCGGATCAGCGTGTCGCAGTTGTGCTCGCGAGCCAGGGTCACCCGGCGCACCTTCTACAACCGGTTCGACACGCCGGTCCAGGTCCTCGCTCAGGTACTGCGACGAGACCTGGCGGAACTGGCCGTCGACGACTCCCACCGCGGTACCCGGAGCGAGGAGTCGCCGGAGGTGTTGCTGCGCCTGGCCAACAGCGCCATCGTCGACCATGTCCTGCGCTACCGCGAGGTGTACCGGCAGGCATTGCTCGCCTCCGACGCCGGCGTGTTCGAGGTGCTCGTCGACCACTTCGTCGACTACAGCACGGCGTTCATCCGGCGCTCCTCGGCGCTGACCCTGCCGGATGCGGGCATCGACCTGGTGGCCCAGTTCGTCTCGCACGGGTTCGCCGGCGCCATCAAGGCCTGGCTGCGTGACCCGGTGATCACCAGAGAAGTCCTTGAGGAGGCGGTCGCGGTTGTGGCTCCCGCCTGGTGGAAATAACCCGCGCCCGAGGCGGCCTTGCCGATGCTCCTGTCCCGGCTCAGGCGGAGGTGGTGCGCAGCGCGGCCAGCGCGGGGGCGAACATGGTGGCCTTGATCGCGCCGAGGGTGCCACGGTCCTTGCCAGCCAACGAACCAACCATCTCGACAGCGGTGCCCAGCAGCGCGGCAAGGTCGGCGGTAGCGTCGACGAGGCCGACCTCACGAGCCTGCGGACCACCGAAACGCCGGCCCGTCGTCATCGACGCGACCGCGGCCGCCGGAGTCAGCTTGCTCTGGATCAGAGCGGCCATCCCCGGTGTGAACGGGATGTTGATATCGGCCTCGGGAAAACAGAAGTAGCCACGGTCGGTCCGCATCACCCGAAAGTCGTGCGCCATCGCCAACATCGCACCGGCACCGAACGCATGCCCGTTGACCACCGCGACCGTCGGCACCGGCAGCGACAGCACTCGGGCCAACAACTCCTGGACGGCGGTCACGTACTTGCCGGCTTCCTCGGCATGGCTGGTCAACCAGGCAAGATCCAGGCCATTGGAATAGAACTTGCCGCCACCGACCGTCGCCAGCGCGACCGGCGCAGAGCCTGCGGTCACCGTGTCGAGGTGCCCGTTCACCGCATCGAGCCACTCGAAGGAGAACAGGTTCTCGTCGTCGCCGAGGTCAAGAACCGAGACGGCGTCCTGCTGCGTCAAGGTGGGCATGAAATCAGTCCTTTACCGATACTGGGCAACGCCGCGGACGTTCCGACCGTGGTACCTACCGGACGGTAACATAACCACGTGCCGCAGCCGTGAAACCACGCTGACCCGAGGAAACAGGATTCCGCAGGTCAGCGTGAGTTGCCGGAGTCCGTTGTCGCCAGCGCCGGGCCGAACCGGCGGGGCGGCGGTCAGCCAGCTGGGTTGAGCAGGGTGGGCAGTGCGCTGGCCCGACCATCGGGGCTCCAGCGAACCGCGAGACTGAGGTTGAGTTGGAGTTCACGGCCGACCGCGACACCACGATCGTTGATCGCGTTCGGTGAGACGAAATCGGGGTTGCCGCCTGACTGCGAGCTGAGCGATGGCAGGACGGCCGACCGGCCGTCCGGGTACCAGACCGCCGCGTCCGCGGTCACGGCAGGCGTCTGACCCTCGCCGACGATCACACCGAGATCATTGACGGCGCGCGCCTCGACGGTCTGGACACCCGTCGCGAGCTGGTGCACATTGCCGGCCGGGTCCCATTCGACCGCTTGCCACTGCCCATCCGACTGGTGGAAGGCAGCACCGACGATCTCGCCGAAATCGTTGATGCCGTCGGCGAAGGTGGTGGTGTCACCAGCCGGCCTTGCCAGTTCGGTGATCCGGCCGTGCGCATCCCAGCGGACCGCGCTCTCGGCAGACCCATCCTCCGAATATCCCACCGCGACCCCGGATTCGTTGACAGCGCTGGCTATGCTGTCGCCATATCCTGGCAATCCGCCGAGGTCGGTGATCTGCCCGGACGGACTCCACCGCACCGCGTGTTGGTCACCGTCGGCGATGATGCCGAACCCGACGACGACACCGGCATCGTTCACCGCGTTCGCAAGACTGTAGCTTCCTGGCCCAACGGAAAGGCCAGGCAGGACGGTGATCTGTCCGGTTGGACTCCACCGCACCGCGTCGTTCGCATTGGCGCCGGTATCACTGCTGCCGACGATCTCACCCCACCCGTTGATCCCGCTGGCGCCGCTGAACTGCCCACCTGGCAAGGTGCCGAGGTCGGTGATCTGCCCGGACGGGCTCCAGCGCACCGCGTGCTCGGTGCCACCGGCGGTCAGAGCCTCGCCGACCACGGTGTTCGAGACGTTGATGCCGAATGCCTCAGCGAAATCCGGCCACTGGGCAGCGGCGGCAGGGGCGGCCGGCAGCGCGACCAGCGTTGTCGTGATCGCGGCAAGGCCAAGTAACGCAACAGATCTTCGTTGTAGTCTCATATCGCCGAGTCAAGTAGTCCCGGCCGTGCGATGTCCACCGTGTCATACGAATGGAGTCAACGACGGCCAACCGGGTAACGGCCTTGCGAACAAAGGATTTCCGCAGCCCAGAAGGGTTCGACCGGGAAACAGCTTGCGAAAATCCGACCGTATGCCTGAGGTTGCTCGCGGTCTCTACCCGAACGGGCAGACTTCGCCGCCCTTTGTTTCGGCCACTGATCCTCCCTGTCGGGGATCTGGTCGGGGAATGGCGCCCACCGCTGAGCCGGCTCTGCCGGAACCGCTGCCCGGCTCCGCAGGAAAGGACGAGGACACTCCGGACATGACCGATCCGCGCGTGTATCGATTCGCCGGCCGCGACGGCCTTGAACTGACCTACCGCGAGACGGGAGAAGGCCGCCCGCTGATACTGCTCCACGGTTTCATCGCCTCGGGATCGCAATGGCTGGGACACGGCCGCGCCTTCACCGAGCATGGCTACCGCCTGATCCTGCCCGACCTTCGTGGCCACGGTGACAGCACCCGACCGCATGATCCGGCCTGCTATCCGCCCGATGTCCTCGCTGACGACGGACTCGCCCTGATCGATCGGCTCGGACTCGACGACTACGACCTCGGCGGCTACTCGTTGGGCGCCCGAGTCGTGCTCAGGATGCTGGTCCGCGGTGCCCGGCCGGCGCGTGCCGTTGTGGCCGGCCAAGGACTGGCCAGGGTGGTCGGAGCGGCGCGCAACGGAACGAACCGCCGCGTTGTCACCGCACTTGCCAACGGGGACCCCATCGAGCCGGGATCACCGGATTCGGGCTTCGCGTCCTGGATCACCCAGCTCGGCAATGACCCGTTGGCGCTCCTTCGGGTCCTGGACTCGCTCGTCACGACACCTGAGGACGCGCTGCGTCGGGTCGATACCCGCACGCTGGTGGCGGTCGGCGATCAGGATCAGGACCATGCCTCCGCCGACGCGCTGGCCGCGATCCTGCCCAACGCGCGATTCGTCCAGGTGCCTGGCAACCACTGGACCGCGTTCACCGCACCGGCACTCGCGACCGCGATGATCGCCTTCCTCACCGAACAATCCGAATAATCCGCACAATCCGCTCTGGGCTGAAGCCCCGTACGGGCTGTCGGACGGCCTATATCTCGTTCGTAACGAACTTGTTCGTAGCGATTGTGTTCGCTATGCTGCCGTCGTGCCATCTCGACGCAGGACACCCATCAGCCGCAGGGAACGGCCGGCGAAACCGGCCCTGACCCGCGCGGGCATCGTGTCGACCGCGGTCGCCGTCATGCGCGCGGAAGGCCTCGAGAAGGTGACCATGCGCCGTCTTGCGCAGGAGCTGGACACCGGCCCGGCCTCGCTGTACGTCTACCTGGCCAACACCGCCGAACTGCACGCGGCCGTATTGGACGAGTTGCTCGGCGAGGTCGATCTCGACCCGGCCGGCGGCGAGGACTGGCGCGAACGGCTGGTGGGGGTGCTCAGGTCCTACACCCGGCTACTGGTCGAGCACCCGGCACTGGCCCGCTCGGCACTGTCCGCGCGGCCCAGCGGTGAGCACTACCTGCGGCTGTTGGAGACGTTGCTGGCCCTGCTCGACGATGGCGACGTGCCGCCGAGGCAGGCCGCCTGGGGGGTGGATGTGCTGCTGCAGTCCGCCACCGCGACCGCGGCAGAGGTCGCCACCCGCAGGCAGTCGACCGACACCGAGGCCGAGTGGGACGCACTCACCCACGCACTGCACGAGGTATCCGACGAAACCCACCCCCACCTGCATGCGCTGGCCGGTAGCCTGCTGGCCGGCACACCGGAAGATCGCCTGTCCTGGTGCTTCCACATGTTGATCAACGGTATCGCCCATACCCGCACACCGGACCCGGACCACTGAGGCTCGCACCGTTTCCCACCACCGCAAGGGAGTTCACCATGACCAGCATTTCGCACCACCCGATCGCCATTGTCGGTGGCGGCCTCGGGGGTCTCACGCTGGCTCGGGTACTGCACGTCAACGGCATCGAGGCGGCGGTCTTCGAGTCGGAGGCATCACCCGAGGCTCGGGTGCAGGGCGGCATGCTCGACATCCACGAGGACTCCGGCCAGGTCGCGCTGCACGCCGCCGACCTGTACGAGCAGTTCCGGCCGCTGGTCCATCCCGGCGGCGAGGCGATGCGGGTGGTCGACTCTCAGGGCACCGTCCGCTTTGCGATGGAGGACGACGGTGCCGGCGGCCGTCCCGAGGTGGATCGGGGGCAGTTGCGTGACCTGCTGCTCAACTCGCTCCCCAATGGCACTGTCCACTGGGGAATGAAGGTGACCGGTGTCCGAGCGCTCGGCGAGGGCCGGCATGAGGCGACCTTCGCCGACGGCACCGTGATCACCACCGATCTGCTCGTCGGAGCGGACGGCGCCTGGTCGCGCGTGCGCCCACTGGTCTCCGACGCCGTGCCCAGCTACACCGGCATCTCCTTCGTCGAGACCGACCTGCTCGACGCCGACGAACGCCACCCGGCGAGCGCCGCACTGGTCGGCGGGGGTTCGCTCTTCTGCGTCGGCGACCACAACGCGATCTTCGCCCACCGCGAGAGCGACGGCAGTCTCCATGTCTACACCGCGCTCAAGATCGAGGAAAACTGGCTGGACGGCATCGACTTCACCGACCAGGAGTCGGCGAAGAAGACCGTCCTCGGACAACTCGACGGCTGGGGCGAGTCCCCGCGCGCGCTGATCGCCGACACCGATGGTCCCCCGGTCCCCCGGCGCGTCCACGCCCTGCCCGTCGGCCACCGCTGGGACCGCGTCCCAGGAGTGACCCTGCTTGGCGACGCCGCCCACCTGATGTCCCCGTTCGCCGGTGAGGGCGCCAACCTCGCCATGCTCGACGGCGCCGAACTCGGCAAGACGATCGCCGCGCACCCCGGCGACACCGAAGTCGCGCTGGCCGCCTACGAACAGGCGCTGTTTCCCCGCAGCGAGGAATCGGCCGCCGGGTCCGCCGGCAACCTGGACATCATGTTCGGCGACAACGGCCTGCAAGGCCTGCTCGATCAGTTCGCCGGGCACCACCGCGGCTGAGGTCGAGGGGATCCACCTCCCGTGCGGGACACCGGAATGCGGGGCCGGAGCTACGAATTCGGTGTCGCCGGCCTCAGGTCGGTGGTCGTGGAGCCGGCCCCGCTGTCCTGGACGTCCTGCCGCGCGCCCGTCCCTGGGCGTCCTACCGCGCACGTCCGGGGTCCCTACCGCGCCCCTCGGCGTCCTACCGCGCGTCGCGGGGAACCGGTGTAGGCGGGACGGCAACACACGGCCGCCGCCCCGCCTACGGCAAGCCGCGTTCGCGACGTGCGCTACCGGCCGAGAGTCAGGCCGTTGGCACGCTTCCGTTGTTGGCCTGCGGGACAACGGTGAAGCTCGCCCTTCCCTGCTCGTCCATGCCGCCGTCGAGAACCTTGTCCGCCAGATAGGCGGCCGCCTGAGGCTCAAGGAAGACCCGAGCGCCGGTCTCGGCGACCACCTGGTCCTGTTGAGCAGGGCCGGATACCAGTTGAAGTTCCAGTCCGCTTTCCTGCTTCTCGTTCTGCGTTGGCGCGATAC
The DNA here is from genome assembly GCA_036268955.1 of Pseudonocardiaceae bacterium. Classification (GTDB taxonomy): domain Bacteria; phylum Actinomycetota; class Actinomycetes; order Mycobacteriales; family Pseudonocardiaceae; genus CAJCJE01. The sequence goes on from DATATE010000014.1 coordinate 11,179, forward strand.
GCAGTCCGGCCGTCTCCGGCATGCCGGACCCCGATGTGATGGCGCTGACGACCTCTGCGGCCGCCGGAGTGAGTGCGAGCATGATGCTCCTTCCGTACGTGGCTGCGAGAAGTCATTCACAGTAGTACGGCTCGGCAGAGCCCGCAGATCGCCAGCTGCGCGAGTACCGTTCGGACTGGTCAGGACGTTGCCAGCGGTCCAGATACTGGGAAGCACGCCGCTGCCGGACCTGGCGGCCCCGTGATTTCCTTGCCGGGCAGGGCAGATTCTACCCGCCGATCAACCGGCCATTGTGGACATTCAGCGCCACCCTCCGAAGGCCGGCTATACCTCGCGGCCCAACTCGGCCAGGAGAGCGTCTTTCTCGTCAAGAGCCGCGCGGTAAAACCGGGCCTGATCTCGATGGCCTTGTCCAGCGCCAGAAGGGCGTCCTCAAGATGGCCGAGCGCCCGCAGGACGCGGGCCTTCTCAAGCAGAGCCCAGGCGTAGCGTGGCGACATCTCCAGCGCGTGGTCCAGATCCGCGAGCGCATCGTGCGGTCGCCCACTGCGCCGCCGCAGCATCGCCCTACCGAGCACGGTGTTCGCATCGCTCGGGTCGAGTTCGAGGGCGCGGGCATACGCTTCCTCGGACTCGTCGAAGCGACCGGTCTCGCGCAGCGCGTACGCCTTGTTGTTCCACAACGTTGCCTGGTCGGGCCAGGTCAGCAGTGCCTCAACACAGCAGTTCAGCTGTTGTTCGAAGCAGCCCAGCTCACCAAGGACGTAGCTGACGTCCACCCATGCGTTGACCGCGGAGGGGTCCAACTCCCGCCAGCGCTCGTAGCAGGGCAGCGCATCCGCCATCCGGCCGAGTTCGACCAGCGTCTTTCCCTTGTGTCCCCACAGGTTGGCCACCTCGGGGAGCGCTTCCAGAGCACGCTCGTTCCAGCGCAGCGCCTCGTCGTATCGACGAAGCTTCCGCAGCACGACACATTTGTTGTTCCACGCCGTCGAGTAGCCGGGATCGAGTTCGGCGGCACGGTCGTAACTGGGCAGCGCTTCCTCGGAGCGACCGAGGTTGTCGAGGACCTCGGCCTTGTTCAACCAGGCCAACGCCGACTCGGGATCGAGTTCGACGGCGCGCTCCTGACAGGCCAACTCCTCGTCGCCGTGCCCGCGCAGCTGACCGATAGCCAGTCCTTTGTAGACCCACAGGTCGCTGAAGTCCTCGTTCATCCGCTCGATTTTCTCGCAGCACTCGAGAACCTGTTCGTAACGCCGGACTCCGTAGGCGGCCCGCAGGAGGTTCCACCAGATGTTCGCGCTCCCCGGCTCCAATTCCGCGGCTCGTTCGAGTGTTTCGAGCGCCTCGGCGGGACGGGACAACGCAAGTTGCACGAGGCCTCTCCCGCAGTGCCGCGTAGTAGCGGGGCGCGATCGCAACGGCCCGGTCCAGGTCTGCGATGGCGTCGGCGGGCCGGTCGGTGCTCCGGTACAGTCGAGCCCGGCCGAGCAGGATGTACTCCGCACGGGGCGCCAGTTCCAGCGCGCGATCGTAAGCCGCCTGCGCCTCCTCGAAACGTGCCCAGTCCCGCAGGATCTCCGCCTTTCCGTTCCAGGCCAACTCGTCACGGGGTGCAGCGCCAGGGTTCGCTCGTAGCAGGCGAACGCCTCTTCGGCGCGGCGCAGCGCACGCAGGACCGATCCCCGACACAGCCAGGCGCTCGGCTCGATGCCGTCCATGCCGTCCATGCCGCGGTTCCTCCCCTTACCACTCCCGCCACGGAGTTGCCCGACTCCGGTGTAGCAGAGGCGGTCCGCATAGTGAACAGCACGGAGGGAACGGCGTCTGCCGACCTCCACACTCGGCTGTTGTCGCCCTCAACTCGGCTCTTTGCGCCCCACGAGATGAAAAGGACGACTGAGTTGGCGGTAGGGATCTCGTCTGCTCGCTTCGAGTTCGACCGCGGCCATCGCCGCCACCTGGTCCGAGTCGCCGAGGTCCAACTCGGCTCCGCTGAACTCCAGCCAGTCGGTGAACAGCCATACCCCGTACCAGCGCACCGGCCGCACGCCCTGATTGAGCATAAGTTCGCTGAGCTGCTCGACGGTGTGGGCACTGGCCGGCACTCCCAGTACCCCGACCTCGCTGGTGGCGTCGAATGCCGCAAGGGCGTCCGCCCACCGCCGTTCCAGGGCTGGGCGCACCGCCCCGGTCCTGGCGTTCCCCGTCATGATCGAGACCACGCCACCGGGGGCGGCGCACCGGCACAGCTGGCCGACCATGGGCTCCGGTTGTTCGAGGTACCCGAGCACTCCATGGCACAACACGGCGTCGAAGCGTCGGCCTTCCACCGCATCGACGGCGTTCTCACCGTCGGCGCGCAGGAGCGTCACCCGCCGTTCGGTGTCAGCGGGCAATGTCTTGAGTCGCTGCTCGGCCTTGGCCAGCATCGCCGGTGACGAATCGAGCAACGTCACCTCGTAGCCGGCTTGGGCCAGCGGAAACGATTGATGACCTGCACCACCGCCGACGTCCAACACCGTGGCCGGTGGCTCGGGCAGGTGCTCCAGCAGGTGTTGGTGCATCACATAGGTGCGCACGCGCCCCTTCACCGAGGCATAGGCCCCATCGGCGAACAGGTCAGCCAAAGCGGCCCAGGTGTCATCGCTCACGAGGCCACGATACACACTTTGGTTAGTAGTTAGTAACTAGTAACCTAGTCCACATGGCCGCACGTATGAGCGGACCCGAACGGCGATCCCAGGTGCTGGGGATCGCCGCGGGCGAGTTCGCGAATCATGGACTTCACGGTGCGTCGATCGAGGCGATCGCGCACGAGGCGGGCATCACGCAGGCCTACGTGTTCCGAATGTTCGGGACCAAGAAGGCGCTGTTCGTCGAGTTGGTCGGCGCGGCCTTCGACCGGTTCAGCAACGGCATGTCGCAGGCCGCCAAGGACACCAGGGGCCTGAACGCGCTGACGCTGATGGGGACGCAGTACTACGAGTTGCTGGCCGACCGCACCACTCTCCTGTTGCAGTTGCAGGGCTTCGCCGCCTGCGGTGACAGCGAGGTCCGCGATCTTGTGCGCGGGCGCCTTGCCCACATGTGGGACACGGTTGCCGACACGTCAGGTCTTGACCCGGTGACGGTGAAGTCGTTTCTCGCCTTCGGCATGCTGCTCAACAACGTGGCCGCCCTCGATGTCGACGAACTGGACGAGCCATGGGCCGAGGGGGTGCGTACGCGCATCCGGGCGGGGCTGTTCGAGCACATCACCACCGACACCAACCAGTGACCGGCAGCCGGCAGCTCGATGAACCGGGCGGCGCTGACACCATCGAGATGCGGTAGCCCGGCTCCGCCGATGGGACGAGCCGCGGCAGGTCGGAGCGGCATAACGTCGGAGACGGACATCCCGAGCCGGCTGGGTGCCAGATTCCGGCGCGGGTCAACTACAGGGCGGGAGAACTCCGGGGGAACTGGATGCACCGCAAGCCCCGACCGGCCGCGGTTCTGCTCGGCGCCCTGCTCGGGGCCGCCGCGCTGGTCGTCTCCTACACGGTATTCACGGCGCCCGCACCGGCGAACCCGCCGGAGGACACCCACTCCGCCGCCACGGCGAGCCGCTATCCGCTGCACACCGGCATCGTCGCAACCACGTTCTGGGTCGGCGAGATCTTCGACCCCAACGCGGCCGACGGCAGCCAGGTCTACTCCACCTACGACGCCCAGTGGCAGGCGCACTACGGCGGATGCGACGGCGTGACCACCAGCGGCAGCTGCCAAACCGAGCGCCGCACCGCGGCCAACGACTACTTTCCCACCGCCATGTCGCCCCGGCAGAACCCGTTCTACCTCGACCTGCCCTTCGACGACATCAACAACGACGCGGCCTTCCGCCAACGCGGCCAGGTGATCCCGTGGGCCAACGAACCGGCCTACGCCGGCCACCTCGACGACCCCTCGGTCAGTCTGATGAAGAACCGCTGGGTCCAACTCAGCCGCGCCGGCCACGTCTGTTACGGCCAGATCGAGGACGCCGGACCGGGCGACTACGACGACGCCGGTTATGTCTTCGGCACCGACAACGCCCGACCGGCCAACACCCGGTTCAACGGCGCCGGCATGGACGTGTCCCCCGCGCTGAACGGCTGTCTTGCCTTCACCGACCTCAACGGCGACGACGACCGGGTCGACTGGCGGTTCGTCGACGCGGCCGAGGTACCGGCCGGCCCGTGGACGAAGATCATCACCACCAGCGGAGTCAGCTGAATCCGAGTGCGCTACCGGCGTCTGCGGGATGTCCTTCCCCATCGCGGCGATGAGGCTCTCGGGGCGCGGGCCGACCCGCTGACGCTCGACGGCTGTCGGTACGAGGGGCGCGAGGCTGATCAGCCGCTGAACTTCCGGTGAATGTAATCGGCAACGTCCGGCGGACAGTCCTGCCGGCGCGCAAGACCGAGACTGCGTGGGCCGAGGGTGCCAGCCTCCTGGAGCGCGAGGCATTCGGCGATGGACTGTTTGTTGGCGGCCGAGCCGGCTGCCCACCATTCGGTCAACCGGGGCAGCAACAGCGGATGGTGGGTGATCGCCGAGGTCAGCAGCGAAGCGAGCGACCGTTGCGCCCTACTGGCGATCAGGTCGACGTCGATCGTGGTCACGATGTCGGTCATCAACGCGGACACCTCGTCGAAGGACATCATCAGGAAGCCGATCGCGGAAATCGACCGGACCAGCAGCGGGAACAGCGCCGACACCGGCGACCGGTTGTCGTTCGGCCGCTGCTCGATGCCCGATCGGACCGCCTCACGGTAGGTGGTGATCACCGTGTCCACCACATCCCGGTCCAGTTCGCCGAGGTGCGCCAGCGTGACCAGCAGTTCCAGCAGTGCGCTGTGCGCCTGGGTGTCCTGACCGCGCCGGACCGAGGCGACGAGCAGCCCCGCCACCTCCGCCGCGCGTGTGAGCGGCAGCGGCAGCCGTCGGTTCAGTTCCACCAGTCCGGTGGCGAGCCGCTGCACGGCGGTCGGAAATGGCGAGTGGAGCAGGCCGAACAGCCATGGCAGTCCCTCGGCCGCCAGGTCGTCGTCGGACCAGGCGGCCAGTGCGGCGACGACACCCGCAGCCGCTGACTTGGCAGCATTGGAACTGCGTCCGTGCACCAGTTGGTCGGTCACCCAATCGCGAGCCGCTGCCGAGTACGGCGTGCTCATGCCCTCGAGGCGCGCTCGACCGGTCCGGTCGACCGGTTTGTCGCCGGCACACAGCGGGCGAAGATCGGCGGCCAGTTGGCTGACGATCGCCGCGTCCAGCTCGTTGAAGTAAGTGTTGAGCACGCTGCGGACCACAGTCATCGCCGTGGTGTCCTGCGGACTCGCGACCCGCAGATACTCCAGTGTGGCCACCGCCCTCGCCCGCAACAGGTCGACCTCACTGCCGCAGAGCTTGACGATCGTCGGCCAGACGCGCCGCCGGTCGATGTGCGCGTATCGGTCCAGCATCTCGATCAGCGCGTGCCGCTCGTCGCCGGGCAGCCTCGTCGCGATGTGGCTGACCACTGAGCAGACCGTGCCGATCGCGTCCGCTGTCATCGTGGTCAGGTTCAACGCGAGGACAGCGCGGCAGACCAGCTGTGGCGCGAGGTCGGCGAGGTACTTGGCCGCGTTGGTGTAGCGGTCCCGCACGATGCCACCTGGCGCGCTCACCTTGGCCAGCAACTCGTTCGCGACGGTCTCGTCCGTGCACAGGCTGGCCACCAGCCGGATCTGAACCGCCTCCCACCGCCTTGGCAGTGTCGCCTCCAGCATGGCAGGCCAGTCCGGCCAGCCGAGCGCCGTCCGCAGGGCGTCGTCCCGCCAGCCGCGCACCAGCACCGTGGCGCTGCCTTCGACCGCACCCTCCGGGCAGTTGAACCGGGTCGCCACCAGCAGCAGTTCGGCGTCCAGCGTCGGTTCGTCCACAGTGGCCGCTACCAGGCTGATCACCTCGGCGCGTGGCGCGGGCGGCAGCGCCGCGTAGTCGGCGACCAGCGTCCGTAGCAGGTCGGCAGCCGGTGTGGTGGCGACCGTCATCCTGATCAGTCGCCGCAGCACCGACGAGGTCGGGTCGAACCCGAAGACCTCTGCCCTGGCCAGTACCGCACCGACCACTCGCCGCAACGCATCGGGCCGGCGCGGGCCATCGGCACGCAGCACCAGTGTGGCTGCCGCCGTGCACACTTTGGGAATCGTGTCGGCATCGGCGATACCGACGCAGTCGAGGAGGACGTCGAGCGCCGGCGCGACACAGCTTTCCGGGCAGGACTCGAATACGCTGACGGACGAGAGCAGCAGTTCGGGCGACTCGGTCCAGACTCGCTGGGCCGTCGCGGTGACGAGGTCGGCGTTGTCCCGGTTGAAAGCACCGAGGAACTGCGCGCGGACTCCTTCGACGGACCTGACCGGCACCATGGCTGACATCAGCTGATACCGGTCGGCACTCATGGTGAGCATCAGTAGATGTTTGGCGATCGGCCAGTACGACGCAAGGCCGTCCGCGAGTCCGGTGCCCAACCGGTTCAGGTCCTCGTCGGTGCCGGTCCGCATGATCAGCCTGGCCACCGCGAACTCCGCGTAGGTCTGGTGGAAGAAGCCGTATCGACCACCGATCCTGGTCAGCACACTGTCGCTGACCAGCGCTTGCAAGGCGGTCGGATCGCCGGTGTCCCCGGTGACGAACTCGACGAACCGGGACCGGCTGACTCCCCACACCTCGGCCGCGACAGCCTCGGCCGTCTGCTGCTGAACCCGCGCCGCCCTGGTGCGCCGGCCACGGCGGTCCACCTCGATGCGCAGCGACCAGTACCGCTCGTAGAGCTGGGTCACCGTCAGATCGGCCGGGATCGGACCCTGCCGCGCGTAGATGTCACAGGCCATCGCCAGACGCAACGGTGACGCGCACACCTCGGTCACACCACGGCCACCGGGCGCGCGGAGGCTGTCGAGGAACACACGCTGTCGGGGCTCGGCGAGGCCGATCGAGGACACGTACCGCCGTGCCCACTCGATGACGTCGTCCGGACTCAGCTTGGGCATCCGGTACAGCCCGGAAACGATGTCCGGTTCGGCTTCGAGATAGTCGCGCCACTCGTCCTCGCGGCAGGTCAGCACGAGTTCGCAGTCCCTGCCGAGCTGCCGCAACAGGAACGCGAGATCGTCCGCGTTCTCCTCGCGTACCAGCAGGTCCAGCGTGTCGATCAGGACCCGGACCCGGTGCCGGGCAGCCAGCGTCGCGAGGATCTCGGTCAGCGGCCTGGCCTCCCGCGAGTCGAGCGCCACATTGCCCAGTGCGCGGTCGAGCGCGTCGAGATCGTCCAACGTCGCGGTGGCCGGCACCCGCGTGCACGGCAGGAACAGCGTGATCCCGTCCCCGGTCCGCTCGAACATGTCGAACAGCTGGCCCAGCAACACACTCTTGCCGTAGCCGCCGACGCCGAGAATGACCAGTGGACTGATGAGCCGCTCGCGGAGTTCGCCGATGCGGTCCACGTTGGGGATGATCTCGGGACGGGCGGCGTTCCTTGCCGCCGCGCTGCGCGCGGTGACCTCGGCGACCAGAGTATCCGGCTGCGGCGTGATCAGCGGCTTCGGTGGCAGGTCGGGTAGTTCGCCCGGTTCCGGTCGAACGTGCTCCGGCTTTCTCCCCAACAGCCGGAGCAGTTCGGTGCAACCAGTCGCCGATATCTCCTTGATCGCCACCCTGCGCAGTCGGCTCAGTTCTGGAGGGATGACCGAGGGGTCGACGCCGGGCAGCAGTACGACAATGTGCTTGCGCTGGAACAGCAGCTGATCCGAATTGTAGATGCCCTTGATGACGTCGGCCTCGGCGGCGACGCCGGCACCCTCTTCAGGCGGATTCGTGCCCTCCCAACGGGCCCGCCACACGGTATTGATCGCGATCAGGGTGTAGTCGGCGTTCTTGGCCTGCGCAACACCCCATCGGGTCCAGTCGACCTCGGTCTCCGACGTGTGCCACAGGTCGATTTCGGCGGCTATCCCGTTTGCGACCAGGGTTTCCGCGAGCCCGAGCACCTGTGCCTGCCAGTGTTCGGTCTGCGCCGAGGTCCAGTCGCGATCGACGTGCGCCCAGCTGACCAGCACGCTGGGGTGGGACACGAGGCGTTCCTCCCAGCATCGAGGTGGCGGGCAGCCAAGCGTACCCGCCGAAGCCGACGGCAACCGCTTGCGCCGCGTCGCGGGCCGCTATGGCTGGAAAGCCGCCACCCCGGTGTCTCAGCACGAGACGAGCCGGTTGGTCAGGCGGGTGGTTCGATCGACAGGGCGTGCTGGAACACGTTGCGCGGGTCCCAGCGGGCCTTGACCTGTTGCAGGCGGGGATAGTTGTCCTTGTAGTAAAGCGTGGACCAGGGCACGCCGGAGGTGTTCCAGGCCGGGTCGGCCAGGTCGACGTCCGGGTAGTTGATGTAGGAGCCGTCGCTGACCTCGTTGGGCACCGGCACGCCGCCGGTGGCGGCGTACACGTCGCGGTAGAAGGAACGCACCCACGCCAACCGGGCCGCGTCGTCGGACTCCGACAGCCAACTCGTCTGGTAGACCGCCTTCATGATCACGTCGCGCTGCGCGACCGCGGTGGCAGCCGAGGGCACCGCCTGTACCTGGCCGCCGTACCCGATGAGCAGCATGCCGCAGCCCGGCGTGCCGGTCGCGTTCGTCATGTTCGCGTAGACCGCGGCGAGCTGGGTATCGGTGAGCGAGCGGCGCAGATAGCCTGCCTTGAGCTTGTACCGGCGGGTGACCTTGTCGCCGCCCTCGCCGTCGCCCGGCCAGGTCGTCATGTGCAGCCACGGCATGGTCACCCCCTGGTTCACGATCGGCGTCAACCCGGTGCCCGCGCTCAGCTCGGTCAGGAATTCGGTCAGCAGACCGTTCGCGTTCGGGATACCCGCGTCCATCTGCACCGCCAGCTCGAAGCTGCCGGCGCTGGCGTGCGACATCAGGAGCACGTTGTACAGGCCGTCGTACGGCGAGCCGGGTGCGCTGTTGCGCTCGTGCCAGGTGCCGAAGTTGCGCAGCAGGGTGGTGAACGCCTGCTCGGTCATGTGCTCGTCCCACTGCCAGGTGACCAGCCACGCCAGCATCTCCGCAGGCGAGGGTGGCAGCAGCCGGGACGGGTCGGTGCCGGTGGCGCCCGGCGCACGCAGCCAGTACCGGGTGACCACACCGAAATTCCCGCCCCCGCCACCGGTATGGGCCCACCACAGGTCGTGGTTGGGGTCGCCGGGATCCCTGGTGGCCACGACCGCGCGGGCCGTGCCGTCCTTGTCGACCACCACCACTTCCACCGCGTACAGGTGGTCGACCACCGACCCGTACCGACGCGACAGCGGTCCGTACCCGCCACCGACGAAATGCCCGCCGGCGCCCACTTCCGGGCAGCCGCCTGCCGGGATCGTCACGCCCCAACCCGTGAACAACGTCGTGTGCACGTGCCCGAGGGTGGCACCCGGCTGGACCGCGAACGCACCCCGCTGGGGGTCGAAACCGACCGCGTCCATCGGCGAGACGTCCAGCAGTATCCGCACCGAGGGGGCCGCGGTGAAGTTCTCGAAGCAGTGCCCGCCGCTGCGGACCGCGATCCGTCGGCCGGACCGCACCGCGTCCGACACCGCCGACACCACCGCCTCGGTCGAGGAGACCACCCGGATCTCGTCCGGACTGCCCACGAACCGGAAGTTGTCCCCGCGCACCAAACTGTCATACCGACGATCACCCGGCTCGATCGTGACCGGCCCGAACGCCGTCGGCTCCGGCACGGCCGCACCGGGGACCCCGGCAGCAGCAGCGGGACCGGCGTCCCAGATGCCGACCATCCCGGCGCCCAACGTGCCGGCGGCCACGGCGCCCGCACCGGCCAGCAACCCACGACGACTCAACTGGTTGCGCTCTGATCGACTCATTGCCATCCCCATCCGGCAGACGTGTGTTTCGGGTTCGCGGGCAGGTTGCCGTCGTTCGCTTCTGACGGGCCGGTCATTCCAGCCGCGTCCCGCACCGCTTCGCATCGGTAGCCTGGCAGCAGGGCGAGTGCGCGCACATCAACCGATCTCCCGGTCGTCGCGGTCAGCCGAACGGCTGAGCCGACCCACCGATGGGATGACCACCGCCGCAACCTGCCGAACCCGCGAAGACACCGGACGCGGTGCGAGGTTCGCGCCGGAAAGTGGGGTGACGGCGTCCCTGTCGAGCCAACGCCCGCCGCGCGATTGATGCGTAATTGACCGCGAATTGAGGCCGGGTCAGAATACTCGAACTCGTGAAAAAGCGAATTGCGCTGGCCGGGGCGAGCGGATATGTCGGCGGTGAATTGCTGCGACTGCTGCTCGCGCATCCCGAGGTCGAGATCGGAACGCTGACCGCGGGCGGGAGCGCGGGCACGACGATCGCCCAGCACCATCCACATCTGCTCCCGCTGGCCGACCGGTTGATCGAGGACACCGAGATCACCCGGCTCGCCGACCACGACGCGGTCTTCCTCGCCCTGCCGCACGGACAGTCCGCGCCGATCGCCAAAGCCCTGCTGGCACAGGAACCCGACCTGGTCGTCATCGACTGCGGCGCCGACTTCCGGCTCGCCGACGGTGCGGCGTGGCAGCGCTGGTACCACAGCGAACACCCTGGCGTGTGGCCCTACGGTCTGCCCGAGCTTCCCGGCCAACGCGACCGTTTGCGGGAATCGCGCACCTTCGCGATCCCCGGCTGTTATCCGACCGCGGTCGCTCTTGCTCTCGTGCCGGCCTTCGGCGCGGGTCTCGTCGCCGACGAGGCGGTGATCGTCGCGTTCTCGGGCACCTCGGGCGCCGGGAAATCACCGCTGCCGCACCTGGTCGGGGCCGAGGTGATGGGCGCGGCGAGCCCGTACGCGGTCGGCGGGGTACACCGGCACACCCCGGAGATCGCGCAGAGCCTGCAAGCCGCCTGCGGCGAGCCGGTGCGGGTATCGATCACCCCGGTGCTCGCGCCGATGCCGAGGGGCATCCTTGCCGTCTGCTCGGCCCCGTTCGCCGGGCCGACGCTCGACGACGCCGAACTGCGCAAGGTCTACACGGCCGCCTACCAGTCCGAGCCGTTCGTGCACCTGCTGCCGGCCGGGATCTGGCCGACGACCGCGTCCACGGTCGGCGCCAACACCGCACACCTCCAGGTCGTCGCGGACCACGACGCGGGCCGACTGATCGCGGTCGCCGCGATCGACAACCTCACCAAGGGCACCGCCGGCAGCGCGATCCAGTGCCTGAACCTCGCGCTCGGCATTCCAGAAGGAACCGGACTACCACTGACAGGAGTCGCTCCATGACCGCGATCGACGGCGATATCGGTGTCACCACTCCCCTTGGCTTCCGCGCGGCGGGCATCGCCTGCGGGCTCAAGCAGTCGGGCAAGCTCGACCTGGCCATGGTCGTCAACGACGGCCCGAACCAGGCCGCGGCGGGCGTGTTCACCCGCAACCGGGTACCGGCCGCGCCGGTGCGGTGGTCCTCGCAGGTGATCAGGGACGGCAAGCTCCGCGCCGTCGTGCTCAACTCGGGCAACGCCAACTCCTGCACCGGTGCCGGCGGCTACCAGGACACCCTGGACACGGCGGCCAAGGTCGCCGACCGGCTCGGCGTGCCCATGGAGGACATCGGGGTGTGCTCGACCGGTCTGATCGGCGAACGACTCCAACTGCCGGTCCTGCTGTCCGGTGTGGACACCGTGGTGGCCGACCTCGGTCGCGGCTCGGACCACGACCTGGCCGCGGCAACGGCGGTGATGACCACCGACACCGTGGCCAAGCAGGCCGTGTTGCGCAGCGAGCGGGGTTGGTCGATCGGCGGCTTCACCAAGGGTTCCGGTGGGATCGCCCCCAGCATGGCGACCACGCTGTCGGTGCTGACCACCGACGCGGTCGTCGAGCAGGAGGTGCTCGACGCGGCGCTGCGGCGGGCGGTCGAGCTGACCTTCAACCGGCTGGACGTGGACGGTTCGACGTCCACCAACGACTGCGTGATCGCGCTGTCCTCGGGAGCGTCCGGCATCGAGGTCGACGCGGACGAACTGGCCGAGGAGTTGCTGCGGATCTGCGCGGCGCTGGTGCACAAGCTGCACGCGGACGCGGAGGGCGTCACCAAGGAGATCACGATCACGGTACGCGGCGCGCTGACCGAGGACGACGCGGTGACCGCCGCACGCGCGATCTCCAGGGACAACCTGGTGAAGGCCGGGTTCTTCGGCTCGGACGCGAACTGGGGGCGCGTCATCGTGCCGATCGGGCGCTGCGGCGTGGACATCGACCCGGACCGGTTGGACGTCACGCTCAACGGCGTACAGGTGTGCAAGGGCAGCGCGCCGCACGCGGACAAGTCGCTGGTCGACCTGTCCGGCCGGCTGATCGAGGTCCTTGTCGACCTGAACCTGGGCGGTGCCGAGGCGACCGTGCTCACCACCGACCTGTCCCACCAGTACGTGCACATGAACTCCGCGTACACGACATGACCGCGACGCTGACCACCGAGCCCGCCGCCGAACTGGCGGCGAAGGCCGGGGCCCTTGTCGAGTTGCTGCCCTGGCTGCACCGGATGAACGGCGCGGTCGTCGTGCTCAAGTACGGCGGACACGCCATGTGCGACGAGGCGCTCAAGCGCGACTTCGCCGCGGACGTGGCGTTCCTGCGGTTCGCCGGGCTGCGGCCGGTCGTCGTGCACGGCGGTGGGCCGCAGATCAACGCGATGCTGAAACGGCTCGGTGTGCCGCCGTCGGATTTCCTCGGCGGGATGCGGGTCACCACACCGGAGATCATCGACGTGGTGCGCATGGTGCACGTCGGGTCGATCGGACGTGAGCTGGTCGGCCTGATCAACGCCTACGGGCCGTTCGCGGTCGGTATGTCCGGAGAGGACGGTGGGTTGCTCACGGCCCGCAGGCGAGACGTTTTCGTCGACGGCGTCGCGATGGATGTGGGACTGGTCGGCGACGTCGAGGCGATCAATCCGGCCTCGGTGCTGGACACGTTGGCGGCCGGCCGGGTTCCGGTGATCGCGCCGATCGCGCCGGACGCGGCAGGCGTCGTGCACAACCTCAACGCGGACACGGCGGCGGCGATGCTGGCGGCCGCGCTGGGCGCTGGTGAGCTGCTCATGCTGACCGACGTGCCAGGGCTCTACACCGACTGGCCGCGACCGGACTCGTTGCGGCACCGGATATCCGTCGCGGAACTGACCGAGCTGCTGCCCCGCCTGAGCAGGGGCATGGCGCCGAAGATGGAGGCCTGCCTGCGCGCGGTCGAGGCCGGGGTCCCGAAGGCCACGGTGATCGACGGCCGGGTGCCACACGCCGTGCTGCACACCTTCTTTCCCGGACATGAGTTCGGCACGCTCGTCGAGAAGGATGAGAAGGATTAGGAGCGGGGATGCAAACGGCCATCGAACCACCCGTCACGGGCAGCAGGCGCTGGCGGGAGTCCATGATGGACAACTACGGCGTGCCCGAACTGACGCTGGTGCGCGGGGACGGCGCGCGGGTGTGGGACGAGACAGGGCGGTGCTACGTCGACCTGCTGGCCGGGCTCGCGGTCAACACCCTTGGACACGCGCACCCGGCCGTGATCGGCGCGGTGACCGAGCAGATCACCAGGCTCGGGCACGTGTCGAACCTGTACGCCAGTGCGCCGGTGGTCGAACTCGCCGAGCAGTTGCTCGAACTGCTCGGGGTGGCCGGGCGCGGCCGGGTGCTGTTCGGCAACTCCGGCGCGGAGGCCAACGAGACCGCGTTCAAACTGGCCCGCCGAACCGGGCGGTCGCGGATCGTGGCCACGACCGGCGGCTTCCACGGCCGGACCATGGGCGCGCTCGCGCTCACCGGCCAGCAGGCCAAGCGCACGCCGTTCGAGCCGATGCCGCCCGGCGTCGTGCACGTGCCCTACGGCGACACCTCGGCAATGGCCGCCATTGTCGACGCGGACACCGCGGCGGTGGTCGTCGAGCCGATCCAGGGCGAGGCAGGCGTCCTCGTGCCGCCGCCCGGCTATCTCGCCGCGCTGCGCCGGATCACGGCATCGGCGGGGGCCCTGCTGATCGTCGACGAGGTGCAGACCGGCATCGCGCGTACCGGCGAATGGTTCGCCCACCAGCGCGAGGGCATCACGCCCGATGTGGTGACCGTCGCGAAAGGACTCGGCGGCGGGCTGCCGATCGGCGCGTGCATCGCGGTCGGGCCATCGGCCACGCTGCTTCGGCCCGGCGAGCACGGCAGCACCTTCGGCGGAAACCCGGTCTGCTGCGCTGCGGCGCTCGCCGTGCTGCGCACCATCCGCGAGGAGCGGCTGATCCCCCGCGTCCTCGGGCTCGGCTACCGCCTCACCGAGGGCATCCGGTCGCTGCGTCATCCCCTCGTCGCCGAGGTTCGCGGCGCCGGCCTGCTGCTCGGTATCCGCCTGCGCGAGCCGGTATCGGCCGCGCTCGCCCGCGCCGCGCAACGCGCCGGTTTCCTGACCAATCCCGTCCAGCCCGAGGTGCTGCGCCTTGCCCCGCCCCTTGTCGTCACCGAGTCCGAACTCGACTCCTTCCTCGCGGCGCTCCCGGCGATCCTCGACGAGGCCCGGCATGACCGCGACTGACTCAGGAAGGGCAACCGCGATGACAACCCTGACACCGGCCGCGACCTCGCGGCCCGACGAGGCGGACCGTGGTGCCTACCGGCTCACGACCGTCCCGACGCTGGATGCCGTCGGCGAGCGCGAACTGGACTCGCTGACCGCGAACCGCACCTTCTACGTGAGCAGGCCCTGGCTCAGGGCAGTGGAGTTGCAGCACCGCGACCGGACCGCCTACGTGATCTGCCGGGACCGCGCGGGGACGCTGCGTGGCGTCTGCCCGCTGTACTGGGGAATCCCCAGCTCCCGTGGTTTCTACGACGCGTTCGGGCATTTCCTGCACCGGTCGGGCGGCGAGTTCGACCTCGGCGACTGGTCTCCCGCGCACGTCATCGGCTCCCGCGCCGGGTACTCCTGCGAGTTCCTTGTCGACCCGGCGACAACCCCGAACGAACAGCGCGAGGTGCTCGACCTGCTCCTGCACACCGCACAGGCGCACGCCCGCGAGGCGGGCGCGGCATCACTGTCGGCGCTGTACCTCAACGAACGCGGTGCCGCGCAACTGCGTGACGTACTCCCGGCCGGCCAGGAGTGCTACGTCGCGGGCGCCGGCTGCGTGCTCGACGTGCGGTGGTCGTCGATGGACGAGTACGTGCGGGCGATGGGCCGCGATGGCAAAACCATCCGGCGCGAGATGCGGGTGTTCGCCAGCAAGGGCTACACCATTGTCGAGAGCAGGCTTGGCGAGTGGGTCGACATCGCGGCGGGACTGTTCGCGCAGCTGGAACGCCGTTACGGCCACGAGGACTCGGCCGAGGACGAGGCGGTGGAGCTGCGGGCGCTCGCCGAGTGCGCCGACGAGCACAGCCGCGTTCTCGCGATTCGCGACGGCGCGCGGGTGATCGGGCTCGTGCTGCTGTTCCTGTGGGACGGCGTGGTCTACGTCCGCAGCGCCGGATTCGACTATGCGGCCATGAACAACGCGTTCGAGTACTTCAATCTCGGCTATTACGAAACCATCCGGTTCGCCATCCGGCACGGCTACCGGCAGCTCGACTTCGGCATGGCGACCTACCGCGCGAAACTGGCCCGTGGCGTTCGGCTGGAACCGCTGTGGGGGGTGTCCATGTCACGCACCGCCGACTCGCCGCTTGCCGAGGACACCTTCGCCGCCTGGGACCGGGACAGGCGCGCGGCCGTGCACAGCGCGGACCCCTCGCTGTTGGAAAGGGCACAGCTGCCGTGAAGCACCATGGTTGACGCGACCGCGACCACCGCGACACCGCAGCAGGCCCTCGCCTCGCGGCGACCGCGCCGGTCGGCCACGGCAGCGGCGCTGCTGCGCATTCCGCCGTTGCGACGGCTGTTCGTGGCGCGGACCATCTCGGTGTTCGGCGATATGGTCGTGCCGGTCGCGCTGACCTTCGCCGTCCTCAACTTCGGTGGCGGCGCGGCCGGTCTCGGCATCGTGCTCGCCGCGCAGGTCGCGCCGCAGGTCCTGTTGCTGTTGCTCGGTGGCGCGGTCGGCGACCGGTATCCCCGGCGCGCCGTACTCGTGCTGAGCAGCAGCGTCGCGTTCCTCGCCCAGCTGCTCATCGGCCTGCTGCTGGTCACCGGTTGCGCGGCGATCTGGAGCGTGGCCGCGCTCGCGGCCGTGACGGGCGCGAGCTGCGCGTTCTTCAACCCGGCCTCGACATCCGCGATCGCGCACGTCGCCCCGACCGATGAACGACAGGCCACCTACGCGCTGTTCACCATCAGCGCGAACGCGGCGGAGGTGGCCGGCCCCAGTGTCGCGGGAGTGCTGCTGCTGGCGGTCAATCCCGGCTGGATCCTGGTCCTCGACGCGGCGACCTTCCTCGTCGGCGCGATCCTGATCGGCCGAGCCGGGTCGCTGGGCACCCCGGCCGCGTCCACCGCAGGCGGGTCGCTGAGCCGCGAGATCCGTTCCGGTCTGCGCTACGTTCGGCAGACACGCTGGCTCAGCGCGCTCATCGCGAGTGCGGGTGCCTTCCAGCTGTTCCTGCTGGCGACGCTGAGCGTGCTCGGTCCGCTGGTCGCGCGTGCGGATCTCGGCGGGGCGTCCGCGTGGGCGGCGATCTCGGCGGCACTGGGTGCGGGCGGCATCGTCGGCAGCGCGGTGGCGATGCGGGTGCGCCCGAAGCGACCCCTGCTCGCCGGGTATTCGTTGCTGCTGCTCGGTTCCGGGCCGACGCTGCTGCTGCTCACGCTGCCGGCGGCGACCCCGATCCTCGCCTCGACCGAGTTCCTCGCGGGTGTCGTGATCGCGTACTTCGAAGCGCTGGAGACCACCGCGGTCGCCACGCGGGTGCCGAGCGAGATGCTGTCGCGGGTGGACTCCGTCAACCGGTTCGGTTCCATGGCGCTGCGGCCGATCGGCATGGCCTGCGTTGGGCCGATCGCGGTCGTGGTCGGCATCCGGCCGACACTGATCGCCGCCGCCGCGCTGACGCTGCTGTGCGTCGCGGCGCCGCTGTTCCTGCGCGACGTCCGTGGTCTCCGGGGCTGACCAGGTCTGCGGGCCGACCCGGTCGGGCTCATTCCCCGATCGGTTGCAGTGCGTCGACCAGCAGGTGGTCGGGTCGGGTCGGCCTGCGCAGCAGCACCGATCCTCGGCGCCGGTCGATCAGCGCGCGGCGGTGCGCGGGCAGGATGGATTCGTCGGCAGGCTGGAAACCCAGCAAGGTGAACCAGGTCACCGCGGTGCGCGAGAACAGCACCGCGTCCGGCACGCCCTCCTGGTGCAGCCGCAGCACGGCGGTCGCGGTCAGCAGCGCGCCAAGCCCTCGGCCGCGGCAGGCCGCGCCGACGCACACGTTGTACAGCTCGGCGAGCCCGCCGAACCGGTGCACGCCGACGCAGCCGGCCAGCGCGCCGTCGACGGCGCAGACGAGGAAATCGTCCGCCCGCCCCCGATAGAACTCGGCGCTGCGCTCGACCAACTCAGCCGGCATGGACGGTGCGGACAGCCGGAACAGTTCGGCGGCGTCCTCGGTGACAGCCCGACGCAGCAGAACCGCCCCGCCCCCGGAGCGATGCCGGGTGGTCGGGGCGGCCTCGTCGAGGTTTCGCAGGCCGAGCATGCTCCTCAACCGGCCACGACGTAGGCGGGCCGGCACGGCCCGTCGGGGGTCTCGATGGTGATCCGGTCGATGTCGCGGACCGCGTCGTCGAGGAACCCGGTGAACATGCCGACCCAGGCGTCGTCGTTCATGCCGACCGGCAGGACTTCGGCGCCGTCCGGGGTGACCTGGGTGTGCACGCAACTGGTGTCCGGCGGCAGGCTGATCGACTTGACCATTCCGCCGCCCCGCAACCCGTAGAAGAAGCTCATGGTCGGCCGAGCCAGTTCGGGCGCGAGATAGGCCGGGTCGGGGGCGGCGAACTCCGCGCCGAGCCCCAGTGTGACGACGTGGCCGAGGATCTCCTGCGGCGTCAGCCCGTGGGACAGGGCGATCTGCTCGATCACCGCGCCGCCGACGATCCTGCCGACATTGCCGTCGATGAGGTACGCGCTGTCCTCGGTCGTAATGAACTCGCAGTGGAAGTAGCCGTTGCGCATACCGGAGCGCGCGAGGAGCGCGGTCACCGCTTCGGCGCACCGCGCCCGCACCGGCGCGGAGAGCCGGTCGTCGCCGGGGAACAGGTTGCTCACCTCGGTGGAGGCGATCCGGCCTCGGATCGAGAACCCGATGAAGCGGGCCTCGCCCTCGCGGACGTAGCCTTCGAGGCTAATCAGCCGGCCGGTGATCTTCGCCTGCAACAACCAGGTCTGCTCGTGGGCGTCCCACAGGCCGCTGGCCGCGATGGCGTCCCGCACGGTCTGCGGCGTATCGCAGGAGGTGAGGTGGGCGAGCCCGACCGCGCCGGCCTGCACCGACGGTTTGAGCACCACGCCACCTCGGCGGGCACCGACGGCGGCCGGGTCGGCGCCCGCCCAGTCCCGCGCCCCGAACAGGTGCGTCGGCGGGCAGTACTCGGGGATCAGCCGGAGTACCTCGGCCTTCGCCGCCAGCCGGGCGAACGCGGGCTCCGGGTGGTGCAGGCCGTAGGTCTCGGCGATCTGTTGGGTGAGCGGGAACTTCTCGTCGTAGAGGCTGGAGATCGCGTCGACGCCGTCGGTGATCTCCGGGCGTTCGGCGAACATCCGCAGCAGTTCGGGCCAGTTCTCGATGTCGGCGGGATAGCAGGTGCAGGTCCGCAACGCGTCCCTGGCCGCACCGGCGAAGTCGTCGGAGTCGAGGATGAAGATCGGTTCGTATCCGGCCTCGCGCAGGGACCTGGGCAGGTACTTCGCGCTCGCCGGGTTGATCCCGATGATGATGATCTTCTTCACGGTCAGCTCGCCCTCGCGGTGAGCGCCAGCTCGCCGGTGTGCTCGACGAGCCGGGAGTCCGACTGCAGGATGGCCTGTTGCAGGCGCTGCAACCGAATCGAGGGTTCGAGGCCGAGTTGGTCGACCAGTTCGGCGCGCAGCCGCCGGTACACGTCAACGGCCTCGCAGCGGCGCCCCGACCGGTACAGCGCGACCATGAGGTGCGCGTGCATGCCCTCGTGGGTGCGGTGCCTGCTGACGATGCCGGCCAGCTCGCCGAGTAATTCGTGGTGCTGGCCAAGCCGCAGGTCCGCGTCGATGCGGCGGTCCAAGACGTTGAGCCATGCCTCCCGCAGCCGGTGTACCTCGGCCTCCAGCACGTCGCCGACCAGGATGTCGCCGAGGGCCGGGCCACGCCAGACCGCCATCGCCTCGCCGAACCGGCGGGAGGCCGCCTCGAAGTCGCCGAGGGCGTGCGCCCGGTAGCCGACCGCGGCGAGCCGGTCGAACTCGCGCACGTCGATCCGCCCGCCCATCGGGTTGAGCAGGTAGCCGCCCTGGCAGGTGACCACGATCTGCTTGGCATCGCAGCGATCCCAGCCGGGCCGGTCGTCGGGCGCGGCCTTGATGAGGGTGCGCAGCTGGAGAATGTAGGTCTGGAGCGAGTTGTGCGCGTAGCGCGGGACCCGGTCGCCCCACAGTTCCTCGAACAGCGTGCGCTTGGACACGGCCTGCCCCGCGTTGAGGGCGAGCATCGCCAGCAGCTTGCGCGGCTTGGCCGCGGTCGGGGTGACCGAGACACCGCCCTGTCGCGCGTCCAGCGGTCCCAACAGATCTATGTCCACTTCGCTGCCTACCTTCCACCGACTGGGTCTGCTGCGCGAACGGCGCAGCCAGCACTTTCGCGTTGCGCACTTTCGCGTTGCGCACCGATGACCGGCGCGTTCCTACTTCCGCGCCAACTGGGCCGCCGGCTCGACCCTGTCGACGCCCCAGATCCTTGGCGAGTTGCTGATCGCGGCGGTGGTCAGCAGGCCGACGAGCAGCGCGCCGCCGACCAGCGACCACGACGCGACCGGGCCGAGCACGGACATCAGCGGCAGGAAGACCAGCGGCGCGAACACCACGCCGAGGTTGTAGTGGGCGGTGTAGAAGCCCATGTTGCGGGCCTTGAGCCGGTTCGGGCTGATCGCGCTGATGTGGTCGGGCATCACCGGGTAGATGATCATCTCGCCGAGCGTCCACACCGCGGTCGCGACGAGCAGCAGCCAGGTCGTGACCGTCCCGAGTCCCATTAGGACGAACCCGACGGTGGCGCAGGCGTAGCCGATGAGCATGGTCACCCTGCGACTCAGGCCCAACATCGCGTTGTTGAGGGCGATCTCGCAGGTGATGATCAGCAGCGAGTTGATGACGAAGATCGCGCTCACCCAGCCGGCCGGCTTGTCCAGCGTGTGGATCACGTAGATGCTGGCCACGGTGGTCGGCAGAGCGTAGGCGAAGTGGATCGGCGTTGTTGCGCCGACGAAGCTCCAGAACCGCACCCCGTGCCGGCTCGCCCCGGTGTCCTCGCCCGCCCCGGCCTTGCTCGGCTCGTCATCGTCCGCGTTCGCGTCGGCGAGTTCGACGACACGGACGCGGATCAGGATGGACGCCGCGGCGACGTAGCCGATCGCGGTGCCCCAGGGCAGCAGGCCGGGACCGAACCGGAACAGGACCCCGGCGAGCACCGGCCCGATGCCCATGCCAAGGTTGATCGCCAGCCGCACGGCGGCGAACCCGAACCGCCGGTTCGCCGCCGGCATCGCCTTGGCCACCAGCGTGTACGCGATCGGGTTGACCAGTTCGTAGCAGAAACCCCACAGCGCGGTCAGCCCGACGAGCACCCACAGTTGGGTGGAGACCGAGATGACCAGCACCGTGCACGCGACGCCGATGAAACCCACGACCGCGATGCGCTTCTCCGGCATCCTGGTCGCGAGCGCGCCGCTGGCGACGTCGGCGACCAACGCGCCGATACCGAACATGCCGACGATCAGACCGATCGAGCCGACGGTCAGTTCGTGCCGGCCGGTGGCGAGGTAGACGCCGTAGAACGGGAACAGCATGACCGCGCTGCGCGACACCGCCACCGCGGTCAGCAGGCCACGGATCGGGCGCAGCCCCGCGATGTTCTCGCGGAGCCCGGATGTCATGGCCTGACCTCGTACACCGATTCGCGAACCGAGTCGATGAACGCGTAGTCCTCGGCCACGGTGGCCTGATCGGGCGCGGTCAGGAACACCCGCAGCGGGCTGGTGAGCAGGTCGAGGGTGGGCACGATGACGTCGCCGGGCTTGCGCTTGACCGAGATGTCCACCACCGACGGCCGGTCGCGGATCTTCTCGACCACCGCCTCGTCGACCGAGACGACCGTGCCCGACAGCGTCGTCGGCGTGTTGTAGACGACCGCGGGCTGGCGCTGCTGGTAGACGCCGTCGCGGTAGCGGGCGAGGAACTCCTCGGGCCGCGCGTAGGCCTGTGCGGTCAGGTCGGCCATGTTCGCGCCGAGGCAGCTGTCGTGGAAGGCGGGGTGCATGTCGCCGTTGATCCGGGCGCCGACCTCGACGAGGGCAGGACCGTTCGCGGTGATGATCACCTCGGAGTGCGCGGGTCCGTTGTGGATGCGCAGGGCGTCGAGCATGGCGCGGGTGTAGTCGATCAGCGTCAGCACCGCAGGGTCGGTCGAGGAGAGCAGGATGTCGCGGTTGTAGATGGGCTTTCCGTTGGGCAGCAACAGCTTCTCGTACTCCCAGACGCCGCACACGTAGGCGTGGCCGTCGACACTGACGGTGTCCACGATGTACTCGGTGCCGTGCAGGAAACTCTGGACGAGTACCTCGGTGTTGGCGCCGTTGAACACGGTGGTGCTGTCGAGGATGGCCGGGAACGCGGCGCGCAGCGCCTCGGCGTCACGGCAGACGAAGACACCGTCGGTGGAGGCGGAGGACAGCGGTTTGGCGACGCAGGGCCAGTATCCGTTGGCCTGCGCCCAGGCGACCGCCTCCTCCGCGTCATCGGTGATGCGCTGGGCCGCGGTCAACAAGCCGGCGCCCGCGACGGCCTCGATCATCTCGAACTTGTCGCGGCGTGCCCGCGAGTACGTCGTCCCGTTGGTCCGCAGGCCGAGGGTCTCGCTCAACTGGTCCGCGAGCAGCACTCCCGGTTCCTGGCCGGGGATGAGGAAACGCGGGTCGAGTTCCTTCAGCGCCCGCTCGGTGCTCCCGTCCGGGTCGTACACCAGCGCGTCGCGGTAGGCCGTCGGATCCCAGGCCTGCATGCGGGTGATCGGTTCCGGCGAACTCTGCAGATGGACAACGTCGATGCCGAGGCGGTCGAAAGCCGGCGGCAGGTAGTTACCGGTCCCGTACGCGTCGACGAGGACGCCGACCGGGCGCCCCGTCTCCGTGGCGCGGTCGCGCGGTTCGATCAGCTCGTCTTCGGACAGATCACTCATCGGGGCCTCACATTCCCTGCTCGGCTGGCACATGATCAACGGCGGCATGGTGCTTCGATCGGCTTGCCCCATCAATACAAAACCGACCGCTTGGTTTTGTCAAGGCTGAGGTTTGGCGGAGCGTAACGGCGTCCACATCTCGACGAATCGACTGTGCGGCAAGTCATTTGGCGATTATTCCGGAGAATTTCCCGGCGATCTTCAGTTCCGAGGATCGACAGTAAAAACCAACCATCCGGTTGTGTTCAAGGTGGCCCGGTCGCTCAGATACCGCAGAAGCCACGGGTCGGTATGCCCACTCCCCCAGGCTCGGCCTCCGCAGGCGCGACCGCCTGCCAGAACCAGGGTTCGTCGAAGGCCGGCTTGAGATCGTCGAACCAGACCGCGTGCTCGTCGAGCTTCGCGAAGAACGGCCGCCCAACCCAGCCCGCGTCGCGGGCCTGGAGGAACCGGCAGCAGAACACGTCGTTGCCGGCGAGCTGCGCGATCCCGTCGATCACCACCTTGCCCGGCGATGCCGACATGACCGGCCCCCGCGCGGTGCGTTCCAGACCGGAGACCGCCGCGATCGCCTCCCGGTAGATGTCGACCGCGCGCCGCAGCGGCAGCTGGAAGTACTGGCTGGCCCCGGTGTCGCGTTCGACGAACATGTAGTAGGGCACGACGCCGAGGTTGGTCATCCGCCGCCACATGTCCGACCACACGGCAGGGTCGTCGTTGACGTGGTGCACGACGGGCGCCTGGGCGCGGATGACCGCGCCGGTGTCGCGGATGCGGCGGATGGCCGACTCGACCGCCTCGGTCCGCAGCTCACCGCCGTGCGACAGGTGCGCCATCACCGCGACGTGCTTGCCCGCCCTGGTCGCGAGTTCGAACAGGTCGAGCAGGTCGTCGGCGTCGTCGTCGGTGGTGAAGCGGTAGGGCCAGTAGGACAGCGACTTGGTGCCGAAGCGGATGTTGCGGATGTGCTCGAAACCCGGTTGCAGCAGCGGTTGCAGGTAGGCGCGCAGCCGGTCGGTCGACATGATCAGCGGGTCACCGCCGGTGAACAGCACATCCGAGACCTCACGGTGGTCGGCGAGGTAGCGTAACGCGGTCTGCGGCCCCGGCATGGCCTGCCGCAGTTCGGCGTCGCCGATGAACTGGGCCCAGCGGAAGCAGTACCCGCAGTAGGAGTGGCAGGTCTGGCCCTGACTCGGGAAGACCAGCACGGTCTCGCGGTACTTGTGCTGTAGGCCGTTGGCCCGTTCCGCGCCGATCATCGGCACGTTCGCCTCGAGCTGGTCCCCCGGATGCGGGTTGAGGTGCAGGCGCGCCCGCGCAACGGCCGCGCGCAGTTCGGCCTTGTCGGCGTCGCGGTCGAGGAGAGCGGCGATCTCGTCGAACATCGCGTCCGGGAGCATGTCGCGGTGCGGGAAGGTGAGCCGGTAGATCGGGTCGTCGGGCGCGGCGTCCCAGTCGATCAGCTCGTCGAGCACGTAGTTGTTGACCTTGAAAGGGAGTACCGCGCTGACGACCTCGATGTCGCGGCGCAGTTGCGGGTCCAGCCGTTGCAGTTGGGGCAGCTTGGCCAGTCGGGGACCGGGAACCGCCCGCATCCTCGGCTTGACCGGGGTGGAAGTCAGCATGACGAGTTCACTCCTGTACTCGGCCCGCGAGTGCCTGCGGGGTTGCGGTGCCACGCTCGGTTTGCTTTGCGGTCACGCCGTCTTGACGGCGTTGGACACGATGCGCAGCGCCTCGTCGACGTCCTCGTCGCCGACGACCAGCGCGGGAAGCAGCCGTAGGACGTTGCGCCACGGGCCGCCGATCTGGAGCAGCAGCCCCTGTTCGATGGCTTCCCGCTGCACGCGCAGCGCGACGTCGGGGTCAGGCTGGCCGTCAGGGCCGGCGAACTCGCAGCCGAGCATCAGGCCGAGCCCCCGTACGTCGCCGATGATCTCGTTGTCCGCCGCGATGTGCCGCAGCCCGTCGAGAAGCTTGCGCCCCTGGTTGGCGGCGTTGTCGACGAGCTTCTCCTTGGCGATCACGTCGAGCGTGGCGATCGCCGCGGCGCAGGCGACCGCGTTACCGCCGTAGGTGCCGCCCTGTGAACCGGGCAGCGCCTTGCTCATGAGCGCTTCGGACGCCGCGAGGAAGGACAGGGGAAGGCCGCTGGTCAGCCCCTTGGCCGCGACAAGGACGTCCGGCCGGACGCCGAAGTGCTGGTGCCCCCAGAACCGGCCGGTGCGCCCGATACCGGTCTGCACCTCGTCCAGTACGAGCAGGAAACCGTGGCGGTCGGCGCGTTCCCGCAAGCCCTGGAAGAAAGCCGTGTTCGCCGGGACGAAGCCGCCCTCGCCAAGCACCGGCTCGACGACGAACGCGGCCGTGTCCTCCGGCGCGGTCACCGTGGCGAGCAGGAAGTCCAGTTCTCGCAAGGCGAACCGGGTCGCGGTGTCGGCGTCCCAGCCGTAACGGTAGGCATTCGGGAACGGCGCGATGTGCACGCCGCCCATCAGCGGCGCGTAACCGGTACGGAAGCGCGCGCTCGACGTGGTCATCGAGGCCGCGCCAACGGTTCGGCCGTGAAAGCCGCCGTGGAACACGATGACGTTCGGGCGGCCGGTCGCCTGGCGGGCGAGCCGCAGTGCCGCCTCCATCGCCTCGCTGCCGGAGTTGGCGAAGAACAACGAATCGAGTTGCTCGGGCAGCACCTGTCCGAGGCGCTCGCACAAGGTGAGCAGCGGGCGGTGTTTCACGGTGACGTACTGGCCGTGGATCAGCTTGCCGGCCTGTTCGCCGATGGCCGCCACCACCTCGGGATGGCAGTGACCCGTGCTGGTGACGCCGATGCCCGCGGTGAAGTCGAGGTATCGCCGGCCGTCCTCACCGACCACGACGAGGCCCTCGGCATGGCTGACCGTCACCGGCGTCGCCTGCTTGAGGATGGGTGACAAGCGCGCCATCGGGTTCGCTCCCGTCAAGTCCACGAGTCGCGCGGAGCCGCGCGACGTCGAGCCGACCGTAACCGAGGTCGCCCCCAAAAGACAACCGGGAGGTTGGTTTTTTATATAGAGGTTCACCGTCGCGTCGGACGGGCCGCCTTGTCGCCCCGGTTCCCGCCATTTGCCAGGCCAGACCAGCGATGTCGACCAAGAGGATGGCTGATTCGATCCATCCGTATCCGGGCAGTTACCGCCTTGACAAAACCAGTTGGTCGGTTTTCTATTGCCCTAGCTAGTCGATCGCACCCACGATGCCGATGCCGGGCGGACGCTCGGCCACCGCCGTGTGTCGTCGACCCGTTCACCGTCAGAGCGACGATTGTGAGAGCCCCATGAGCGTGCTGTCCGAAGACGAGCGAACCGAGCTGTGGAACCGCGCCGAGGAGGTGGTGCGCAAGGGGCCGGCCGCGGTCGCTCCTGACGACTTACCGGCTCGGCTTCGGGAGACCGTGCGCGAGTTCGCGCGCGACTCGGGCCCCACCGGGTTCCTGTTGTTGCACGGTCTTGAGATCGGTGGCCTGCCGCCGACGCACTCCGACGGAGCGCCCGCGACGCTGCCCGAGCATGGGACCGCAGGTTCCATGATGCTCATCGCGCAACTGCTCGGCACGATGATCGGCTACGCGGACGAGAAGGACGGCCAACTCGTCCACGACGTGCAGCCGCTTCCTGGCGAGGAGACCAGGGTCGAGGGCTCCGGCGCGGTCCCGTTCGAGTTCCACATCGAGAACGCGCACCACCCGCTGCGGCCGGACTTCATCGGCCTGCTGTGCCTGCGCCAGGACCACGACGGGGTCGCGGCGACGCGGATCGCGTCCATCCGCGAGGCTGCGACGCTGATGAAGCCGGACATGCTGGACACGCTGCGGCAGTGCCAGTACTACAGCAACTTCCCCGGCTCGTTCACCCGTGTGCTCGCGACCGAGCCACCGCCGGCGGGCCCACACCCGGTCGTCTTCGGCCCGGAGGACCGGCCGTTCCTGCGGTTCAACTCGCACAACACCATCTCGATGAGCAAGGCCGGCCGTGTCGCGCTGCACGCACTGACCGAGGCACTGGAGTCGGTGTGCCACGAGGTGGTGCTCCAGCCCGGTGACTGCGCCGTCCTGGACAACAACGTCGCGACGCACGGCCGGTCGGCGTTCACCCCGCGATACGACGGCCAGGACCGGTGGCTACGCCGGTTCTACTCCATCAAGTCCATCCCGAACTCGGTGCGGCAGATGATGAACGGCTCGAACGTGGTCCCGCCGATCTCGGCCATCAAAGGCATCTGGTAACCGGCCGCGACCCGGTTGGAGGCGACGATGACAACTCTCGACTCGCTGCTGTCGGTTGCCGATTTCGAGCGGCGGTGGATGGCCGAGGCCGATCCGGCCATCGGGCAGTACGTGGCGGGCGGCGCGGGCTCCGACAGCGTGGTCGCCGCGAACACGGCCGCCTTCGACGACGTGTGGTTGCAGCCACGGGGTTTGTGCGACAACCCGGTGAACCTGGACCTGACCGTCGAGCTGTTCGGCAGGCGACTGGCTTTTCCGGTCGTCCTCGCGCCGACGAGCCCGCAACGGCTGGTGCACGCCGACGCCGAACTGGCCACCGCGCGGGCCGCCGCCTCGCGTGGTGGCGTGTCGATCGTGAGCACCGACTCGCACTTCCCCTACTCCGAGATCGCCGACGCCGCCCCCGGCCGCACCTGGTTCCAGCTGTTCGCCTACCGGTCGCGGGCGGATGTCGAGGCAACGCTGGAGTTCGCCGAGAGCTGCGGGACCTCGGCGATCGTGGTCACCGTCGACGCCTCGTTCGCCGCCCGGCGACTGTCCACGCAGCGCGCGGGTTACCGGCTGCCGGCCGGGGTCGACTACGGCACGCTGCGCACGCTGGGGATTCTGCGTGGTGCGCCGCCCTCGTGCGGGCGGCTGGACAAGCTGCCGGTCACCTGGGACGACCTGCGCTGGATCAGGGGCAGGACGAACCTGCCGTTGCTGGTCAAGGGTGTGCTGCGGCCGGTGGACGCGCGGCGCTGTGTCGACCTGGGGGTCGACGCGACGATCGTGTCCAACCACGGCGGACGCCAGCTCGACGGTGTCATTCCGTCGTTGTTCGCCCTTGAGTCGGTGGTGGACGCCGTTCCGGTCGAGCACCCGGTGCTGCTCGACGGCGGTGTCCGCTCCGGGGTCGGCGTCGCGAAGGCGGTCGCGCTCGGCGCGCGGGCGGTGTGCATCGGCCGCCCCTACCTGTGGGGCCTCGGCCTCGCCGGGGAACGGGGCGTGCAGCGCGTGCTCGACCTGCTCAAGGCGGAGTTCGCCGACGCCATGCTCCAGTTGGGCATCTCGACCGTCGGCGAACTGGACCGCGGCTTCCTCGCCCAACCGCAGCGCAGGCCGAGGATGAGCGTGGGATAACCGGAAAGGCAGGAGCTGAGCGTTGTCCGATCGACGGGCAACGCTCAGCTCGTGTGTGCGGTCGGCCTAATCGGTCCAGCCGGAGCCGGCCGCGCGAACCCCGGCCTGGAAGCGGCTGTCCGCGTCGAGGCGGCGCATCAGGTCGCCGACGATGCGGCTGACGGTCCGCACGGACACGCCGAGCCGGCGGGCGATCTTCTCGTCCTTGAGGCCGGTCGCGAGCATCCGCACCACGGCCCGCTCCTGCGCGGACAAGGCCGAGGCGTCCTCGTCGACGGGCAGCGCCGGCCGGTGGTCGGTCGCGTGCAGCCAGCAGTACTCGAACATCCTGACCAGGCAGCGCACCAGGAGTTCGCCCTCGATCGCGATCAGCCCGGCGTTCGGGTCGAGCGGGTCGGTCGCGAGCACCGCGCGGCGCGCGTCGAAGGTGAACGCGGTGACCGGGAGCGTGTCCGCGACGCGGATGTCGTAGCCGACCCCGACCAGCTCATCGACCCGCCGGGCCACGTGGCCGCCGGTCATCCGCATGCGCGGATAGATGGTGCGCAGCCGAATCCCCCGCTCGCGCAGTGCGCGCCCGCGCCGGTATCCCTCCTGGAGCGCGTGTGCGCCAAGGAGGGGACCGGCATGCATGGACAGCACCTCGTCGCGGGTGAGCGCGGTGGCCGTGTCGAGGTAGGCGGTGACGCTCTCCCGGTCGGTCAGCAGTTGGAGTTCGACGTCGTGGCTGCCCGGCGTGCCGAGCGGAAGGAACTGTTCCACGAGTTCGGTCACCTGGTGGTGCAGACCGTCCAGCGCGGCGCTGTAGCGGTCGAGTTGTTCCTGCTCGCGGGACAGCGCGGCAACGATCGCGATCTCCGGGCTGATCGGAACGACGACCGAACCGCCGGGCTCGCGCGGCCGGATCAGGCCCAGCCGGGTCAGCTTCGCGTCCGCGTCCGCGGCCTGGTCGGTGTCCATGCCGAGTTCGCGGCACACCTCCGCCAGGTCGGCGGCTCGCTGTCGACGGATGCGCCGGTAGATTTCGCCGGCCCGCCGATCGACATCGGCGCTCGGTCCGTTCCGCATGGTCATGGTGACTCCGCTCGCCCGGTGCCCGCTATACGGCGATCACGTGGTCGACCGCATCTCCGGGTTGATCGAGCCGGAACTCCCTGTGCAGCAGGCCGACCGCGCGCCCGCAGTTGGCCTTGGCGACGGTGACCGACGCGCGGACCTGCGAGGTCGACACCGAGTAGGTTTCGATGCCCGCCGTCGCCAGCACGGCCAGCATCCGGCCCATCGTGCCCGGCTGGCTGAGCAGTCCGGTGCCGACGAGGGAGACCTTGGCCACCGGTTCGTGGATGTCGGCCTCGCAGCCGAACCGGGCCAGCAGTGTGCCCAGCGCCGCGACGTGTGACCGCGCGACGGTGAAGTCCCATCCGTAGCCGATGTCCCGGTCGCCGGCACGGGCCACCAGGTCCAGATCGACCGAGGCATCCGCCAGCGCCGCGAACAGTTCCGAGCCTCGGCCGGTCAGGCTCCCTGGATGAATCACGACCCTGGCGACATCGGCGTCATGGGCGATCCCGGTGACGGGCCGGGGGTTCTCGAGCATTTCTCCTCCAGTTTCATCGGAGACGACGGCGGTACCGGGTCTGTCGGTGAATGCCGAACGGACATGGATGGTGACGCCGGTCCTGCCGGCGAGTTCGACCGACCGGGGGTGCAGTACGCGTGCGCCCGCGTAGGCCATCTCGGACATGACGTGGCTGCCGATCCTGGACAGCAGCACCGCATCCGGGGCGATGCGCGGATCGGCACTGTAGACACCGTCGACGTCGGTGTAGATCTCGCAGGTCGCGGCGCCCAGCGCGGCGGCGAGCGCAACGGCCGTCGTATCGGACCCGCCCCGCCCCAGGGTGATGACATCGCCCCTGCCGTCGATGCCCTGGAAGCCGGCGACCACCGCGACCGCGCCACGACGGAGTACCTCGCGCAGCCGGGTGCCGTCGACGTCGGCGATGCGTCCGTCCCCGTGCCGGCCGTAGGCGGTGATGCCGGCCTGCGCGCCGGTCAACGAGGTCGCGGGCGTCCGCACCTCGTTGAGCATGATCGCGAGCAGCGCCGCCGAGGAGATCTCGCCGGTGGCCAGCAGTTGGTCCATTTCCCGCGCCGAGGGCATCGCCGCCAGCGACCGGGCATCCGTGATGAGTTCGTCGGTGGTGGCACCTCGTGCGGACACCACGACGACGACCGGGTGTCCCGCGCGGTGCACATCGGCTACTCGGGTGGCGACCTCGCGCAGCCGCGCGGCCGAGGTGCCGACCGAGGTGCCGCCGAACTTGAGCACGCGAATCGGCCGTGTCGTCTCGGATGCGGTCGCTAAAGGGCTGAGCATGAGGCTTCTCCTTCGGGGCCGTGCGACGACCTCGTCCTCAGGTCGGGGTGGTCGCGACCGGCGCGGGCCGGGACGGCGGATGCGGGACGCCCGGCTCCCGGTGACGCCGCGACGTGCGGTGCGCGGTTCATCCCGCCACGACGTCCAGCGCCCGGCCAACCGCGTTGGTCGCGTTGATCCCGGCGCTGTCCAGCAGGTGACGCTCCCCGCCGACCAGGTCGAAGTGGACGTCGGGGACGCCGATCCGCCGTACCGGCGGTCCCCCGACCTCGGCGACCACCTCGCAGACCGCACCACCGAGGCCGCCGACCGCGCGGTGGTCCTCAATGGTCACCACCACCTCGGCATGGGCCATCGCGTCGAGAATCGCTGCGGTGTCCAGCGGTTTGACCGTGTGCATGTTCAGGTGTCCAGCGCTCACCCCCCGCACGGCGAGTTCCCGGACCGCCTCCGCCGCGACCAGGTTCGGATAAGGACCGGTGGCGATGTACAGCACGCGGCCGGGCGCGCTCAGCACGCGTGCCTTGCCCAGTTCGAACTCGGTGCGTTCCTCGTACAGCGCCGGGGTGGCCTGGCGCCCGAGGCGCAGGAACGCGGGACCGGGATCGTCGGCGAGGGCGGCCGTTGCCTGCGCGGCCTCGTAGGCGTCACCCGGCACCACAACGGTCATGTTCGGCAGCATCCGGGTCGCGCCGATGTCTTCCAGCGAATGATGGGTCGGGCCGTAGTGACCGGAGGAGAAACCCCCGTGCGTGCCCACGATCTTGACGGGTAGGTTCGCGCCGGCCACGTCGACCTTGATCTGTTCGTAGGCGCGGGCGATGGCGAACGGGCTCATGCCGTTGGCGAACACCGGCCGCGCCGCAACGGTCATCCCGGCGGCGACACTGATCATGTTCTGCTCGGCGATGCCGACATCGACGTACTGGCGCGGCAGTTCCTTCGCGAAGTGGTCCTCGTAGTCCATGTCGGTGGCGAGACAGGCAAGGCGCGGGTTGTCCCGTGCCAGGGCGAGCAGCATGAGGGCGTAGGCGTCGCGGCTCTGGATGGTCGATCGGTGCTGCCAGACGTGGTCGAAGACATCCGCGACGGAGCGGCGGGCCGCCAGATCGGTGCTCATCGCCGCTCACCGGCCAGTACCGCGAGAGCCAACTGGCGGGCGCGCTGGTCGAGGGTCGCCGAATGGCTCTGCTTGGTGTCCTGTAGGCCGGGGATCCCTCGTGCCTTGATCGTGCGGGCGATGACGACCGTCGGCCTGCCCGGTTCGACGGGCAGTTCGAACACGCGCCTGATCTGGTCGTGGTCATGTCCGTCGATCGTGAGCACTCGCCAGCCGAAGCCGGCCCACTTGTCGGCCAGCGGTTCCAGCCCCAGGCAGTCCTCGGTCCTGCCACTGATCTGCCAGCCGTTGCGATCCACGATCGCGATCAGGTTGTCGACCCCGAGATGGGCGGCCGCCATCGCCGCTTCCCAGTTCGAGCCCTCCTGCAACTCCCCGTCGCCCAGGATCACGAACGCCCGGTTGTCGTGCCCGTAACGCCGCCCGGCAATGGCGACACCCAACCCCAGCGAAAGCCCGTGGCCCAGCGAACCCGTTGAGAACTCGACGCCGGGCAGGCTGCGCATCGGATGCCCGGCCAGCCTGCTGCCCTGTTCGGCGTAGGTCTCGCACTCAGCTCTCGGGATCACGCCGGTCGCGGCGAGCACCGCGTACAAGGCCGCGGACGCCTGTCCCTTGCTCAGGATCAGGTAGTCCCGCTCGTCCGGCGAACCCTCCTCGGCCGGCTGCCGAAGCACCTCGCCGTAGAGCACGGCGAGCAGGTCCGCGATCGACATGCTGCCGCCGATGTGGACCCCGTTGGGCGAACCGCTCATCTCGATAACCGTTCGCCGGATTTCCCTGGCGAGCTGACTGGCCACATCCTGCGTCGGCGCCTGTGTGAGCATGCTTGGTCCTTCCGAAGCCGTCTGCTACCGGTCGATCACCTACCGTGCCGCAACCCGATCCGGTGGGCAGGAGTCCGCGTGGCGGCCGCGGCAATCCGCGACCACTAGGCATAGAACAAACCAACCGACCCGTTTTGTCAAGACCGCACTCTCCGCAGATCGACATCGGACTTTCGATATTTCGGCCGAAATCCCCTTGCCGAACGGGCTTTTTTGGCCTATGAAAGCGTGCCTCGACCTGGCGCGATGTTGCTCTGACACCGACGAGTCGGCCGCCCCGCGGTAACGGCAATGAAAACCTTGTGGCCGGTTTGTTTCCATGGCATGCTATCCACGCCATGCGGACCAGGGGCCTTTCACCGCATGCGATTCACGCGACGCAGACCCAGGGGAGTTCGTGATGACTGCCAGCGTAGCCACCATCAATCTTAGACAGACTCCGGCCGATGCGCCCGGACCCTCGCAGTTACCGTTGTCGTTCAACAGAATCGTGTCACGTCATCTGGTGCATCGCAGCTCCGTGGCCGAGGTACTGCTCACCGACTGGCGCTCGACCGGTGACAACACGTATCTGTGTGCCGCGCAGTGGCCGCGCGGGCACAGTCTCTACCGGGTGTTGAACGGCCACCACGACCCGCTGCTGATCGCCGAGACGGTGCGGCAGACCGGCATCCTGCTCGCGCACAGCGGTGAGGACGTGCCGCTGGACTGGAAGTTCGTCATGGATCGGATGACGATCTCGGTGAACTCGGACGGACTGCGCACCATGCCCGCCCCCGCCAACATCGTCATCGAGGCCGCACTGGTCCACCTACGCAGGAGCACCTCGTCCGCGGTTCACCTGCGCCTGGATGCGCGGTTCCTGCGCGAGGGCCTGCCGTTCGGCACGGCGGCCGTCCGGATGCGTTGTGTCTCACCAACGCTGTACCGCAGGCTGCGTGGCGACCGCACACCGACCACAGTGGACTCGACTGTCGCCCTGTTGCCGGCCGATCCGCACCTTGTCGGCATGAACACCGAAGCGGACGTGGTGCTCGGCGCCGCCCTCGGCGTCGAGGCCTGCCAGGTCCCCAGCGTCGGTTCCTGGCCCCTTCGAGTCCGGACCGAGCATCCGGTGCTGTTCGACCACCCGCAGGACCACGTGCCGGGAATGCTGGTGTTCGAAGGGCTCCGCCAGGCGGGTCGCGCCCTGCTGGGCTGGCCGGACGCGCAGCTCGCCGACTGCGACATCAACTTCGCGCGCTACCTTGAGCTGGATCGTCCGTCGATCGTGATCGCGAACATGCTGCGGCAGATAACGCCGACCGAGGTCGCACTGGAGATGGTCGTTTCGCAGGACGACCAGACGGCGGTGGCCGGTACCGTCCAGATGCGCCGCATCCAGCACCACGCCGTCACCCGCGCGGCCTAGCCACCGGCGACCGTCACGAGGCCGCGACATCCTGGTTGGGATCGTCCGGGAACGTGGCGGCGATCCGACGAAAATGCTGAATCTTTCGTGCCGGAACGAGAGCTGGAAACAGGATGATCCACATCTGCTCGACGCGGCGACGAAGATCCTGCCGTCCGGTGAACACCTCGGACAGCACCTGTATCCCGGTGAAGGTCCCGACCACGAAGCGGGCCAGATCCTCAGCACTCAGGGGCGAGCGCACATCACCCTCGTCCATGGCCCGCTGCGTCAACTCTTTGATGACGTCGACCCACTCGACGTACGGGTCGACCTGCAGAGCGCCGAACGTGCCGTGCTCAAGCGTCAACCGGATGCCCGCCCGCACGACCACGTCGCTCGTCAGCTGCACCGCCATGAGCTGCGTCGCCCTGATCACGGCCTCCAGGCTGTTGCCGTCCTGTTCGAGCCAGGCGCGGCTCGGACCGACCGACAGTCGATGCTGCTCCTCCACCACGGCGCTTGCGACGTCTTCTTTGGACTTGAAGTGGAAGTACAGCGCGCCCTTGGTGACGCCACCCTGTCCGATCACGTCGCTGAGCGTGGATGCGGCGTATCCGTACCGGTCGAACACCTCCGCCGCGCCGCGGATGATGGCACGCCGGGTGATCTCGGCACGCTCCTGCTTGGGCATCGAGCACTCCCCTCCTTCGGCCCATAGGAACCTCGAATGAACCGGTCGGTTGGTTTGTCAGAAACATCATTATATATGACCCAGCGTAGCGATCGGCTAGTTTGTCCAGCGAGCCCACGCATTGTCGTGAACACGCCTCGGGTACTGGTCACGGGCGCGACCGGCTTCATCGGGTCCGCGGTGCTCCGCGCCCTTGGTGCCCGTCCCGAGGTCCAGGTGCGTGCGCTCGTCCGGCGCGTCGCGGACGAAACCCCTGGCCAGAGGCCATCGGAGCGCGTCATCGGCGACCTGACCGACCAGACCTCCCTGCCCGAGATCTGCCGGGGCGTCCACACCATCGTGCACGCCGCCTCCTACGTCGGTGCCGACCCGCGACAGTGCTGGGCGGTCAACGCAGCGGGCACGGCCGCCCTGGTCAACGCGGCTCGCCAAAGCGGGGTGGCCCGTATCATCTACGTGAGCACCGCGTCGGTGTACGGGCGCGGCCACCACGACGGTGTCGCGCCACCGCCAGCCGACTACCGGCCGGCATCCCCGGCCAGCGCCAGCCGTCTCGTCGCCGAGCAGCTCGTCCGCGACAGCGGCGGCTGCGTGGTCCGACCCCACCTCGTCTACGGCAACGGTGACCGCTGGTTCATCCCGGCACTGGCAGACCTCCTGGTCAGAGCGGGTGGACGTATCGAGGGCCCGGCCCGCGTCTCGACCATCATGGTCGACGACCTCGCCAGGGTGCTCTGTGCTCTCGCCACGATCGAGGACGATCGTGCCCACCGAGGCGCGGCCATCGACGTCAACCACCCCGTCCCCACCTCGGTGACCACGCTCGTCGAGACGGCCGTCAACGCTCTTGAGCTGGACGTTCCGGATCGCCCCATGTCCGTCGAGACCATCCGGCAACGCCTGCCCGAGACCGGACGTTCCCGACGGGACCTCGCCCTGTTCGCGCGCGACCGCTGGTACCGGTCGCGCCAGGTCTGGCAGACCGTCGGCCAACCACCAGGCGAACCCTTCGAGGTCGGTCTCGCCAGAAGCGCCGAGTGGTACCGGCGTTTCCTGAGATCACGTCCCGCGCCGGCCACCTAACATCGGGCCGACCACAGGTGACCACGATCAGGGAGGCGCAGCGGAAATGCGGCAGTCGTCGTCGGAATCGGCCGATCAGCCACGTTCGCCGCAGACCGGGTACGGGTTCGTGGGGGCGGGCGAGATCACCGCTGCCATCGTGACCGGCCTCAGCGCCGATACCGCCGCCGCACCCCCGGTCTTCCTCTCGCCGCGCGGTATCGCCGTCGGGCAGGAACTGGCGAGCCGGTTTCCGAACGTGCGGGTGTGCGAGACCAACCAGGAGGTGCTCGACCGCGCGCCATCGATCGTGCTCGCGGTGCGTCCGCCGATCGCGCCTGCCGTCCTGGCCGAACTGACGTTCCGGCCGGAGCATGTGGTGATCAGCGCGATGGCCGGGATACGGCTGGCGCGGCTGGCCGACTGGGTGGCCCCCGCCGGCCAGGTCGTGCGGACCATCCCGCTGCCGTCGGCGGCACATGGCCAGAGCCTCACCACGACCTACCCGGACAACGCCGTCGCCCGTGAACTGTTCGGCCGCCTCGGCGGCGTCCTCGTCGCCAGCGAGGAAACGGCCCTTGACGCGTTCAGCGCGGCAACGGCCACCCTCGCCGCCCACCTTGACTACCTCACCACCATCGCGGACTGGCTCGCCGACCACGGCGTGGACCACGACGCGGCGACCGCGTACACCGCGCACATCTTCGGTCAGCTCGGCCAATCCCTTTCCCGCGACGGCGACTCGCTCGCCGCGCTGACCGAAAAGCACATGACTCCCGGCGGGATCAACGAACAGTTCATGGCCGACCTGCGCGGCGAAGGCCTGCCCGCCATGGTGCGGCACGCTCTCGACCGGATTTTCCGCCGCCTGCGGGACTGACGTCAGCAGCCGGCTCGGCTCGTCCCGGACCGAATCCCCGCGCCATCCAATGCGCGCACACCCCAGTAGCGGATCAGCGAGGGCATGACGCTGCCGTGCTGGTTGAGCGACCCGAGCCCGTTCGATACCAGTCATCTGGGTCCAGCGTTGGTAACGTGTGGGCTGGTAGGACGCGTTGTTGGTGGTCTTGGACGTCCATGGAGGAGTGTTGTGGAGCCGGGTCTGCACTTTTCGTTGTTGGGTCCGGTACGTGGGTGGCGTGACGGGGTGGAGTTGGATCTTGGGCCGCGGCAGCAGCGAGTGACGTTGGCCGTGTTGTTGCTGGGCTGGGGTCGCCCGGTATCGGTGGAGGACATTGCCGGTGCCGTGTGGGAAGAGGCGGTCCCGCCGACGGCGCGGAGCACGATCCGGACCTACGTCCACCGGCTGCGGCGAGTGGTGGGGGGTTCGGTGATTGTGTCGCGGGGTGGTGGGTATGCGGTGGTGGAGGGGGTGGGGGTGGATGTGGTGGAGTTTCGGCGGTTGGTGGGTGAGGGGTTGGGTGCGCGAGGGCGTGCGGAGTGGGAGGTGGCGGTGGAGTGTTTGCGGGAGGCGTTGGAGTTGGGTCGGGGTGGGGCGTTGGTGGGGTTGCCGGGTGGGTTTGTTGAGGGTGAGCGGTTGCGGTTGCGGCAGGAGTGGATGGGGGTGGTGGAGGCGTTGGCGGGGGTGGTGTGTGGGTTGGGTGGGGG